>NZ_JACJRE010000002.1 GCF_014697075.1 Tolypothrix sp. FACHB-123 | reverse complement strand
TCAAAAATTAGAGAGCGATCGCAACGTGAAACTAAGTGCCGACAGGTTAAGACGGGTGCTAAAAAAAAGGGGGTCATATGGAAGCGAGTCAGGAAGAGTCATAAAGGAAAACAAGACCCTGTAGTACGAGAAGAGAAGCAAGCCGACCTAGATATGTTGGAATTAGCTGCTGCTACGGGAGAAATAGACCTGAAGTATTTGGATGAATCAGGGTTTTGTGCATGGAGTGAGCCAAGTTACAGCTATTACCAACGAGGTGAGCAAAAACGCTTAGAACAGACAAAGCGTCGGGGTCGAAGACTAAGCATTATCGGGTTTTTTCAACCTCTAATCAGTTTTGTTTACGGTTTGGTTATTGGGGGTGTTAATCGCAAGTCTTATATACAGATGATGGAGCAAGAAGCCCGCGAAGCTGCTGATGTCGGACGCATTAGGGTAATCGTGCAAGACAATGGCCCAATACATCGGTGCAAAGAAGTTCAACAGATGTGGTCAAAGTGGGAAGACATGGGTTTATATATCTTCTTTTTGCCCAAATATTGTTCTGAAATGAACCCAATTGAATTAGAGTGGCAACACCTTAAAAAGGATGAATTAGCAGGACGAATGTTTGATGATGAGTTAGACCTAGCCTACGCAGTAATTGATGGTGTTCAAGCCAGAGGGGAAAGAGGAAACCACACCACACAACGTATTAAATTTAACTCTAGTCAAATTGGTTAAGTTTTCGTTACATACTTATAAATTTTTCCGCCGACTTACTTAATTTATGAAAAATGCTGGCTTCATCTCAAGTTTTAAAACTCATACCAATTAGAAAAAAGAATGCGACAGATTGTAGGGGCACTGGCACTGCCATGCCCTTTAGAATATTTTGATGTGTCGCAAAGATTATTTGAATTGGTATCACATTCCGCACCCTTAACTTTCACAATCTTTGTTTATTGTACACAGATAAATTAGTACACTTGCTCTAATTGTTTTACACCCAATTTACACCCAATCTACCCCAATTTTTCCTATTTTATTAGTACTTATGTTCTAGTGCTCCTGCTATCTAGAACGACTAAAAAACCCGTGAAAGTCTTTGCTCTCAGGGGTTTTACTGATAAAGCGGGCGGCGGGAATCGAACCCGCATTAATAGCTTGGAAGGCTATAGTTTTACCACTAAACTACGCCCGCAAATTTCCAACTTTATAAGAATAGCACAGCAATCACGACAATTCAAGTACTTAATCTGAGTTATCGGCGTTCTATTTTCAGCCGGACAAAACGATTGGTGCGTTCTGGCGGTGTTCTGCCGTCAGAATAATAAGCTGGTTTAAATTTCTCACCTTGGAAAACATCGTTAGCATATTGCTCATAATCACTTCTTTGTGCTTTGGGGATTGCAGGGTCTATCACCTCAGCTTCTATAAACTTGCCAGTATTATCAATGACCAAGGATACTAAAAAATCTACTACAGGAAGATCGAGGTTACGGTTAATGTAAATTGACTCAACTTTTTTTTCGTTACTTCCAATATGTTCAGCTAGTTTCAACCCCTCTGGTAAAGGCGATCGCGTCATCTTCTGTCTTTGTTCCTCTTCACTCAGCGGAACCCAGAGCGCAAACAACCCTCCTCCAGACTGCGGTGTGGGTGGAGGTGGTAACTTTTCTTGACTTCCTTGTGGAGTTTGTTCAGCTAGTTCTCTTTGGCGTTGCTGTTCGGTGAGTTCTCTTTGGCGCTGTTGTTGTTGAGCCAGTTGACGCTGTTGTTCGGCGAGTTCTCTTTGGCGCTGCTGTTGTTGAGCTAGTTCGCGTTGCTGTTTGGCGAGTTCTCTTTGGCGCTGCTGTTGTTGAGCTAGTTCGCGTTGCTGTTCGGCGAGTTCTCTTTGGCGCTGCTGTTGTTGAACTAGTTCGCGTTGGCGTTGTTGTTGCTGTGCGATCGCTACAGCATTTTTCTCTTCAGTATTAGTAGAGTTGGGTTTTGTTGTAACTACAGGTTGAGGTAAATTTTTGGGTTGTAATTTTTGATTAGTAGATAAAGGCTTTGATGATACTGATTTTGGTAGAGACGTAGTGGGTTGTACTTTCGCTCTTGGTTTGACTGGTGATTTCGGTTGCGGAGCAATTTCGACAAAGTCAATCGGAATCGCCGCTTGACTTTGCTGTCGTCGCAATAAACTAGACTGATAGGAGCGTATCAGCCAAAAAGCTATTAAGTGCAGGCTCAACGAACCTATAACTACAGCAACCCATAAACCAGGTGGGTCTGTATGTCGTCTCCAGTCCTTTGCTAGAGTTGAAGTCTGATCTGCAACCGATGGTGTCATATTAAATTTCAAACTGGATCTGATTGGGTGCTATTACTCTTTACCAGACTAACGCTTCCAAATCCAGTTTAGTTTCAGCGATTAGCCATGATATCTGCTGTCACAGCAAAGGTAAGAACTGTTTCATCTACTCCTTTAAGTTCTAAAGGACTGACTTTGGTAATTTCTTCATCCTGTAAATAATCTGCTACAGCAGCAGAGACTAGGATCGTACCGGGAATAGCTGCTGCTTGCAATCTAGCAGCAATATTGACGCTAGGCCCAATAGCAGTGTAATCAGCACGTTCAGCACTACCAAACATTCCCACCACTGCTGTACCTTGGTGAATTCCACAACGGAACTTGACACCAGAATGTCCATTAGACTCAAAGATCCCTTGATCTCGCCAGCGCTGATTCAACTGATCTAAAGAGCGATGCATTGCTCTAGCAGTATTAATAGCACGACGCACCTGTTCATTCGGTGTTAATTCTTCTGGTGCTCCGTATAAAGCTAAGATAGCATCTCCCATAAATTTATCGACAGTGCCGCCATTGTCAAACACAGTCTTGGTCATACCTTCTAAATACTCATTGAGCAACTCTGCTACCCTTCGAGATCTGAGAGTATTTGCAAGTTGGGTAAAACCAACTATGTCACTAAATAAAACTGTGATTAAACGCGGTTCTGGACGCAAATCTAAGGTTAAATCTCCAGCAGCAGCTTTTTTCACCAATACCGGTGGTAAAAAACGTTTTAATACGGATTCTGTCAAATAAGTATTTAACTCTAATACCCGGCGTTCATTTTCCTTTAAAGCTAAAAGATTCCTGACTTCTGCTAGAAGTTCCCGGTCATTAAATGGTTTAGCTAAATAAGCATCAGCTCCATGTTCTGTACCTTCAATTCGGGTTTCTTCGTCAACTTTAGCAGTCAACAGAATGATTGGTGTTCCTTTGAGCTTTTCTTCATTGCGAATCATGCGAATCATTTCTAGTCCCGTCACCAAGGGCATCATTAAGTCAGTGATAATCAAACTTGGTGAAACTTTCTGCGCTATCTGTAATCCTTCAGCACCGTTACGCGCTGTATGGACTTGATAGCCATTGCTGCGAATAATCTCAGATACGTAGGTTCGCAAGTCTGGGTTATCGTCTACAACCAGAATAGAATGACCAGTCTTTGCATGATTGCCATTATTGTTTGCTTGCAGTTCTTGAATATCAGAACTCGGTAATAAATCTTGTGGTAGATTATCGATATTTTCGACTGTTGGCTCTACTAGTTCTAAATCAGCCAATTCCACACTGGCGCGGCTGGTATTCAGTTCACAAGGTGTATCATGCACTTGGTCTATGGGTAAATGGCTACTACCAACCAAAAGATGCAGTGTAAAGGTTGTACCTTCACCGTACACTGATTCTACAGTTACTTGACCACCGTGCAGTTCTACCAATTCTTTGACTAAAGCCAAACCCAAACCGCTACCTTCATAGGAGCGATTTTCTGAGCCTTCAGCTTGGCGGAATCGCTCAAATAGGTGAGGAATTTGTTCTTGAACAATGCCAATTCCTGTGTCTTGTACTTGTAATATACAATTTTTGCCAGCAGATATCAGTCTGATGCCAATTGTGCCGCTTTCAGGAGTAAACTTCATGGCATTTGACAGGAGATTATAAATTACCTTGTCAAATTTTTCCATGTCCAAGTAAACTTCGGGGCATTTATCTAAATCGGTGACTAAATGCAGTCCCTTTTTCTCACAGTAAGGGCGAAAAGATTCGACAATTTGACTGACAAATTCATCTAGATCGTAGGGACGGAAACTAGGCTGCATTCTCCCAGCATCTAAGCGTTGCAGATCTAGTAGTTGATTTACCAATCTCAGCAATCGCCTAGAGTTGCGCAAAGCGATCGCACTTTGAGCGTAGGACAACCCATCACCATTATTTACCGCTGATTCTAAAGGCCCTTGAATTAAAGTAATTGGCGTCCGAAACTCGTGGGAAATATTTTGGAAAAATTCGGTTTTTTGTTTATCTAATTGCAACAAGCGTTCAGCTTGATCGCGGGTTTTTTGATATAAACGTGATTGTTGTACTGCGATCGCCGCTTGTGCAGCTACGGCTTTAGCTAGTTCAATCTCCGAAGCTAACCAGCGGCGTGATTTGTTACCTTCCCGTAGGGTAATACTACCGATGCATTTGCCATCAGCTAATAAAGGCACAACCATGAGCGATCGCGCTGGCATTTTTAAAGGTAAATCAAAACCCTTAATTTCTACCGGGCAATTGCTCATATCCGCAATTACCACAGGTTCCTGTGTCCGCAAAATTTCTTGCAGAATTGGATTTTCTTTAATTGGAGTCTGGGAATTAGGTAATTCTTCTGTTAAATAGTGATGATTATTATTTAATACCGACTCCTGAATGGGTTTATGATTACTGTCTAAATTGTGAGAACTATCGTATAATCCCACACATTGAACAAATTCATCTTCTTCTGTCCATAAGGATAGAACACAGCCATTAACTTGTAAGGCTTGTCCTAGTTGTTCAGTAATTGCCGCAAAGATATCCTGCGGATCGAGACTAGAGCGAATTGCGGTAGTGACTGTATTAATTAAAGCTTCCCGCTTAGCCAAAGCACGCACTTGCTCGTAGGTATAAGCTTGGGATAAAGCCAGTGCTGCCTGATCTGCTACCATCATCACCAACTGTACTTCCTCTTCCTTCCAAATTCGGGATTCAGAGCATTGGTGCAATGCCAGTACTGCCATCAGTTCTTGTTGGCAAATCAGCGGCACAACCAAGCTGGAGCTGATGTTAGCTGTAATAAAAGCTGCTCGACGTTGTTCTAGTTCAAGACTATCGCCTTGGATGCGTTCATCATCAGCTACATGATGAATAACTTGAACTTCACGAGTTTCCCATACTGTCTGGGCTAACAAAGGTTGAGATACCAAAGAACCAACAGATGAAGCCGCAGAATTATCTGCTTCTTTGATAATTCTCTCAGGCGCAGCCTTCTGGTAAATAAATCCTTCATCTACTAATTGCCCATCTTGGAAGGGGCGTAACAGACACACATCCACTTCCAACATATGACCTACTGTATCGACAATTGCTTGTAAAATTTGTCGATAATCTAAAGCACTACGAATAGTATTAGTGACAGTGTTCAGCAGTGATTCTTGACGCAGCGTGCGTGTCAGTTCGCGGGTACGGGCTTTCAGGACATTATGAGTATCCAAAGCTTGGCGAACTACTGCTTTGAGTTCTTCGGCTTCCCACGGTTTAGTGACATATTTGAATACCTTACCAGCGTTGATGGCTTCCACTAAGTCTTCGACATCCGTGTAGCCAGTCAAGATAATCCGGATAATATCTGGATATTGAGTCGCTGTCAGGCTCAAAAATTCTGTACCGCTCATAATCGGCATTCGCTGATCGGAGATGATCACTGAGACCTCTCCTTCTTTTGCCAGCAGATCCAATGCCGCAGGCCCAGAAGTTGCCCTTAGCACCTTGTAATCACGATAGAAGGTGCGGTAAAGCAAGTCAAGGTTGTCTGGTTCATCATCGACAACCAATATTTTCGGCTTACTGTTTGCTTGTTGGGATTTCATGCACCGCTTTCCTGCTGCAACGGCAGTTGGATAAAGAATAATCTGATCAGACAGGGATGTTTCTGAGTCAGGTAAGAGCAGAGCATTTTGACGAATAAGGCTGTATGGCTACATGAGTGCTGAGTGTTAAAGCATTTACTCACAGTAATTCGCCTCAATGGCTGGTAATGATTGCCATTCGCTCTCAAGCAAGGCAATTGTTTTGTTATTCGGTTTTTGTCTTACAGAGTCGATGCTTACCAAATCTTTCCTCACCTCCAGCTAGAACCGTCAAAACACTATACACATACAGCACTCAAGGCTGGCTGAAAAATCCATCTGTAGCTGCATATTAAGTTTTCCCGTTACAGCAGTTGCACTAACACTTGTAGGTAAATTTTATTTATGATACTCATGGAAATATCAGCAATATTTTCACAATCAGACTCAGCTTATACTCTGATAATAATTTATACATGTATTCAGGATACTGCCTCAAGCTAGTACAGCGATCGCCAAACACCTGATTCTGCTCGCCCAATTTCTGTGACAGATGAATACAATCCCTCAATGGCGATCTACAATGCTTTCTGGCAATATTGTCTGCTGAAGTTTCAACCTTCTACTCCAGTTGAGATACATTATATTGAGAGAGTATTTGTTTTTCTCGTCTGTGCCTACACTTTATTTGCTTAGCGATCGCAAATTTACAGTAATAGTTACGATGTTCTAAGAGTTTGCATAAAGTTGTAAAGTGTTTGAAGATATTTGAGAAAATTTTCCTTATTAAATGTAATCAATAGTAAACTAGCCTTGACATCCTGGTTTTTTAACACATACCACCAAGAGCCAGTCATAGTTCCAGCGGATCTGTCGGAGCGCCAATTTCAAATCCGTGCAGCAACACCTGCTGATCTATATGGAGTTGCCCAAATTATTACGGAAAGTTTTCACTCGCAAAAAGGTATATGGGGATGGGCTTTTCCATTACTGCGTTTGGGAATCTATGAAGACTTGAAGCACCGTTTGGCGACACCTGCACCCCATCACGTTTGCTTGGTAGCGGCTGATACTACTAAAGATGCAGCTAATAACTTGGTGGGAACTGTAGAATTAGGTATACGTTTTAGTCATTCTTGGATACAGACTGGCAGAAGTTTTCCTTATCTGTCTAATTTAGCAGTGCGACCACAATACCGTAGACATGGCTTAGCCTCCGGATTACTCAAAAATTGCGAAAAAGTTTCCCAGGAATGGGGATTTCAAGATTTATATTTACATGTTTTGGAAAATAACTACCAAGCGCGACAGTTGTATTGCAAGTTAGGATACAGGGTGCATAAAGTCGAATCTAATTGGAATCTATTTTTGCCAAAATCTTCAAACCAAATATTATTGCACAAACATTTGAGTAACGATCTCAGCACCTGAGATTTGCGATCGCGATTTTTCTGACTATCTGGAAAATCAGTCATAGAGAATAAGTACTAATTGTGAGCTATAGCCTGGGGAAGGTAGCTAACAATCAGCTATATGTATTGATTTTCCAGGATTTTCCAGGAATTGTTGTAGGCGCAAAGGTAGGAAGCTAATTCTTGTGGGAATTTAACTTAATAATAAGAGCGTTTGCATTAGCGATGAGAGAGTTTAGAATAAAGATTTTGCTCTCTAGGGTTGTAGGATCAACAGCCTGGGAGAAAAAGTTAAAAAAATGAATTTTTTGATAGGTTATGCTAATTTAGCAAGGATTTTAAATTGTGTTGACTAAAATCCTGAAAACCAATTTTTTTAAAAAAATCTACTACACTAGGTAGAATGGATAAGTATCTAAGAGTAAGGGTTTCAAGTATTCCTAAGGGATAATTTATTTATTCACAGCAATGCTACATATTAGTTACATTAAGATAAATAAAGTGTATAAAGATTAAATATATTGACATAAGCTATTAATTCCTCATGATAACTTTGTATTTAATATATTGAACTTTATAAAAACTTTAAAAAATTTTCCTTGTAAATAGGAGACAAATCAAGTTAAATTTCATAGAATATAATCACTCAATTGTTCAATCTAATTTATTTATTCATAATTTACTGAAATTGACCGTAGGCTTCCTAATAATAAGAAAAATCAAAATTTCATTTGATTGAACAGTAAGTTACAGTTTTTAGTGCATACTACTACTCAATTATTTGCCAATCTAAGAAAACATGGATAGCGAACAATGCCAGCGCTATCAGATTCCTATGGTATCAACTTATTATCCTGAAACCACTTTCTTTGACTATATTGTAATGCCAGATGGAACTGAGCAACCGCAAGGCTCGGATATCCTCACACTACTACATAGTGGTAAAGTCTTTATTGTCAATAGTCGCAAACGGAATGGTTTAATTCTTTTTAAACGTTACCATGCGGAGTTTGCTGGGCCTGGGGCTGCTGTTGGTGGGGAATATGATTGTGATTGCCAAGGCGCATTACCTATAGGTAATTTGTCTTTATTAACTCCTGAATCTTATGATGAGCGTCAGAAAGCTTATTTAATTAGGCGACAATGGATTCGCTTGATTAAACAAATTACAGAAAACCAAGTTCCTCAACAACGAGTACAAAAGATTCTCGATCAATTTGAACAATATTTCCCCTTGGAAACTGTAGCTAATTTACCAGATGTTGCTTTTGCTTTGTTAGTAGGTGTATTGCCACAAACGGTGAGTATGGTACGCCGTTTGGGCAGTGATGGAGAAAGTAGATTTAATTACTAAGTGAGTTGATAGTTAAAATGCCAGATTTGTCACAGCAGCCTGTAACCGATTGAGGGTACGGGCATTTTCATCTGGAGTGCCGATTGTAATTCGTAATCCTTGGGGAAGAAGGCGAACAAGCGTACCAGATTGTCTCAATTTTTGATGAAGATTTTGTAAAGCTGCTTGTTCGGGAATACTGCTATTGGGTGCGACACGCAAGTAGATAAAGTTAGCGGCGCTAGGTGTAATTTTTAATGCTGAGTATTGTGACAAAGCGTGGATTAGTTTGTCACGTTCAGTAAGAGTTTGGGAAATTGATGCGAGTAATAGCTGGCGGTTTTGCAAAGCTATTAAGGCAGCAGCGATAGAGAAGCTGGGAAGATTATAAGGTAAACGGACTTTTTCTAAAATGGCGATCGCTTCTGGATGAGCTACACAATAGCCAACACGCAAAGCTGCTAACCGGAAAGCTTTAGAAAAGGTACGTAATATAATCCAATTTGGCCGTTGTAATAATTCTGCAACTAAGGTAGTTTGACTAAATTCAAAGTAAGCTTCATCAATTACTACCAAAATTTCTGGACTCAGACTTCTTAACCAGTCTAATTCTGCTGCTGTTAAGCAATTAGCAGTGGGAGAATTAGGATGAACTACAAATACCACGCGGATCGGGGGATTTTGAGTTTGAGCGATCGCTTTTTGGGCAGATGGTAAATCAATTTCAAAATTGGTTGCATTTCTACCGACTTCTATTACCGGAATCCCCAAGGTTTTTGCCAAAATCCCATACATCGAAAAAGTCGGATTGGCAACTAAAATACTACCTTCTCCCCCTAAACAGGTAGCGATTAATAAAGAACGAATCAATTCATCTGAACCATTGCCCACAGAAATATTAGCAGCCGTTACACCAGATGATGAGAGGGCTGCTGACTCATTCACATAATCTGCGATCGCTCCTTTAAGTGTTTCATGTCCGCCATCAGGGTAACGATTTGTTTCAATTACTTGCTGATAAGTCCAAGCCAACTTTTCTTTTAACTCTGCTGGGAGATCGTAGGGGCTTTCATTGGTATCTAGTCGATCGAATTGTGTAGTGACTGCATCGGCTGTATCGCTGCTAGGATGGGGTTTGTAAGCTGTGAATTGAGCTAAATCTGACCGAATGAAGGGAAGCATAATTTTAGTTGATGGGCATGGGGCATGGGGCATTGGGGAGCCACTGCGTTGGACGGGTTTCCAAGGCACTCCGTTGGGAGGCTTTGCCGACTTGAAGGAAGTGCCGTAGGCTTAAAGCAAGTGGCGTCATTGGGCATTGCCACAAATGACAAATGACAACTGACTAATTTTTCAAATTTTACAGCTTTCAGGTAACTGGCAAAAGCCGTGGATTGCTTGCCATATTTGTTCTGTGACATTTCCCAAGCTGTGATCGCTGTCGAGTTGAACTAACTTTACCCAAGGACGCGATCGCGCATATTCGCGACTAGCTGATATGGGAATGACTTCATCTTCGGTTCCATGCAAAATTAGGGTAGGAATTGGGCGTTTTAATACATTTTCTTGATATTGGGCAGCATCTATCACAAAATCGTAGTGTAATGGCAGTTCTCGTCCTTCTTTATAGTGATACACCGGGAGATATTTCTCTTGTTGCCAACGTTGGATTTTTTCTTCTCCGAGTTTTGCTAACCAATGGGATAAAAATTCAAAGGCTGGTGCTAATAAGACTAAACGCTGTACTTGTAAGGATTTTTGCCCTAGGTGGGCTGCGGTTAAACCACCTAAACTTGAGCCGATTAAGGTTACTGGTTGAGAATCATTAGGAAATTCTGTCAAAACTTGAGTTAGCTGACGAGTAATAGTTAGGTGGGAGAAATCGCCAGCGTTGAGATCGGGAATTTTGAGTTTTATGTTAATTCTGGCAAAGCGATCGCGTATATCTCGTGCTTTGGCAGAATTAGGGCTAGAAGCAAAGCCGTGTAAGTAGATAAAGTAATTCAAAATTTTTATCAGCCAGTATTTTCTATACAGACGCGATCGCGTCTGTACAAAATTTACCGCATTGTGACAAATTCTTCGGCGGCTGAGGGATGGATACCCACAGTAGCATCAAAGTCTTTTTTGGTTGCGCCCATTTTCACTGCGATCGCTATTCCTTGAATAATCTCGGCGGCGCTGTCTCCTACCATGTGCGCACCGAGAACTTTATCAGTGTTAGTATCTACTACTAACTTCATCATGGTTCTTTCTTGGGCACCAGTTAAGCTGTAGTACATCGGACGGAAGCGGGTGCGGAAGATTGTGACTGCATCATCACCTAGTTTGGCTTTAGCTTCGGCTTCTGTCCAACCGACAGTAGCTGCTTCTGGGTTGGAAAAAATAGCTGTGGGTACGGTTTCGTGACTAAATTCGCGGCGGTTGTTGCCAAATTCGCTATCAGCAAAGGCGCGTCCTTCACCAATGGCGACTGGCGTTAAATTTAAGCGATCGGTGACATCACCAACTGCAAAAATATTGGGTTGAGTAGTTTGGCTATATTCATTGACAGCTATTCCATTTTCAGTACAGTATCCCGGGCCTTCGATAGCAGTGGCGACAACTTTCACTCCAGCATTTTCTAAACCTAATCCATCGATATTGGGAACTCGACCAGTGGCGACTAAAAACACATCAGCAATCACCGGTTCTGTATTTTCCCCAGATAAGGACAACTTCACACCTTCTGGTACTTTCTCAACTGCTGTCACCACGTTATTTTGGATGATGCGAATACCGTGATTAGCCATTCCTTCTTGAATTCCTGTGCGGATATCTTCATCAAAACCCTTTAGAATTAGGTCTTTGCGAATAATTTGTGTGACTTGGGAACCTAAACCACGCATGATGGATGCAAATTCTGTGCCAATATAACCAGCACCAATAATGGCTATGTGTTTTGGTTGTTCTTTGAGATGAAAAATTTCGTTAGAGGTAATAGCATATTCCATCCCTGGTAAATTTGGTTTTAAAGGTCGCCCGCCAACAGCAATTAAGATTTTATCGGCTGTAATTTGGCGATCGCCAATTTCTACAGTGTGGGAATCTAATAAACTAGCACGACCAGGAATCAATGTAACTCCGGCTTTTTCTAATAAACTGACATGTAGTTGGGATAGCCGCCGCACTTCCTTATCTATGGATGTAATAAAATGTTCCCAATTTAATTTTGTCTCACCCACTTGCCAACCATAGCCTGCGGCATGATCGAACAGTGCAGGAAAATGGGAACCGTACACCATAAGTTTTTTGGGAACACAGCCGCGAATCACACAAGTTCCACCAACTAGATCGTTTTCTGCGATCGCCACTTTTGCCCCATAGCTAGCAGCACGCTTAGAAGCTGCTAAACCGCCAGAACCCGCACCAATTACAAATAGATCGTAATCAAAAGCCATAAATTTATGTATCTCTTACACAACTATGCATTTAGCTGTCCAAAACTTACACAGCCTAATCTGCCATTGAAGTCCTATTCTTGATTTAATCTAGCGTTAGCAGATGCTCTAACATTAATAGCAACAATACCTAGTTTTTGACAGTAATCGCCAATATTTATAACTACTTTCTGCAATTGAAGTATTTAAATATACATTTGAATTAATTATTATAAATAATTTTAAGGGGAGTCGGCTTTATTAGTCGGCTCCCCTAGATTTTACTCAGTTAAGTAACTGAGATTGCATTGTTATATCAATAACATCTGATTTTTAGGATGTTGGTCTACCTCCCCCGCCCGTACCGCCACCACCGGGGTTGGGATTGCCGCCATCTGTACCTGTGCCACCACCGGGGTTGGGATTGCCGCCATCTGTACCTGTGCCACCACCGGGGTTGGGATTACCGCCGCCTGTATCGCCGCCACCAGGATTGGGATTACCGCCGCCTGTATCACCGCCACCGGGATTGGGATTACCACCGCCTGTATCACCACCGCCGGGATTGGGATTACCACCGCCTGTATCACCGCCACCGGGATTGGGATTGCCACCATCTGTGCCTGTGCCGCCACCGGGATTGGGATTACCGCCGCCTGTATCGCCGCCACCGGGGTTGGGATTGCCGCCATCTGTACCTGTGCCACCACCGGGGTTGGGATTACCGCCGCCTGTATCGCCACCGCCGGGATTGGGATTACCGCCGCCTGTATCGCCACCGCCGGGATTGGGATTACCGCCGCCTGTATCGCCACCGCCGGGATTGGGATTACCACCGCCTGTATCACCGCCACCGGGGTTGGGATTGCCGCCATCTGTATCGCCACCGCCGGGATTGGGATTACCACCGCCTGTATCACCGCCACCGGGGTTGGGATTGCCGCCATCTGTACCTGTGCCACCACCGGGATTGGGATTACCGCCACCGGGATTGGGATTACCACCACCGGGATTGGGATTACCGCCACCGGGATTGGGATTACCGCCACTGGGATTGGGATTACCGCCACCGGGATTAGGATTACCGCCACCGGGATTGGGATTACCGCCACCGGGGTTGGGATTACCGCCACCGGGGTTGGGATTGCCGCCACCGGGATTAGGATTGCCGCCATCTGTACCTGTGCCACCACCGGGGTTAGGATTACCACCGCCGGGGTTGGGATTACCGCCACCGGGGTTGGGATTACTGCCACCGGGATTGGGAGTTGTTTCTGGTGGACGGGAAGGAATGAGCGGTTGTTTTACAGATTGACTAGTATCAACATTGTTATTGTTATTATTTAATTGCTCGCTAGATTGAACTTCCCCTGTGTTAACAAAGGAGTCTACTGAAAGATCCTCTTGGCTCGGATTGACACTAGCTTCCTCTTGATTATTGCTGCTGTTAGTGTTTTCTTCGGTGCTGCTTGCAGACTGGGACTGTGACTCCGACTCTGATGAAGAAGTAGCTGTTAGCTGTAAGAATGATGGATTTTCTAGTACTCCCTCACCCTTAGTTATTGGGGTTTGTGTAGCTACTGCGGCTGAAGTTTCAGCTTGAACGCTAGCGATCGCGGGATCGGGTGTCGGTGCAAGATTCTGTCTAGTCAAATCCAGTCCACGAACTAGATCGCTAGTTTCATAAAAAGTTCTTAAATCAAAATCGTACAAGCCCTGGATTTTACCTTTGACAATCACCATCAGTTGTCCGGCTTCCAGTACCCGACTTTGAGTAGCTTGTTTATTAGATACTTCTATCCCACTATTTGTCAGTGCGCCCACAATTGTGGTATCCGTTTGTTGGTCATAGCGCACAAATAATGCTGAACCCCGAATGGCGGCTGCGGCATTCGGTGTGTGAATACGTGTTTGTCCCCTTCCAGGAGGAATCAGTAGTAATACTGTTCCATTTGATAGTCTAAAGTTACGAGTTTTCGGTAAAAACTGAAATACAGCCTGTTCGCCAACTCTTGCTAAGGAGCCGTCATTAAAGCGTAAATCTGCCAGGGATGCTCTACCTGTAGATAGCCCATCCCCAGGAATCATGGGATCTAATTTGCGTGCTGGACGCCGCTTTGGGCTATTTCTGGGAATTAGCTGTACTAAGTTCCGTAAATCCTGAATTTCTCCTCTGGTTAAAGGAGTAGCTGCCTGTGCTGGTTTTGACAAAGGCAAGACTACAACTCCCCATACACCGATCGCTAAAAGTGGGAAAAATTTCTGAAACATAATTGTGAACTCAAAATTTTTTTGTTATCAACTCAGTTAAAGACTTATTTTCCGATTTAATTGATAATTTAGTTATTTTTTATACTTTGCTTAAACTTTATGCCAGTTGTAATACTAAGTTTAATCAGCAAATTTTAATAAAATGGGTAGATATACTATCATGTTAGTTTTAAGCTTAGTATATAAATATCTAAAAATATATAAAAAATTAATATCTTTAAATTTTCGGTTAAATAAGTATAAAGATAATATATAGTAATCTTGAATATTCTAATCAAGTTTTAGAAACTAGTACCGCAAGTCTACGGTAACGCCTAACGGCAAATGCCGCAATCAAAAGTCATCACTCAAAAGTTAAAAACTTTGATGATTGGCTTTTATCAAGTGCTAAATGGTGAGCTTACTTAAATTGTGCTGTACTAGAAGCAATTATCAGGGGATGAGTTGGTCGGGAATTTGAAATTACTATTGGGAATTTCCGAGTCCGCTTGTGAATCTACGTTTGCCAAACGCGATCAACGCCATCAAAGATGCAACCCAAGGGCTGGAAAAGTTTTTTATTCGCAATTTTTTTCACGACTAATGGTGTCATACAAGTAGACACCAAAAATACAGCATGGGCTAAAAATTCTGGTGTGGACTCGCAGAGTGTATTTGAGCCACCTCAGAAGGTTGCTTTGGGAGCAAGCCAAAAACAGCCTGAACGGCGATGTCAGCAACTAAAGCAAGATGTACAAAGTCTTCCAGTATCAAAATTAGATCTGCCGAAGTTAGCCAAGACAGATAATAGTGACTTATCTGTCAAGCTGGAGCACAATATCTCTGTTCCAGAGCAGATTAAGATTGAAAGCTTTAGCCAATATGAAAGCTGTATTGACCAAGATCATGGGGAAACTAAAAAATTATCTCAGTCCAATCAGTCTTTGCTGATAGCTGCTAGTACGGAATTGCAAGCTTTACCAGCCAGTACTGACTGTCAAGACTATATATGTCAACAATCAATTGGTGTGAGGCGTTTACTTTCTCAAAGAGTTAGTGATGTAATACAGTCACAAGCATCCCCGGATCAAGCTAATCAAGAAACGGATAGTTCTCAAGCAAGTCCTCCAACCGAAGATAATACTGGTGATTTGCAAAAGCAAAGCGATCCGCCACCTTTAGAATCGCCACCAGGAATTCCTACTCCTTCCCCAGATCAAATAGAGCAACTTTTAGAACCTCCTGAGGGTGATTATGCTCAAAGGCGACAGAACCTAATAGAGGTATTACAAAAACAAACACAGTCTTTACCTATTCCTGGGAGTTTGGAATTGGGATTGCGGGTAAAACCAAGACAATTACCAGATCCACCACCTTTAGAGCAACAGCCACCGCTACCACAAGAAAAGCCTGTGGTTCGGTTTAAACCGATAGGTTCTTTACAAGCTCGTGTGGGTTACTTTTATTCGAGTAATATTTTTTCTTCTAGTGTTGACCCAATTGAGGATAGCTTAATTTTTTACGGGCTGACTTTAGCCTCTACCTATTTACCTTTGGGTTCTAAGACTTTTATCAGCGGATCGATTGATGGTAACAAGATTCATTACTTAGATCAATCTGTTTATGATTACAATCAGTTGCGATTCAACGTCAGTTTGTATCAGCAACTATCACGGCGGATGTATGGCGAACTCAGTTGGAGTAATCAACATTTGTTCTACGCCAACAATGGTAGTAATTTTAAGGCAGGCGATCGCTTTTTGAATGAAAATGCAGTCAGGCTGTCTTTAGGACGACGAGATCCCCTCAGTTCTAAATTATTCCTCGATAGCTTCTATGAATTGAGCGTCAATTTTTCAGATCCCGACAACCGCAGTCGGATCGTTAACTCCTTATGGTTATCTTTAAGCTACTACTTGCAACAACCGCTACAAGTCGGAGTTAACTACCAGTTCAACTTTTCTGATTTTACCAATCGCCCAGATGCGCGAGAAGACCAATTTCATCGGTTATTTGGGCATTTAAATTATCGCGTGTCGAAGGATAGTAGTTTGAATCTCCAGGGCGGCGTGAGCTTTGGCGATTCTACGTCACAAAATATTAACTTTGATGCTTGGTTCTTTAGTTTGAATTATAGATTGCAATTGGGTCAGTTTTGAAGATGGGCATGGGGCATGGGGCATCCCTTCTCTTCGAGACGCTACGCGAACGACTTCGCTCAGGGCGAGTGGGCATTGGGCATTTTTACTCATGGGTTAGGAAAATTAGCCGCCCAATTAAAAGTTTTGGGAGTTGAACCAGATATTAACAGCAGATTGCCAGTGGGTGAGGTACAGATTATCGTTGATTGTAGGGGCACTGGCACTGCCATGCCCCGAAGCGCGTACCTGACTTACCTGAAATATTGCTGTAAGCTGGGGGAAAGAAGCGCGATGTCTACGACAAGACAAGTCTACGCACTTTCTCACATAAAAAGCCTCATCAAATAGCTTCGGAACAGAAAACTTTGAGTTCAGAACACGAAACTTTGAGTTCAGAACATGAAACGCCGAGTTCGGAACATGAAACGCCGAGTTCGGAACATGAAACGCCGAGTTCGGAACATGAAACGCCGAGTTCGGAACATGAAACGCCGAGTTCGGAACATGAACATTCTTGTTTAGAACAGAAACATTCTCCTTCCAAACAGGAACATTCTCGTTCCAAACAAGAAACTCCGAGTTCAGAACAGAAATTGCCTTGTTAAATTACTAATCGATCGCCTTTCACTCTACATTTATCTTCAAATACCCTTGGCGTTCCGACCAATTGTAGGGGCACGGCATCCATAATCTTTCGGTGCATCACATAATTTTATCGGTGCCGTGCCCCTACGACCTATTGCATCCGTGCTTTGCCCCCCTGTCCTCCTTGTACCCGGTCACTGAGCGCAGCCGAAGTGTGTCCCCCTTGTCCCCCTCTTCCCCCTACCTCCCCTCACACACCTTCGCCTCATCAGGATGGCTAATCAAATAACCCTTCAGCCAACTGCAACCCTGCGCTAATAAATCATCAAGACTCAGATTCCACAATTTTATGGTGTTGTCAAAACTGGCAGAAGCTAAAGTTTTACCATCGGCGTTGAAGACGACGCTGTAGACCGCTTCACTATGCCCATTCAGGGTGGAAATTTCTTTCCCCGTCTCCCGATTCCACAATTTGATGGTGTTGTCATCACTGGCGGAAGCTAAAGTTTTGCCATCGGGGCTGAAGACGACGCTGATGACCCATGCGCTATGCCCAGTCAGCATAGAAACTTTGCCCGTCTCCCGACTCCACAATTTGATGGTGTTGTCACGACTGGCGAAAGCTAAAGTTTTACCATCGGGGCTGAAGACGACGCTGTTGACTGCTGCGCTATGCCCATTCAGGGTGGAAATTTCTTTGCCTGTGTCCCGACTCCACAATTTGATGGTGTTGTCAAGACTGGCGGAAGCTAAAGTTTTGCCATCGGGGCTGAAGACGACCCTGCTGACCGCTTCGCTATGCCCATTCAGGGTGGAAATTTCTTTGCCCGTCTCCCGATTCCACAATTTGATCGTCTTGTCATGACTGGCGGAAGCTAAAGTTTTGCCATCGGGGCTGAAGACGACGCTGTAGACTGCTGCGCTATGCCCATTCAGCGTAGAAATTTCTTTGCCTGTGTCCCGACTCCACAATTTGATCGTCTTGTCATAACTGGCGGAAGCTAAAGTTTTGCCATCGGGGCTAAAGACGACGCTGTTGACCTGTGCGCTATGCCCAGTCAGAGTGGAAATTTCTTTCCCCGTCTCCCGAATCCACAATTTGATCGTCTTGTCAAGACTAGCAGAAGCTAAAGTTTTGCCATCGGGGCTGAAGACGACGCTGCTGACCGCTTCGCTATGCCCAGTCAGGGTGGAAATTTCTTTGCCTATGTCTCGATTCCACAATTTGATCGTCTTGTCAGCACTGGCGGAAGCTAAAGTTTTGCCATCGGGGCTGAAGACGACGCTGCTGACCCAACTGCTATGCCCAGTCAGGGTGGAAATGTCTTTGCCTATGTCTCGATTCCACAATTTGATCGTCTTGTCATGACTGGCGGAAGCTAAAGTTTTACCATCGGGGCTGAAGACGACGCTGCTGACCCAACTGCTATGCCCAGTCAGGGTGGAAATTTCTTTGCCTGTGTCTCGATTCCACAATTTGATCGTCTTGTCATAACTTGCAGAAGCTAAAGTTTTGCCATCGGGGCTGAAGACGACACTGTTGACCGCTTCGCTATGCCCAGTCAGGATGGAAATTTCTTTGCCTGTGTCTCGATTCCACAATTTGATTGTCTTGTCATAACTTGCGAAAGCTAAAGTTTTACCATCGGGGCTGAAGACGACACTGTTGACCGCTTCGTTATGCCCAGTCAGGGTGGAAATTTCTTTGCCCGTCTCCCGATTCCACAATTTGATAGTGTTGTCATAACTGGCGGAAGCTAAAGTTTTGCCATCGGGGCTGAAGACGACACTGTTGACCGCTTCGTTATGCCCAGTCAGGGTGGAAATTTCTTTGCCTGTGTCTCGATTCCACAATTTGATAGTGTTGTCATAACTGGCGGAAGCTAAAGTTTTACCATCTGAGCTGAAGACAACGCTGTTGACCGATTCGCTATGCCCAGTCAGGGTGGAAATTTTTTTGCCTGTGTCCCGACTCCACAATTTGATCGTCTTGTCATCACTGGCGGAAGCTAAGGTTTTGCCGTCGGGGCTGAAGACGACGCTGTTGACATAATCGCTATGCCCTTTCAAGCGATTTTGTTCGCGAATATTTAACAAAACGTTTTGTAAACTAAACAAAGGGCTATAAGCAGGATAGTCTGCTAAAGATTTTTTATCCTTTACCAGAGTTTTTAGTTCTTCCGCAGTCTGCATTACTGCCAACAACCCCTCTATTTCTCTTGAAGGTGCAAACACTCGCAACGCATTTGTTCCTGCTTGTTCTAATTGCGTACCCTTTAAAGCAATTTCTCGGTCGGCTTGTGCTGTTTTTAATTTCTCGACAGCAATTTTTCGGAATATATCTGCTTTTCTTAGTTCCTTCAAAGCAATTGTCTGAGCATTTACTGCCGCATTCAGGGCAATTTGAGCTTTATTTAATTCTTGTTGCGCCTGCTTTTGTTCTTCCCTAGCCCGATTTAAACCTGCAACAGCTTCTTCACGCTGCTTTTGTGCTGTTTTTTGTTGTTGAACTGCTTCCTTTGCCCTTTTTTCAGCTTCACTTACTTTTGCATCAGCTACTGCTACTTTATCTTCTGCTATTTTCAGGTTTTGCCGTGCCTCATTCACCTTGGTATTTGCAGCTTTCAAGTTTGCATTGGCATTATTTAGATTCTCTTGTGCCTTTTTTGCTTGGGCTGATAAATTTTTATTCGCTGCTGCTATCTGCTGATTCTTTTTGTTGGTAGCTGCGGTTTCTGTTCTCGCTTTCTCTAACTCTGCTTGAGCTTTATCCGTTTCTGCCTTTGCTGATTCTGCTACCGCAACAGCATTTTTGGATACATCAAGACTTTTTTGAGTAACTATAAATGATGCTACCGCCCCCACCACAGCAAAACCCAACACCACAGAACCAACTTGAATCCGCCGATTAGCTTTGCGGTTCGCTTCTGCCAAAACTTGCTTCGCCTGTTCTTCGGCTTCCAAGCGCCTTTGCACATCGCGCTTTTCTAATTCCTGACTAGCAGCCAAAAACCGATAATCCAAATCGCTTAAACTTTTACCCGTCGCCCATTCTTGAGCATCCTGCAAAGTCTTTCCTCGCAATAACCGCGACTCATCTTGTTGTTGCGACTCCACCCAAGCATTAAAAGCATCAGAATAGGGGCGCAGCTTTGCCAAAAGCTTTTCACTCCATTCTTGCTTAAACACCTCAGCATAAATCCGGTTATAAACTCGCAGCTTACCATCCCGCTTCACCACCAATCCCGTTAACCGCAACTGAGTTTGTTCCGCACTATCATCAGCCGCAATTTCCCCCTGCTGGGCAATCTGCTGACACAACGCCAACAACCTCCCAGTCTTCTCTTCCCCCCTCGCCATAATTCTGTCGCGAATCGTCTTCAAATGCTCCGGCTCATCCTGCATTTCCCAATTCTCAATAATCCGCCGCCTCACCAAATCTTCAACCCACAATTCAATTTTGGATTTTAGATTTTGGATTTTAGATTGCTCCCCTTGTCCTGTCTGAAGGCTGAGCGAAGTCGTTGGCGCAGCCTCTCGCAGAGAAGCCTGCCCCCTGCCTCCTTCCCCCACCACCAACTGACAAACCTTCTGCGTCAAAAACGGCTGTCCCCCCGTCCAAGCCAACACCGCCCGCATCAATTCCCCGGGATTACCCACTACCGCCAAACCCCGCGCTAAAGGTTCCGCTTCATGGAATTGAAAACCAGTTAAATCAATTGCCCGCCCAATATTAAAAGGAGTGCGTTGTTTATCTTGAATTAAATCTGAGGGGGTAGACACCCCAATCAAAGCAAAAGTCAGGCGATTATAATCTGCATGGGTGGCTCTACGGTTATAGCAGTCGCGAATTACGGCAAAAAAATCATCAAGGTTAAACTTCAGACTGAGAATACTGTCTATTTCATCAATAAAAATTACTATCTTCTCAGTAATTGTTTTGAGTAAAACCGTTTCAATAAACTTACTCAAACGCTGCACAGGCGAAAGTAAACCGTTCTCATTCCACCAAGTTTCTAAATCAAAGCTGGTATAAATATCCAAACTCCCCACCAGGGTATCAATCACCCCCGCATACCACTGTTCTGGGGTAATATCTGCTGTCCCAATAGAAGTAATATCAATCACCGCACAGGCAAAGCCTTCATTTAGTAACCGTTGCATTACCTGCACCCGCAAACTAGATTTGCCCATCTGCCGGGAATTGAGGACGTAACAAAACTCACCCCCCGTCAAGCCTGCATAGATGTCATTGTCAGCTTGTCGTCTGACATAAGTTGGTGCATCTTGGGGCAAACTTCCCCCGACTTGATATTGGTAGTTTGTCATAGGGATGGTTGACGGTTGACGGGTGACGGGTGACGGATGACTGTTGACGGTGGTTATTGAGTAACCATTTGTGTCAATTTAAGTTAAAAATAGCCTCTGTCTTAGTTTTGTTACTAATAGCCCAAGTAGGGGCGGGTTAAGCGAGATAGTCGTGAATTATTGGAGCATATCTGTGAACCATACGTGTCAACTTAAGCTAAAAGCTATATACAGCGCGTGTTGTACAAAAACCCTCGCCCTCATCCCCTCACCCCTTCTCCCCCAAGAGAAGGGGAATTAAATCTCTTGCTCCCCTCTCCCTGAGGGAGAGGGGCTGGGGGTGAGGATATAACCTAGTCACCAAGCGGGTTTCACATTAAGTTGACACCAATGGTTCATAAATATATTCCCATCATCCGTAAATATCTGGCTTAACCCGCCCCTACGATTTATAAACAACGAGAAAACTTCAGGAAAAAAAGTTGTGAGAAATCGAGGAAACGACTATTGACTATTGACTGGCTAAATCAGCTAGGTGCTTTAAGACTTTTACAACAGTATGTAAATCATCTCCACGATTCAGTGATAGTGTGTAGGATAATCCATATTTGGGTATACCTTGTTTGCTCAATTTAATAAATTGAAATTCTCGACCATTGGTGACAAAACCAAATACTGGTTTATCAGATTCAGGATTAGCAAGCATATAAGCTAATGCTTGGGGAATTGCTACTTCTAAAGAATACTGCGCTCTTTTTGCTTCAATTACCAGCACCCATAATGGTGGATGAAATACCAATATATCAATGCGTCCTCGAATAATTGTGCCTTCATCTTCAGAAGAAATTTCCACTTCTTCTTCGGAAGCAATGTAAAAAGGTGGTTGATAAAAACCTGCTAGACGTAATAGAGGCGAGAGTACCACCATTTTGACTACAGGTTCTAAAATGGGATATCGAGATAAATGCTGATATTCGGTTTTGATTTCTTCAATATTTTGCTTTTCTAACTCATTAAGTTCTGGTAAATTATCCCGCCACTCACGGAAAAAGTTTTCATCATCAATACGTTCCAAAGCAAATTGCTCAATCAGTTGATTAAGGCTGACATCTTTTCCTTGAATAACCTGAACCATAAATATATACGCTCACTTACTTAATTTTTAGGCGGTTAGTAAAATACTGCCTATATAAATCACACAAAGGTATCACATCATTCCCTTGAAATTTCACTAACCCCATACTGCGGAGTTTAAAGGCTGCTTCTGCGCCTACATCTACGGGAGAATTTGCTGTGACTACTTGTTTAATTGCATCGAGTAATTCTGTGTCTACTTGCAAATTTAACCAATGACGGCGCAAATGATCGCTGTAAGGGCCTTCTTCTGTGGCGGCAATTTGCTGTAATCTGTTCAGGGTTATCCTACCACGGGCAATTTCATAAAGCGCTACCCTAACTAAATAAGGATGACCGTCTACTAACTGTCTTAATTCTTCTATTTGGGAATCAGCCCAGTTTATCCCGTGACGCTTGACTAAATCTTGCACTTGTGAGTGATTTAAATCGGGTAATTCAATTGGTAAACCCACATTAAAGGGCGATTGATTGATGTTTAAGGGAATATAAACTTCTTTAGAATGGGCAATTACTAAGCGGAGATTTTTCCAGAGTGCTTCATTTTTAGAACGTTCGTGCCAAGCCCGCAATAAACCAAAAAAATCCGCTGCAATTGTGGGATGTTTAAAGACTTCATCGACTTCATCTAAACCTAAAGCAATAGGATTTTTAATTTCTGGTAATAAATAGCGCTGAAAGTAATTTGTACATTTATTCTTACTACCTAAAATCCCCTGCCAATAATCTGCTAATCTATCTGGTAAGTTTAATTCGTTAGTAATACTGGCACAAAACCACTGTAAAAATAAATCTAAGCTATTAAGAAATTCAGCATCGGCGGTTTGAAAGTTTAAAGATGCAGTTTGATAACCATGTTGCTGTGCATGATGCAAAATCCGCGTCATTAAAGATGTTTTACCCATCTGTCGCGGTGCTTTAATGCGAATTAATGCCCCTGGTTTGAGAATAGTTTCATTACAATCTATTTCTATTGGGGGACGTTCAATATAAAAAGCAGAATCTAGAGGTACTTGTCCTTCGGGATTTTCTAAAGATATGACTGTTTTGGGTGTTGATTGGGGGGTAATCTTTTCTGCTTGGGTTTCTGTGGGGATTTTGAGATTATCTTTAGAGCTATGGCGACTTTTGAATACTGGTGTAGCCGATTCGGGAATACTTTCTAAATCAATAGCCACACAACCAAACTCATAAGCTTCCTCATAGGTTCTATTTGCGCCCAATGCATCATAAAAGCCTACAGCAAATTCAATGGCAGCGCGATCGCCAATTGCTTGATTCATACCAACCACGCAATTAATATGTTGATAAATCGCTTCTGCTTGGACTTCGCTATAACAAGCGTTTAAAAATACACACTCAATCTGATTTTGAAATAATTTAAATAGTCTTGCTAGTGCAGCGGTACTCACCAATTGCATTTGTCCGGTATTATTTTCCAAAGCCAAACCTTGATTTCCCGCCCCATGTCCCGAAAAATGAACAATTTCCGGCTCATAATCCAAAAGCGCCCGGCGTAAATCATCTGTCCGCACTGCCCATTTAGTGATAATTTCAAACTGATCTCGACTTTTAGCACGTTCTAAACCAGCCTGAATTTCTCTCACTTCTTCATCCAGGCGGAGTTTGTCTGTATTCTTAGGATTAGCTGACAAAATCAGGATTTTTTTCACAGCATTATTCAAATTAGCAACTGACAAATTAAAAAATATTTGGATATATAGTGAGTTAGCCTGAGAAAACCGGGAATTATCGGCGTGATTTTATTACCCTAGGAGTTGCATGGGATATTTTACCTGAGGGAAAGAGGCGCGTTTGCATCTTCCCATGAAGAAAGGCGCAATCAATAGCTTTTAGTTAGAAAAATTATACCAATTTGACCCAAAAATACAGTAAATATGGCTTTAAGAGCAGATTTTCTCACAATTGGTCTAGCATGAAGCACAAGCGATCGCCAAATTTTCTTCACTAATGCAGTTCAGAACAGGAAACTCCGAGTTCTGAAGGTGAAACTCCAAGTTCGGAAGGCGAAATTCCGAGTTCTGAAGATAAAACTTCAAGTTCAGAAGGCGAAATTCCGAGTTCAGAACGCGAAATTCCGAGTTCAGAACGCGAAACTCCGAGTTCAGAAGGCGAAACTCCGAGTTCGGAAGTGAAATGATGTTGCTTTAAACTCATCCCATCCTCCGGAGATGGAATTTCACGTTGAGGGTTGACGGTTGACTGTTGACGGTTGACTGTTAACTTTCATCCTTCAACGGGGTTGGGGTGCTTTTATCTCATCTGATAGGAGAAATGGGTTTTTCCGACAGCTTTTTAAGGCTGAGTTTTCTGTTGGCGATGAAAGTTTGACTGTAAGCTGTGATTATCGCTTGCTTCTAGTACCTGTTCATTGATGACTGCTGATTGTGCGATCGCTAAATTTTTCCCAGCTACAGCCAAAGTACCTAAAGTAGCGAGTCCTAAAACAAAACCTTTTTTTCTACTTTTCACAGCAGCCATGAAAGTTTCTAAAACAGTACCATTACCAATTACTGCAATCGGTTTCAATGCTGCTAAGGCGGTGGCTGCATTTGTATAGCGATGCTGGCGTTTGTGTGCCACCATCTTCATTAACCAAGCTTTAAAGTAGGGACTGATTTGAGGCGATAATTTTTGCTGGAATTTCCAGCGATATTGAGCATCAATTAATTTATGAATATCTCCCGCAGAAGTACGAGTAAGTAAGCAAATTAAAGTTACTCCTAAACTATATAAATCTGATGCGGCGGTGAGAGAATAACCAAAAATTTCTTCTGGTGACATAAAACCTGGTGTCCCTGCTGCTAAACTGCTGAGGGTCATTTTTTCACCTTGGTTCTGCGCCAAACCAAAATCTACTAAATAAGCATTAAGCTTCTCATCAACTAAAATATTTTCTGGTTTAATATCTCGATGAATAATTGGGTTAACTCGTTGTTGCAGATAAATTAAAATCTCTAATAAAGAAATAGCAATTTGCTTTATTTCTTCCGGTGCAAATTTCCGTTGTAATCCTAAAGATAAAGCGTTTTTATATTCTTGCAACATATAAAAATTCCCTGCTGTCTCAAAATAATCGAGATAGCGGGGAATCCGGGAATGATTTAGTTGTTGCAGCATTTGAATTTCCCGTTCATAAGCTTTCACACCAGACAAATCAGCAATTGCATGGGGAAAACGAAACTCTTTAATTACTACTTTTTGGTTAGTCTTGAGTACATAAGCCAAATAAGTAGTGCGTCCTGCTTCCCGATTGCGTCCTAATTCTTGGAGAACTTGATAGCCATGCTGAGAAAAATCTGGATATTTATTAAAGGGAATCTTCCCTTGATATCCATTACGCACATCAAGTTCCATAGATAATTACCACACTCTTTTAATTTGGCAAATAAAGACTGAAGTTATTGTTTGTTGGAGAGACTTCAGACTTTTTTGGTGAATGTGGATTGGCAAAAGTTAAGAGGATGTTTTAAAAGTCTAATTTTTGGTAGCACAACGTTTTAGATCCCCCTAAATCCCCCTTAAAAAGGGGGACTTTAAGAGGTTTTTGCCCCCCTTTTTAAGGGGGGTAGGGGGGATCAATAAGTGCTTACAACCACAGCCAATCACTTTTCAAACAACCTCTAAGACTTAATATCACAAAGACGCATAGACATCTTAAAGATATCTATGCGCGGAAATCATCACCTTTGCGCTAGCCAATCCACAATTTGGGAATTGACAATATCAGGAACTTCATCATGGGGACAATGACCAGCGTTGGGAATGGGGATAATTGTGATGGTTTTACCATTCTCCCGCGCTTCTTCGTAAATCTTTGCTCCCGTAATTGGTGTCCAAGGATCGTCAGCACCCCAAATTACTAATAAAGGACGTTCGACTTTGGGTAAAAGTTCCCCAGGAGTAGGCCCAGGAGGGGCTGTGAGAATTGATGCAAAGACTTGCTGCGCACCTGGGTCACAAGCTGGGGTATAAAGTAAATCGACCAATTCATCGGTAACAGCTTCGCGATTGCGGTACACCTGGTAAAGGGTGCGGCGAATTTGGGATTTTTGGCGGATGCGGTTAAAGACAAATTTGCCTGTGATAGGCGATCGCACTACTCTATTAAAAGCCGCCATCACAACTCGTAACGGTGGGTTCAATTCGTGGGGACGATGACTCAAACCCCCAGCCGAGTTAATTAAAACACCACCCGCAGCAATTTCTGGATGTTCTGCCAGTACCATTAAGCTAATTAATGCACCAATGGAATTACCGATAAATACGGCAGGTTGTTTGATGTGTTCTATCCAAAAATCCTTGAGAAGTTCTACCCACACTTCCAAGCTGTAATTAATCGGTGCTTTCTCCGAACCACCAAAACCCAACAAATCCACCGCAAAGACTTGATAACCTGCGTTTGCTAAAACGGGAATATTTTTGCGCCAGTGTCCAATAGAAGCGCCAAAGCCATGAACCAACACCAAAGGTTGTCCTGAACCCATGACAGTGTAATGAATTTTATAGCCGCGCCAAGTCCAAAAGTATTTTTCCAAAGTCACGGAAGGCGACTGCTGGGTCGTTAAATTCATTATTAAGATTCCTAAAGTATTGTCTTTATAGTAATATCTCCCGCCTGCGAGAATTTTAAACAACATTCTAGTCCTCATTGCGATCGCTGAAATGAAGACTGCTGTTATCATCTGCCGATTCCTGTATTAACCCAGATGAGCAGATAAAATTCTGGTGACAATGGGCACTTAAGTTCAAATCAAATCATCTGGCAATATTTGTAGCTATAACTGGAACAATGTTATGCATTTTGCTTCTAAGTAGTAAGTAAAAATCCTGTGCATAAAGTGTGTCTTTTTTAGGCTATCTTAATGGTGTCCTCAAAAAGGGATAAGCATTAACAGCCTAAATTAGGCTTTTGTAACCTAATAGCCATTGGTATGAACTGAGATGAAACACACAAATCGGAGTTATTTAACTTACTGGAGTAAATTTGTTATAGCTGCTGTTGTAGTGACATTTTTACCGATATCGCCAACTTTCGCGACATCAGGGTTATCTAATTCTGGTGAGTCAAATATCAGCAATTATGCAGAGAAACAATTGGTAGCTGATAATTCTCGCGATGACGACGATGACGACGATGATGACGATGATGATGACGACGATGACGACGACGATGACGACGATGACGATGACGACGACAAAAACCGCATTCACAAGAAAAATAAAGGTGTCACCCTAAAAATTTGGCAACCTGCTGGTAAGATGTCCGAAGTCATCACCCGTGTTTCTGTGAAAAGTAAACGTGGTAAAGGCTATTTAAAAGAAAGGTTTTTAGGCGATTACAAGTACAAAATTCAGCAAAAAGCCAAATTCGTGAAGGGTTTAAAAGCAGGCGATCGCGTCGTCGTGCGGTTGTATGATACTCAAAACCGCTTTATTGGCTATAGCGAATTTGAATGTTTAGCAGCCAAAACCACAGTGAATTTAATTCTGGCTGCTAACCCCAGCGAATACAAAGTTGTGCGTACTATATATGGTGCTGATGCCAACTCCGATGGCAAAATTGATGCGGGTAGCACCACTTACGACTATTTCAGCCAAGTCAGCAATCAGCGCGTTACCTTCTTTAGAAGTTCGCGAAACATCAGCGTTAGCCAATTTAAAGTTCAAGGTTGGTCAACAATTCCCGCAAACTGTGTTTATCCTACCTCCTTTACTCAAGGTGAATACAGCGTGTTGCGTCAATCAAGTACTATCTTCAGTTCCTCTATGGCTTCTGCGTTGAAATCTACACCTGGGGAACTGGTGGAACTCATTGAAGTTGGCAATAATAACAATTCTGTTTACAATGTCAGCCAGATGATGTTGAAATATCGCGAAATTGGCATAGATAACAGCGTTCAAGTTAGGTTTAACGATGTCCCACAAAGCCACTGGGCGAGAGAATTTATTGCTGAATTAGCCGCATTACAAATTATCCAAGGCTTTCCCGATGGTAATTTCCGTCCTGATGAACAGTTGACTCGCGCCCAATTTGCAGCGATGTTGAGTCAGGCTTTTGAGAAAGTTACAGTGCGCAATCCCGTCAGTTTCCGTGATGTTTCGACCAAACACTGGGCTTATAGCGCTATTCGCGAAGCTTATTCTACAGGCTTTATTTCCGTTTCCGGTAATCAATTCAATCCAGCCCAAAGTCTTTCTCGCTTAGAAGTGCTGCTAGCCATAGCCAAAGGACTAAACTATACATTTACTGGCTCTAGCGAAACGATTTTAGCAGCCTATAGCGATGCTACTTCAATTCGTAGCGATGTGCGAAATGCGATCGCAGCACTCACACAACGGGGTATTGTTGTGAACTATCCCGATGTTCAAACCCTCAATACTGATAAAGTAGCAACCAGAGCGGAAGTGACTGCTTTGATATATAAATCATTAGTCAGCACTGGTGAAGTAGCCGATATCTCCTCTCAGTATGCAGTAGAAAGAGTGCAACGTTCTCAAGTCCTCAACCAAGGCGAAATTGAGGGAGACGATAAAAAACCACGCCCTAATTGTAACCAAGGCATAGGAAATGGTGCAGAAGGTTGCGACCCTGGTAATTCTCGTCCTCACGGTGGTAGTAACGATGAAGGCGGACGCACCCCCGGTAAGAAATAATCATTAACAGAACCCATCCCATAGGGGCGGGGTTTCCCCGTCCTTATCCCGCCAATCCCGCTTAATTAACGTTCAATTTTGGCAGAATTCTCTGGTATATATAATTCCCTAGCTGGAAAAGGTATTTTAATTCCTTCTTCTTGATAGCGTTTGTGTAACTTCTTAATAAATAAATGTCTGCCAATACGCTGGTCAAAAAATTCATTGACGCGCATATAAAGAGTAAAATCTATACTAAAATCGCCAAATTTGTGAAATCTAATATAAGGTTCATTAGCAATTAATTCTGGTGCAATCTCCTGCATTACCTCTTTAGCAACTTGCACAGTCACTTTTTCAACATGTTCTAAATCACTTTCATAATCAACCCCAACATTCAGGGTTAAGGTAATTTCCTTGACTGGCAGATGATAATTAATAAAAATTGCCGAAGCCAATTTAGAATTAGGCACAATTATCACATTATTAGAAAGTTCGCGGATAGTTGTATTGCGCCAAGAAATATCTATCACATACCCTTCATGGTTGTCTGCTAGCTTGACATAATCCCCAGTTCTCACTTGCTTAGAAATTATTAAATAGAACCCAGAAAATAAATTTTCCAAAGTATCTTTTAGTGCTAAACCAACTGCCAAACCGCTAATACCTAATGTGGTGACAATCGGTGTAATTTCCACCCCAACAGTTTGCAATAAAATTAATGAACCAAGAACAATAACAGCAACCTTAGCGATATTAGAAAGTAGTGATGCTGATACGCCTTCAGTTCTGTGGGTAAATACATTGACAAACCCAGCACTCAATCTCGCCAAAACTAGCGTGACTGAATAAAGTACAATTACAGTAATAGATTTTTGCAGTAAATTAGCAATATCTGGCTTAATTGGCGCACTCAGAATTGCTGCCGAAAAGCCTGCAAGCGCAAACCAAATAAAAGTCATGCGATGCAGCGCTGAAAATATAATTTCACTTCCAGGAATCTTGGTATTGCTCACAAATACTCTCAATTTCTTGAAGAGAAACCTTTCTCCAATTACTCCCGCTAATAAGCCAGCAAGAAGAAATACAATCGGCAGAATCCATTGCATCATCATCATCAATTTGCAAGTAGCTATTTAAGATCAGGGTACTTAGTTAGAGTAACTCACAATGGATAAATTTTAGCTTGTAAATTAGCTCACTAACTGTGTGATATTTTATGGATTTATAGTAACTTCTACATCTCGCTGTGGTAGCGCAGCCTGTACCGTAAGGATATAGTTTGCAGCAGATGCATGATATAAATACTGGGGATTAGTGAGCGAAATTGTTTGATAAATAATTTTTACTAAGTCAGTCGGTGCAAATAACAACTCAATCATGCCCCATGCCCCATGCTCCATGCCCCACTACAATGTACTTACCAATTATTTATCACCCAGATTACATTGCGCCCTTACCTCCAGGACATCGCTTCCCGATGTCAAAGTTCCGCCAACTATACGAATTACTGTTAGCTGATGGGGTAGCGCAAATCGAACAATTTCATACACCTCAACCACCACCGCCAGAATTAGTAGAGTTAGTTCACAGTAGCGATTATGTCCAAGCTTACTGTCAGGGAACCTTAGATGTGAAAGCACAAAGGCGGATTGGTTTACCTTGGAGTCCAGCTTTGGCAAATCGTACCTGTGTAGCGGTTGGTGGTACAATACTCACTGCCCAACTAGCACTGACTCATGGTTTAGCTTGCAATACAGCCGGTGGAACACATCATGCCTTTCCTGATTATGGATCTGGTTTTTGTATTTTCAACGATTTAGCGATCGCATCTCGCGTATTACAAAAACTCGGACTAGCGCAAAAAATCTTAATCGTAGATTTAGATGTCCATCAAGGCGACGGTACAGCGTTTATATTCCAAGACGACGACAGCGTATTTACCTTTTCAATGCATTGCGAAGTCAACTTTCCCGGTACCAAACAGCAAAGCGATTTAGACGTACCCCTACCAGTGGGAATGGAAGACGACGCTTATTTACAAACCTTAGCCAATTACTTACCAGATTTATTATCCCAAGTCCAACCAGATATAGTATTTTATGATGCTGGCGTAGATCCTCATATAGGCGATCGCCTGGGAAAATTAGCATTAACAGACACTGGCATATTCCGTCGCGAAATGCAAGTTTTAACCACCTGCGTCAGCGCCGGTTACCCCGTCGCTTGCGTCATCGGTGGTGGTTACGCCGATGACTTAAAATCCCTCGTCTGGCGACACTCCCTCATACATCGCGCCGCTAGCGAAATCTACCAACAATACAAACTCTAAATCTTTCCTTACCTCTTTGCGCCTTTGCGCCTTGGCGTGAGATTTTTATAAATATAACTTCCGCACAAGTAACCCAAGTTACTGGATGAACAAAACTAAAGTCAGAATCTACGAACTAGCAAGCGAACTAAAACTAGACAGCAAAAAGCTACTAGTAATTTGCGATCAACTCAACATTACCGCCAAAAGCCCCAGCAGCACCATCTCCGAATTCGAGGCGGAAAGAGTTCGCAAAGCCGCCAAACCACCAGCAGCCAAAGTTGCATCAAATTCCTCCCGGCTAAAAAAAGCCTCCGAAGATTGGGGTTACATATTCGTAGGTTCGACAGTTGATAACTTAATCCGCCATCTCGAAGACGCATCTACCCTCAAAGCATATCCCGAATTCAACGAACGCCGAGAATACGCCCATGAATTATTGTATGAATGTGTCGGACAAAGACCTTGTTTATTTCACATCCGGCGTAAAGGTGCGGGAAAAGCTGCAAAAGAAGAAATTTGGGAATTAATCATCGCCACAGACTCTCCAGAAAGTAAATTACCAAGCAGACTGCAAAAACTCGGTAAAACCTTAGCATTTAAAGCCGCAGTTCAACAAAATAGCGACACCGGTTTAAAGCTACTCTCCGTCTACTTACTCCCCATCTCACGGGGACAAGCTGATGCTTACGCCGTACCCTTTAACTTACGCCTGTTACCCAATCACGAACATCATATCGGCATTCCTTCGTCAGTATTTCCCCGCATAGCCGAAGCCCCAGTTTGTGGCGACTATATACCCACAGAAGAACAACTCAAAGCTTGGAAAGCGTTTTTACAAATTGAAGAAAAAATTGCGCAAGCACGCCAATTCTGTATTTCTTATACCAGATATCACTACAACTTTAAAAGACGCATCAGTTTTGAAATTGATATTACCTCAGCAACTCTAGACGGTTCCCCCGAAAATCCTTTAGATGAAGACAATTTTTGGGGAAGGGTAAGAAAAGCTAGAAACGACGATTTAAAACTATTTGAAACTGCACCTACTGGGAGAAATTGGCAAGAAGGGCGGTTAATAGGTTCGATTGCAGAAATTGACCAAAAACGCGGCACAATTAGCCTCAACCTAGAACGAGAGTTAGCTGATTATCTAACTAGCGGACGTTATCAACTTCCCACCACCGGCTTTTTATGTTTTGAAGCCTTGGGTGATATTAAACAAATTCAACGCAAGAAAAAAGCCTTAGATGATTTAAATAATGGACGCACCCAAAATCCTTATTTAGGTAATTTTTTATTCGACGCTTCCCAAGCTAGACCAGTTCAAAAAACTGTAGAATTAGAAGTTGAAGAATTATTATTATCTACTGCAAACCCCGGACAAAAAGCAGCAGTAGAAACCGTACTTTCCGCCGAAGATTTAGTTTTAATTCAAGGTCCGCCAGGGACAGGTAAAACCACTGTCATTGCTGAAATTTGCTATCAAATTGCATTACGTGGTGGGCGAACTCTGATAGCTTCTCAAGCAAATTTAGCAGTAGATAACGCCCTCAGTCGTTTAGTTCATAACCCCGTAATTCGGGCGATACGTAAAGGACGCGCTGAAAAAGTTGGCGAAGAAGGACAGCCTTTTTTAGAAGATCAAGTAATCGGTACTTGGTTAGAAAATACTGCCCATGATTGCGAAACTAATCTCAGTAAACGCCGTGAAAATGTAGAATTTTACCGCCAATTACTCGCCTCAACAGCAAAGTTTAATGCTTACTTTCAAGCAGAAGCAGAATTTCAGCAGAGTCAACAGGATGTAAATCAACGTCTACCAAAATTAGAAGGTAATGTTAACAAGCAAGAAGCACTTTATCAGGAAGCATTAGCTAAAAAAAATCAAATTGAAACTCTCATATCGGGGTTAGAAAATCTCCTCAAAGCCCCAAATATTGTCAATTGGGAAGCGCCAGAAGTTACTAATTTTCTCCCCCATCTCAAACCCTATACAGACAATAATCATTTAGTTAAAACCTTTTTACTTAATGTCAGTAAAGCCATCAGCTTAACCGATGGACTTGGTTTACTTCGCCCCCAATGCGGTGCTTTTGGGTTAGCTGTATGGCTACGAGAAACTGTAGTTTCAGGAATTCCTGACTTTAGAACCGCCTTAATTTACGCTCAGAGTGCTACTGTAGCGATGTTAGAAGTAGCAGCCGCAGTAGAGGTTTTTAAACAGCATTCGCACAATTTACAGCAATTAGAAAAGAATCATCAAAAATTCTTTAGTAAACAGCATAGTTTACAACAAACAATTCAAACTTGGGAAACTCGCAAGCAAGAAATCGAAGCAGTCATCAACGCTGTTAAAGAATGGAAATCTACAGCAAATCATCGCGTAGCGGAAATCTTAGCTAATTCTCGCCAAACTTCCCAAGCATTAACAGTAGATTTACTGCAATTACCACCAGAATTACTGACGCTGGCTAATTCTCAAAAAATATCCTTGATGCCAGCGAACTATACAGTTAATCTACCAGATTGGGAGTTATTAACAAAAGCCATAGCTTATGAAATAGAAGGTAATTTTAGTAATAGGAAAGGGAGACAGCATAGTTTTAGCTACTTTTTACAGCAAAATTTTAGCCAAATTCCCCTAGTATTAGAAAATAGCGATATCATTCAATGGCAAGAAATCTATACACAATTTAATAACTATCAATATCTCGAAATTAATCAGCGCCAAACTCTAGTTGAAACTACTCGTATTTTTATACAGAAAATCCAACAAACTTACAGCACTGTCTGGGAAGTAAACAACAGCCCATCAACTCTGAATAAAATTACTCAAGAACTGATAGATATTATCTTAACAAATGCGCGTCAGTGCGTTTTCCAAGTCAAAACTGAAGCAGAAAAACAACTGCAACATTTGCAAGCACAGCTAAACGAACTGCACAACAATGAAGTTGCACAAACTCAAATATTAAAAACTCAAACCCAGATAGAAACAGCGAGACAAGATGCTAATCTAAAACTCGAAAGAGCAATTAATATCTTACAAGAACTAAATCAACAGTCAAACGTACCTAATCAATTGCGGACTTTAGCTGAAAAATACTTAACAAATCAAGCTAAAATTTGGGAACATCCTCAAGAATTTTCCCAGCACGTACATACTTGGATAAATCATCTCAGTCAACTGGAAAATTTAATTTCATCTATCGAACCTTTTGCTGTATTAGCAAATATTCAGATTTCTCTTGAAGAACAACTAGCAACCGTAGCAGCAGAAATTACAATTTTTCAGCAACAGCTTGAGACTTTAAAACTCAAAATAGCTGAATTAGCTGAAAGAAATCAACCCCAGCCACCAGATACCCTATTATCCCAGCGTCAGTGGTGGGAAAGAGAATGGCAAATTTTACCAGATAAGTTTAAGCCTAAATCTCCCCCAGCTAACTTATACGATTTAGAATTTTTACGCAGCATCAAATATCAATTTGAGTCAGGCGAACAGCAACTCAGTCAAGATGAAAACCATCTGCAAAAATATCAAGGATTTATCCAAGATTGGATTGCAAAAGTTCGTAACCCTTCAGAACGCGATCGCAACGATTTAAGACAAATCTATTTAGACAATTGTAACGTCGTTGGTATCACTTGTGTGCAAGCAGCCGGACGAGATTTTTCCGAAGAATTTCAATCCTTTGATGTTGTCATTATCGATGAAGTTAGTAAATGTACCCCACCAGAATTACTCATTCCCGCTTTAAAAGGTAAAAAGTTAGTTATGGTAGGCGATCATCGCCAACTACCACCGATGATGGATACTAATACTTTAGAGGAAGTCGTGCAAGAAATTGGCAGTAGCAGAGAAGAATTGCAATTTTTAGAAGAATCACTATTTAAAAGCCAATTTGAAGAAGCAGATTCCAGCATTAAACAAATGCTAACTACCCAATATCGAATGCACCCTCATATTATGGGCGCAATCAATCAATTTTATCAAGGTAAACTAGAATGCGGAATTCTACAACCAGATATTAAACGCGCCCATGATTTAGGGGGGGAACTTATTCAACCACAGCATCATTTAATCTGGGTAAAAATGCCCAAAGAAACGGAATTTCAAGAACAGCGTGAAGGAACTTCTTTATATAATCTCCAAGAAATTGATGTAATTGAACGTATCTGTCAGCAATTTGAAAATACTTGGGCTGCAAAAGTTGCTTGTGGCGAACCCAGAAAAGAAATAGCTGTAATTACATTTTACGGCGCACAACTGCGAAAAATTGATGAACGTTTGCAATCAGAATTTTTTCCTTCCTTACAAATTCGTACTGGTACAGTAGATAGATTTCAAGGTATGGAACGCCCAGTAGTAATTGTGAGTATGGTACGCAATAATAATAAAGGCGATGTCGGATTTGCAAAAAAATCAGAACGAGTGAATGTCGCCTTTTCTCGCGCCCAAGAATTACTAGTAATTGTCGGTTGTCACGATTTATTCACCCAACAATCAGGTAAAGTTGGCAGTATGTATTCCGAAGTTGCTAATATTGTCAGTCATCATGGAGGTTTCATAGATGTTTCTCGCATCTTCAGCTAAACCAATTGATGACAGCCTGCAAAATCTAGTAGTAGAAATTGAAACGCAAAATCCTGATTTATCAGTTGTCGCCGCCCGTCAATTACGCTATAGTTTGCAGCAAACAAATATAGAACTAACAATTACCGAACCTCGTCCATTTAACGTACTCGAAGAATTTATTATTCGTGCAGGAATTCAATTTGAACCAGCACCAACAGCCCAAGAGTTAGCATCTCTATTGGGTTTAGATCAAATATTCGTTCAAAGTACAATTAAAAATTTACAAAAACTACAAACACTCGCCCCAAAATCAGCAATTACAGTTACCGAACAAGGGCGATTATTTTATGATAAAGGCGCAGTACCTCAGCCTCCCTATGCTGTGCAAATTTATGCGATCGCAGATTCTTTAGGTGAAACAGTAACCTTTCAAGCCGAGCCATTAAATGAAGTAGTAATTAATCTCCCAAGTTTGACAAGTATTTTACAGCTTAATGAGTCAAACAATATAATTTCTACTTTGAATTTAGAACAAGTCCAAAAAAATCTCCAAGCTTCCGGTTTAGGGCTTCATGTACCAGAAACAGGAAAGATTGTCACTGCTTTTAGAACCATAGGTTCTACACAAACTATTTGGCGAAAAATCTCTCTATTTCTCATTTTTGATACTAGCAACGAAAAATTAATTATCCAACTGCGAAAAGGAAAGCAGATTTTAGATTCCCGTTCAAAATGGCTAGACTTACTGCTATCTGAAGGTAAAATCTCCTTGGATACATTATGTAAATTACCCAATGAAAGCTTAAATTTTGAGCGTGAAGCCGCCAAAAAATACCAAAATGCCGGAACAGCAGCCAGATTAGAAAATATTTATCAACAGGCTTTAGGTAATAGTCAGAAAAAAGACGTAATTCAATTACGCGATCGCGAAATTAACAAAAGCTTTTTAGAACTTGTTAGTACAGCCAAACAGCAAATTATTATTTATGCAACTTGGCTACATCATTTAAATCTAAACTCCGAATTTATCGCTGCTTTAGAAGAATTAGCGAAGCGTGGCGTTTCGATAATCATTAGCTATGGATTAGAATGGGAGCCAGAAAATTTATTAGAAATCAAAGAAAAACTCCAAGCAATTAAAACACCCGAAGATGTACCATCAGTGCAGATTGTTGGCTTAGAAGAAGATGTTTATATTCAAGAAATCATAATTGATCAAGAAATTTACCAATGTGGTTTTTATCACTGGCGCAATTATCACGAATCACACATACCATTAGGTGAATTAGTTTATCAAGTAAAAAAAATCCAAATAATCCAAGAAGCCTACGAAATTTTATCTACTCGCTGTCAAAATTATGTCCGAAAAATATGGCAACAAGCTGTAGAAAAACGTGATATTCAATTAGCCAGAGAATGTTTATGTATTTGGGGTACGCTGGGTAAGCTAGAAACCGCACTGAACCAAATACAGGAAAATAATTGGTTAGAATTACTGCCAATATATCTAAACGTGGTAATTCATAATTTGAAATCCCATAATTTAGCAGATGATTCCCCAATTTTACAATCATCGCTATTATTACTGAGTCAGGTAGAAGCAGAAGCAGCTTTTATTGAGCAATTACGCCTAGCATACCGTCAATTGCTCAGTGCGATCGCGCAACAAAACCCCGATACTGCTCTCAATTTACTCAACAATGAAGTGTGGGTGCAGTTTCTCCGGCTTCATATAGCTACTGAGACTGATTCACCCACTGAGTTTATTTCCCAACAGACTTCACAACCAAAGACAAAGCGCAAAACCGCAGCACCTTCCACCAGAAAGAAAAAGACAAAGGCTTAAGCAAACAAATCGCCAAAGTAAAAAGTGAAAGAACCACAAACAAATTCTTCTCTGTCAACAGTCAACAGTCAACCGTCAACAAATTGTTAAGTAAAAGTTTATAGAGAATGGGTATAAGTTTATGAGAATATGAAAAGAGAGGGAACCATTAACCTTTATCCGAAATTGGTCTTTAGCCCCTTGTAAGCAATCGCTCAAGGAAATTAACAGCAATTAATACTGCTATTTTCTATCGGAAAATGCAGGTTATTTAATTAACAACAGTTAATGTTCAAAAACTCTAATTATCCTTGCTAGTTATGGGAAATGGGGAAGGAATTACCAATATTTCATACTCCATGCAGCAGGTAACATCCTCTACCCAAGGAATTGGAGTTTGTACTATTTGTAATGAATTACTAACACTTAGGGCATAAATTATTTATGCCTTTAGTATTCTTGATTGGTTTCAAAACTATTGAAATACTGATGGTGGTTGGTTTTTGGGAAAAATTGCCTATGAAAACTCAACACCAACATCCATGCAGAAAATCGTGTCATTGGCTACAATTTAGAGGCTAGGAGAGCCGAGGAGATTAAGGTGACCTTATCAAAAGGGTTTGAAATTGAGATGTACACTGGCACACCTCAAGGTGAAATTGTCGGACTCTCTGACAAAATCGTTGGGGCTTTAGATGGATTTGTGCGCGAGCCAGATAGCCGCAACGTAGAATATATAACTAGTCCATTACATAGTTATGAGCGGCTATTGTGTGCCTTGGTGCGTCCTCGGCAAAAATTGCGCCAATACCTTCAGCAATTAGGCGATTATACTTTAATTCCTGGCAGTACTCTATCTTTGGGTAGGAGCGATTGCTTCTTCCGTTCCGATCCCACAAATCCTTATCACGATTATATTGAGCGCACCTACGGCACAAAAGTAGTCACAGCTAGCGTACATATCAATGTTGGTATTAGCGATCCTGAGCTATTAATGCGGGCTTGTCGAGTAATTCGTGCAGAAGCACCCTTATTTCTCGCCCTTAGCGCTTCCTCGCCTTTTTTAGATGCTAAAGCTACTGGCTATCACTCTACCCGGTGGGGACTATTTCCCCACACACCAGCCCGCGTCCCTTTATTTGCAAGTCACGCCCATCATATCCAATGGGTAGAAGAACAGCTAGCGGCGGGTACAATGCAAAATGTCCGACATTTGTGGGCATCAGTACGCCCCAATGGCGATCGCCGTCCCCATGACTTAAATCGGCTAGAATTGCGAATTTGCGATTTAGTCACAGATCCCATTGCTTTACTAGCTATTACAGCCTTGTTAGAAGCACGGTTGTTACAAATCTTAGAAAACCCAGAAATCGATCCCTTAACTCAAAGTCAACTTTCCCATGAAGAATTGCTCGATTTAATTGCCAGCAACGAAGCAGCCGCAGCTGCGACTAGTTTAGATGCACCGCTTCAGCATTGGCAAGATGGCAGAACCATTATCGCTAGAGATTGGATAGAACAAATGTACCAAGAAGTTTGGGTGATCGCAAAACAACAAGGATTTAGTTGTTTCCTTTCTCCCTTGCACAAAATTCTCCGCGAAGGAAATGAAGCTCAACAATGGTTACAACTACATGGTGTAGGATTTGATTCCCAGCGCGTGATTTCTCAAGCAATTGTTGCCATCCAAGAACGGGAACTCGAATTAGAAGATAAATTGTGTTCCCCCTCAGTGGTGTAGCACTACACCCCAGAACATCTAGCAAATGATAGATTTCTTTGGAGGTATGAAAAACCCCCATAGTAAGCAGCATATAGCTGTAATAGGAAAAAATTATTATTCCCTTCAATTTAGATAATAAAACTCTCAAATAATCCTTTGAGAGTTAGTTTTCTTTGTTTTAAAAATCTAATCATTTGGCAGAGCTTGATAATTATTAACAAAACCTATAGATAGTTGATATTCCTTTGGTAGAATGTGACAGGCTGATACATTGTTTTTTAAAATACATTCTGTCCACTGACAATGCCCCAAGTAGTTTTAGTTAATCCCCTCATTCCCCCAAATACAGGCAATATTGCACGTACTTGTGCTGCCACAGGTACAGAGTTACATTTGGTAGGGCCTTTGGGATTTGAAATTAGCGATCGCTACTTGAAAAGAGCAGGTTTAGATTACTGGCCTTACGTCAAGCTGACCTATCACGAATCCATAGAAGCCTTTAAAGACAAACATCAGCAGCGTGGTGGTAGACTACTGGGTTTTTCTGTTAGAGGTACTGCTAATTATGCTCAATTTCAGTTTCAAGCAGATGACTGGCTGCTGTTTGGTAGCGAAACCACAGGCTTACCCCCAACAGTTCTATCCGCCTGCGATCGAACTATCTACATCCCCATGACAGAACCGCACGTTCGCAGCTTGAATCTGTCTGTGAGTGTAGCAGTCAGCTTGTTTGAAGCCCGCCGTCAGCTGGGCTATTTACAATAAATTTTTTTTAGAGAAAAATTAAGTAAAAATACTTAAAAAATTCAAAATTCCCACTACCCAAGTTAAATATTTGGGTAAACATCGCAAATATTAGCGATTGTTACAGCCAAATTCAAGTGAATGGTTATACTTGAGTCTGTAAGCTTTTACGAAGTTGAGTAAAAAATACTAACAAACCTCTGCGAGCTTATATAAGAAATTTGTATCTAAAATTCAGGTCAATTCGCAAATTGAATGATAGATTTTGATGAATTTCAATTATCCCTAAACCGGGGAACAAAAAGACTAAAACCTAGTCTTATAGGGCATTTAGTCATTTTGGACTCAAGCTTAATTTGCCAACAAGGCAAAAGTAGTTGGGAGATAATACGGTTGTCTTTTAGGGAATAATCAACGTAAAGTCTCGTGTTGGGTAGACGGATTGGTTAAATATCTCTTGAAGATATCTACAGCAGGGAGATTTGCTTTTTCAGAAGTGCTAGCGAATCCATTGCTGACAGCAAAAGTGGACATGGCAAAGTGCATATTTTTGTCCAGTCCCAACTACTTCAGCAAAATCAGCAAAAACAACTGTAAACAGCAACAAATCTTCGGGTGTGAGGAATGGAACGGACAAGTCAGCACAGCAAGTTAAGTTTTGCTAATGAGTGTGAACTTGTCTAAATCAGAGAAGCAGGTTAATCTTGCGTAAGTATCTCTGGTGGGTGTGATCTTGATCAATCTGCGGATGTGATCTAAATCATTGACTAGTATCAGACTGAAAAAACAATTGAGGTCAGTTAAGCGCTAGTGATCATAGGAGGTCGTCTTTGAAACGAGCATTGAAAAAGAGAGAAAAGGCTGTGCTGAACAATACCCCTAGCAGTGATGGTGCCCCGGTAGAACAGTCGAATACAAATAATTCTAGTTCTGCGGTAAACCACCGGGCAGGGACAAGAGCCGCCATGATTGGCTTGGCAATATCAATGGGAGCAACCAGTCTTTTGGTGACTCGGCAAAGCGATCAAGCCCAAGCAGCGGCTCCTGTAGGCAGCCAAAAGGCAGCCTCAAGCACTCCGGCTGTTCCTGACACTGAGATGAAATTTGCCCCCACAAAGCTGGAGACCCAAACCGCCTCATTACTGAGCGTACCGGAAAATCCCGTCATCGTGGAACCTACAGCAATTTCACAAGTGCCTGGGCTTGAAGCTAAATTGCAAGTTACAGCCAGTGGAATATCTGTGCCAGTTCCAGCATCAGAAGCGACTGCTAAATCCACAACTTATAAAAGTTCTTTCTATCAGCAACCCCAACTAGCAGAGGGCTTGCAAGCAGCGAACAAAATAAAACAACTACAGAAACTTTCTATTGCTAACAGTGTAGTTACCTCACCAACTACATCCCTGACACCACTAGCAACAGAAAACCAAGCTGCCCAAAGTGAAGTGACTGCGCAGTTAAAAGCGCAGCAAGAGTTTGCTCTCAATCGCTTACAAGAAAAATCGAACCGTTTAAAACAAAGTCTGGCGGAGTTGCGGTCTGAGGAGACCCAAAATTCATCCAAAGCTAACACTGAGTTGGCTCCAATCCCATCTGTTGTTGAGAAAGCGCCACAGCTCAATGCAAGCAAAATTACAACAGAGCAAACACTAACCAATACCAATGCCGACAAAGCTAGTCTGATATCGCGGCTAAAACAGGCAAAAGCTAGTACTCCTAATACTGCTGACACTGCTAGTACTGCTACTACTCCATCTGTAGTCACACCTGTACCAGCCACAATCAAAACTGCTGCACCAACATCTGCTGTATCCTACGAAGTCAAGCCAGGAGATACCCTAGCAGCGATCGCTAATAAATACGGTACATCAGTTTCAGAATTAGCCAAGGCAAATCATCTCAACAATCCCAATCAACTGCAAATCAGTCAGAAATTGGTAGTTCCTGCTGCTAAATTGGAGCACAGCACTGCTAACCAATCGACTGTAGCCGTTAACCCCACTGTAGAACAGGCTGATGTTACTGCCACAGTAGCGCCATCCCCTGTCAACACCCCTGTTGTTACCCCAACTGTAGCTGCGACACCACAATTACCAGTGGTCAACAACAGCAGTGTTACTCTACCAACACCCGTAACTGAGGAAACTCAGACTCAGACCAACACTGTAGTCTCTCAACCCGACTCCAAACCTGCTAACTCTTATGGCATGGGTGGTGATGCTCCGGTGCCCAAAGTGTTTGTGGAAATGCAGTCGAATAAAAAACCGCAGAAACTGGCGAGCACAAAAAGCAATGAGCGTCTCCAAAGCTTACAAGCAGAAATCCAGAGATTGCGGGAAAAATATCGCGCTCAACAAGCAGGCGTAGTCACACCAGTCGTCAGCGAAAATAAAAATCCTGCGGCGGTATCAGTTCCGGTTCTAAATCCCAGCAATTTTGCGGTATCTAGCCCAACTACACCCCGGAATTCTGTACAGATTCCCGTACCTGCACCCATTGGCACGACTAACTACACAGCTCAACCCATCAGGCCTGTGTATCGTGCAACTCAACCTACTGAGCCAGTAAACCCAGAGTTCTTGCCTAACCAGAATCCTGGACGCAAGACCCCTGTTACGAGAATTGCCACTCCTCCCAGAGGTGTCAACGCTTCTGATTCTTTAGGCAAAATGCGGGGAACTACAGTTTCTCCTAGTGGTTTACCAGCTTTGTCAGCAGTAGATCGATATCTACCCAAACCAATTGACGAAGCTATCCCCCCACCATCAACCTCAACCGCAGCTTATATTTGGCCAGCGAAAGGTGTACTGACCTCTGGCTATGGTTGGCGTTGGGGAAGAATGCACAAAGGAATTGACGTTGCTAACTCCACAGGTACACCAATTTACTCCTCAGCTGATGGTGTTGTAGCAAAAGCAGGCTGGAATAATGGTGGCTACGGAAATCTGGTAGAAATCCGCCATGCTGACGGCAGTATGACCCGCTATGCTCATAACAGCAAGATTTTTGTGCAGGTAGGTCAGCAAGTACGTCAAGGAGAAACAATTGCTGCAATGGGTAGTACTGGTTTCAGTACAGGGCCACACACTCACTTTGAAATTCATCCCCCAGGAAAGGGTGCAGTTAACCCGATTGCCTTGCTGGCAAGTCGGATCTAATTTCTGACTGTCTAAAATAAAACCATTGCTTGATTTTTTGAGGGAGTTTAGCTCCCTCTTTTGCTTTCTCTTATGCTTTCTTTCTGGTCATTCTTATAAAGTTCTGAGCGAAAGAAACCTCCGCTCAGACTTTGCGCTTTTTCATGAGTCATTTGTGCTGATTCGAGCTATAACTCTTTTCCCATGAATGTTATGGATTCGGGACTATTGATTCAAAAAAATTAGTTGTCAGCTAGACTAGCAATCATAAAGTTTTTCTGCTATATTTAGAAATGTGAAAAAAATACGGCTCAGTAGCTCAGTTGGTTAGAGCACGGGACTCATAAGCCTGGGGTCGTCTGTTCAAGTCAGACCTGAGCCATTGAACTTAACTGGCTTAGTTAAATTCTCACAAAAGCGATCGCACTTTCTAAAAATTAAAGTGCGATCGCTTAAATTTATCTGTAGCAAGCAAAAGCCCAAGGATTTTTTCAGCCTAATACTTCTACTAAAACCTCACGGTGGATCAAAGCTTGGTTTACCAAAGACTGAATCTTCTCAGGTGAAAGCGGATTACCATTAGTGTAATGCTTAATCCAAGCCTGACTAATCACATGAGGATCATCTGGTAAATTCGCTAAATCCCATCCAGGCATTTCTAGTTCTTCCATGAGGCGATTTACCTTAGGATCATAGCTAAGAGCAAAACAACGACAACCTTCGGCTGCTGCCATAATTAAGCTGTGCAGGCGCATTCCAATGGTCATTTCTACACCGCGATAAACGCCTTTTAAAAGCTGGGGATCTTCCAGACAGATAATTTGGCTCACATTTTGCAGATGGGGTTGAATAGCTTCCGCAATGCCTAAATCTTCACTTTTTTGAAACGGCAACAGTAAGATAAAAGCTTGGGTAGCTTTTTGAAAATCAACCACAGCGCGAGTTAAATTTGCCAAGCGCGTTTCTGTCAGTTGAGAATGCGATCGCAACGTCACCGCCACTCTAGGGGTTGGTAAATCGCTAAGTTCGGGTACAGGCTGGGATGCTAACGCCCAAACCGGATCGGGTGCGAGAATACTCTTAATTTGCCAATCAGATAACAAAGCCGCACTAGCGCGATCGCGTACACTAACCTTGGTACAACCTGCAAAATTCTGTCGCGCTAACCAACGAGTAGGCGATCGCTTTAGCGGCCCTATTCCTTGACCCCAAGCTATAGTTTTTAAACCCATCTGCTGTGCCAAAGTCATCAATCCCCCATAATAAAAAGGATTCATGGCACTAGTAACATCTTGGATTAAACTGCCACCGCCCCAAATAAAAGCATCGCAAGAACCCATAGCTTGGATGACAGGTAACAAAGCCATGCGATTCACAGTTTCAACACCATAGCGATCGCGCGTTTCCTGCGGATTACCAGAAAGTACCACAGGTGTCACATGGGGCGGTAACATTTGCAAAAGCGTTGCCAATAAAGCTTCGTCACCACCATTACCTTTTCCGTAATACCCAGATAATAACGCCCGCATCGGTTTCATTTGTGATTTGAGATTTTGCTAATTTTTACTAATTGACTTTCTTGGCACCTGATTATCTATTACTTATACAGAAGTTAGGCGCGATCGCTGGCATACTTGCCAAAAAATCCGATTTTTCTTATGGGAAGATGGGAAGAAGCAGGGGGAGCAGGGAGCAAGGGAGAAATAACTAATAAGTTTTGACCCTTAATCCTTGCTAATTAGCTCTTGACTCTTGACTTTTGACTTTTGACTTTTGACTTACTTATGCACGCCCTTTCAATTCCCACCTGGATAATTCATGTTTCTAGCGTCATTGAGTGGATGGCTGCCATTTGGTTAATCTGGACTTACGGCGAACTCACTGGTAACCGGACTTGGTGGGGATTATCCTTTGCCATGTTACCTGCTTTAGTCAGTGCCATGTGTGCTTGCACTTGGCATTATTTCGACAATCCAGAATCTTTAGAATGGCTGGTAACGCTTCAAGCTACCATGACCTTAGTTGGTAATTTTACCCTTTGGGCAGCTGCGGTATGGATTTGGCGTTCTGCCAAATCTGCCCATAAGGGAATAGATTCTGTTGCAGCCCAACCTATCAAATCAGAGCGATGATCTCAAAAGACGCCCTTTTTGCCCTGTCACTATTTCCTTACTTGGGTTTCTTGTGGTTTATCAGCCGCAGTCAACAAATGCCACGTTTGGCTTTGTATGGATTTTACGGCACTTTAGTGTTTGTCGGTGTTACCATCCCAGCTGGAATTTATGCCAAAGTACATTATGGTAAAGCTTTAGCCAATGTCGATTGGTTGCACGGTGGTGCAGAAGTGTTTTTGACTCTGGCGAATATTCTGATCGTGTTAGGTTTTTGGCAAGCTGTAAAGCAATTAAAACAGAAAATTGCCACAGAGAAAAACCACTTATAGCTAGCTTTGGATTGGATTGAGGACAAGGTAAATGGATGTAATTCCAGCAATTGATTTATTAGCAGGGCGCTGTGTAAGACTTTATCAGGGGGACTACGATCGCTCGCAAGTTTTTAGCGAGAACCCGGCTGATGTTGCTAAACAATGGGTAGATCATGGTGCATCTAGGCTACATGTGGTGGATCTTGATGGAGCCAAAGCCGGTAAGATTGTCAATTTAGCCGCAATTGAGGCGATCGCGCAAGCTGTATCCGTACCCATTCAAGTTGGTGGGGGATTGCGCGATCGCACCAGCGTTCAGCAGCTATTTAATACAGGCGTACAACGGGCGATTCTCGGAACTGTCGCCGTAGAACAACCCCAGTTAGTCCAGCAACTCTGCCAAGAATTCCCCAGACAGATTATTATTGGCATTGACGCACGTAACGGACTCGTAGCCACTCGCGGTTGGTTAGAAACCTCAGAAGTTTTAGCTACCCAACTAGCCGTACAAATGCAAGAATTGGGAGCAGCAGCCATTATTTACACCGATATCCATCGTGATGGTACACTCTCCGGCCCCAATATAGAAGCATTGCGAGAACTCGCTAGTACAATTTCAATTCCAGTCATAGCTTCTGGTGGTGTCAGTTCTGTTACCGACTTATTGAGCTTATTAGCTTTAGAACCCCAAGGTGTAACTGGTGTAATTGTTGGTCGTGCCTTGTATACTGGCGATGTTGACCTTAAAGAAGCATTACGTGCGATCGGCCCTGGACGTATTCAAGATATTCCCCCCAATCTGGATTTCTCCTCATTTGCTTAACATGTCCTCTCCTCTCTAAAAACAGATACAGCAGATTGCCAGTTGCTGAGGTACATATTATCGTTGATTGTAGGGGCAGTGGCACTGCCATGCCCCGACGCTGCCATGCCCCGAAGCGCGTACCTCATTTACTTTAAATTTTCCGGATTCATAATTTATACCCTTGTAGTCCAATGTGTAGCGAGTTAAGCATCAATCATTGTGTCCAATGAAACGTCCTCGTCCCAAACCTCCCAAAATTGGTAAGCCAAGCAAAACTGAACCTGGCGCTATTAGGTTTAACAGCAACCTCAAAAGCTTGATACAACAAACTAAGTTTCTATTTGTGAGAGTTTTTAAACATTAATTTTTAAATTTTTTAATTTTATTTTCAATTTTATTTTTAATAAGTAATGGGTTTCCTCTGTTCTAGGGACGTACAATCATAAGGCGTCTCTTTTTTTTTGAATTTATGTTACAAACTTAATTTTATGGCTCATTCTATGCTTTGCTTCTCATCCCGGCAAAGCCTGAATTACAAGCATTTTCATCGTCTGAAATCATACAACCTAAGAAAATTGAGAATTAGCTATTTTTATTTGAGTAAATTATAAACCCTTAAAATATTTTGCGGAAATAACCTGACATATCATGTAGATTAAAACTGTAGACAAATTACACATTCTTCACAGGGTTAAAATCATGTCCAATAAAGCAAACAAATCCCAGCAATCAGCCAATCAAAAAAATCAAGATCGTCAAACACCAGGTAGAAAAAAACCAATGGATAATGGAATTCCACCTAAAAGAGATCAATAAATCTGATTGTAGATAAATTATTTGTATTCCCAATTGTCTATCTAGAGTTTGCAGCAATATAGTATTTACAGAAAAACCATCAGCATTAATGATGATGGGTATAGAATTCTCTAGTCAGTCATTTAACCTCAAATTAGGCAAAAATAAACTGCTGACTACTAACTCATCATCATTAATAATGAAGGAAAAATCAATTAACTAGACTGGCTTTCTACATTTATTGTATTCACAAAACTACAAGTCTAGAATTTCAATTAGCCTCAAAAATCCTCACCTGTGTAGGTTGGGTTTAGGAACGAAACCCAACATAATATGCTGTTACAGCAGTTTTCACCTATTTGAACCACATCTGTCGTAGGGGCACGCCACCAGTAAAATTATTGTATATAGCAAAAGATTGTCGATGTTCCCTACAGCGTTGTCTATTTACCTGAAAATAGCTGTAAGTACTAATGCTTGTCTAAATTACATAACTACTTATATGGGCTGTTAACTGTCAAGTGTTAACAGCCCTCACGATGGATTTTGTCACTTAAGAGCAGAATAGTTTATTTATTCTTTACCTGACTTTTCGCCTGTTCTAAAGCAATTTCTTTAATCGCTTGATAAGAATTAACATTCGCAGTCCCTTCAATAGCTTTAACTGCTAAATCTTGCACTTGTTTGAGAGCAGATTCAAGTTGTTTAGAAAGGTTTTCCAGACGATTATCTTGATTACTAATAGTCTGCTCTAGAGACTGTAATCTCTGTTCGTAAAAACGCTTTTGTCCTTCAACTTCCTTATTGTACAAATCTGATTTAACTTTAGCTTGATAGTAAGCAATTCCCTTACCTTCTTCCGTGGCTTTTTTAATTGCGGTTTCTTTCTCTTTAGGAAATGCTTCTACTTTTGCTTTAGACTCTTCAAATTGCTTTTCTCGTTCTGCAATTGTTTTTTCCTTTTCCGCCCAAGCTTTCTCTGTTTCTTGCTGGAATTCTTCTAATTGTTTATTTAGCCCTTTTTGCTGTTGTTCATATTCATCTTGCGTCAACTTGCGCTGAAGTTCTAAATTATATTTATATTCTGCTTCATCTCTTTGGCGAGTTTTCTTGAGATTTTCATCTCGTTCTTTGACTAATCGATGATTTTCATCTTGTTCTTTAAGCCAAGTTTTTCTTTGTTCATCTAACTCTTGAAATAAAACTTCCTTCTGTTGGCTAAATTCTTCTTGATAATTCTTAGAATTATCTTCATAACTAGCAATCAGATTATCCAAAATATCAGCAGTAATTTCTAAATTATGTAGTTGCTTTAATTCTTGAACTTCTTTCTCTACATTTTCTCTAATTTCTCCTAATTTCGATGCTTGTGTCGTTAGCTGTTCAGATAATTCATTTGCCGCACTACCAAAGCCCAATTGAATTTTAGCCAAGCTTTCAATGGTATAATTCATTTTTTGTTGTACAGTAGATGGCTGATTCATAGTAGTTTTTGGTTCTATTTTGGGCTTATCTTTACTAGAAGATTGGCTTAGAGATTGGTTTTCTTTCAAAACTTGATTCAGTTGCGTTTTTACAGATGCTGCTTCTTTGGCTAACTCTTCATAAGCCTGAAGAATTTCCGCTTTAGTACTCTTATCAGTTGGTTTTTTCGCTACCACAACAACCCTCCATTATTTACAAAATCACTTTTCAATTAATTTCTATTTAGCATTAGAACTATCAAAAGCTCTCATCGCTAAGTCTTGAGCCTGTTTTAATGCAGTTTGCAATTGAGTAGTAATACCTTCAATTTGCTCGGTTTGTTTTTTAATCGTTTCTTCTAAAGACTGAATTTTGAGTTCGTAACTCTGTTTGCTAGATTCCCACTCTTTCTCAAACAAATCAGCTTCAACCTTAGCTTTTTGGTTGGTTTCTTTAATGGCTTCTTCTCTGGCTTTCTTAATAGCCTCTTCCAACTCTGTCGGGAAAGCCGCAATTTTCTTTTGGTTTTCTGCAAATAGAGACTGGTTTACATTCAGGACTTTTTCTCGTTCCGTCCAATTTTTCTCTTTCTGTTGAGTGCTTTCTTGGATTTCTCTTTCTAAATTGCGTTTTCTGGCTTCATAAGCATCTGTAGTTAGCTTTCTTGTAGTTTCTAACTTATATTGATATTCTTCCGCTTCAGTATTGCGTTGTTTCGCTATTAATTCATTGTAAGCTTGTAAAGCTTCTTCATATTCTGCTTGTTCTTTTTGCCATTCTTTACGCCTAATGGTAATTTCTTTTTCTAAAGCTTCGCGCTTACTAGATATTTCTTGTTCTAAAAACTTTAACTTTTCTTGATGCTCTTGATTTAAAATATCTAAAGCATCGGCGACAATTCTGATTTGTTGCAGTTCTTGTAAATGCTGAGTTTCAATTTCTATAGCTCGATTTAATTCATCTAATTTAGCGGTTTCTTTTGCTAATTTTTCTGACAGAGAAGTGACAATGCTACCAAATTCTAATTGTAAATCAGCTAAACCTTTAACAATACTATCTACCGTATATGTAGAAGCCGCAGCTAAGATTTCTTGATTTTTTGCCTTTTCTGCTTCCTCTTGTTTCGTAGCTATTTTTAAATCTAATTTTTTCCGTTCTGCGAGAATTTGTTGAAATGCTTGTACTATTTGTTGTTTGCTGTCTTTGACTGCAACTGTAGTCATACTTCAACTCCTGTCAAAATGGAACAATGTAGCGAGTAGCAAGTCATACCAAAACATACTCGATGCAGACATCAGAGTAGCCTAAAAATCAGCGTTTTTAGCGCAGTGTAAATACTGAAAGGTAGAATCAAAAGGCACTTACTGCTTCTTGAAAGTGTCCTTCAATCCTTGCTTTTGCTGGGTAAAGTATTTTTTATTTGCTTGATAGTATTTATGTACTAATATGGTACTAGATTGAATTTATTCTTGTCAAGATGCAAATGTAGTTATAGATAAACTTCAAGATATAAATTTACTGCAAACATCCTTGGCAGGGTGTAGCGTTGATACTTATAATAAGTTGGGTAATGTTACGGATGTTAAGTTTTATAAATGAAGCCAGCGGATGTAGAATTGCAGCTACATCCAAGCAAGATAATTGATCCAATTGCCATATCGATCGCAGAACAGACCCAACCTTTTGTGACACTAATCTAATGTATACCAGTGAATCAACCAAGTTTTCTGCCAAAGCAGATATAGGGCAAACCAGCCGTATTCTCATAGTCGAAGATGAAGAACTAATCCGAGAAATGGTAGTTGTAGCATTGGAGGAAGAAGGCTATGAGGTAGTAACTACCACAGATGGGCGAGCAGCTGTAGAATATCTCAAAAACTGTGAACCCAACTCAGGGGAAGAGTCCTTAGACTTGGTAATCCTTGACTTAATGCTGCCACAGATAAATGGATTAGATATTTGCCGCTTACTGCGTCATCAAGGCAACCCAGTACCAATTTTAATGATTAGTGCCAAAGGCAGTGAAACTGACCGCGTACTCGGTTTAGAGGTGGGTGCAGATGACTATCTAACCAAACCTTTTAGTATGCGGGAATTAGTTGCGCGTTGTCGTGCTTTACTACGTCGCCAACGCTTCAGCACTGTGCCACAACTACCGATTTTAAAGTACAAGGATGTCAGCTTGAATCCACAAGAGTGTAGGGTTCTAGTCCGCGGTCAAGAGGTAAATCTCTCCCCCAAAGAGTTTCGACTTCTAGAACTATTTATGAGTTATGCGCGCCGGGTGTGGTCGCGGGAACAACTGCTAGATCAAGTCTGGGGGCCAGATTTTGTGGGAGACAGTAAAACCGTTGACGTTCACATCCGTTGGTTGCGGGAAAAATTAGAGCTAGACCCCAGTCGTCCCGAATATATTGTGACTGTCAGAGGTTTTGGCTATCGATTTGGATAAATGTGGACGATAATTGTTAGTTTTTAGTTGTGATCGAGCAACTAATAACTTAAATGTTTCTATTGGGATTTTCTCTGGGTTTAGCCTTAGGCATTGGATTTTGGATATGGCAACAGGTACAACTGGAGCATTACCTGAAGCGAATATTCAAACCTTTAAATTCTCATTATTCCAACATAGCACTGCCGCTGATGCCCCGTCTGCGGCAGAGAATTGCTGTGCTTATGCAAAAACGGCAGGATTTACAGGAGACTTTGGAAACATACCAAGAACTGCTGAATGTTGCACCGTTAGGATATTTGCAGGTAGATGAAGAAAATCAACTGCTGTGGTGCAATAAATTAGCTAAGGAAATATTGTACCTAGAGCGCTGGCAACCAGGACAAGTGCGATTATTACTAGAGTTAGTGCGGTCTTATGAACTTGACCGCTTAATTGAGCAAACGCGAGATTGTCAACAACCAAGGGTGAAAGAGTGGGTGTTTCACCCCTCTTTTGAGAATGCGGCAGCAATGTTAGAAGTAAAGTCTCTGGCTTTACGTGCAACTAGTTTCCCTTTACCGAAGGGACAAGTGGGGGTATTTTTGGAAAATTGCCAACCGCTGCTAGATATGAATCAAGTCAGAGAGCGTTCTTTTTCCGATCTAGCCCATGAACTGAGAACACCCTTAACTTCGATTCGTTTGGTTGTGGAAACTTTACAAAACCGCTTGGAACCACCTTTAAATCGTTGGGTTAACCGCCTGATGCAAGAAGTCGATCGTTTGATTAACTTGGTACAAGGTTGGTTAGATCTCACTCAAATGGAAACAGATCCAACTATTCAATTAAATCCGGAAACAGTGGAAGTGCGATCGCTCATTACCTCTGTTTGGGAAAGTTTAGAACCCCTAGCTCAAAGGCAAAATCTCAATCTGAGCTATTCACAAACAGAATCTGTCTTAATTAAGGCAGATCGCTCGCGGATGTATCAAGTTTTTCTTAACTTGCTAGACAACTGTATTAAATACAGTCCTGCTGACACCACTATTCAAATTCAAGCCAAAATAATATCACCAGAAGATACTCAAAGTATCAATTCTACTCCCCCCACTTTAGAAATCGATATTATTGACTCTGGCGTTGGTTTTTCCCAAACAGATTTACCCCATGTTTTTGAACGCTTCTACCGGGGGGATAAAGCACGGGCACGTAATCAAGTACAAGATACTAATTCGACAACTACAATTGTAGGTAGTGGTTTAGGGTTGGCAATAGTCAAACAAATTATTCTCGCCCACGGTGGCTGGATCAAAGCCATGAATCACCCCGAAACTGGTGGTGCATGGATACAATTCCAACTACCAGAAGTCATGGCAAATACCTCCAGCCAAGACTATAGTTAAAAAAATAACTCCAATCTTAACAAGATAAGTGTGAACGCTGCCATTGATAGCTCCAATTCTGATGGAAACCAGCTAGCACGCGCTATGAGGCGCTTAGAGCGGGATGTATTACGCATGGGAGCTTTGGTGGAACAATCGTTTCGTCTCAGTCATCAAGCCTTATTTTCCCGCAATTTAACAGCAGCTGAGGCACTTCCTCAATTAGATAAAAAAATTGATCGCTTTTATAGACAGATAGAATCAGACTGTACGGCGATTATGACTATGCAAGACCCTGCGCCGCAAGATTTGCGGTGCTTGAGTGCTTTTATGCAGCTAGTACGAGATTTAGAGCGAATTGGGGATTACGCTGAAGATATTGCTGAAATTGCCATTAAAATCTTTCCTTATCCACCTCATCCGTCTTTACCAGAGATTGCAGTTATGTCCCATCATGCGCAAGCGATGTTAGCTACTAGCTTAGTGGCTTTAGCTGATTTGGATGAAGCTGGTGGACGAAGTATTAAGCATTTGGATGATACTGTCGATAATGCCTATGAACGTCTATATCAGACTTTAGCTTTTCAAAAGGATGTTCCAGGTGTGGTAGAACCGATTGTACTGTTAGCTTTGGCTATTCGCTATTTAGAGCGCATGGCAGATCATGCTACTAACATCGGGCAAAGAGTAGCCTATATTGTGACTGGTCAACATTATTGATTAAAGTCAGTAGAAGTGAGCAAACTCGGGCAATCAAGATTAATGTTGTCAACAATCCATAGTCAATAATAGACACATAGACTATTGACCGTTTATAGTTTCGAGTAAAATCAAATATGAAAAATTAGTGAACTAGCATACATTTCACTAAAAGCTTACCTATTCTTAAACTTTCAAATTTAAAGTTAAGTCAAGATAGACAGTGATACTTCAGCAATCTCAGACTAATAAGTATCGCTTTTTTGAAGTCTTGGTCTGAAGGGGAAATATTAATTATATTAATCTTGGCACTAATATTTTGTATAAATAAACACTTGATTTACACTAATAAATCTATTGGTTGTTTGCTAACCCAACTTCAGTGTGAATAACAAATAAAACACTCTGTAATTTTAGGTGATTGATTATACTAGGAATTTTAGGAAAAAATGTATGGCTCGTCCCAGATGTTTTTGATAGCAAATTTTAAATATTCTCCAACCTACTACTTAACTTTAGCAATGAATTAGCCACAATCTCAGTTACGTATTTTTTATCTTATTAAAATTCACTGAAATCAAAAAAGTTTTTACCAGAATATGACAAATATCAAAATTTTAGCTAAGTTTCCCTCATTTGGAGTGATTTTATCATTTAAAAAATTTTATTTATAACCAGACTCAATCCAATAAATTATCTTGATTAATTCTCTAGGTTTGAATTGTATTATTGCGCATTATCTATATTAATAATTCAATATTTAAATGCATTGATTATGTTATATAAATGATTTAACGCTGAATATTAAATGTATTAATGTAATATAGTAATTAATAATACAGTAATTGCAAAATTTATATTCAATGTAGTAAGGAGCAAATTTGATTGAATATCTAAATAATTGTCATTAATTAAAAATATTTAAAATTGTCTAGCAGAAAATTAATTGTATAAATTTCACTAAGTATCGATAATTTATGAGCAATTATCCAAGTAGCGATCAAAAGTTTTACGGCATTCCATTATTTCTAGTCGCTTAAACCTGTATCTGAATGTATTCCACAAGTCCTACCACAGAATCGGCATTGACATTGAATCATTCCATCCTAAATGGGCAGTTACCTCAAAGAATATTTGCTCGTGGCGAAATAATTCCCCCACGCAATGAAGTACTATGGCGCATTGAACGGGGAGCAGTTCGTACTTTAACTTGGAGTGAAGATGGAACATATATTACTCTAGGTTATTGGGGCCCGGGCGATATCATTGGTTATCCTTTATCTAGAGTTAAACCATATCAAATTGAATCTTTAACCAGACTAGAAGTTAGTATTTTACCGCCACATCTTTGGTATGAAGATGTCGGTGCTTTATTATCTCATATTCAACAGGCGGAAGAATTACTAAGTATAGTACATCGTAAACCTATATCAGTACGCTTGTGGTATTTTCTATTGTGGTTAAGTGAAAAATTTGGTATTGCAGTAGAACAGGGTAAATTACTCGATCTAAATATCACTCATCAGGAAATAGCAGAAGTTTTAAATACTACAAGGGTAACGATAACCCGACTTTTACAGCAATTTGAAGAAGAAGGAAAGCTATTGCGTCAAAAAAGACGGATGATTATTTGTTTACCTAATAAAATTATCAAAGAATAGGATAAAATAATTTTGGTTTGCTTGTGAAAAGTACCAAATAACTTTGGTAAAATCATGGGTGACTTAAATGTAAGTAAATTCCTTAATGAAACAATTTTTTTAGGGTAAATTTACTTAGGTTTTGATTAGTTTAGGTGTGTGTGAGAGTAAAAGTAATGAAAAAAGCATTTTGGGAGCTTGTAAAGATTGGCCCTTTAGTTGTTGCTGCCACGTTTTTGACAGCAAACAGCACCCTAGCTGCTGAAGCCAACGAACAGGTAACTGGTGTTAGTCAGTTGGCGCAAGACTCTAGCAGCATGGATCAAGTTACATCCGTTTCCCAATTTTCGGATGTACAGCCTACAGACTGGGCATTTCAAGCTTTACAATCCTTGGTTGAGCGTTATGGCTGTATCGCAGGTTATCCCAACGGTACTTATCGGGGTAATCGTGCTTTAACTCGTTATGAATTTGCTGCTGGGTTGAATGCTTGTTTGGATCGAGTTAACGAACTGATTGCTACAGCTACTGCTGATTTAGTAACCAAGCAAGATTTAGCGACTTTACAGCGCTTACAAGAAGAATTTTCTGCTGAATTAGCTACGTTGCGCGGTCGTGTTGATTCTTTAGAAGCACGTACTGCTGAATTAGAAGCAAATCAATTCTCTACTACTACCAAGTTACAAGGGGAAGCGATTTTCAACGTTGGGCAGGCTTTTGGTGATACGAGAGCTGACAATGGTGCTAACTTAGAATCGAATACTGTTTTTTCCGATCGCGTTCGCTTAACCTTAAATAGCAGTTTTACCGGAAAAGATCAGTTGCAAATTCGTTTGCAAGGTCGCAACACTATCTCTAATCAAACTGTAACTGGTACCAACATGACCCGTTTGGGCTTTGATGGTGGCACTAACAACAGTGTTGAAATTGATAAAATTAACTATGCTTTCAACTTCGGCGATGCAATTAGGGTCAAAGTTGATGCGACTGGCGCTGAGTTGAACGAGAACTTTTATACCTTTAACCCTGATTTTTCTAGTTCTGGTAGAGGTGCTTTATCTCGTTACGGACGCTTCAGCCCGATCTATCGTCAAGGTGGTGACGGTGCTGGTATAAGTGTGAACGTTAATCCTAACGGGCCTTTGACCTTTAGTGCAGCTTATATCGCCCAAGGTAATAATGCTAGCAATCCGGCTGACGGTAGCGGGTTATTTGGTGGTAGTAACACCTTTTTTGGTCAGATAGCTTTCAAGCCCAACAAAGCTTTAAATGTGGGCTTTAGCTATGCTCGTACTTACCAAAGCGTTCCTAGCTTATTCCAAGGTACAGGTAGTACATTTGCTAACAGACCTTTTGGTAGTAACACTCGAACTGAAGCTAACCATTATGGTATACAAGCTACCTTCCAACCTAGTGCTAAGTTGGCTTTGAGTGGTTGGGCTGGTTATACTGAGGCCGATTCTGCTACTGATAACAGAAGTGCAGATGCTTGGTATTGGGCTGCTTCACTGGGCGTGAGAGACTTAGGTGCAAAAGGTAACGTTCTCGGTGTTATCTTCGGTCAACCACCAAAAATCACCGGTGGTAGCGGTATTGCTTCAGAATCTGGCACATCCTACCATTTAGAAGGTCTATACAAAGTAAGGGTTTCTGATAATATTCAGGTTACCCCTGGTTTGTTAGTGATTTTCAATCCTGAACACAACGACAATAATAACAGTATCTACGTAGGTACTTTACGTACTACCTTCAGTTTCTAAGGTTGGTAATAGGTTTTCAAGGGTGGGAAAATCCTGCCCTGAATGACTTATTTTTGACTTTCTATAAATGGCAAGATTTAACCCGCTTCAAGGCGGGTTTTTGTTTGTGTATAAATAGTTATAAAGGATTAATATTTTGTTGACTAGATAGATCGGTTGGCGGGCGATCGCTACTCCAAGCCCACCAAGCACAACTACAGTGACAATTGTAGAATTCTTGCCATTTACGGCGACGGTCTTCTGTAATTACAGGCGATCGCCGATTGAGCCAAACATCTATAGCTTCTCGGCTACTGGCTTTACAGCTAGGACAGCAAAACTGATAAGCGTGAATTGCTTTATTTGTCCATTCAGGTGGGGTGGGAGCGAAAGCGTCCATGTATCTGAGAAGTGATCGCATATAAAAGGTTAGCATGAAAAGTAATTTTTTTGTCATGTGTCATTGGTATGTGTCTCCCTCATCTCTTTATTCCCAGGGGATAATCAGATAACTAAGTACTTCAGCTAATATGCATTAATTTTATGGAGCCTAGTCTTGAGATTCGCCGTTTACTAGATGTTATGCCTGCTTCAGCCAGGATGCTGACAAAAATCACCAACAAACCCGAACAGCCAAAGGTGATTGATACTTCTTTCCCTTTGCCTTGGAACCAAGAACGACCGATATATATTAATTTTGATTTATGGTTTCGTTTGTCAAAATCACAAAGAGATTTACTACTGTTACAAAGAGTTAGCTGGTTAACAGGAGTACAGTGGTTCAAACCGAATATTTATCAAGGAATAGTACTTTTGGGATTGTTGGGCGGGTTAGTTGAATCAACGCAATCAGATGTAGTTGGTGTAGCCATTGGTGTAGGATTAAGTGCGATCGCTGGTTTTCGCCTCTGGCGTAATCATCAATCTCCAGAGATGGAATTAAATGCTGATGCTGCGGCGATTCGCATCGCTGGGCGGCGGGGTTACTCAGAAGCGGAAGCCGCATCAAGTTTGTTATCTGCAATTGAAGCGGTAGCTAAGATTGAGGGACGTACTGGGTTAAATTTTAGCGAGTTAATTCGTTGCCAAAATTTAAGAGCGATCGCGGGTTTATCACCTGTAGGCATACCAGAAAATTACACAAAATAGGAAAAAGCTCCCAATAGTCAACAATCGTTGCTAATTTTTTCCCAACTTCACTATTTCACATCAGTAACTCGCCAGCTGAGTTTTAAGTTTACCCAGAAATTCCAAATGGTAGCAACGGCGATCGCAATCAGGTTGGCGATATAGCGGTTGGGAATGAGAAAATTAAATACTAAGTTCAAAACCAGTACATTTAAGAGTAATCCTGCTAAACAAATGAGATTAAATTTTAAAAAGCGCTTCAAGCGTTGACGCCATTCCTGCTGCTTCATGGAGACATCAGCAAAAGTCCAAGCATCGTTCCATAAGAAATTATTGAAAATGGCAATTTCGCCGGCAATAATTTTACTACGAGTTAAAGGCAAAGCTAAGGTTGTGGGGTCACTCAGTAAATAAAGTATTGCCATATCTACAAATACGCCACTGAGTCCTACCAATCCAAAACGGAGGAATCTACCAAGGGGAAAACCAAGGTTTTGACTCAACTGTTCTAATTGTCCTGTAGCTTGACTAACTCGCCGCCAACCTCCTGTAGTTAATCGCAAGCGTAGGAGGTGGCGGAGATAATCTACATATTGCTTCCATGTCACCTTGCTTTCGCCTTCTTTGCGTTCGCAGAACACATAGCCGACTTCAGTAATTTCACTTACATTTCCTCGCCCAATTACTTCTAAGAGAATTTTGTATCCTACTGGATTCAGGATTGTCCCAGCGATCGCATTTCGCCGGATCATAAAATAACCGCTCATGGGGTCAGAAACTCTCCCCAAAACTCCTGGTAAGATAATTAATCCTAGAAGTTGCGCCCCACGGGACAGAAAACGCCTGATCGCACTCCAACTGCTAACACCGCCGCCTTCAACGTGACGGCTAGCTACTGCCAAATCTGCGCCTTGTTGAATTTGGGTTAATAATTGTGTCAATACTTCTGGTGGATGCTGTAAATCTCCGTCAATCACTCCCAGGATGCGCCCTCGAGCTACTTGCCAACCCCGAATTACGGCTGAAGATAGCCCCCGTTCCTGTTGTCGCCGCATTACCTGCAATTGCGGATATTTTTCTGTGAGGGATTGTGCAACTTCCCAAGTGCGATCGGGACTATCATCATCTACCACAATTAGTTCATACTGTCCAGAAATAGATTCATCTAATAACTGACTCAAAATCTTGACAACTTGATGAATATTGTCACGTTCTTTGTAAGTGGGAATTACTAGAGAAAGGATAATAGCTTCCCTATTTGTTGATGTAATTTGAGGCGGAAATTCCGGAATTTGTAATTGACCAGTTGGTACGGGTAATAATGAAGTAGGTTGGCGTTGAATCATTAGTGTAAACTTCCACTGAATTGATTGGGTATTTTAATTATTTTTATGCGTTAAGTTGGCGTTCAAATATGTTTAAATTTAAAATTTTCCAGGAATATTAAAATTTTAAAATTACCCGACATAAAAGTATAGCAATCCTTTTTGATATATGAACAGAAACGATAAGTAAGATAGGTATTTATAACTCATTTTAGGATTAGTATATAGCAATGAGCTTAATTTCGGATTTAATTAATACTATTAGATTTCAGTAATTTTACCAAATTAAGACTGGAGACTTTACTCTTGTAAACAGGATTCACATCATAATATTTTTGAATGTTTTTTTCTAAATCTACTGATGGTTTAAACAAAAATATATTTTCTCTCTGATCAAGAACAATAGTTTTACTAGGCTGCTGCGTTAGTTGAAAATCAGTTTCCGACTTGAGCATATGCATTAATCCTAAATAACATTAATGAAACTGCCATTGAACTTGTCAATGGCAGTCTAAATAAATCTTGATATAAGTAATATATACTGACTAAAGACAATAAGCTGATTACAGGAGAAAGACTTCTAATTACAGTTACTAAATTACCAAAGAACTGCGACCATAACCAAGCAATAACATAATATAAGAATCCGCTTTGATTCGGTGAAATCATTTGCTGAGGAAGGGAACAGGTAACTCTTAACAGAGAACAGGTAAGAAGGAATAAAAGTGTACTGAGTTTTTTTCAGAAATCGAATAAAATATTAGTCTTATAAAATAAGAACTATAATAATTTTGAGCCATCTGGGGTATACCTGCCGACGTTTCTGATGTAGAGTTTCTATGTGTAGGGAGTTTTGAGAACGTCTGTTATTTAAGTAAGTAAGTAATTTAATTTCACCGGGCAGTAACTAACTCAACAATAATAATAGGTCGAAGTATACAGTAAAATCTACCTAAATTATAGATTGAAAATTAGATTTTAAATTTATTTTAGTAATAATTATTACTTACAATTTGTTACTGAGATCGCTATTCAGGATTCCTGGCAAAATAAAAGGAGTAACTTGGTTTTCGCTCCTGTGAAGCATAAAACTGTTGATGATATTCTCGACCGTGCCTTGCTGGGATATGATATATCTCCAATTGAGGGAGTGGTGTTGTTAAAACAAACAGATCCACAAGCGATCGCCCTCATTCAAAGCACGGCCGATACACTCCGCCAGCGTCAAGTTGGTGATGTAGTTACCTACGTCATAAATCGTAATATTAACTTTACTAATATTTGCGAGCAGCACTGTAGTTTTTGTGCATTTCGTCGCGATGACGGCGATCGCGGCGCTTATTGGTTAGATTGGGCACAAATCTTAGAAAAAGCAACGGATGGGGTAAAACGAGGTGCAACGGAAATCTGTATGCAAGGGGGATTGAACCCACAAGCTCAGATTAATGGTAAATCGCTGCCTTATTATCTCAAACTAGTGGAAACTATCAAGCAGGAGTTTCCCCAGCTACACTTACACGCTTTCTCGCCCCAGGAAGTGCAATTTATTGCCAGAGTTGATGGAGTTAAATATGCTGATGTCATTACAGCTTTGCGCGATGCCGGTGTAGACTCAATGCCAGGAACAGCCGCTGAGGTGTTAGATGATGAAGTCAGGCGAGTACTATGTCCGGAAAAAATTGATACGGCAACTTGGTTAGAAATTGTCAGTACAGCTCATCAATTAGGCTTGCATACAACAAGTACTATGCTTTCAGGACATATAGAAAGTCCAGAACAGCAAATCGCACATTTAGAAAAATTGCGATCGCTGCAAATAACCGCCATGAAAAACGGCTATCCGGCGAAAATTACGGAGTTTATTTTATTACCTTTTGTCGGGCAGGAAGCACCCAAACCTCTACGTCGGCGGGTAGGACGCGATCAACCGGTTCTAAGTGATAGCTTACTGTTGACGGCTGTAGCGCGGATTTATTTAGGAAATTGGATTCCTAACCATCAACCGAGTTGGGTAAAGCTGGGGTTAGATGGGGCGACAACAGCTTTATTGTGGGGTTGTAACGATATTGGCGGCACATTGATGGAAGAACATATTACCTCAATGGCGGGTGCAGTTGGTGGTACATACATGCCTCCAGAAACCTTACAAAATGCGATCGCTTCTTTAGGTAGACCTTACCAACAAAGGAACACTCTCTATCAAAAACATTGAATTCAGCACTGATGCTTCATCCTTAGTCATGATCCCCAGGATACCAATCCAAGATACTATGGACGTTGATTTATGCGTTATTTCAGTAAATGCTTATGAAGCGCTATTGGTCGCGTCTGCTTGCCCTGGTTTTAGTTGTAACCATCGGCTTAATGGGCTGTTCTAGCCCTGATAGTTTGACAGGAGATTATCGCCAAGACACCCTAACGGTAGTCCAAACTTTAAGAAACGTCTTAGAGTTATCAGATGATTCACCAAATAAAGCAGCAGTTCAAGCAGAAGCGCGTCAAAAAATAAATGACTTTTCAGCACGCTATCAAAGAGCTAACTCTGTTTCTGGTCTTAGCTCCTTTACTACCATGCGCACAGCCTTAAATTCCTTAGCAGGACATTACAGTTCTTACCCCAATCGTCCTGTACCACAAAAACTCAAAGATCGTCTAGAACAAGAGTTTAATCAGGTAGAGGCGGCGCTGAGACGCGGTGCTTAACTGTCAATAAAATATAGTCCAACCATTTTGGATTTTAGATTTGCGATTTGAGATTGACTGCACCCAGTTTTACCTTGCACTGGGAGATTTTAGATTTGCAATTTTCGATTTCGCTCCCCTGGGGCGATTGCAAAAAACCAATCCTAAATCCAACATCCAAAATCTGAAAATTGGCACAGTCAAGAGTCTTAATTTAATTAAGACTCTTTGCTACCTTGTTAAGTTTAGTTGATTCAAGTAAATACTTTTTAAATTTTGAGTTTTGATTTACCCTATGACAAATATTATGTCGGATACGATCGTTGACGACAAACAAATAATCAATAATTTGGCAATTACCTGAGTCTGCTTGAAAACTTAACTGAGTGAAAAAATCCGGCAACAGAAATAGGGGTTTGAGAGTCTGAAAAAAATAGGCTTCAAAGCCCCTATTTTCTCAATAAACAATTTGACACGCATCAATCTCAGCTATGTAATTGAAGATTGATGGTCAGACTGCTTGTACAAGAGCTTTTAGCCAAAAAATCTGGACAAGAACAATCAAAGAAAGATTGTCAAATTCCAGCCTGTGCCCAGCTTTTACAGCAAGTCTACTTTTCCTGCTACCTTGAAGTATGTTTAACCTTCCCTTGAACTTTACGAAATCAAAGTCATTTACCCGAAGCCTCTTAGCTGCGATTTTCACTAGTAGTTTATTGACTCCCTATTTGGCAAATCAACCAGCACAGGCGCAAGTGCAACAATATTGTCAGTTATCGCCAAAAGCTGTCAAAGAAAAAGAAAACTTACGTTTGGCAGCACTCAGAGGTAATTCAGAAGCACAAAAGCGTTACCAGCAGATATTAAAACAACATGCACAGGAAATGCAGGCTTGTCGTAATCGCACCTGGCCGCAAAATCAAGCTATTTGGTTGCGTTTGTATCCTTGTGATATCCAGCCGGGGTTACTCGATCACATGATGGATCGGATTGTAAATCTGGGCTACAACCAAGTTTATGTGGAAACCTTTTATGATGGGCGGGTATTATTACCAGCCGCCAGTAACCCGACAGCTTGGCCTTCTGTGATTCGCAATCCAGGTGCAGAGAAGGTAGATTTGCTAGCAACGGCAATTCAAAAAGGGCGACAACGGGGTTTAAAAGTTTACTCGTGGATGTATACGATCAATTTTGGCTATAGCTATGCGTTGCGTCGAGATCGAGAAGGAGCGATCGCGCGTAATGGCAAAGGTCAAACTAGCTTGTATGTTATAGATGTGGGCACTCATGTCTTTATCGACCCCTACAACGAACGGGCAAAGCGTGACTATTACCTCATGGTACAGGAAGTACTGCGCCGTCGCCCCGATGGGATTCTATTTGACTATGTACGCTATCCCAGACAAGCGGGAAGCGATTCTATCGCCACCAAAGTCACTGATTTATGGCTATTTACTGCTGCTACTCAAGAAGCTTTATTTCGACGGGCACAAAATAATAAAGGCTTAGATTTAATTCGCCGCTTTTTAGGTAAAGGATATATTACCCCCGCCGATATCACAGAAGTCGATCAACTTTATCCCCAAGAAGGAGAACCTTTGTGGCAAGGTCGGACTGTACCCTCAGCGCAAAAAGCCCTCATCAATCCAGCGCAAAGACAACCGCTTTTACAATGGGATTTGTGGCAACTCGCTGTTGCTCATGCCATGCAAGGTATCTTAGATTTTGTCGCCTTAGCAACTCATCCAGCCCAACAATTAAAAATTCCCGCAGGCGTGGTATTTTTCCCGGAAGGTAACCAAAGTGTCGGACAAGGCTATGATTCCCGATTACAGCCTTGGGATAGGTTTCCTAATTCCTTACAATGGCATCCGATGGCTTATGCAACTTGTGGTGATGTCAGTTGTATTGTGCCGCAAATACAACGGGTTTTGAACATGGCGAAACCTGGTACAGAGGTAATTCCTGCCTTAGCTGGTAAATGGGGTGGTTCCATTAGCAATCGTCCGTCCTTAGAAGCCCAAATGCAAGCACTCCGCCAATTTGCCCCTTACATCAAAGGGGTGAGCCATTTTGCTTATTCTTGGCAATATCCTGACCATGATAGCGATCGCAAATTATGCCGCGCTCAGTGATTTAAAATACCACTTTTTATACCAATTCAAATAATCTTGGCGACACATCAAGATATTCTAGAGGGCATGGCAGTGCCAATGCCCCTACAATCTGGCGCATTCTGTTTTCCAATTGGTATGAGATTTTGTACTCTGTTGGGCTGGATATACTCAGTTCAACAGCAAGTTCTCAATTACGCCAATCCCCTAATTGCGTAGCCAGAAAATAGCGTACATGGTCAACAAATGTAGCCCCCCACTGTCTAGTTCCATGTCCCATCCCCGGAACGACATAACAAGCACCATCAGGAAATTTTTGGGCACAAGCACGGGTATCTTTAATTCTGACAATGGGATCGTTAGCACCTACTAAAAAGCGTACTCGACGCGGTAACTGCACTTGCTCAACATAATTCATGGGATTGCAGTCCCAAGCATATTCATCGTGATATTTCAGATTTTTGGCTAACTGTAAAAGCTTGACTACAGGTTGTAAATCCGGCTGTACTCTTTGTAACACTGCTGTTGCTAATCCACCTAGAGGTGAAGCTGCTAAATCTGGTAACAAGCCATAACCCCAACTATTAGCAAAGGACTGGAGGTCAGCATGACCAATCGTTCCCAGCAACCTTTCTCCCAAACCTTGAGCGGTAAAAGCGTAACCAGATAGCAAAACACCCATACTCACGCCAAATAAAGCCAGTTTGGAATTACTCAACCCATAGCGATCGCTACAAAATTTACTAATGCTATCAATATTACTGGCTGTATTACGGAATATACTTAAAAGCAATGCCGTATCAAAGGCAATACCTTGGTTAATTAATGGCTGAATCTCATTCTGTACAACAGCCGTAAAGGTACGTACTAAACTGCGTTCTCCCGCCAAAGGCGTATCAAATAAAGCAACTGCAATACCCATTTGTATCAGTGTTGGCACAATAAAAGCATTCCAGCCATAAGGCGCACTCATCCCTTGTAAACCAATAACTAACGGTGTTTCCCTTGCAGGTCGATGTGGTAAAAAGACAGCTACAGGAAAGCCGCTTAACCGTTCGTCAATCTCCTTTATACCAGTATAAGGATAAGACTGATAGAACCAATAGCGATCGCCATTCACACCATCAAAATTAATTGTATCTGGCCCGTAAATTCGCATATTCTCAATGGCAGAGTGTTGATGGTTAACTGTTGATGGTTATGTTTCTTCCTTCGTGTCCTTCGCGTCTACCCTGCGGGAACGACTTCGTCGAATGCGGTTCGTTTTTTACTCCTCGTAATTAATGCGATGAAACACTAGAAGGGTATTGATTAAGGAAGTGAGTTGTTCCCTATCATCACTTTGTTTCCATCCAATTATCACCTGCGCGAACATCAACTAATAACGGGACAGATAATTCAACTGCATTTTCCATCACCGACTTAATTTGTGGTTGCAATTCTTCCCATTCTGACGGGGGAACTTCAAACACTAATTCATCGTGAACTTGTAATAATAACCGCGCCTGATATTTACTCAAAACATCATGCAATCTCACCATTGCAATTTTGATAATATCTGCACTAGAACCTTGAATTGGTGCATTCGCAGCCGAACGCAGTAAACCAGCATCGTAAGGGCCTAGATTTTTTAATTTACTCAAATCAATGTCTTCTGGATTGCTACCTTTTAATTGACGTAAACTATTACTAGTAAACTCAAAATACCGCCGACGACCGAGAATTGTTTCTACATAACCTTTGGTGATCGCTTCTTTTTTTACTCGCTCTAAATATGTAAATACTTGTGCGTAACGTTCGTTAAATCGCTTGATAAATTCATTGGCAATATTTTTATCAACCCCAGTAGAACGGGCAAATTTTAGCGAACCCATACCATAAATTACGCCAAAATTAATAGTTTTGGCTAATCTTCTTTCATCTGCTGTGACATCTTCTTTTTCAAATACTAACTTTGCTGTCACAGTATGAATATCTTCATTTTGCTGATAGGCTTGCACTAAAACGGGTTCTTGGCTTAAATGCGCTAAAATTCTTAACTCAATTTGTGAGTAATCAGCAGCTACCATTAAAAAGCCTGATTCTGGTAAAAATGCTTTGCGAATTTGACGACTAAAAGCTGTCCGAATGGGAATATTTTGTAAATTGGGATTAGAAGAAGATAACCTTCCAGTTGATGTTGCTGCTTGGTTAAAATCTGTATGTACTCTCTGCGTATCGGGACGTACTAATGCTGGTAATGCATCTACATAAGTAGACTTTAATTTAGATAAAGTCCGGTATTCAATGATGGCATCAACAAAACCAGTTTGGTCAATTTCTTGCAGTTTCTCTAATGTCGCTGCGTCTGTAGAATAACCTGTTTGAATTTTCCGCGAATACTTAGTACTTAACCCCAATTTTTCAAACAAAATCTGACTTAATTGCTTAGGAGAACCCAATTTGAATTTTTCGCCAGCGATTTCTGTGGCTTTTTCTTCCAACTTAGCTAAATCAATTTCTAATTGCTGTGAAAGTTCTTTTAAGTAATCAGAATTAATTCGCACACCTGTATATTCCATTTCCGCTAAAACTGCTTCTAGCGGTTGTTCTACATCTATAAATAGCTGATATAACTCGGTAAATTTTTCTAATTCTTCACGCAGTTTTGCTACTAAGCCAAATGTAGAATAAACATCCATACCGCAGTAATCAGCTACTGTAGGAATGTCTAAATCAGCAATCGTTTTACCTTTAGGAACTAAATCTACATAACTTTTAGCTGTTAAACCCAAATATTTCTGAGCTAAATCGCTTAAATTGTGGCTAGCATCTGGATTTAATAAATAACTGGCTAGCATGGTATCAAATACCACTCCTGCCAATTTTATGCCTTGACACCGCAGAACTAAACGGTCAAATTTGGCATTTTGCAAAGATTTGGGATAATCGGTACTTTCTAAAATCGGACGTAATGCTGTTAATACCAAATCTAATTCTAGATTTTTCGCATTTTTGTGCCCAAGGGGAATATAAGCCATTTCATCGGTTTTTGTCCCCCAACAGCAACCAATTCCTACTAAAGCTGCGTCTCGTGGTTCTAAATCTGTCGTTTCCGTATCCCAAGCAACGGGTATCTCTGGATTAGTAAATTTTTGTAATAATTTGACTAACTTTGTCAGTTTCGCTTCACTATCAATAATTTGTGGTTGAATTGCAGAAGCTGGCTTTTGTTGTGCTGCGGCGGTATCATCTGCACTAAAAAACCACAAATCTGGATCGTTATCGTCAATATTGGGTTGTGCTGTGGTAGTTTCGGGAACTTCTGCAACTTCTCCGCCAAATTTAAGTTGAAGTTCGTTGATTTGCTTGAGAAAGCGATTAAATTCTAATTTTTCTAAAATTGGTACGAGTAAATCTCTATCGAAACCTTTTAACTTACAATCTTCTAAATTTACTTCTAAAGCAACATCAGTAACGATTTTTGCTAAATATTGCGACTTTTTAGCATCTTCTTCCCCTTCTACCAGTTTTTTCTGAGTTGCGCCTTTAATTTCATCTATTTTTGCATAAATATTCTCTAACGAACCGTAGTTATTAAGTAACTGAACTGCGGTTTTTTCCCCAATACCCTTGACACCAGGAATATTATCTGATTTATCGCCACAAAGAGCTTTAAAATCAACAATTTGTTCTGGTAACACACCCAGCTTTTGTTGCACTTGTTCCGGGCCGAATTCGCTGATACCATTTGTCGATCGCTTCCAGGCATCAGGTGTAAAATTAAGCACAGTGATTTGCTTTTCCAGGTCGATCAGTTGAAACAAATCGCGATCGCCTGTGAGAATTTTCACTTTATACCCATCGGTAGTTGCAAGCTGTGCTAAAGTACCCAATACATCATCAGCTTCAAAACCAGGAGCCGTAAAAATCGGTAAATTGAACCCTGCAAGTAGTTCGTGTAAATTTTTTAAATCTGGAACAAAATCTTCTGGCGTACCAGGGCGATCGGCTTTATAGGTATCATCCGCTTCATGGCGGAAAGTAGGTAAGCCCAAATCAAAAGCTATAGCCATTGCTTGAGGTTGTTCGGTAGTCATCACCTCCAGCAGACACTTAATGAAGCCAAAACACACACTGGTAGGAATCCCCGTTTTTGTCCGTAATCCCCCATCTCGCCCCTTAATAAAAGCAAAATAAGAACGGAACGCCAAAGAATGTCCATCTACGAGGATGAAGGTAGGGCGTGTTGCGATTGTAGAAGAAGAAATTTGCGACATAGGCTTATTGTAGCTAGAAGCAGAAAATAGGGATTAGGGGCTAGGGACTAGGGGCTAGCGGCGAGAGATTTTTATATTTAGGTGTAAAATTTTTGTGTGATTAACTAAACTTATAGTTCTCTTTCTCTATTAACTTGCGTCTAATTCTCCTCTTCTCTTCTTTCTTGGCGTCTTGGCGTTCTTGGCGGTTCATTTTTTCCAAAATTTATCCCAATTCACGAAATGACTGATAAAAATCGCGTCCTCAGATCCTCTGCTTTTTTCCAGTAAAACCGTATTAGTATAAAACTGCGATCGCTCCCCATTCATCCCTAGAGCCTGTTACCCTCTTACTGGAAGCCAAAAACTTGGGGAATTTATGGATCTAGCAGCTACTACTCATCTACCATCGATGGAAAATCAGGCTCAAGCTTCAGCAGAAATTAAATTACTGGTTTTAGATATCGATGGCACAATTTCCGGTAAATCCAATAAAATCAGTAAACCCGTAAAAAAAGCGATCGCCGCAGCACAAGCAAAAGGAATTCAAATAGCGATCGCTACTGGACGTATGTACCGTTCAGCTTTACGCTTTCATCAAGCAATTGGCTCTACATTACCATTAGCAGCATATCAAGGCGCTTGGATTCAAGACCCAGCCACCGAGAAAATTCATCGCCATTTGACAGTTCCGCGAGAAATCGCATCCCAGCTACTAGATTATTTTGAACAGCCACAACTGCGATCGCTTCTTTCCGTTCACTTTTATATCAACGATCAACTTTACGTGCGAGAGTTAACCCCAGAAACCAAACTCTACGCCAAACGTTCCGGAATTACAGCCATTCCCGTCGGTGATTTACGCCAAGCTTTAGATAATGAACCCACAAAAGTTCTAGCTTTATCTGACGACAGCGAAGTAATTGACAAAATTTTAGGCAATTTACGCCTTCAATACACACCCGCAGAACTTTACCTCACCACCTCTGTTGCTACCTTCTTTGAGGCGACTCACCCCTCTGTCAACAAAGGAACTGCGGTGCGTTACCTCGCAGAAGAATTACTCGGCTTGCAAAGCAATAACGTCATGACTATTGGCGATAACTTCAATGATTTAGAAATGCTAGAATACGCTGGCATTGGTGTAGCTATGGGTAATGCGCCAGCAGATGTCCAGGCTATAGCAAATTGGGTAGCTCCCAACGTTGAAGCCGATGGAGCCGCAGCAGCAATCGAACAATTTTTACTATCTTAAAAAATCAGAAAGGACACCGACGACTGGCCGTGTTTCGTCTCGGTGCCCCTGCTGGTTCGCTCCTCACACACCAGATAATATATAACAAGTGTTCGGTTGAGTCAACACTTGTCATATAAATTTATATTTACTTTCTCAGAAGCTTTACGGACATTGGACATTGGGCATTGGGCATTGGGCATTGAGCATTGATCGTTTGCTATTTCTCCCCCTGCTCCCTGCTCCCTACCTCTACTCTCTAGCCCCTTACAACTCCAAAGGCGCAACAACCCCAAGTTTTTCCTCTAATAACAACCTCAATACAGACTGTGTGACCATCACTAATCCCAGTCTGGCTTGAGCTAATTCCCGTGCAGCGATTTTTACTTTGCCCCAAATGCGGCACTGGCTCCAAAAATTTTCAAAAGCTTGGCTTAAATTCAAAGCGGCTTTTTCCCAGTTCACTGAACTTTTAACATCATCGCAGTGTAAATCATCGACAACTTGCACTAACTCGCCTATGAGTTGACTTTCTGGCGGATGATAGCAGCGCAGTTTTCCATCACTGTTCAGCCAAGGTATGGGGTTAGGAAACAAAATCTGCCAACAAGCGATCGCTGAATTGCTAAGTGCTTGATTTTGCACTTCCCTCAGTTGAATTAATTCCTCGCGGTGAGCTTGTTGCAATAGCGAGCAGCAACGTGCATAGGCGTATTGCGCAGTAAATAAGCGCTGGGAATTTTTAATGTTAAGGTTTGCTGTTTTCCCGCTCCTTCCTGGTCGCTCTAAATTGCCATTTGTAATATTTTGTAACCAAGCTGCTAAGATTGGCTGAGACAATTCTAAATAAATCCAACCAGGGGGAACAATCGCCACCTGAAAAACGTCCCCACAGGTCACCAAGAGGTCGTTAGCGATCGCTTGAGCAATTTCTATCGCTTTATGATTCTGAGATTTTTCTAACCACTGGGCTATCCCAGAAATATATAAAATTTTTTTTTCGTCTCTACCTTTATATAGAGGAAATTTTCTGCCTTTTATGCATACGCTTTTTGGCTGAGAAGTATAAACACTTAGGGATTTTTCGAGTCGGCTGTATACTAACTGCTTAAATGCTGTGTATTTACTCACTAGTACTTGAAAATGCACGTAGTTCTCAATGAAGACAGCCTCATCTCCAAAATGTTGATTCTCTGTCATCTATCTAAAGTTGTAAGTTTCTTCTAGATAAAGAAAAATGAGAGTAGAATAAAATTTGATGAATATTCAATGAATAGAGGGTAAACTTTACTACCATCATTGTACAGTAAGAAGTATAACAAAAGAGTAGGGAGTAAAATGCTTTCTATTCTTTGGATGGCTGGCGCTGTTAGGCGTTAAGCCGAACTCGCCAACACAAAGACACTCCTTGCACCTTTTTTGTCGTCTTTGTCTTCAGCCGAACGCTCTTTGTTACCTATGCAATCTCCATCCTCTTTTTCCGAGGCTTCTCGTCCGTTTTTAACTTGGCAACGCATTCTTGACTGGGCTCAAGAACACTACCGCTGCCGTACCTTCAGCAAAGATGAGCGCATTCCAGCTCGCCCTGGATTGCTATATTTGGTGCAAAGGGGTGCGATCCGCATGGTAGGAACCGCTCAAGTTAGTGCTACTGCCAGTCAGTTAACCTCTCGTCGCATCAACAGAACTCCAGAAGAAGCTTTCTTGGGTTTTGTTGGCGCAGGGCAACCATTTGAAATTGTTGCTCAGTCACCATTCACACTTCAGGCCTACGCTCACGTCGATCAAACTGCGGTGTTGTGGATGTACTGGCACGACTTGGATAACTGGCCTCACTTCCGTCGCGAAGTTATGGACGCTTTTAGATATCAGCACCAACGTAAGTTGTTATGGCTGAGTGCTTTGGGACAACGTCGTACAATTGACCGTTTGTTAGGATTCCTCACTTTGTTGATTGAGGAATATGGCGAGCCGGCAATGAGCGAAACCGATCCCGATGTAATTCGCGGCTATTGTTTGCCCTTCCCCTTAACCCATGCCCAAATTGGTAGCGCGATTGGTTCAACTCGTGTAACTGTCACCCGCTTAATGGGCAAATTACGTCAACGTGGCTTAATCCTGACCCAAGGGGATAATCTCATTTGCTTACCAGCAGAATCGATTAATAGAGCTAGCTAACGTTAAGTTAAGTTCAGATCTGCTATCAATGGCAGGTGTCAGAGAATTTGGACAAACCCAGTTTGGGAAATCAGTTCCTGCTCCTGCTCAGTAAAAAGTCAGTTGGCATCAGCAACCACGGTTTGCTGCTCGGTTTGACCAGTCTGTTTGTCCACCACAAACAGATTGTGTGTAATCGGGTACTTTCCGATAGGGAAGCCTCAATGTTCAATGTTTTTCATTTACTAAGACTTGCAAATGGGAGAGCAATAGTTCTAGGTAAAGATCAACTTGATACCCTTGTATTTACCCCAACAGCAAGGGGAAAATTGAGCATTGAGGAACCACCTCTAGGGCAGAAGCATCACCAATAAAATCGGGAATAACAGCTAAGGGACTTGCAAATAAAAAATATCTAATCGCTGTGTCAGCAGAAAAAGCAATCTCTGAAAACTGAATAGTTTAATTTCTCGAATTCCCTAATTTTTTCAGCCTTGGCTTTTGCTGGAAAGAAATTGTACTGAATAGCCAACAAGTTAACCAACCAAATTTTTTGGGTAAACATTATTGCCGCTAGGTTTTTTATTGAAGCCTGGGGGTTATTTGTTTTTGGGAATCTTTGATGGAGATTCAAAGCAGTCAATCACCACAAAATTCACAACCAGGAGATGAAAAATATTTCTTCTCAGTCAAACTTCAAAGATGAATATCAGCCCTTGTAAGAGGGTAAAATTTTGCTCAAAAATCTGTTTTAATCTCTTTACGCTGTGCCTTTTTAGATCAAATAAATGATTTTTGAACACCTAGAAAGCGTGCAAGGCACAGAGAGAAAAAGATTTGACAGTTCACCTTGAAAGGGCTGGTATCAAACCTAATTACAAATATTTAATTAATTAGCGAATTCTGACAAACCCAGCTTTAGTAATTAATTCCTGACCTTGGTTAGTTAGCAGCCAGTTAGCATAAGCTTCTCCAGCCAGCTGATCGCTTTGTCCATTTTGTTTAATTATTACAAATAACCGCCTAGTAACTGGGTATTCACCCGTTTGGAAGCCAAGTGCATTGATTTGGTTACGCTGTTTTGGGCAGTTTTGCAGGGGAACGAAAGGTTGTTTATAAGGTGGAATTAGTTGATCTGGTTTTCGTCCCAAAGGTAGTGGCTTGACACCACATTGCCCAACTACTTCCGGCGCAGAACTATAGTAAATTCCCCCTGGATTCTTTGCCACTTCTCTTAAAGCCTGAGTTGTTGTTGGAATAAATTTTACCTTGGAGCCAAATTTTTCTCCTTCCAGGATATTTTCAGCAAAAAATTCAATAGTTCCACCTTCCTCTAAACGCCGAGAGTAGGGCGTAATTGCTAAATTAGGGCCCTTTACCTGTTGCCAGTTAGTGATTTTACCTGTGTATATATCTTTAAGCTGTGCCAGAGTTAAACCAGGAATTTGCAGATTGGGGTTAACTGCGATCGCAATTCCGTCAATGCCTACAGGAATTTCTTTCAATGTGAAGCCACGTTGTTGTGCTTTTTGAAACTCATCATCTTTTAAGGAGCGAGATGACTGAGAAAACGCCAGTTGATTATCCAAAAGCATTTTAATTCCCGTACCCGATCCAGGCGCACCAGTAGTGGGATCGGTATAACGTAGTTGAAATTTAGGCCACAACTTTTGCATTTCTGGCTCTATTTGTTTGCGAATTGGGGCCCAAGTAGTGCTACCCCCATAACTATACAATCCTGAGGGAAGATTAACTTTATGGGTATATGTATCTTGTGGTGGACGGGATTGATTAGTTGTCAAATTATCGATCACACCAGAATTATTGGCTAACCACCAGAAGACACTACCAACCAATCCTAGCGTGATCGCCAAAGTTAAAACCAAAACCCCAGTTTCATTAGTTTCGTTTTTTGGCGACATAATTATTATTTTGATTGTTACTTATCAACGCCAACAATTTTCTATTGTGCGTGTTGTTAGGTTAAGAATGGGTAAAATTCAGTTTACGCAGCGATCGGTAATTAATTTTTTAATTACTGATTTCTCTGTAGATGCCCCTGTTAAAAGTTTCTTAAATTTTACTAAAAACCAAAATTATTATTTGTTACAGCGAACAAGCTTAAAGAATTAAAGAAAGTAATTTATAGATCAGACGAAATAGTGCAGTGAGTGAAATACTTACTAAAGTAGATACAAATGCTAATATCAATATTTGTTGAATGCCCAGTTGTGCGCGCAAGAGTGGGATAAAAGAAATAATAGCAAAAGAAATAGCTGGAATGATTAATAAATCTAACTTTTCAATCCACCTTCTTGTTTGAGCAAAAATCAGTATTCCCAAAATTCCAAATGAAATACTTAGAGTAATGATGGGGTGACGTATCAAACTAAAACAAGCAATCCCAATTAACGCCCCTTCAAAACCACTAAAGGCTGCTCCTCCTAACAATTCCCATGTAGAAAAAGCTGGTATAGCGGTTGGTGATTGTGAAGCGACGCGGATAGAACCTTTTGAAGCGTTGAGGAATGTGGGTTTAATTTGTGTAGGTACTATCAAGTGTGGTTGATCTAATCCTGCTAATGCATCTAGCACCTCTTGAGATGATGCAAAGCGTTGATTGGCAGCAGGCAGGAGCATTTTGTCTAAAATATCAGCTAAGTGAGGATTAATATTAACTTGTGTGCGCCATTTCCACTGGTTACTGTAGCCATCAAACAACTTAGTTGCTTCTTGACCAGTTAGCAAAGCGATCGCAGTTACAGCTAAGGCGTATAAATCTGTAGATGGAAATACCTGATTGCCTGCTACCTGCTCTGGTGGTGCATAGCCTATAGAATAAATACCTGTAGAAGAAATTGCCGGGGAATTAGTTACTTGCTTCACTGCACCAAAATCTAGCAAAAAAATTTTGCCATCACGACGGCGCATGATATTAGAAGGTTTGATATCTCTGTGAATAATGCCGCGATTGTGAACAAATTTGAGGACTTTGAGTATTTCTTGCAGTACTTCTAAAATTTCTGCTTCCGAAAACCTACTCTTGGTAATTAATTCTTCTTCCAGATTTTGTCCATTAATATATTCCTGGACTAAGTAAAAAAACTGGTCTTGCTGTCCTGGTTGCAAGCTGGGAACTGCGATCGGAAAGAACGCGAACAAGTCGGGAATTTGTTCGTGTTCGTTACCGATTTCTGCGAGGACTTCTGCTTCTCTTTCAAATAGTTGTTGGGCTACTTGTAGTTGATGAGAGCCTAAGTTACCTGTAGGTTGAAACTGCTTAACTACGCATTGGCGCATTCCGGGAATTCGGCGATCGCGGGCTAAAAATGCGGCTCCAAACCCTCCCCTACCTAATAGCCTGATGGGAACATAGCGCCCATCTAGCATTAATGGCATTCCACAGGTAGTGCAGTATTTTTGCTGAGCTGTTTTTAGGGTTGTGTTATCATCTAAATCCGCAAAATAGTTTTGTGGACGGGGACAGCGTGGACGAGTGCAGTAAACTTCCATTTTAGTTATTCGTCAAGAGTCCATAGTCAAAAGTCCATAGTCAGTAGTCCATCGTACAGCGTGGTGTAAATAAATAATCTACCCTGGTATTTTTTTGGAACAGCCAATATTCAACAGCCTGATTAAAACGATATTAGCTGCTGTGTGTAGCCAAACGAGATGGAAGGCTAGAATGCACAGGTAGCGGCAGTAAAGCGTTGACAAGCAAATAAACCCATGAAGGTGCGATACCTACTTGGGAATACCACGCCGCAGTTATAGTTTGTTTAACTAATGACACATGACCTTTGGGCTAGCTAGTTGCTCATGGGAAGCATACGCCACTTGCTGATTGGCAAGGGACTAAACCTAGTAGCTACTCTGAGGAAACCCTCTTCTGGTGCAAAAAAACTAACACCAAAGAGGAAACGATAACCCCTATGTTGAACAGCAATTGCGACAAGTTGGGGAACCCTGTCGGCAGTTACTCATGGGGGAAATTATGCTACTTGCTACCCTGCGGGAAGCCACCCTTCGGGTGTCTACAAGCCAAAAAACCCGACGCCAGTTGCTACAACGGAGGTTACCTCACGCCAGTTCGCTCAAGTCGGGAAACCATGTGCGGTAGTTCTTCCTGGGGAAAACCCCCAAGACCGGACTGCTTAACTACGCGACTGGCTTTGTAACGCAGTGGCTCCCCAAAACTGCACTGCCTCATTTTACTAGCCTCCTAATGACTAATAACTATTTACTAAAAGTCAGTCTTCGTCAGCGATCGCAGGTGTCACTATCTCCAATGTATTCAGCATTAAATTTTTTTGCGACAATTTTAATACATTATGGTTCCATCCTGGAGTGGCAAACTGGGGCAAAATTTCTTGGCTAAAAGCCTCTGCTGCTTTGGAGCGATAGCGATTAGGATTAAAAATCAGCCACAGCGTGCGCTTGACAACGACGCCTTCAATGGGAGCACAATGCAATACGCCCATTTGCAACTCTTTAGCGATCGCGGATGTGGAAACAAAAGCCGCCCCTAAACCAGATTGCACGGCATTCTTAATTGCTTCTATGGAATTTAATTCCATTTCAACTTTAAAACGCCGGGTATCGATTTCACAGCGGGCTAGTACTTGATCTATGACTTTGCGGATAGTTGATTGCGAATCTAAAGTGATGAATTGGAGTTTATAAAGGTCTTCTTTTTGGATAGTTTCAAGTTTACTAAAGGGATGAAAGACAGGTAGAATCAGCACCAGCTCATCTTCCGCGTAGGGAATAATTTCTAAAGATTCTGCTAATTCACCGGGAATTTCGCCGCCAATGATCGCTAAATCTACTTGTCCGTTGGCAACACTCCAAGCTGTCCGGCGAGTCGAATGGACATGTAATTGTACTGCGACATCGGGATATTTTTGGCGAAACATGCCGATCATTCTTGGGAGTAGATAAGTGCCAGTGGTTTGGGAAGCACCGACAATCAAAGTACCGCCTTGGAGATTTTGTAAATCTTCGATCGCGCGACAAGTTTCTTGACAGAGACTGAGAATTTTTTCCCCATAACTCAGCAGTAGGTGTCCGGCTTCGGTTAATTGGGCACGGCGTCCTCCACGGTCAAATAATGGGACATCGAGCTGCCGTTCTAAGTTTTGCACTTGTAAACTGACAGCAGGCTGGGATACGTAAAGACTATCAGCGGCGCGCTTGAAGCTCCCTTCTACAGCGATCGCTTTGAGAATACGTAACTGATCTAAAGTGAAAGGAAGGTCAGACATAGGCTAAACCCACAAACAAGAAAGGAGCGGCTTTGACAAGAAATCAGCATTTCACACCCAGGTTTCTCGGTATGATTAATCGCATCTTAAACTTGGAAGCTTGACTCGGAAAAGACAGTAGCACAACATCTTGACTAAAGTCCCCGTTTAAATACTTTGTGGTATTGGTTGTACTGTACTAAGTTTTCTTTAATTTACTTCACTTACGTATAAGTTATGATGCTGATTTCTTGGTTAACCCCCAGTCATTTTGTCATATTGGGGCTACAGTTAGTTTTTGCGATCGCTCACAGCGGGGGCGCAGCGCTCCGTCCTTGGGCAGAAAAACGAATTGGGCCAAGGCTTTACCGAATTTTATTTGCCTTAGTCAGCCTGCCCTTGGCTGTAATATTAATTATTTACTTTTTTAATCACCGTTATGATGGTTTGCAACTTTGGCAGGTGCAGGATGTAGTCGGTATCCAGATTTTAGTTTGGGTGCTGTCAGCGATTTCTTTTTTATTTTTGTATCCTGCCACCTTCAATCTACTAGAGATTGCGGCGATTCAAAAGCCCCAGGTTCATCTTTACGAAACTGGCATTATTCGCATTACCCGTCATCCGCAAATGGTAGGGCAGATCATTTGGTGTGTTGCCCATACTCTCTGGTTGGGTACGACCTTTACCCTAGTGACCTCAATTGGCTTAGTATTGCATCATTTGTTTGGTGTTTGGCACGGGGATCGTCGCCTAAGTCAACGTTATGGTGAAGCTTTTGCAAGTGTGAAACAGCGAACTTCTATTATTCCCTTCGCGGCAATTATTGACGGTCGTCAATCTCTGAAGTGGTCAGAATTTCTTCGTCCTGCTTATTTAGGAGTTGCGATTTTTGTGTGTTTACTTTGGTGGTCGCACCCCCTGTTATTATCCGCAACTAGTAAGTTAACATGGTAGTTTTAGGCGATCCCCGCTATCAACAGATACTACTCAAATTGATGAAAATTACAACTTATCAATTGTTACCAAATCAATGTAGGATAAATTCAAATAGCTACCAGTGGGGGTGCATGTAGTCAGTTTGAGATTCTATGTTATTACTCACTGCTCAATCATTTTCGCTAGGGATTAAACCTCTTCACGTCAATTATGACAGGAAGATTTTATCCAGGGTCAATAGTCAGAGTTCGTGGCAAATAATCTGCAAGCGCCTGTTTTCAGGCTGAAATAGAAATAAAGCCGCAAAACTACCGACAGATGACTAGCTTAGCTTGCATACCTCAGTAGCAGTGACTACCAACAATTAAGCATTTCCAAAAGCCAAAGCGATATTTACGGTGGCTTTTTTATCAGCGCCGCAATCAACGCGATCAATTTTTGTCTAAACTATTTGTGCCCACAGAGCGTCTATCGACAGTTAATGGCTTGCCAATATCACTTGTCGATAGTTAGTTTGATATAAAAACCCTATAAATTTAGAGGCGTCATGGTGTTGTCGGTTAGTGAGCGGACATTTACTCAAGAAGTTTTAGAATCTCCTATTCCGGTTTTAGTGAATTTTGAAGCACCTTGGTGTGGTTTGTGCCGCATTATCCACCCTTTGTTGTTGCAATTTCAGACTCAATGTGGTGACCAAATTAAATTAGTCGGAGTTAACGCTGACCAAAATTTTAAATTGTCTACGACATATCGCCTGAAGTCATTACCAACTTTACTGTTAATTGAAAATGGCACCATTCAATATCGTCTTGAGGGTTTTCGTGGCAGAGACGACTTACGTCTGGCTTTAGAAGAGATAAAACTTAACTACAACAAGCGTTACTCCCCCTACAGTAGCGCTAAAACAGTGGATGTAGGACGTAGATAACATAAAAAAGGTCGAAAGTCAATACACAAAATTAAGTATTAGAACTCTTGACCATTGATAATTAACTATCAATTTAGTAAAGCAAATCTAAAACCAACCTTAACACCCCACCTAAAGACTTCCTGGTGGGGTATTTTATGCTAGAGGGATTGTGTCACAATTATTAACAGTTCGACATAGACAGTTGCTTGAGGACGGATAATTGACTGCAATGGAGATTGCTTTAAAGTGAAGATGCGAAGATCGCAGTCGCCTATGACCTAGAACCGCGATTTTTTGCGGCTTCTCCCAAGGAAATCAAGACTGGCGACCCAATCCACAAAAGCAGTGCCTACACACTTGTCTCTCTGTCCCAGTCTGCTGAAGACCTTTGGCAGCGCTGTTCTAACTTAGTCAAGAATCCTAAAAGTAAGCGTCAGTGATGGAAGTAATCTATCAATATGCCTGGCTGATTCCTGTATTGCCTTTGTTTGGGGCAATGCTGGTCGGTCTAGGGTTAATTTCGATAAATCAGGTGACAAACCGCCTACGACAGCTGAACGCTGCGGTAATTATCTCCCTAATGGGAGCAGCGATGGGGCTGTCGATTACCTTGCTGTGGAGCCAAATTCAAGGACATCCCACCTATGTCCGCACCCTAGAATGGGCAGCAGCAGGGAATTTTCATCTGAGTATGGGCTATACAATCGACCACCTCACAGCCGTGATGCTGGTGATTGTGACCACAGTAGCTTTCTTAGTCATGGTCTACACCGATGGCTACATGTCCCATGATCCGGGCTACGTCAGGTTTTATGCCTATCTCAGTTTGTTTGGTTCCTCAATGTTGGGTCTGGTAGTCAGTTCCAACCTCGTGCAAGTTTACGTATTTTGGGAATTGGTAGGGATGTGCTCCTACTTGCTGGTCGGTTTTTGGTACGATCGCAAGTCAGCAGCAGACGCAGCCCAAAAAGCATTTGTCACCAACCGTGTAGGGGACTTCGGTCTCCTACTTGGCATTTTGGGGCTATTTTGGGCAACAGGCAGCTTTGATTTTGGTGTAATGGGCGATCGCCTGGGCGAACTTGTACAATCAGGTTCAATCAGCAATTTCCTCGCTGTCCTGTTGGCGATTTTAGTTTTCCTCGGCCCAGTAGCCAAGTCAGCTCAATTTCCGCTCCATGTCTGGCTACCGGATGCGATGGAAGGCCCTACCCCGATTTCCGCCTTAATCCACGCCGCCACAATGGTTGCCGCCGGGGTGTTCCTCATTGCCCGGATGTACCCCGTTTTTGAACACGTTCCCGCCGCCATGAACGTAATTGCCTTTACGGGTGCATTTACGGCGTTTTTGGGAGCATCAATTGCTATTACCCAAAATGACATCAAAAAAGGCTTAGCTTACTCCACCATTTCCCAATTAGGTTACATGGTGATGGCAATGGGAGTAGGTTCCTATAGTGCTGGATTATTCCACCTGATGACCCACGCCTATTTTAAGGCGATGCTGTTCTTGGGTTCTGGTTCGGTGATTCACGGTATGGAAGGCGTTGTCGGTCACGACCCCGCATTAGCCCAGGATATGCGCCTCATGGGCGGATTGCGCAAGTATATGCCAGTCACCGGGATTACCTTCTTGATTGGTTGCTTGGCAATTTCTGGTGTGCCACCGTTCGCTGGTTTCTGGTCAAAAGATGAAATTCTTGGCAAGGCCTTTGAAGCTAACCCATTTTTGTGGTTGATTGGCTGGCTAACTGCCGGGATTACCGCTTTCTATATGTTTAGAATGTATTTCATGACATTTGAAGGCAAATTCCGGGGTACTGACGAGAAAATCAAAGCCAAGCTCAAGAAAGCATCGACAATTATCCTGGAATTAGAATCAGGAGAACCAGCCCCGACTTTTGGGCCTGGGGCGATGAAGAAAGGCGAATTAGCAGCCACAGGCGATCATCATGGTTCCCATGACTCTCATGGACATCACAGTGATACTCCCCATGAGTCACCTTGGACAATGACCCTACCTTTGGCAGTTTTAGCTGTGCCTTCAATTTTGATTGGTTTAGTAGGCACACCATACGCCAACTACTTTGAGCAATTCATCTTCCCACCGACAGAAACCTTGAGTGAAGTACTGGAAAAAGCCGCCGAGTTTAATCCGACGGAATTTTACATTATGGCAGGGGCTTCTGTAGGCATTTCCTTGATTGGGATTACCTTGGCTTCCTTGATGTATTTGCGGGGTAAAATTGACCCAAGTGCGATCGCATCCAAAATCAAACCACTTTATGAGCTTTCCCTCAACAAGTGGTACTTTGATGACATTTACCATCGCGTCTTTGTCGTCGGCTTGCGTCGCCTAGCTAGACAAGTCATGGAAGTTGATTTCCGGGTCGTTGATGGTGCTGTTAACCTCACCGGCTTTTTCACCCTTGTGAGTGGTGAAGGATTGAAATATCTTGAAAATGGTCGCGCTCAATTTTATGCCTTGATTATCTTTGGGGCAGTTTTGGGTTTAGTGATTTTCTTTGGTATTACCTAATTTTCATAGGGGTGGGCGGGCTGTCCGCCCCTACATTATTTTTTATCTCACGCAGAGGCGCAGAGTCGCAGAGAGTAATTGAGAGTTGTATCTGAAAAGATGACAAGATTTTTTAATACAAGCCATATACGTTTATTTGATCTAAAATTGCCATGTAATGTATAAAAATATTTATTATTACATCTACGTATGTGGATACCCAATCAATCTATCAGTGATGGTAAATATATTATTCAAGATGTGTTGGGTGAAGGTGGTTTTGGTATTACCTATAGTGCGATAGAAACAAGCACTGGGGAGTTAGTCGCTATGAAAACCCTTAACGGGAAGCGACAAAGGGCTAAAGATTTTCCTAAGCAACAGGAAAGATTTGTTAATGAGGCTTTTAATCTCCGCGCTTTTTCTCATCCCCATGTTGTCAAAGTCCATAAAATGATTCAGGAAGATGGGCTGTGGGGAATGGTGATGGAGTTTATTGATGGTACAGATTTGAATGATTATGTTGATGAATATGGGCAATTATCAGAAGATGATGCGCTGTTGTTTATTGACCAAATCGGACAGGCTTTAGAATATATTCACCAACAATACGGGATGATTCATCGGGATATTAAACCCCATAATATTGTTTTACGTCGCGGTAAAAAGGAAACTACAGTACACAACGTGTTAAATTTAACTCAAATTATTCTGCTTAATTCTTTGTTACATAGTTGTAAATTTTCACCACGGCTTACTTAGAAGAAAATCCTGATTATACACCCTACCCCAGTTATCTAATATTAGATTTTATAGAAGGTAAACCGATTCATGTTGTATTTTCCTACGACGAAGCTACAGATACAGGATATGTAGTAATAGCTTATATTCCTGATGCTAATATTTGGTTAGATGGTTTTAAAACTAGGAGAAAAAGATGATGAAATGCGTAATTTTTCATCATGGAGAAAATAAACCTGGTTTAGTAACTGTGACATTAGAAAGAGATGAATGTATTATTGTCTTAAAAAAGTTCCAGCAGAAATTTGTGATAACTGTGGTGAATATTATTTAAGTGATGCAGTTACCGAACAGGTTTTACAAAAAGCAGAGTCAGCTATTAATAATGGAGCAGAATTAGAAATTATTAGATATGCAGCTTAGTTTTCTTATTGGCGTTTCTGCTTTAGCGATGTGTTATTCAAAATATGAAATTTTATTATAAGTGGTAAATCAAATAGCGATCGTGTTGTGAAAAAAAGCTTTCATAATCGTCATGGCTACCTATCCAGAACCATGTAACTGTGTCACCCTCCAAAACCCCAATTGCTCGATAATTGCGAGTTATTCTGACAGACCAAATATTCTCCTCGTTATTTATACATTTGAAATGCAAAGACGGATGAAAAGGATTTTCTCTCCATAGCTGATAAGCTTTTCTTGCACTCTGTCTAACTTGCTTTTCAAGAGACTGATATTTATCCCAAAAAGAAGGAAGAGTTGCAGACTTCATAAATTTTCATAGTTCATTGGTTTTGCAAGTCCTTCTGCAATCTCTCTTTTAGCAGATTGGGCAGATGTAATTAGTTGTTGTTGAGTTTTCTTAAATGATTTATTCCATTTCAATTCATCTTGCAAATCTTCCAGGTACTCTCGGAGATGTTCTACAACTCTTTCTTGCACATCTTCAGATAAAGATTCCATCATCTTAATAACAGTAGCGATCGCTGGAGATGACATAATCGAATTTCCCTTATCAACTTTCCTTGTCTATTTTACTAAAAAAAACTCAATCAAATCGCTTACTATAGTCCCAAAGCTCTGAAACTGGGAAAGTTTCTCCTAATGCTACTTGTCGCACTGACTCTTGCAAATCGGCTAATATTTGCGCTTTTGGCTCTTGTTCCTCAATCAAAGCTAAACCACTGACGTTATCAGAATTTATGGAACTTATTCAGATGTTGCCAAAGTTCTAGAGGAACGAGTACATCTGTTGTTTCTCCATCTAAGTTGGTGACATAACGAATCTGACTTTTAATTTGTTCGATTATCATAAGACCTGTTGGGATACAGCAAACTCAGTCACGCGATCGCTAGAATTATAGTTTAGCGGCTTTTTTAGGGTAAATTTTTGACTTGATGGGGAGTATCCTAACCCACATTCCGCACCCCCAACTGTCAAAAAAGACTCCCAAAATAAAAAATAGGAGATTGCCATTTTTGTTAAATCAACCTAACAAGGGAGAGCAAATCTCGAAAAAGCTGCTACTTAATAGCTAGTGACTTTTTGCCAAAAACGTTTTTGATTGCAGACGAATTGCGATGAATACAGCTAATTTCCCGTGGCTGACGACGATTATTCTGTTGCCAATAGCCGCGTCGCTACTGATTCCCATCATCCCAGATAAAGACGGCAAAACAGTGCGCTGGTATTCCCTGATTGTAGGGCTGATAGATTTCGCACTGATTGTTTACGCTTTTTATACTGGGTACGATTTCTCAAATCCCGATTTGCAGTTGGTCGAGAGTTACCCCTGGGTACCACAGCTGGATTTGAATTGGTCAGTAGGGGCAGATGGCTTATCAATGCCCCTGATTATTTTGACTGGATTCATTACCACGCTGGCAATTTTAGCAGCCTGGCCTGTAACGTTTAAGCCGAAGTTATTTTACTTCTTGATTCTGGCAATGTATGGCGGTCAGATTGCCGTGTTCGCTGTCCAGGATATGCTGTTATTTTTCCTGGTGTGGGAACTGGAACTAGTGCCAATCTACTTCCTGCTGTCAATTTGGGGGGGCAAAAAGCGGCAATATGCGGCGACAAAGTTTATTTTGTACACCGCTGGCGGGTCGCTGTTTATTTTGCTGTCTGCCCTGACAATGGGATTTTACGGCGATACAGTAACTTTCGATATGAGGGCGCTTGCTCTTAAGGACTTCGCTCTCAATTTCCAGCTAGCACTATATGCTGGGTTTCTGATTGCCTACGCTGTTAAGTTGCCAATCATTCCTTTACATACCTGGCTCCCAGATGCTCACGGTGAAGCTACAGCCCCTGTGCATATGTTACTGGCTGGTATTCTCCTGAAAATGGGTGGTTATGCCTTAATTCGGATGAATGCCCAAATGCTACCCGATGCCCACGCTTATTTTGCGCCCGTCTTGGTGGTATTGGGGGTAGTTAATATCATCTACGCCGCCCTGACATCTTTTGCCCAGCGTAACCTGAAGCGGAAAATCGCCTACTCCTCAATTTCTCACATGGGCTTTGTCACCATTGGTATTGCCTCCTTCACAGATTTGGGATTAAGTGGGGCAGTATTACAAATGGTTTCCCACGGTTTGATTGGGGCAAGTTTGTTCTTTCTTGTCGGTGCAACTTATGACCGGACACATACCCTGATGTTGGATGAAATGGGTGGTGTCGGCAAGAAGATGCAAAAAATTTTCGCTATGTTTACTGCCTGTTCAATGGCTTCTTTAGCTTTGCCAGGAATGAGTGGGTTCGTAGCAGAATTAATGGTGTTTGTAGGCTTTGCTACCAGCGATGCATATAACTCCACATTTAAAGTCATTGTAGTATTTTTGATGGCAGTTGGGGTGATCTTAACGCCAATTTATTTGCTGTCAATGTTACGCGAAATTTTCTATGGACAAGAGAACGAAGAATTAGTTTCTCACCAAGCTTTGATAGACGCAGAACCACGCGAAGTCTTTATCATTGCCTGTTTGTTAGTACCAATTATTGGTATTGGTTTCTATCCTAAGCTGTTAACTCAGATTTATGACTCTACAACAGTACAGTTAACAGAAAGGTTACGTAATTCAGTGCCAACATTAGCACAGCAAAAAGAAGTACCCAAAGTTTCTTTAGTTGCGCCAGAAATTGGTAATTAGAACGAGATTAATAGTTAATATGACTATTAATTTGAGGGCGGGTAAAACCCGCTCTTTTTTATGGCGCTGCGCGTGTCATAAGTAAGTTGGTGTAAATAACCCAGACTATATTACAAAATTTAAATAGTCTTGCACTCTCTACCAATGAATAATGACTAATGACATCCCTTGCTAGTTATATTTAATTACGCTTTGTTTGCAACAATCTATATAAAGTCAACATTTACCATAACGCTTATGTTAAACTACAACCCGTTACACTGTTTACCATCTTCCGAAGAATTACCCAATTCTGATGACACTCCTGTGGATAATCAATTACAACATCTCATCCCTGCACTACTCGAAAGTACTCTGGCGATAAACTGGTCAGAACGTTGGGATTGGTTTTTTGGGGTGAATATGGGTATTTATTATGACCCTAACCAGCCAGCCCTTGTCCCGAATGGATTTCTGAGCTTGGGAGTGAAGCGCTTTATTGATGAAAGCTTACGCTTAAGTTATGTTTTATGGGAAGAAGAGCGATCGCCAATTTTGGCTTTAGAAGTTGTGTCCCAAATCCATCAGGGAGAATACAGCAGTAAAAAAGAATTTTATGCCAAACAGTTAGGCATTTTATACTATGTTATCTACAATCCTTTCCGTCGTAAAAAGCCAGCTTTGGAAGTTTACCAACTTGTAGATGGTGAATATTTATTAATGTCAGGTAGTCCTGTTTGGTTACCACAAATTGGTTTAGGAATTGGTCAAGAACGGGGAATTTATCAAGGGATTGTACGAGAGTGGTTGTACTGGTATGACGAGGATGGAGAAAAATTACTCACGCCAGATGAACGTATTCAGGAAGCAGAAGAACAAGCCAATTTTCAAGCACAGCGTCGGTTAGCGGCAGAACAACAGGTGCTATTATTAACAGCGAGATTGAAAGATTTAGGCATAGAACCGGAAAATTTAATTTAAAATTGGCATAACTTTCTGTTAAATAGCTCGATGATGTGGGAATTATATCTGTAAAGGAAATAATCACTAAACGGCGCAATTTAGCGAAAATTGCTCCTAAATTCTCTTTACCAAAACATCACCAAAGCTATGAAAGTAAAATTAGGGTTCGGCTCTATCCCTAAGCCTCAGTATGTTTTTGTCAGCAAAGAAAGTGACCACTGTTGGTATATGTTATCCGATGAGCAAAAACAAATACCAATTTATGACAAAGCATTAACTGGGTTAATTACAGGAATAGAAGTGAATAAGAAAGTAGAAACTTCTTATGGAGAAGCTGAAAAAACGGATTTACATATTTTGGCAGATAAGCCCTATATTGTGCGATCGGGAAGCGAATCTTATTTTTCCAAAAGTTTGTTACTTTCACTTGATGTTTTGACTTATGAACAGTTAATTAAACCACTGACTATTGCTGTTAGTCCTGGAGAGAAAACTATTGTTTTTTGTACAATTTATAATCCCGTCACTTTTCGTTCTATAGGCGTGAGTTGGGATGGTCATAGAGAAATAGATTGGCAAGCTTTAGGGCAAAAAGTTAGTCTCAAAATTAATAATTTGCAACATAAAGATAAACAGCATCAGGAAATATCTAATAATATAGATATGTCAGAAGTTCGTGCAAGTTTTATTGCTCAAAGCGATATATATTTAGACCAATTAAATTGGTCACCAGAGCAGGGAAGAGAATATTTACAACAGAGATATGGAAAGCGATCGCGTTATCATCTCTCTGATACAGAATTGCTGGAATTTATTGATTTTTTGAGGCTACAATTAACTTAAAGAATGGTTTTCTTTGTTCGTGGATGTTGTTAAGGGCGGGGAAACCACGCCCCTACAATTTGGGATAATTTTATTTATGTGAATCTTGTGTAGGCGATCGCTATTTCATTTTCTTATGCGATCTAGTTCCTCTCGCAAAACTCGCCGTAATATTTCTTCTAATGGTTCACGGCGCTGCTGAATATACTCATGCGATGCATCGTTAATTAAAGTTTGGTAATTTCCTCCACCTGCTGCGTTAACTTGGTCACGGAACCATGTCAGTATTTCATCATCTAAGCGAATTGTAATTCTAGTTTTTCCTGGTGGTGTAGATTGAATTGCCCCTCGCTTACCTTGACTAAAATCATACTCAGGTTCCATATTATGCTTTACAAGTTACTCTAATAAAGTGTCAAAACTCCCAAACTTGGGTTTTTTTCAAAGGCTTGAATATCCTCTAAATGCGATCGCAAAATTTCTTCAATCTGATTTGTCGAACAATTACCCCGACGAATCCAAATTACTTTGGGTGGAAATCCTCGCAAAACACTCAATTCATTAAAATCAGCATCTCTGGTAACAACAGTAAATCCTGTTTGTTGCGCATACTCCCACACAATTCTATCGTCTGCTCGATCCAAACCCAAGACAACAACATGCTGAGAATTTGGGTAAATATCAGCAAGTTTATCTACTAAGGAAGGTGATAGGTTATGGTCAAATAGTAACTTCATGCTTGCATTATCAGCATTTTCTGTTCTCTATCAGCTGCATAGCTTAAGCAAGCTAAAATATCTTCTTGTGTTAAATAAGGAAAGTCATTCAGTACTTCCTCGTATGTCATACCAGATGCAAGATATGACAAAACATCATATACAGTAATTCTCATACCTCGAATACAAGGCTTACCACCTCGCTTTCCTGGTTCAATCGTAATAATGTCTTGATAATTTACAGCCATAAAACTGAACAAACTTAGTTAATTGGATATTTTTTAACCTAGCACTACTTAAAGCTGAAATAAGCGCGATGCGATCGCTCATTTTTAGCTTATCTAGTGATGTGTAGAATATAAAATCATTTACCAGAAACCTATAAATCCTTCCATTGTTCTATAGCAAATTTAGTTAAATTTTCAGTTCTGTGTTTGATTGCTTCTTTATCCCACATACTACGCTCTGTAGCATTATTAAAAATAATTTCATTTATAGAAATTAGTTTAGCTTTCTTATATGTTTCTTTTTTATCACTAAAGCTTTTATTGCTTGCTTCTGAGTTTAATTTCGGTGAAAGTAAACAAAGATTACCAATAGAATGTAAGAATTCCTTATGTTCATCTTCTGTAAAGTGTTGCCATGAAACATTACTCTTATCTTGCGGTAAAATATGTTCTACCGTATCGTTCAGATTTGATTCCCATATCTCATTCCAAATAATTGAGTCAAGTTGACTACCATTGTTTCTGGCTAAATGTTCTTCATATCTGAAAAAGAAATATCTTAGTTCTTTTTGCCAGTCACTATAAAAGTCATGTTTTTTCAGTTCTTCAGCAGCTAGATTAATATCAAAATCGCTACCTATTTCGGCTATGGAAAGCAGCAAATCGGTAACACTTGCACTAGCATTTCTTCTGATTTTTTTTGCTACACGTACATAATCACCAACTTTTGTACGTGAATCTTTTCTGAAAAGACCATAAATTTTAAAGGAAGTACGTTCCCATTGCTCAAGAAGTTTGTTCCTCTCTTCTTCTCTTAAGTCTTTTCTGAGCATAATTGCTACAGCTAACAATCTGGCTTGTGTAATGTCAGTAACTGCCTTTCTTCTTTTATCAGAATACAATTTAAATAAGCAAGAGGTAATTTCTTTCAACCAAACTGTATTTTTAATAATCTTATTTATTATTAAATCATTACTTGATTCTTTTACGCAGTCTTCTTTAAAAAAATCAAGTGCATCCTCTGAACTAATTGGTCTTCCTGCGTCACTTTCTTGTTTTAATGTTGCAGCAAATCGTATTATTTCATGCCCTGGAATGTTTTGCAGACCAATTTCTCTATATATTTCAGACCAATAGCTATGAAGTTCATTTAAGTGTTGGCTAAATAGAGTATCATTATCAGGACTACTTGCATATTCATAAAGTAATCCCATTAATAAACTTTTACATTTGTCTAGCCAGTCAACATCTAGCCCCCGACTATTCAGAACTTCAAAAATTGTATATACCGCACCTTTATCTTCCAATGATTGAAAAATAAAATAGAGATGGTTTTTTATTAATGCAAGCAGATTTACTGAATTGACATTAGAATTGACAAATTTTTCGCAATCTTTAATTGCTTCTGATAGATTACGATCAGCCACAGTCTTTATATCAGATTTATCTGGTTTATTACCATTTTCTAAATAATTTCTTAAAATAAATCTATTGTCATGATTATTTTGAAGAATAATCAGTCGTCCTGAATCTTTTACTAATAATTTAGTTAACTCTCTCGCCTCATCATTTTGGTCGTCATCAGTCAATTTAATACTGATAGCTTTTAATAAAATAACTAAAGTTGTTAAACGTTGTTGCCCATCCACAACATCATAAATATAGAAAGTATTAGAACCAACTTGCTCTCTATCTTTTGTTTTTAAGCAAACAACAGTTGCCATGAAATGCATCCTGTCTTCATACTTTTCCCTTGATTTCTCAAGTTTTTTGATATCTTCAAATAATTCATTTCTTTGCTTTTGTTGCCAGCTGTAATGACGTTGGTATTCAGGAATTCTGAACAATTTGTTGGTTAATATTTCAATTAAAGGTTTAAATTCAGGTTGTATCATATCTATTCAGCGAGCCATTAATCTGTAATTTAGCAACCTAACATCATAGCCCTCTTTTATCACTTTCGCCATAGTAACAAATGAAACCCTTATCCAGATAGGAATTTACCTGTAGAGCCTCGTTTTAAAATTTCTATTACTTGGTGAGCGGTAATCTCCTTACCAAATCTGAAGTTCAGCATTTAGATTCAGTTGCTCACCTACGAGCAGATACATGTATAATTTTTCTTACTTTAAAAATCTTCATCATCAACAAAAAACTCGGCATCTTCATCAAACCGAGAATTACCTTTTCTTGAATCAGCAATACCCCATAAAGGTTGCAGAACTGTAACGCCAACTAATCCCAAACCTACACAAAAAGCTAGTACTAAACCTACGGGAATTGGAATTGATTGGAAAGATAAAAATTTTAATCTTACTGGTGTAGCATTTTGCACAGAGATAAGCGCGATCGCCATTACCCATACAGCCATTACTACAGATATCAAAAATTTACTAATACTTTTCATAATTATTTACACCCCTCTCCATTTTAGAAGAGGGGTTAAAGATGAGGTTCTACTTCAGTTTAGCGATCGCACTTTCCATTTCTTGAGCGATGGTTTTGAGTTTTTCCGGTGAGTTGGTTTCTAAATAAACCCGTACCAGGGGTTCTGTACCGGAGGGACGCAGTAATACCCAGCTTCCTTCTTCTAAGTAAAGTTTAATGCCGTCTTTGCGACCGACTTCTTTAACTTTAATTCCCGCCACTTCTGTGGGTGGGTTTTTGGTGAAGGAGTCGATAACTGCGGTTTTATGGGCTTCGGTGAGGTGTAAGTCTAGACGATTATTGTAAAGCGGGCCGTCGGCTTCGGCGATCGCTTCTTTAACTAGTTGACTTAAAGGCTTACCTTCATAGGCGATCGCTTCTGCTACTAGCATATCGGCTAAAACGCCATCTTTTTCAGGTATATGCCCGATAACGCTTAAACCTCCGGATTCTTCACCACCAATTAATACGGTGGTTTCTCGCATTTTCTCACCAATGTATTTAAAGCCTACTGCTGTTTCATAAATTGGTAGCCCGTATTTCGCTGCAAAATTATCTAAAAGATGGGTTGTGGCGACAGTGCGGACAATTGCGCCTGTTTTGCCTTTATTTTTGATTAAATGGCGTGCTAGCAACAGCAGCACAGTGTTAGGTGTGAGGACGTTACCTTGTTCATCAACAATCCCAAAGCGATCGCTATCGCCATCGGTGGCTAAACCTAAATCTGCTTTATCGGCGCGTACAGCTGCGACTAACTCAACGAGTTGTTCACCTTTAGGTTCTGGCATTCCGCCACCAAACAAAACATCTCGCCAAGTGTGGAAACTTTCTAGCTGCACGCCACATTGTTGCAAAACTTCATCTAAATAGCCGCGAGAAGTGGAATACAAAGCATCGTATTTTACCTTCAATTGGGCTTTTTTGATAGTTTCGACATCAATTAACGTGTAGATAAATTGCAGATAATCGGGTTTCGGATCGAAAATAGAGATAGAACCCGATGAGCTACCACTAGGCGGCGCATCAGATGCACTTTCGATATTTGCCACAATAGTATCAGTAATCTCTGGTGTGGCAGGCCCAGCATAGTCAGGGATATATTTAATCCCACAATAGGGTGCAGGATTATGGCTTGCCGTAAACATTAGCGCCCCTGCTGAGTTTAGGTGGCGGGCGTTGTAAGCAATTACTGGTGTGGGGCAATCCCGATCGGTAACTTTTACCGTCCAGCCTAAGTCTGCCAGGACTTCGGCGGCTGTTTGGGCAAACTTGTCAGCTAAAAACCGAGTATCGTAGGCAACAAGAACAGGCCTGTCTTTGGTATAGGCCGTTTCCAGGTAGCTTGCGATCGCTCTTGTTACTTTCCGCACATTGGGGAAAGTAAAATCGTCGGCGATAATTCCTCGCCAGCCATCAGTACCAAATTGAATCTTGCTGGATTTGCTACTAGCGCTCATGGATGCCACAGACTCCCTTCCAACTTCATTACTATAGGAAGCTTCGCTCAAAGCGCGCGTAGCCGCAAGTATCTTCATCGTTATTTTTCACACTGCTTGTTAGCGATGTCAATCCCCGACCGTCCTTTTGCCAGTTACCACCTTTGGTCTTTAGTTGCCCCAGCCACAGGGCAAGAACGCTGGCATTGCCAGATGAGACGGGGGTTTGTCAAAGCGCGTCAGCATGAACCCCAAGTTAAGGCACTCTTGGGCAAAGCAACTCCACCGCAACGTATTGGTATCCTCGCCCAAAAGGGGGTTTATGAATTTCACCATCACCGACATTTATTAAAGCAATCGGATGGTGTGGATCAAGTCGCCAAACTACTGGAATTAAGCCATACCGATCGTGAAGTTCAACAGCGAGTGCGGCAAATCTTGCAAAAGTATCACAACGCGCCTTTGCTGTTGAATAAAAACATCCTCCAATTAACACCAGGGGATGAAGGCTTCCCGAAACCAATTTTAATTGACCAGGATGATTATTGCTTCCGTTTATATGCGGCTATGGATTGTGTCTTTATTGATAGCGATCGCACTTTACACATCCTTGATTTTAAAACGGGTAAAGCTGCCTTCGATCAGCGTCAAGCCTTAGTTTATCTCCTCGCTGCTCGTTATCTCTACCCAGGACATGAAGCTGTGGCATCGTTCTATAATTTAGAACTTTGTAAAAAGTCCGAACTCATCCGCATCAATCATCACGAGTTAGCATCCTTAGAATTTGAATTGGCTCACATTGCCCAACGACATCAGCGAGATTTACAAAAATATCATCAAGAAACGGAAGATTTCAGTAAAATATTCCCCCCAAATCCCGGTTCGCACTGCCGCTTTTGCCCATTTCGCTCTATCTGTGATTTTGCGGACTTGAAACAGCCTCAAGCTCACTCTATGCCTATTTTAAGGGTGAATGGGTAGGTATGGGGCATGGGGCATTGGGGAGAAATGACTATTGACCAATGTCAAATGGTGGCAATTCTTTAAGAATTGTAAACCGAATATGATTAATTGCTAAGTCGCCGATGGCAATATCTTCTTTGGTGAGACGTTCACCTCCACTGGAAATGCTTTCAAAAGTGATACCTTTGCCAATTTCGATGTGATACCAGCATAAACCCATAAAAAATCTGGTGGGATATGGCCCGGAATCGCCTATGTCATCGGGGTTAGATTCCATTGGTAGCCAGCCAATATTGGGAATGTAAAATTCTAACCACACATGGTTAAAGTCTGGCTGTAAGGGTATGCCTTGTAATTCCCCATTTGGTGGACATTTATACCTGCCTACTGTGCGGCAGGGAATGCCATTCAAACGACACAGAGCAAGTAAAACGCCGACATATTCACCACATGAACCTACTCCCCGTTCTAAAACTACATCGGGAGTATCAATGTATGGTTTAATACCATAAGATAATTCATCATAAACATAATTGCGGATACTGTACATTTTCCGCAACAAATTGCTTTCCGAACCGGCTGCATCTCTAGCAGCGCGACGGACAATGCTAGAGTCCATTGCTAAATCATCATCATCCACGAGGTAGCGGCTTTCAAATTCTGATGAGATTGCGGGAATATCTTCTACGTCTTTGGGGGTAATGCGATATTTAATTCCCCGGACTTCTAAAGTCGCTTTCCAGCCAAAAATATGGCGTTCGCCGGGGGTGAGGGTATCAAATTTAAATACTGCTACCCGTTGTCCATCGATGACTTCTTCTGTAAAAGGTAAACCGATGGGTTCAACTTGTTTAATTTTTTGGCGTTCGGTTTCCGATGGTAAAGCGATGCGCCATTCTAAATTGGTTAAATACACCTCTTCTAAAGGCGCTATCTCTTCAGCATAAGACATTTCGATTAGATAGCCATTAGAGAGGGCGTAGCGCTTTTCTGGCTCGTAATGATAATACAGGGGATGAATGAAAGTGCGATCGCGGTATGTTAGCTCGTGATTGGGGTCAGCATTAGGATTATCGCGAATATAAGGCTCTTCGGAAGCATAAGCGACATACAGGGTTTCTTTGCCTGTTTCCCCATCTTGATGGACAGCAATTCCTGTAGGCGAGTCAAAAGGCGTGAGGACAGTAAATTGAATTTCTCCCGTACCCCGATCTAAAGAAAAAACTGTTTGTTCTGTGCGATCGCTTACCCAAAGAGTATCCTGAGTCACTACTAAATTCTCGACACCAACCCCAGGCGCATAGAATTTGGTAATTTCTTTACGAGTCTCAGATTCATAAATTAAGATATGGCCTAACTTGTGGCAGCTGACATAAACTGTTGACTCCCAAACAGCCACACCATCAGCCGGATAGGGCAATGTCACAAAATGCTCTAGACCTAAAGAATTGAGTTGGCAGCGATATACACTGTTACCACGGGTTACCCAAAGGATATCTTCCCATACTGCTAGACCAGTAACTTCAGTAAATTCCTTGACTTGGTGCGGATTGAGAATTTTGCTGTTGTCGGATATTGGGTCAATTTCTAGAAGATGTCCTTTAATAGTATCAATAGCAATGAGTCTATCTTTAATAAAAGCAATACCACCCAAGGCGGCAGCAGTTAACGGTCGAATTGTTCTTTGCCCAAACATCTGGCTAACGGTCATACTGGGAAGTGGGAAACTCATATTAAGCATATTCATTTAATCGGTTAGCACGCCTAAAATAATTGGTGGAAGTACGTCCCATTTGACCAAGCTTCAGATTGATCTTGCTTACTATTATGAGTGCAATGTGTTCCAAAACTACTCTGACCTAGGAAATAACACATAGTAATCCCAAGACGAGAAAGTGACAAATGTCAGGAATCACATCTACACTATTACAATTTGGCGAGAGCCTGTATGTAACTTTAGTGGATGGTTTTTCCAGCCATCACTAAATTATGATCGAATTCTGTAACCTTTTCCTGTGACTTACACGATGTCTGCTAATTCTCTGCCTGAAGGTGCCACTGTTTGGCATAGTTTAGAAGTTGATAAAGCGCTAGACCTGCTTAATAGTAATGCAGACAGTGGCTTAACACCCCAAGAAGTTGAACAGCGGTTGCAAAAATACGGCCCCAACGAACTTGAAGAACAAAGCGGCCGCAGCGCTTGGGAGATTCTGTTAGATCAGTTCAAGAACATTATGTTGTTGATGCTGATTGCTGTAGCGATCATTTCTGGGGTTTTAGATCTGGTGGCTTGGCAAGGAGGAAGCCTCAAACCAGGGGAAGTACCATTTAAAGATACGATCGCGATTATGGCGATTGTCATTCTCAATGGTATCCTCGGCTATGTGCAAGAAAGCCGTGCCGAAAAAGCCCTTGCAGCTTTGAAAAAATTATCTTCGCCCCTAGTGCGCGTTATTCGCGATCGCAAACTCTTGGATGTCGCCGCCAAGGAAATAGTTCCTGGGGATGTGATGCTGCTAGAAGCTGGGGTACAAATAGCCGCCGACGGACGCTTGATTGAACAATCGAATTTACAAGTCCGGGAATCGGCGCTGACTGGCGAAGCGGAAGCTGTCAATAAACAAGCTACTTTACAACTACCAGAAGATACATCATTAGGCGATCGCATTAATGTCGTCTATCAAGGAACAGAAGTTGTTCAAGGACGCGGCAAGGTTCTAGTTACTAACACTGGAATGAAAACAGAGTTAGGCAAAATTGCTACCTTGTTGCAATCCGTGGAAAGCGAACCAACGCCTTTGCAACAACGGATGACTCAACTCGGTAACGTCTTGGTCAGCGGTTCCTTGATTCTCGTGGCAATTGTCGTCATTGGCGGTATCATTCAGGCTAGAGGTTTTAGCAACTTACAAGAACTCCTAGAAGTTTCCTTGAGTATGGCGGTGGCTGTAGTACCAGAAGGTTTACCTGCTGTCATCACCGTTACCTTGGCCTTGGGAACTCAGCGGATGGTTAGGCAAAACGCATTGATTCGCAAACTTCCCGCCGTAGAAACCTTGGGTTCTGTAACTACCATCTGTTCTGATAAAACTGGCACTCTGACTCAGAACAAAATGGTCGTACAAGCAGTTTATACCAATGATGCTAATTTCCGAGTCACAGGGCAAGGTTACGCGCCTACAGGGGATTTTCAATTAAATGGACAAACAATTTCTGTAGAAGAATATCCCGAAATCTCCGCTTTACTAGTTGCTTGTGCTGTTTGTAATGATTCCGTACTGCAAAAAGAATCAGGAGAATGGGCGATTTTAGGCGACCCCACCGAAGGCGCATTAATGACCCTCGCCGGAAAAGCTGGTATTGAAAAAGACCAATGGGAGAGTAAGTTACCCAGAGTAGCTGAATTTCCCTTTTCCTCAGAACGCAAACGCATGAGTGTCATTTCTCAGGTTAAGGCAGTGGCTACCGGGGATACTTCCGGCACAGATATTGACCCCGCAATTGCAGGTTTTCTGCAATCGGAAAAGTATTTAATGTTTACCAAGGGTTCCCCAGAGTTAATTTTGGCGCGTTGTAGCCAACTTTATTTAGGTAGACATTCCGCCCCCTTAACAGAAGCACAACGCCAACAAATTTTGGCAGAAAATGACCAAATGGCGAGTAAGGGGTTACGGGTACTAGGTTTCGCTTATAAACCCTTTGCAGAAGTACCCCCAGAAGGTGCCGATGAAACCTCAGAACAAGAGTTAGTCTGGCTGGGATTAGTGGGAATGCTGGATGCGCCACGCCCAGAAGTCAGGGCGGCTGTGCAAGAATGTCGAGAAGCGGGGATTCGTCCCGTAATGATTACCGGCGATCACCAATTAACAGCAAAAGCGATCGCGGCTGACTTAGGGATAGCTGAAGAAGGCGCGCGCGTCCTCACCGGGCAAGAATTACAGCGCATGAGCGATGAGGAACTAGAGCAAAATGTAGACTTAGTCAGCATTTATGCGCGAGTTTCCCCAGAACACAAACTGCGAATTGTCAAAGCCCTGCAACGCCGTGGTAGATTTGTTGCCATGACGGGGGATGGTGTTAACGATGCTCCTGCCTTAAAACAAGCAGATATCGGTATTGCAATGGGGATTACTGGTACTGATGTCAGTAAAGAAGCTAGCGACATGGTATTGCTAGATGACAACTTTGCCACAATTGTCTCTGCTACTAAAGAAGGTAGAGTGGTTTACACCAACATCCGCCGCTTTATTAAATATATTCTCGGTAGTAACATCGGTGAAGTTTTAACAATTGCTGCTGCACCCTTGTTAGGGCTAGGAGGCGTTCCCCTTACCCCCTTACAAATTCTCTGGATGAACTTAGTTACTGATGGTTTACCAGCCTTAGCCTTAGCGGTAGAACCCCCAGAACCAGATGTAATGAAGCGTCCCCCCTTCAGCCCCCGCGAAAGTATCTTTGCTAGGGGATTGGGTTCTTACATGGTGCGGATTGGGATTGTGTTTGCGATTATCTCCATTGCTTTAATGGCTTGGGCTTACAACCATACCCATGCAGCAGGTTATCAAGGCAATCCAGAATCTTGGAAAACAATGGTATTTACTACCCTGTGTATCGCCCAAATGGGTCATGCTATAGCGATTCGCTCCAATAACCAGCTAACCATAGAAATGAATCCCTTATCCAATAAGTTTGTCTTGGGTGCTGTGGTTGTCACCACAATTTTGCAACTCATGCTAGTTTATGTTCCACCACTGCGAGCTTTCTTTGGTACTCATTTCATAAATGGTACAGAATTAGCTATTTGTATTGGTTTTAGTGCCTTAATGTTTGTCTGGGTGGAATTGGAGAAGATATTCTTCCGCATTATGGGTAAAAAAGCTGTGTGATGGGCATTGGGCATGGGGCATGGGGCATTGGGCATTGGGGAGGCAGTGCGTTGGACAGGTTTCCCGGCTTGTAGACACCTGAAGGGTAGCAACTATCGTTATTGGGCATGGGAAGTGGTAGTTATATTCTCCCCAACTTCCCACACCCCCCACAATCTCACCCTCATCTTCCTCATCTCTCCACTATGTACCTCAAATCAATTCACCTGAGACAGTTTCGCAACTATACAGACCAAAAAGTGGAGTTTAAAGCTGCCAAAACAATTTTGGTAGGTAATAATGCTCAGGGAAAATCTAACTTGTTAGAGGCGGTGGAGTTATTAGCGACATTGCGATCGCATCGGTTAGCGCGCGATCGCGATTTAGTCCAAGAAGGAGAAGCGATCGCTCAAATTAACGCCTCCCTAGAAAGAGAAACAGGTATTAGCGATTTAACTTTAACTCTTCGTCGTCAAGGAAGGCGCACTGTTGCACTTAATGGTGAAGCTGTGCGGCGTCAAATGGATTTTCTTGGCGTTTTAAATGCGGTAGAGTTTTCCAGCCTAGATTTAGACTTAGTGCGTGGCGGGCCTGAAGGTCGGCGTAGTTGGTTAGATACTTTATTAATCCAACTTGAACCTGTATATGCGCATATTTTGCAGCAATACAATCAAGTTTTGCGCCAGCGTAATGCTTTTTTAAAACATATCCAAGACATAGCATTTACTAGCCAACAATCAGAACAATTAGCTGTCTGGGATGCCCAATTAGCTACCACAGGTACAAAAGTTATTAGAAGGCGCGAACGAGCTTTACAAAGATTAGTGCCGATTGCGAGTAATTGGCACTCTAGTATTAGTGGAAGTACAGAAAATCTCCAAATCAAATATGCACCGAGTGTTCCTTTAGGGGAAAACTATCCGCAACAAGTGCAACAAGCTTTTTTAGATAAAATCCAGCAACGCGCTGTAGCCGAACTCCGCCAAGGTACTACCCTGGTAGGCCCTCACCGCGATGAAGTAGAATTAATTATTAACCAAACACCCGCACGTCAATACGGTTCTCAAGGTCAACAGCGCACCTTAGTATTAGCTCTGAAATTAGCAGAATTACAACTGATTGAGGAAGTTGTGGGCGAACCACCATTGCTATTGTTAGATGATGTTTTGGCAGAATTAGACCCATACCGCCAAAATCAACTACTTGATGCTATTCAAGACAGATTTCAAACTTTAATTACTACTACTCATCTTAGTGCTTTTGACTCACAATGGTTAGATTCATCGCAAATTCTCCATGTAAAGGCCGGAGAGATATCTTTACCGAATGCTATTTATTAAATTACCCATAACCTAGCAATCCAAATATTTTTCCGGATACTGAGGAAATTTTTGTGAATATTGTTGTAGCAACTTGAAGATAAATATTATTTTTTCAAGAAATTGTTGCTGAGCGATCGCTCTACTTATTTATTTAAATTTAATATCTTTCCCTTTACCTATACCAATATCATTTGCCATTGTATAGCAGTGATATTACTTGCTTTAAAAGTAAAGTTTAATGTCTACAACTAATCCAAATAAACAAAATTAATGAAATTTTAGATATGTATCCACAAAATGAAATTGTCCATCAAGATGAGATTGCAGTTTTAGGTGCATCATTGCGAGCAATTGAGCAGAAATTACTCAAGCAATCTGAGAATACAGGTATCAAAAGACTCTGGTTCCAAGGAGAAGAACCTTATTTTGATGTGTTCTTTGAACTAAAAAATGATGAAATCTTATGGTTTCAATTAACCTTACGCGGTAAGGCTGTATCTTGGGACAATAAAAAATCAAAATTACAAACGGGTACTACTAATGAACTCCACGATAATGATGTAAGTTTTTATGCAGCCAGCAAAACAATCGAGAATGATATTAAGACAGACTGGGAATTTATTCATTTAGTAAAATCTATTTTGCAAACTCGATCAGACGAAACTATTTTTGCCAAAGCTCTAGAGTTATTTAAGTAGGAAGATAAAAACTATCATTTGTCATTAGTAAGAGTTGAAATTTATTTACGTTTTTTAATATAGATTAGTGTAATTACCAACTTACAAGCTGTAATGCCTCAATACTGTCAATATGTGCGGCTTCGGGTAGATCCATTGCAACAGCCGGGAAGTAAGAATCTGCAAAAGGTAAAAATTGGGGAATGCCAATTAATTACTCTCACGAACAATAATTAATTCATTTTTCTAATTTTTTAAAAAAATTCAGCACTAAAAAAGTTAGTAAAGCACCTATTAATCCCAATTGCCATAAGCCACATCCTGCTGCAATTCCTATAGCTGCGGAAACCCAAACCGCCGCAGCTGATGTTAATCCGTGAATTTCAATCCTTTGCGATTCTTCCGAAGATTGACGCAAAATTTCTCCTGCACCGAGAAATCCTACACCAGCTGCGATACCTTGAATTACTCGTGAGAGAGCATCAGCATTAGGATTTAGATCTACTGTAGACAAGGGTATGAGAGTAAAAATAGCTGCACCCATACTTACCAACATGTGAGTTCTCAACCCAGCGGGTTTGTTTCTCAGTTGTCTTTCTACGCCGATGATTGCGCCACTTACTAATGCCATGCACAATCTAAAGAGAATAGTTTGGATATCAAGGCTCATGAATCATCACGATAGAGAGGAAAAACATTGGCTGCAATGAATTAATTAAGTTCTCTAGGACTGTGATTTGATTTTTGTAAATACTCTGTACACTTATCTTTTAGCTGTTGTTCCTTCTTTGTGCTCTACCTAGAGAGAGAAATTCAATAATTAAAGTGGATTCTTATATATATATAGCCATTGAATGTGATTACTGCACTGAAAAAGTAGAACTAAGCAATTCTTGATAGCAATACTCTATAGAGTAATTTAGTAATTATGAATTACCCTTGAGAATATCAGAGATAAATAATTTTAATTCTGCTAGCAGTCTATTTATGATATTGGTTAAATGTAGTAATTTAAAGCTGAATGTATGGTTATTTAATTTTGATAAATAATTTAAGCTTAATATTGTACTGCAAATTGCTATATTTAACCATACAGTCAAGATTTGCATCCACGATCGCGATTTGAGGAGTATAACTGGCGTGAATCAAAAGCTATGCATTTACAAGGTCATGAGACTCAGGCGCTAACCATAGGTAGCAATTTCCGTCATAAACTTATCCTGTTTTAGTTTTTTGACTTGACTTGTGAGTCTGTAAATATTCAGTTTTGCCACCAGACAAGGTCAAAAATAGACGAGTGCAGTACCACAACTGCTGTACAACTGTTAGGTATGCATACTTAGACAAGCAAAAGGTTAGATAACTAGTCAAGAGGACGTGTAAATAAACCACCCATTGGCGATACCTGAAAACCTGGGGAAAAGTAATTACCAATTTCTTCTTGCAGTACTATTTGCTGTTTAACTACTAATCATTAACTTTTTTTCATTCTTTCACAAATGGTTACTACTGTGACCAGAGCAAATGATTTACAACAGAGAACAACAAAATTGAGTGGACAAACTCTACTGGCTTGACCAAATTAAACTCCAAGACCGCGCCAAGGTAGGTGATAAAGCGTTTTACTTGAGCCGAATAATGCAGCGTGGCTATCCTGTATTACCTGGTTTTGTTGTTGGTGCAGAGGTTTTGCAACAATTTTTAGAAAATCTTAATAGTTCCGAATCATTAGTTGCTGACTTACCTCATTCTTCGTTGTATCTAGATGTGACGAATTGGCGTCAACTTCAGCAGGTAGCTGGTCGTTTGCGTCAGGAAATTATTACTGCCTCTGTACCAATATCTTGGGTAGGAAAAATTCTCGCAGCCGCTAGAGCATGGGAAACTGAATATCTGATTTTCCGCCCCACAGTAATGGTGCCAAACGCTACAAAGGCATTAGGGAATATATCAGGATTACTAGAATCTGTTTTTTGTCCTTGTAACCAAGAAGCGATCGCCTCTGGGTTAAAGCGTACTTGGAGCCAATTATTCCGCGCCAGAAGTTTATTATATTGGCAACGTACAGGCACTGACCTGAGAAAAGTAAATTTCGCGGTTTTAGTCCAACCAGTGCGTAATGCAATGGCTAGTGGCTTATTTCATGCGAATACTTCGGGTTGGGAAATTACAGCTACTTGGGGATTAGGAGTAGCGATCGCCAATGGTGAAGTTTTACCCGATGTCTACTACATTCAACCAGAAACTGGGCAATTAATCGAGCAACAGCTAGGCAGTAAAATCCTCGCTTACCGAATTGAAAATCCCGCAACTAAAGATAGCTTGCAACCAGTAACGCCGTCTGTATTGGCATTAGATAATACTTGCCTAGTAGCCTATCTATTGGAAGAAAGCAAACAAAAACAATACTCTTTGCAAGCAGAATACCTGCAACAAGTAATTGTTTTAGGCAATCAGCTAGTCAGCGAATTGGGTAGCGAATTTGACATTGAATGGACAATTTCTCAAGTTAATCCAGTTCCCAAACTCTACCTGACACAAGTTAGCGCCCCCCAATCAGCAATTCCCAACGTTCAGATTATTAAGGGCTTAGGAGCAGCTAGAGGGCGCGTTACAGCTAATGCCTATGTAATTGCCAATTCCCAATTAAAACCGGAACAGCTACCCCAAGACGTGATTTTAGTTGCCAAAACTATTACCCCGGATTGGTTGCCAATATTACAGAAGATAGCGGGTATTATTACAGAGAAAGGCGGATTAACTAGCCATGCCGCAATCCTAGCGAGAGAACTGGGTATTCCCGCAGTAGTCAGTGCTACCGATGTCACCGCCTTAATTCAACCTGGTGAAAGATTACTTGTAGATGGCGATCGCGGCGAAGTTTCTCGCGTGCGAGAAGACATAACCATAGAAAGAATTGCAGCTAAAGGCGGTTCACCGGAAAATCTCGAACTCAATCATTCTCATTCCCCCCTACCTTCAACGCCTGCTAAATCTCATTCCTGGGAATCCCCACCTCTGCGTGCTTTTGGCATAACTTCCCCAGCGTTAATTGCAACCCAGCTACTATTAAACCTGAGCCAAAGCAGCTTAATAGAGCAAGTACAAAGCTTACCTGTAGACGGAGTTGGGTTATTGCGCTCAGAATTGATGATGTTAACCGTACTAGAAGGACAACACCCCAATAGTTGGTTAACCGATGGGCGACAAGCAGAATTATTAGAGCGCTGGACTGAGCAGATTATGCAATTTGCTTGTGGCTTTGCACCACGACCAGTATTATATCGCTCCTTAGATTGGCGATCGCACGAGTTACCTTCCTTTCCCCAAGAACATCAATCTACATCACAAGCCGTCTTAGGCGATCGGGGTATTTTTAGCTATTTACTCAATCCCACAATCTTTGAGTTAGAATTAGCCGCCTTAGCCAAAGTCCAAAAAGCTGGGTACAGCAACGTCAACCTCATGTTACCCTTTGTCCGTAGCGTTGAAGAATTTTCTCTGTGTCGCCAAAAAGTTGAGCAAGCTGGATTAACCCAATTACCCCAGTTTCAACTATGGATTATGGCAGAAGTTCCCAGCGTTCTATTTTTACTCCCAGAATATGTCAAAGCAGGTGTAGAAGGAATTTCCATCGGCACAAATGATCTTACTCAACTGCTATTAGGAGTAGATCGAGAGCAAGAACAACTAGCCAGAAGATTTAATGAACTTCAACCGGCTGTCATGAGTGCGATCGCTCAACTGATCGAAATGTCCAAAGATGCCGGTATCCCCTGTACAATCTGCGGTCAAGCACCAGTATTGTATCCAGAAATGATTGACCGCTTAGTACAATGGGGAATTACAGCAATTTCTGTAGAACCAGATGCAGTAGAGCGAACATATCACGCGATCGCCCGTGCAGAACATCGCTTAATTCTAGAAGCCGCACGGCGACAGATGAAAGGCGGTTAGGGTGTAACAAAGGGGATAAGGAGGACAACACAGAGAAATTTTATCCCAATGCCCAATGCCCCATGCCCCATACCCATCAATATCGGAAAATTGCGGCAACAGGCGTGCTAAAGGGTATTTGCTCAGGTGGAACAGCGTAAACAGTGCCACCATTTAATAAGGTATGAGTTGCCGCTAAATCCAACAAATCCTCATCACCAGTTTCTTTATTTTCATGCACATAAACTGCTTCTGAACTGGGGTCAAACAAACCCCATTGCTGTTGACCAACTGCAACTAATAATGAATCTATTCGTTGAAAATAAGCAGCCGGGATGATTTTTTTGAGGTCATTGGTAGCTTTACCAGTATCACCACCAAAGAGTTGATGGAATCGATCGAGAAATTCTTGCTGTGACTTTTGAAAATCAGCCTCAACAATTGGCCAAGCGCGATCGTGCAAATCTTGAGCACTGAGTATTTCTGGATTCCCCGTGATACCTTCTGCCATTAAATGCTGGTAGGTATTAGCTTGTCTATATAAAGGTAGAAGATACTCTACTCCAGCCAATACCAAAGGCGCTGTTTCATCTCGAAGTTTTTCGTGCAATGCTTTATCAATAACATAAAAGAATTGCCGAATTTCTTCTTGATGTTGATCGCGATCGGGACTTCCCTGTCCGTGAAAATCCCCTGGCTGGACAAAAGAATTAGCAGTTCCGCCTTTAGTTGTACCAATGCGAAACTGGCCTGCTTTCGCTGTTTCATCTTGATTGACAGCTTGTTCAAGGCTTTTTGGCAGATTTTCTAACTCTACCTCATTAATAGTGTAGTGAGTTCCCTCAAAAAATCTCACATCTTGTTGACTCAAAGCCAAAATATAAAAACTACCATTACCATTTAAAATTGGTAGCAGCGGTTTGATGTGAAATCTATCTGTTACTACTACCAATTCTTGAAAATTTAAGGGTAAGGTATAGTAACGGAAAAATTATTGAGAAATAAAAATTGCCAGTCCCAATTCTCCCATTTGCTCCCAAAATTCTTGGGTATCAAGATTAATCGCTGGTTGCAACAATGCAGTTGCTTCTTGCGTTTCCATACCTCCATCAATTAAGTATGCTTCTGCTTCCTTAATTAAGTTTTTAAACCGAATTGGGTCTTGTCGCACTTCTGTCCCAACCGGGTGAGTTGGCATATAAATTGAAACACAATTGCCCTTGGGCTGTTGTAGTAGTGGCTTAATTTCTTCTCTAGAAATTGTTTGCATATAATATCCCTCCTAGCAACGTGACCAGAAACATCAGAATTAAAAAGCTAATATTCAAAGTTCTGATGGCATATTTTTTCAATGTAGTTTTGGCAACCAAAAACATTGAGTCTGGATTTATTTCACGTCAAGGAGGGTGAAGTTTCATCTTTCTTTAGACTTACTAGTCAACAGTCAACAATTTACGAGCCATTTTTTGCTTGTTGAGAATTGATGGCTACTTCAGTTTGCGGTTTGCGAACCCATCCCAAAGATACACGTTTCATAATTGCATATAAACCTGTGAGAATGGCAAAAGTAATAGCAATAATCACTAAAGGCTGTTTTCCTAGAAGTTCCTCTATCCCTTTGGTAAGTACTGCATCAGGCTGGGTGATGAAATCCCAACTATTAAAACGCAAAAATCGCCCCCAATAAATACCTATAGACGAGAGTGCATGGGTAATCAACTCAACCCTGAAAATCCACTGACTTTTGCCAATTAAGTTTAAATAGTGACCTAAGTTGATTAGAGATATTACGTAAGCTTGAAAGCCAGCTAGAATTACTACTAAGTAAAGGGGCATTAATATTAAAGTAATAATCCACACTGATTGAATTGTGCGGATATCATCTATCAGATGAATGACATCAGTTAAAAGGTAGGGCGCATTGGGTAAAAATGCATAGAAAACTATTAATCCTAGCCACCAAACCCAAGACCTACGGCGATTTTTACGGAATAGCCAGAAACTTAAGGCTAAGGGTATAAAAGCTAGAAAAAGGTTCCAAGTCATCCATCGCATATTAATTTGCAAGACTTGGAACAGTCTATTTATTAATTCAATCAATTCCGCTTTCATAGGCTGACTCGCAATGGTGTGAGTGGTTTAGAGATTTGCTGTATGTGGTGATTTTTACTGAACCTACGAACAACAGTTCAAATTTTGACTGCTATTGTTGTCACTGTCCAATAAAATTTATTCCCTAGACTTTATACAAGATTGTTATGTTCATACCCAATCGAGATAATAGCTACTATCTCATTTGTTACTTAAACAGGCTAATCAACTAGTATAGCTAGAAAATCATTGAGGGCAAATCTGCCATATTGAAAGTCAACAGTAAGTAATAAATTTGACTAATAAAATATTTACTCTGGTTCGCTACAGTACTTATTTAGCTCACCTACTAACTTATCGGAATCCTTACCAGCGGTTTTGCTGACTGCTGTCAATGCTGTATCAATATCTTTTCTAGCCTGTTGCAGTTTTTCTCTCCCAGATTGGGAAGCTTCAGCTGTTTTAGCTAATCCCAGTGCTTTAGCGGCTTTAGCGATCGCTTGACTCACATTTTTAAAATTCTTCGCAAACCGACTTTGGTATTCTTGTAACTTCGGATCTTTCAGGTTCAGTTCCTCTAGAGATTTGGTAACAGCTTCTAAATCTTTCGATAGTTGCAGGCTTGTGATCACCTGCTGTCCCTTATTTTTATCAATTAAAGAATTCCCTGCATTCACCGCCTGAATTAGTCGCTGACATTGGGAGGCTTTAGTGTCATTGCAAGCACTAATTAATATAGCCATACTTAGGCTCATCAGAGCAGTAACGTTATATTTACGCGAAACAGACATGAAAACTCACCAGCGTTCAAATTCCAACCATAGTATCCAATAATTCTGGAATTTTGTGCTGAATTTGTAAATTGGGCATGGGGCATTGGGTTTTTATCTTGTCTCCCTTCTCCCCATACCCTACCTCCTTACCAACCTACTGGTAAACCCAATCTTTCTAAAGTCTCCCCATCTTGCAAAAGTGGCTGAATGTCTCGGTCTATGGGAATGGAACCTTGGGAAAGTACCAATGCACGTTGAGTTACTTTACCCAACCAATTAAGGTCATGGGAAGCGATTAACATCACTTCTACTGGTAAATTTAACAACACTTGTGCTAAGTGTCGCCGCCAAGAGGGATCTAGACCATTAGTCGGCTCGTCTAAAATCAAAATGCTAGGCTCTAGGGCTAAGATGGCGGCTAAAGCAGCTAAGCGTCTTTGTCCACCAGAAAGTTCATGAGCTGAACGGTTAGCGTAGGCTTCCAAACCAAAATCAGCTAACAATTGCCTTGCGCGATCGATGGCTAAGGCTGGCGGTACACCATAATTGCGCGGCCCGAAGGTAATATCTTCTAAGATAGTCGGCATAAATAACTGGTCGTTAGCATCTTGGAAGCTAAAGCCAATGTGACGGCGTACTTGAGATAGAGTTTTATGTTCTACAGGAATGCCATTAATCCAAATTTTCCCGCTCTGTGGTTGTTTTAAGCCAATGAGATTTTCTAGCAAGGTGCTTTTGCCAGAACCAGTTGCACCCATCAACGCCACGCGATCGCCTGGATTTAATTTAAAAGAAATATCGCGTAATACTGGTTCTTGATGGGCATAGGCATACACCAAATTTTGCACCTCCACCACAGCAGCGTGGGGATGATGAATTGAAGATTGGGGATTAGATGTTAATGATTTCAAAATTCACAACTCAAATGCACAACTGCGCTCTTACTGAGAGTTAACTGTTAATTGTTAACTGGTAAGAGCTGATGGTTAAACAAGCAGCGATCGCACCAGCTATTAATATAGCCACACGCTCTTTTGGTTTTAATTTCGAGTCTATTGGTAATTGTCCGTTGTAACCACGAACTACCATTGCGGTATAAACGCGCTCTGCCCTATCCAGACTACGGAGATACAAAGCGCCGATCATCGCCGCACTGGCGTAGCGCAACCAGCCAGATGTACCATTTAAACCGCGTAATTGGGCACTGCGCTGCATTCTTGTTACTTCTGACAGCAAAATTTCTAGATATTGTCCAGCTAAAAGTAAATTTTCCTTTAACGCTAGTGGTACAGGTAAGCTTTTGAGTGCTACCCCAAAGCTATGGGGTGGTAAGGTTAACAAAAAACTATTCATCACAATCAGACAGATGAGAGAACGCACTAGCAAAAAACTAGCTCGCTCCCATCCCAAGGGCAAAGCCAACAAAGATAGGAAGATTAATTCTGTTCCTAGTAATTTTCCTAGTTGAGGAAGGCGTACCTGTAATACCCAAGCCCATAAAAATGCGATCGCTCCATATGCACCCAGGTAGTACCAAGCATGGTGCTTTAATAAAGCTGCCCCAATGACGATGATGAGAGCTAGTTGTAAGCGTAAGGTTAAGGAAATCTTAAGCATTATTTGGTTTCACTACCTTAGCAATCCCAAAAGCTACAGCAAAGCAAATAGCAGCGCCTACCAGCCCGGCAATACTCGTACCGATTGTTCCCAATCCCTCAATGCCATAATCGGCTAAAGGCGTGGGTACAACAACCCGTACTTTTTCGCTTAAGTCGATAAAGCCTAAATTTTCGGCTACCCTTTCCAAGCCATCAGGCCAAGCTGAGGCAAACAGTGATAATACTCCTGCCACTAAAACAATGCTAACAACTGGTACTACCCAGCCGCGAAATTGGTGTTGCTCCCCTGGTAACAAATCTGGCCTTTGCTTAGCAAGATAAACTAGCACGCCCCCAGTAATTAGCCCTTCACCAATACCAATGAGGATATGAGTCCCAGTCATGGCTCCTAAGACTATGGCTGCTGGTGCTGTGCCCGAAAGGGCTAGCTGAATGGCACAAGCTACAGCAGCTACTACGACACTAAAACCTGCGGCAATCCCGGCTGCTAAAGGTAAACGCCCTTTGGAACCCCCTAATAGCCGTTGCAGAGTGTTAGTTAACCCCCAACCCACCCAAACGCCAATAAATGCCATGTTTAAAATATTTGCACCTAAGGCTGTAATTCCCCCATCGGCAAATAACACGGCTTGGATAATTAAGACTGTAGCAATGCACAATGCCCCCGCCCAAGGGCTGCCTAAAACTACTGCGGCTAAGGTTCCCCCTAACAGGTGGCCGCTTGTGCCTCCTGCTACCGGAAAGTTAACCATCTGAGCCGCAAAAATAAAGGCTGTCGTTAAACCCAGTAGGGGAGCGCGACGAACGCCAAAAGCGTCTTGCGATCGCCCCAACGCCACAAAGAGTGCTGCCGCACTCGCTAGACTAGTAGCCCCTGCCACTGGTAGAGAAACAAATCCATCAGGAATATGCATGATGTGCCCCGTGTGTCATGTTTTTATTCACACAAATTACTCAATTTATCTGCGGCATTAAATTAATAAAAAGCAGAAAAACACCTTTTTATACAATGCCCTATTGGGGTATTTTATAGTGATACTTCCGGTAGATTGACAATAAAATCTTGCGTTAAATAATATACTTATTTTTTAATCTGTGGAGTTTTATTAATTTTGTTTTTAAATTCAATTACCAGTTAGAGCCAAAATGACCAATTTATTGATGTTGTATAGGTTATTTCATCTAAACCTGAGTTGACAAATAGTTGAAAATATTTATATTTATCTATCTTAAGCAGCATATCCATTTGATATTTATCTATTTTGCGATCGGGTTCATAGAAATATTTGCTCAGTGAGTAGTCAGCAAAAAACCAGCTTCCCAAGACAGGAATTTAATGCTGACTACAAATTTATTTACAAACTGATTCAAAAGTAATTTGGATTACAATACAGCTTCATAAAAATGGTTGTGGCTACCACTGTTGAGATGCGATCGCAGTTGATGCATAAGTAGTAGCTACCATCTCCAGTTAGCCATTGACGCCCAATATTGCCACACCAAGCATGACAATCTCTCTTTCCCATGCCCATGTGCCAGCGAGTTATTGAAAATAGTGCAAAATTTCAGCCCAGGAATCTCTACCAGAATAATTGACAATGATTCCTAACTCATCTAATATACTCACAAGTAATTGCAAATTGTTTGCAACACCATATTATAGCGCTAACCCTAATTGAATGTCATGCCCAACAACTTAGCTTTGGGAAAAGAACAACTTTGGAGCCGTCGTCAATTAATAAAGTTGGGTTTAGGTGGCACTGGCTTAGCAGGAGCAGCGGCGCTTTGGCAGATGGCAAATTTTCAAAGCAAGGCAATCGTCAAAGTACCTCCCACAGAAATTGCGGCATCTGAAGGCGTCACTCAACCCATGAAGATGCTAAGAAATTTTGATTATGGGACGCTCAAGCATGAAAATGGACGCACTATCCGCGAATTTAGTTTGACTGCGGGAACTTCCGTCATTGAGCTAAATAGTGCTGTTTCATACAACATCTGGGATTTAAACGGACATATACCAGGCCCTACACTCAGAGTTAAACAAGGCGAACGAGTAAGGATACTATTTCTCAATAAAGCAGGACATTCCCACTCTTTACATTTTCATGGCGTTCATTCATCAGATATGGATGGGATTCGTCCAGTCAGTAACGGGAGTGCCACAATTTATGAATTTGATGCCGAACCTTACGGGGTTCACCTGTATCACTGTCATATTGAGCCTGTGACTCGTCACATTGCTAAAGGGCTATATGGGATGTTCATCATCGATCCACCCAAGCCACGCCCGCCAGCGGATGAAATTGTACTAGTAATGGCTGGGTATGACGTTAATGATGATAGCCGTAATGAATATTACGCTTTCAACGGTTTGCCTCATCACTATATGCACCATCCCATTCGTATTTACAAAGATCAGTTAATTCGGCTGTATGTCCTCAATATCATTGAATACGATCCAGCAGTAACATTTCACCTTCATGCCAACTTTTTTGATGTTTATCGTTCAGGTATGACTATGACTCCTAGTGAAAAAACAGATGTTATCACAATGGGAGTTGCAGAAAGGCATATTTTGGAATTTAGCTTTCGCTATCCAGGTAAGTATATGTTTCACCCCCATCAAGATGCGATCGCGGAAAATGGTTGCATGGGTGTCTTTGAAGTCATCAATTCATAACACATTGCAGAGATCTGATGAGATATTTGGTGCAATCCTTGCGAGTAATCGTTTTATCTTAGCAATCAACTCATTTAAGCATAGTCACTCTGTTCGGGAAAGTTAATCATTCATTCAGCTATCTGTTTCCTAAATATTTTATGCAATAACAGTTTTTCACAAAGCAAAATCACAAGTATTTAGGACATAAATATTTAGACCATAAAAATTTATGGCACTAAATTTTTACTTTTGAGCGATCGCATCTATATCGCTAAAAGTTCTGCAATTATTTCTATCATCGAGGGTTTCTCATGACATTTGACTCAGACGCTGATTCAGTTACCAGCGATTTACCGAAACAATTAGATATTGCCACTGTTTGTATTTACGGACTAAGTATCTTATCTGTAGGTTTATTTCTGTTCTTACCATTAGTAAATTTATTAAGCCCTAGCCCTTGGCAACGTTATATGGGGGCGATACATGGAACAGCAGCTTTACTAGCAGTAATTGTGATTGCTTATGCCGGACACATGGCATTTCCTTTGCTGCGAGGAGTAAGCAAAATCTTACCCCAAATGCGCACCCTCACTTTTTGGTCTACCTGTCTATCTTTTCTCACCATTGCTTCTGGTAATTGGGTGTATATGCGTTATCGGGCACCTATTGGTGGTGCGCGTGCTTGGTTAACTAAAAATACACCTTTAGTCCATTACTTATTCATGGAGTACCACGAATTTACAGTGTTATTTACATTTCCTTTGGGAGTAGCTTGTACCTGGATTTTGTGGAAATATGGCGACTCAATTTTAGATAAAAAGAATCGTGTAGTCCTCAATGCCACTTGCGTTGCTTTAATGGCAATGATGTTCTTTGCAATTGGCGGTTTTGTGAGTGGATTAAACGTCGCCAGAATCCATACTTTGTAAATATATTTCACATGAATATCCCACTTAATTATCCATTAGGAGGTTATAACTAATGGTTCAGAAATTATCGCGAGATTCTCAAACAATGCCCCTATATGTCAAGTTTTGGAACCGCTTGAAAACCTTTCCTAAAGGATTGGCAACAGGTTCTCAAACATCTCCCACTGTTTCCGGCCCGGCTGCTGCTGCATTAATTAGTGCGGCATTTGGTTGCTTTATTTTAATGGTTAACCAACACATTACATCGACTTTCAAATCTTGGGAAAAAATTATTTGGAGCTTGGGGGATTGGATACCAGGTAGCCACAATCCTAATCCGTTATATGGTGAAATTGGCAGCTACTCTGGTAAGGAAACTGTGATGTTAATTGGCTGGTTAGTTAGCTGGTTAATCCTCAGTAAATTTTGGCAAGATAAACAGATTAAAGCGAGAACTATATTTTTCTGCTTATTTTGCTTTTTGGTAGCTGCAACTGTGATGAATTGGCATCCATTATTCCCTTATTTACCTTTAATGCCAACATAAACAGCAGTTTGAGGTCGTCGGTAAAAATTCAGTTATCCGAAGTGAATTTTCACAAGGTCGTCTGATTAGTTAATTCGTCAAACTCTAGGAGCGAAAATATGCAAACACAAAAATACAACCAACAAATTAGAAAATTACACCAATATGTTTTGGCTATGGTGAGTGTTTTGGTGTTATTTGGTCTGACTTTTCCCATTGCTTGCTTGCGAGTCAGTCAAAGCCATAAGTACGGTAATGCAGCTTTAAAATCCCTATCCTGGGATGAACCGCAAAGACCTGTAACTTCCTATACCTCACTGGCTCCAGCTAACAATCAAAATTCTCAATCTGTGAAGTAAACTCTTGTTCTCGCATTGACTCTAGGATTGTTAATGGTCAATGGTCAAAAGTCCATAGTTATAGATTCTAGACATTGACTGTGTACTCTTGACTATTGGCAATACTACCCAGATAGTTTTTGCTATTAAATCTCAATGTTTTTAACTACTTTAACAACAGTCTTATCCCTGCTAATAGCTAATTTAGGCGTTTAAATGCATTTTTCCGGCTGATATAGTTAAATCAAGTCACATAAATAAATTAGAAAAATTATTAAATTCTGGTTAATCTTTGGCAGCTAGTTGATAAATAGTTGCATTATATGTGAAAGTACAATCTATGACAAATTGTCGAAGGAAACTACGGCTTGTAGTTTGAGATGTGGCAATTGCTATCCACCAAAATCATCACCAAAGCACAAATGATAAAATATCGCTATATTTGTTTAACTGTTGCTGCTGCTGCCATAGTTAGTTTAAGTTCTTGTAACAGCACACCCACAGCAGAAAATCCAGCTACACCATCTGCTAACTCTAGCGCTCAGGTGGCGGAAACAACAACTCACAGCGGTCACGGTAGCAAAGCAAAAATTAACATCAATACTGCTATTTTATCGGAGTTAGATAAATTTGAAGCTCAGTTAGGTATTCCGGCATTATCCAATAAAATTCAAGCCAATCGACCATACGCCAACCCAGAAGATTTAGTCAGCAAAAAAGTTATTACTCAAGAACAGTTCGACAAAATCAAAGATGCAGTGACTGTACAAGAGGTTGTACTGACAGGCCAAGCTAAAGATGTTGATTACATGACAAAGTTGGGCTTAATGAAAGGACATCTTTTAGTCGCCCAAGAACTTTTGGATAAAAATCAGCCCAAACAGGCTGAACCTCATATTGGACATCCGGTGGAAGAAATTTATGTAGATGTCGAAGAGCAACTCAACGAGCGCAAAGTCAAAGAATTTAAAACGACTTTGGTAAGTTTGCAAGATTTGGTCAAATCTAATCCCAAGAATGCCAAAGTTAAGACTGATTTTACCGCTTCAGTGCAATCAGTTGATGGCGCGATCGCGGCTTTACCAGAAGCGCAACGTTCCAAACCGGGATTTGTCCTTCAGGTAATCAACGGATTATTAGATGCAGCTAACTCAGAATATGGAGCTGCGATCGCTAATGGTAAAATAGCTGCTGCCATTGAATATCAAGACTCTCGTGGGTTTGTTATCTACGCTAATGATTTATATAAAGGGATTACCTCTCAAGTAGCACAAGCCAATCCTGAAGCTAATAAAGCCATTGAAGCGAGTTTTGCTGACTTACTTAAAGTTTGGCCTGCGGCTATCCCACCTGCAACACCAGTAAAAACCCCAGAAGATGTCACCAAATTAGTAAAAATTATTGAGCAAAACTCTCAAAAAATTATCGACAAAACCAGCACCCAAGCACAACAATAACAATTGACCTGGACGAGATATGGAAACAGGAGTTTAAAATAAGTTAATAATGAGAAAGTAGTTAGGAGTTAAAAGTACAGATTATCGTAACTTTTAACACTTCAAAAAAGTATCACTCTTAACTTATTTCTCATTACTCTACATTTCTAACCTTTGCTTAACTTAACAACTGATGCAAGAGCTTGACCACAAAAAGACCATCGACCTATTGAATGCGATCATGGAATTTGAACTAGCAGGTGTAGTCCGCTATACCCATTATTCCTTGATGGTAACTGGCCCTAATCGCATTCCCATTGTGGCTTTTTTTAAAGCCCAGGCCAGCGAATCTTTACTCCATGCTCAACAAGTAGGAGAGATTCTCACCGGTTTAGATGGACATCCCTCCTTGAGAATTGCCCCAATGGAAGAAACTTATCAACATTCAGTTAAGGATATTTTGGCTGAAAGTTTATCCCATGAAAAAAAGGCATTAGATTTGTATAAATCTCTGCTAGAAACTGTTACTAATGCGAGTATCTATTTAGAAGAGTTCGCTCGTGGCATGATTGGTCAAGAAGAGATGCATAATCTTGAATTGAAAAAAATGTTACGCGATTTTAGTTAATAGTTAATAGTCATTAGTCATTAGTCATTTGTTCTTGACTAATGACTAATGATAAAGGACAAAGGAAAAAAAATGAATTTTAGTACTGCTTTACCTACTTTTGTAATTACACTCCGAGAAGGAGTAGAAGCAGCCCTTGTAGTTGGGATTGTGTTGGCGTTGCTGAAAAAAGGCAAACAATCGCGACTTAATTCTTGGGTATATGCTGGTGTTGGTGTTGGTATTGCCATCAGTGCTTTAATCGGTGTACTTTTTAGCTGGATAATTCAAGCATTAGGAGCAATTAATCCTCAATACACCTCTGTAGTTGAGCCAATGCTAGAAGGTATCTTCAGTGTATTAGCCATTATCATGCTCAGCTGGATGTTGATTTGGATGACTCAACAAGCCAGATTTATGAAAGCTAATGTAGAAGGAGCAGTCACAGAAGCACTGACACAAAAATCAAACGCAGGTTGGGGCGTTTTTACCTTAATTTTAGTTGCAGTAGTTCGCGAAGGTTTTGAAACAGTTCTCTTTATTGCTGCTAATTTTCAACAAGGATTTATGCCTGCATTAGGTGCTATAGCTGGTTTAGTAACTGCTGTAGCTATTGGCGTAATGTTATTTAAATTGGGTATCAAAATTAATATTCGCCAATTTTTTCAAGTAATGGGAATTTTATTAGTTTTAATAGTTGCTGGTTTAGTAGTTTCTGCTTTAAAACATTTTGATGAAGCTGTGGCTAACCTGGCGCTGAGTAGTCGTGCTACAGAAAGCTTTTGTTTCTATTACGAACACTTTACTAAAGTTCATTCTTGTATTTTAGGGCCTATGGTTTGGAATACTGCTAAAATCTTACCTGATGAACAATTTCCTGGTGTTATTTTCAAAACCTTGCTTGGCTACAGAGAACATCTTTACCTTGTACAAGCTATTGGTTACTTAACATTCTTAGTGACAATTGGTGGTGCTTATTTGCGCAGTATAACTAGTGCTTCTGCTCCAGAGCCAAAGAACGCCAAACCCATTACCTAATTTCAAAATCAGCAGAAGTAGGGTATGTGATTCCACAGACTAATACCAATTTACGAAAAAATGCAACAGATAAATAAGTTAAGTTCAACATAGTGAAACCCAACAAGATATAATTTTTTGGCGTTGGGTTTCTTTTTTCTTATGTTTTCTCAATGTGTAATAAATATTTTATTTAATATGTAAATTCATGTTTTTGCAGATAAAACTTGTGTTAATTGCTGACAAGTTTTTTGAATTGCATCAATACTACCTGGATTAACCAGCCCATAATAATCAAAAGTATAAACTCGATTATTTTTAGTAGCTTGGAGTTGTTGCCAAAAAGCTTCTTTTTTCAGCGAGTCTAAAAGTTGCGGATCGGAATTATTGACTACTATTAAAACTTCTGGATTCGCTTCTAAAACTTTCTCGGCTGAAAGGGTTACATAACCACCTATGGGGCTTGTTCCTTGTAATTCTGCTACCAAGTTTTTTGCTTGAAACTTTACTAGTAAATCCCCAGCCCAACTATTTTTATTCGGTGCTAAAATTGGTTGCCGACTTACGAGTATTAATGTAGAAGGACTCTGAGTTGATTTAGCAGCTAAAAAATTTTTATAGCGATTTAATAAAGGTTGAGGGTCGGCATTAATTAACTCAGCTAATTGTTGAGTTAATTTTTCTAGAGATTCCCAATTTTTAATTTGGGTAAGAATCGTAGCGATTCCTAAATCTTTAAGTTTTTGAATTGGTTGATTAGAAAAACCTTCTGCACCAATAACTAAATCTGGTTTTAAGGCAATGATTTTCTCTAAATTAGGTGGAGTTTGTCCTTCACTTACACGAGGAATATTGGTCAATCTTGAGTCATCTTTAAATAGTTTACTACCAGTCATCCCTACAAGCTTGGTTGAATCAAGTTGGTAAATAATATCAGCCGCAAGAGATGAGAGAGCAACAACTCTTTTTGCAGGTGTTTTGGCTAGTTCCTGAGAATTAGGATTTGTAGGTGTTTGTGTTAATGGCTGCTGACTAGGTGCATTAGTACAAGCAGCAATTAATATACTTAATAAAACTCCTAAAGCAGATAATATCCAAGGACGCCGCATATTAAAACCCTTGATGAATTGTATACAGCAGAAGTTCTGCACATCTGCACAATATAATCGAATTTTTGACAAATTGATATATTATACAATTCTTGACCAAAAAAAAGCGAGTAGAACCACTAGCCAAAATCTCTAAGTAAGATTATGACTGTGTTACTCGCTAGGATCTATACAAGGCTTATTGAGAAATCCTATATTCAATATAAAGGAATAGTTCTTAAATTATGACTGGTAAAAAATAATTTTTTTAAGATTTACAAAAATTTTTAATACATTTGCAAATTCATCAATAATTCACAGAATTTTTAATTTTGTTTTAGCATGGTGCTAAACATTGTTATTTATGAAACAGTAATAAGATTCTTCATTCACAAGCAGATTGCATCATAATTAAGTCAACTTTTAACCTCTGAATAAAGTTCATATAATCTTTATTTATTATCAGTATCGGCTAAATCTTCTGGTGTATTACAGTTAAATAGCATTTCTGGTTCTAACACAGGTAAAACTTGCACAGAATGTTGTTTCAGCCATTGTTGAAACGATCGCCCGCCTTGATTGATAAACTCTAAGAGTTCGGGTAAACAGCGACGGCGATAAAAACCACACAGAGGTTCCCATCCTTTAGCATGATGAGCCAAAGCTGCGATCGCATCATCTCCCACACTATCAAGTCTAGCGATCCATTCTTGCAACACCTCAACCTTTAACTTAGGCAAATCACAAGCCAGCAACAGCACCCAGTCAGTTTGTACCTGCGCCAGTCCTTGAGAAAATCCCACCAGTGGCCCGTGAGATGGGGACAAGGGGGTTTCTGAGATAAATTGACAACCTGGTAAAACTAGATGTTGATAACGTTCTGGCCAGGGAGTAACGACATAAACGGTATCAGCACAAGCTTGAGCAATGCTACAAACACGCTGTAGCATTGGTATTCCTTCTATGGGAATCAGGGCTTTATCCTCGCCCATGCGCGAACTTTGTCCACCCGCTAGAACGATGGCTGTTATTTTGTTATTTGTCATTGGTCAATAGTCAATAGTCAGTTGTCAGTTGTCAGTTGTCAGTTGTCCCCCTACCCCTTGTCCTCCTTCCCTCATCCTCTACTCTGGCTTTGCTGTACCTGTTGCCATAATTGTTCAACACTTTCTGCTGGTGCAAGGCATTTTAAACCTTGGCAAACTAAGCCTATGGTGTTTTCTGGTAAATTTGATACAGATGCAAATACTACAGTCGGCAAGTATTTAGGCATCAGTGACTTAATTTGTTCAGTATTACTACGAATAATGGTTGAGTTTTGATACCAGTCTAAAGCCGTAAATAAACTGGGACAGGCTTGTGGCGCACGAGCCATGACACTCTTAAAGGCTTTTAAACCTTGCTCAGCTAAGTTGAGATAATGCAGATTGTCGGTGAGTAGGGTGAGACGGACAAGATTAGCGATCGCAATTCCGTTGGCTGAGGGTGTAGCATTATCTACATAGCTGCGTTCGCGGACGATTAAATCTTGGCTAGCGTCAATTGCGGCATTATAGTAGCCACCTAATTCTACACTCCAAAGAAATTCGTTAAATTCATCTTGCAGCGCGATCGCTTTTTCTGACCACAATGAAGCTGAAGCTACATCTCCCATTCCCACAGCAGCTTGGTGTAAATCTAGCAGCGCCTTAATAAAAAAGGCGTAGTCTTCAGACTGGGCTGAAATATGGGGTTGTTTATCATAGTTGAGTCTGTGAAAACGCCCATCGACAAATTGATGCGCCAAAATAAAGTTTGCGGCTTTGGCTGCAAGTTCTAAGTATGATGGTTGTTGAAAGACAATAGCCGCCCTGGCTAAACCAGAAATCATCAAGCTATTCCAGGCGACAATCATCTTTGTATCTGTTACTGAAGGAATGCGCCCCGGCCAGTCATAAGTTTTTGCTTCTTGATTATCGCGTGCTGGAGAGAAAGTATCTAAAGATTCGGGTGTATTTCCGTAACGTTCAGCAAATAGCTTGCCTAGAATGATTTCTACACTTTCACTGAGTTGCCCAGCTTGTAGCCGTTGCAACACATTCTGTCCTTCAAAATTACCGCTAGGAGTGACAGTAAATTGCTTTTGTAATTCAACAAGTTCTTCATGTGCGAGTATTTGTGAGAGTTCGCTGTAACTCCAAACGTAAAAAGCTCCTTCTTCTGGTTCTGGGGCTGTGGGTTCAGAGAAACTATCAGCATCTTGGGCTGCATAGAAATAACCTTCAGGAGCAGTCATTTCTCTTTTGAGCCATTGTACAGTTTTAGCGATCGCTCTTTCAAAAGCTGGTTCTTGTACTCCCACACTCCATAAATTCGCCAAATACTCCACAATTTGACCGTTATCATAGAGCATCTTTTCAAAATGGGGTACTGTCCATGTTGGGTCAACAGTGTAACGGTGAAAACCACCACCCACATGATCGTAAATTCCACCCAAAGCTAAATCTAGCCCCCGCTGGGTAACAACTTGTGCGCCATCATAGCGCGGGGAAAAATTAAACCGATTTAAGCGCAATACCAATTCCCCATAGGGAATCATCGGGAAACTATTTCCCGATTGATTGGGTGTCAGTATTGCGGTGCAAGTTTCCCAAGCTTTACGCAATAATTCATGTTCTGCAACATCAGCAGCTGTACCATCTTTTAATACAGCCGAAGTCAGTAATGCTTCCACCATTGCAGCTTTGCGTTGCTGCAAATCATCTTTTTCTGTATCGTAATAACGTCGCAGCGCTTGCAGCACTTGTAAAAACCCAGGACGACCGTAACGCGGCTCCAATGGGAAATAAGTACCAGCGTAAAACGGGACTAAATCGTCTGGAGAAAGAAACACATTTAATGGCCATCCCCCCTGACCGCTCATCATTTGCAAAGCTTGCATGTAGATGCTATCGATATCTGGTCTTTCTTCCCTATCTACTTTGATGGGTAAGAAATTAGCATTCATGTACTCAGCAATAGTTAGGTCAGAAAAAGCTTCCCCTTCCATGACAGTACACCAGTGACAACTAGAGTAGCCAATAGAAAGAAAGATAGGGAGATTTTTCTCCTTTGCAGTTGCTAGTGCTTCGTCACCCCAAGGCCACCAATCAATAGGGTTTTCAGCGTGTTTACGGAGATAGAGACTCTTAGCTTCAACAAGACGGTTAGTCATGATCGGATGGGAGTTAGTTGCTTTCTTTGCCCAGTCTATCGTTCCCCAGCCTGAGTGAAGCAGTCAATTTTAACTTACAAAAACCTGATGCATCGGACACTTATACAAAGCAGCCATAGACTGAATATTGAGAAAAGTTGCATTTTTTATTAATAAACTATCCAAATAAAGTATAAAATTAATTTAACAAAATAATTAAATTAATTATTTTATTTTATGAATAGCCAGGAATCGAAACCAATTCAAAACGAAGACCAGCCAGATTACAAAGCCTTGTTGACTAATGCAAAGCAGGCTTTAAAAATTCAATACCAGAAGTCAGCAGCTTTAACATCACAATTGGAAGCTATCAAAAATCAGTTAGAGCAAGTTCAAGCCGAAAACAAAATTCTTAGAGAAAGCACCTATGAAGATGCAATTCAACACTTTGAGGCGCGCACCCAAGCAGCAGAACTAAGAGCGCTCAAAACCGAAGTGCGCCAAAATTTCCTCGAAGCAAATGGTTGTCAGGATGACGATAGCTTCGATACTCTCTGGGAAACTATTAAAAATCAAATTCAAATCCAAGATGGTGAGGTGAAAATCATTTCTAAAAATGGAACCCCTAAATTCACCTTCACAGGTAAATTATTGAGCTTGAAGGATTTTATTCAATCTCTCAAAGAAAATCCCACCTCTAGAAAATTTTTCTTGGATTAGCAACGCTATGGGGAAGTCAAAACGCAAAAGAATTAATTGTATTTCGGCCTTTACACCATGTTGCGCTAGTACTTTGCCACATTAATCATGATGGAGAAATTGTTTCATAGTAAAGACTTCAGTCCTTATCTTTAGCCAAATCTGTACTAACTACCTAACCATAGAAATTAATGTGGTGAACTACTACTAGGAATACGTTCAATTTGTGCGTAGCCAGTGAAAATTAATTGTTTACCTTGAGTTTCTAATCGATTGATTCGCATAGTAATGCCATCAAGATCAAAGCGATCCAAATCGACCATCTGATCCAAAATTTCGGCTAATACAGCGCTCAAAGTTTGAGAAATTTTCCGTTGAGATTCTGGTACAGTATCTGCTTCAAACTTTGGGTTACAGAACACAAGGCGGCGTCGCCGTTCAATGGTTATGGTTGCACTTAAGCTAATCGGCACAATTTCACCGTTACTGAGATCAGCTTGAGCGAAAATCCGTACCCCATTATTGGGTAACAATTGGAACTGGATAGTTTCAAAAGAAACGAACTCACCACCAAGTATGTCACTTAAAGCAGGCAGAGAAAGATTTTGTAGCCGCGTTTTTACTAGTTCTGCCTGAAAAGCTTGGTTAATCCCAGTTTCTGATAAAGTAATTTGAGCAATAGCTTGGGTGGGTTGTTTGAGAGTCAGTTTTCCGCTCAAAACATTGCTGAAATCAATTACTACAGCATCTGTCTGAAAAGATAACTCTTCAGCTCGGAAATCTCCACGAATAACTAGTCCACGCCCATTCATTTTGAAACTATCGATGCTGCCTTGAAAAAGTTTACTCGAAGGATGACATTGGACAAAGACTTCTACTGACTCGCTTTGAGTAAATAAGTAGCGAATTGTTTTGCTAGCAACAGTGTTAAGTAAACGCTCTCCCCAATCACCCTCAGTAGGATTAGGTAAACTTGTTAGACTTTTGAACATAGAGATTGCCTCCGTAAAACTTCTTTGGCTTAATTATCAATGCCTCTGAGCTAGTTGAAGACATACTCTAGGAGTCACGCTAGCAAGCTTCTACCTCATTTTATATTCTTGTGAAGAATACACTTAGGTGGGCAATTCCCCAGCATATCAGGGTTTTGGTGGGAATTGCCTAAAGTTCAACTTCAAGTCTAGGCAATTTTTCAAAAGTCAAACCAGATTCCTATATTTGCTTTCTAGCTTTAGCCAGAGAATGCACCTGAGTCTATTTCCCACTCCTGCTTCAACAATTCCTTGTAAGTTGTTTCCTGAATCAACATCTGCTCATACAGCTTGAGCAAAAATTCCTGGGCTTGTTCAAGAGACATATATTGCACTTGGTTAGCAAAGCTTCTCAGGCTAAATTCTTGTTCTAAAGATAATTTAATGGGCTGATTCATTTTTGGCTCCTATGCCCAAATTGGGCGACAACTAGAGGTTTAATGCTGACTAATATTCGTCTGCCTAATTAACTCGCTGATGTCGGTAAGTCATACACTCATTTAGGTATTGGGCATTCGCTTTTTTAGTGGTTTACCACATGAGGGTGACAGTTTTGTGTAGTTATATTAACTACTATAACAAAATATTTACAAAATGGAGTCTGCTGAGATACACACCTAAGCAAAGAAACATTATTGTGATTTGGCTTGCAGATTGGGATTTTTCCCATTAATGAATAGTCAATAAAAACGAGTTGCCCCTTTAACAACATCAAGCATGAGCAAGATTAGTTAAAGGGGCTAGTTAATGCAGCCATAGTATTGAATTTAGGTCAATAAACCACAAATGTAGCGAAAACAAAACCCATACTTGTTAATTCACAGCATTGTTTTACCGCATAGAAGCGAACAGCGAACTAATAATTGTGGCTGGTGTTTCTGGCAAAGACACTGTAGCCTTTGTCTGAACTGTGGTATTTGGGTTAAGTCCTACTATTAAGTGAAGTAAGAAAGTGATAATGGCGGCTTGCACCAGTTTTTCTGGCATGGCAGGTCTCCTTCTCGGTGGACAGCGTTTTTACATTGACTAGCTACTCTAACTACACCCTGTACTATTGCATTACCGGAAATTGGTAAATCTTCCGGATAATTGCCCATAGCAATCTTGAAGAAATGTTTAAAAAGTTACCAGTACCTGACAAAAAAGCACTAACTAGTTGGATGGATTGATAACTTTAGTCAGCACACTACAAAGGTTTTGCAGCACACTCAGAAACATCAGAGTTAGTGACCACGATTTGCGGATATTGATTAAGACACAGACTACGGATAAAAAGTGCCCGGAGTCTGTGGGGGAAAAAGAAGACAAGGGGTAGGGGGACAGAGGAGATATTATTCTTGCCCAATGCCCCATGCCCAATCCCCATGCCCAATGCCCCATGCCCAATGCCCAATACCCAAAAACAAACGGTAAAATGGATTGAAATAGCTACAAGCAGGCTGCATGATTCCTATAGTCATTGAACAATCGGGTCGCGGCGAACGCGCCTTTGATATCTACTCACGGCTGTTGCGTGAGCGGATTATCTTTTTAGGACAACAGGTTGATAACTCCATAGCGAACTTGATTGTTGCCCAACTACTATTTTTAGATGCTGAAGACCCGGAGAAAGATATTTATTTATACATCAATTCTCCCGGTGGTTCGGTGACAGCTGGTATGGGCATTTTTGACACTATGAAGCATATCCGCCCAGATGTCTGTACCATTTGTACCGGATTAGCTGCCAGCATGGGTGCTTTTCTCCTCAGCGCTGGTACTAAAGGTAAGCGGATGAGTCTACCCCATTCTCGGATTATGATTCACCAACCTCTAGGTGGTGCGCAAGGACAAGCTACTGATATTGAAATTCAGGCGCGGGAAATTTTGTATCATAAGCGGCGGCTAAATGACTATTTAGCTGAACATACAGGCCAACCCCTGGAACGTATTGCAGAAGATACTGAACGCGATTTTTTCATGTCGCCGGAAGAAGCCAGAGACTATGGCTTAATTGACCAAGTAATTGACCGTCATTCTGCTGGTAGCCGTCCGATAGCTGTGGTTTAGTTATTGGTCATTGGTCAATAGTCAATGGTCAATGGTCAATGGTCATCTAAACCATTTGATTAAACCCCGTTTAACACTCCTGACTAATGAGGAAAGTTGAACGGGGTTTTTGGTGAGGACAACTGACAACTGACAACTGACAACTGACTAATTAATTAATTAAAATCCTGCTATGGGATCTGGCTGAGATTGTAGGTATTGAAGAAAGGTATATAACTCATCTTCGGTAAGTAAAGTCCGCCCACGCTTACCGTACGTTTTAATTAAATACTCCCTTCCTTGTTCTGGTGTCCAGCCTAAACGCTGTAGTTCGACATCTGTTTTGGCTATGACATCAGATAAATCTACAGGTTCACTCTTCTTTTTTCTCTTACCTGCTGTTGTTGGTGTAGCAACATCTTCTGATGAACTATGGTTACGGGGTGTAAAGGGGGTGACATTACTAGGAGTCATCCCGGATAATGGTTGATTTTCAGAATTTTTTCCAAAAATACTGCCTAAGTTATCACTAGGCGCATCAACTTGGCTGGAAATTTCACTGAAAATTTCACTGGAAATTTCATTAGTTGTAGAGAAGTTGTGATTTAATTCCTGACTATCAGTAAGGATTTTACTAGTGGTAGCTGTATTATTTGCGAATAATTCGCGATCGCTTTTTCCAGAATCGCTTTTTCCAGAATTACCTTTTACAGTATCACTCTTTACAGTATCAGCAGTCATGCTTTGTCCCGCAAAGGATGGCACAGCAGTTTCTTGACTGCTGACAAAATCCCGTTCCTTGATTGGTGAATAAGCTCTTTCATGAAATCCACCTGTAAAACTAGCAGGTTTAGCCTGTACCTGTGCTGGAAGTTGGGGAGAAGATTTCACAGTTTCCTGGGGGGCGTTTTCCATTCCCAAAACCATCAGCGCCCTAATTCTCGCTTGGTCTTCTGCTACTTCTACTGTTTCTGCTGCGGCTAAACCAGTGGCGCGAGTAACACCATCAATTTGCACGCTAGCACGAACTATATATTTTCCTTGAAAAATTTGCACTAACTCAGAAATAAGACTACCTTTGGGATACAAGCTCTGGAACTGAGCCAACATAATACTGCCACCAATTTTAAGTCTGTTGAATAAAAGGGGTTGATACTAACTATGTATAAAAGCTAGTACCGCTGCCGAGTAAGTCAAAAGTCAAAAGAATTGTATTCTTTTGCGCTCTTGACTTTGTCAAATGATATGTTGATTTCCGGCATGACGTATTACAAAATCAAATTTTCTCCAGTCTCAACTTTCATAGCAGCTTGGCTGGAGTCGAAACTGTAACCACACGCTAACTTTGCTATACGCTCATGGATCAAAGTAATTTTCGCTCCTCACTCCTGTGTCCCGATTGTAGCAGTAGCTCTTTTGCAAGAACATTTTTGGCTACTAATCGCTAAATCTGAGTAGGAGCGCTGGCAATGCTATACTAATTACCCAATTCGATATGCAGAACTATTTCTTGGAAGTGCGCTCTAAATCTACAATAATGAAGATAAGGTTCGCCCTCACTGCCCGTTAAGCTGCTTACCTAATTGTTACCGATTCTACATATGGGAAAGTTAGGTCGATCGGCAGTTTCTCCTAGTAAAAATCAGAGTCTAATGGCGTAAAAGTACCTTGAGTCTAGACAATTAAACACCTGTTCCCCTGTATAACGTTTTTGAGTCGCATGGATATTTCTACCAACCCAGCATCTCAAAACTAGTCGCGTAATTACCTTGTGGGGCAAAATCTTATCAGGCGTGCTTTGTCGGTTGGACTGGATAAAGGAACTCAAACGCGAGCGAACTCTGATATTGTCGTGCAGTGAGAAGTTTGTAGACGCTGCTGCGAATTTTCGCCAGTTGAGTCGGCAAAATCCCTTGGAACTTCAGAATCCCTGCTTGAGGGTATTTAGTTTCTAGCTAGAGTCTGTAGTCCGTGAGGGTATACAGAAAACAACCAGATTAAAAGAAAAATGATGTTTTGACCAAAGGTCGGTTCACTGCATGGAATTTTCAATCGCTACACTCCTTGCCAATTTCACCGATGATAAATTGGTAGCTCGTAAGGTTTTGGAAAAAAAACTTGGCTGCGAAGATGAACTTAGTTTACAAAAACTTCACATTGCCTTGGAGATTTTAGAGAAAATCGGCATTCTTGTGAAAGAACGGGGTAAATATCGCCGGGTGATGGAAGAAGGCTTAATCGAAGCTAAACTCCGTTGTTCTAGTAAGGGATTCTGCTTTGCTATTCAAGATGTCGAAGGTGCTGAAGATATTTACATCCGGGAAAGCCATCTGAGTAATGCTTGGAATGGCGATCGCGTTTTGGTCAGAGTCCTCAAAGAAGGTAGTCGCCGTCGTTCCCCAGAAGGCGAAGTCAAGCTGATTCTCGAACGCTCTAATCACACTTTACTCGCGCGGATTAAGCAAGTAGAAAGCGGCTTCCGTGCGGTTCCTCTTGACGATCGCCTGTTGTTTGAACTCAAATTGCAAACCAACGGGATGAAGTTAGAAGAAGCTCTCGATCACCTGGCCCATGTGGAAGTCTTAAGGTATCCCTTAGCACAATATCCCCCAGTTGGTAGAGTCGTGCAAATCCTGGGTAGCGACGCTGAAGCCGCTGCTGATATAGATTTAGTCACCTGTAAGCACGATTTAGGTCGTAATTTCACAGATGCAGTTCTGGAAGCAGCTACCAAGTTGCCAAAAAGACTACTGAAAGCAGACCTGAAAAATCGCCTGGATTTACGCAATTTATTTACATTCACCATTACTGGGGTCAACGGTGACCCGAAATTGGTAGAAAATGCCTTTAGTTTGGAAAAAACTGCCAATGGCTATTGGCGTTTGGGATTTCATATCACCGATGTTTCTCACTTTGTCCAGCCAGATGAAGCCTTAGATCGGGAAGCACTCAAACGCGGTAGATCGGTGTATTTGGGAGAATTAGTATTACCGATGTTCCCAGAAACAGTAGCCGATCGCTGTTCTTTGGTTGCGGGAAGCGATCGCCTAGCTTTATCATTCTTAATTACCATCGATCCCAAATCAGGCGAAATTGAAGAGTGGGAAATTCAACCCAGCATCATTAACGTCGATAACACCCTTACTAAACAACAAGCCCAAGCCATCCTGTCTGGCGAACCTCACAAGCAATCGGAACAGGTTGTGCAAACCTTGCAAAACTTGGAAGGATTACGGAAAATCCTGAAACAGGTGCGTTTAGATCGTGGTAGCTTACAGTTAAATTTGCCACCTAGTCACAATCCCTACTACGATGAGGGCATTCTCGGTGCTGTAGTAGTCAATGATTTACCAGTCCATTCCCTCTTAACAGAGTTAGTACTGTTAGTAAATCAACTCATCGCTAGCCATTTCAGCGCTTTGGGAGTCCCCGCCATTTGGCGAGTTCAAGGTACACCCGACGCCGAAGATGTCCAAGAAATGCTGAAATTGGCAATTAACTTAGGTGTAGAACTCGCACTAGAACCAGAAGTAGATATCCAACCCCTAGATTATCAACATTTAACCAGGGCTTTTGTCGAATCTGCTTCCGAGCAAGTGCTGACTTATTTATTACAAGATACACTTAAGCCTGCGAGTTACAGCACCACCAAAGCAACACACTTTGGGCTGGCTTTACCGGAATATGTCCACTTTACAGCCCCCTTACGGCGGTATCCGGATTTACTCTTGCAGCGCGTATATTACACATTACTCGAACACGGACGCGATCGCCGCAATACCCGTGTTAAAGAACGTGTCAACCTGCGCCATTCTTCTTCCCACATCGAAATTAACTGGAACGTCCTACCCCCAGAATTGCAACAGGAACTGCAAAGCGATTTAACGCGGGTAATTATCCAAATTAACGATCGGGAAAAAGAAGTTCAAGAAGCCGAAGCCGATTTAGCCGGACTGCAAAAAGCCCAACTGATGAAACAACGCATCGGCCAAGTGTTTCAAGGCGTAATTACTGGCGTTCAATCCTACGGCTTCTTTGTAGAAATTGAAGTTCCCGCAGCGGAAGCTGAAGCCAGCAGCCATCTCGGTTTACCCTTGCGCGTTGAAGGACTAGTACATGTCAGTTCTCTCAAAGATGACTGGTATGAATACCGTGCTAGACAACAAGCTTTATTTGGTCGGAAAAATCGTGCTTCCTACAGATTAGGCGATCGCGTTTCTGTCCAGGTCAAGAGTGTTGATTATTACCGTCAGCAAATTGACCTTGTCACCGTAGGTAGTGATGGTGTCGCTAAAGGCTTGGATCTCAACAGCCAGAATGACGATTTATCAGATATTTATCTCTCATCCCATCTCGATCCAGCCGATCTAGAACCTTACGAGGAGGATGAGTAAATCAACTAGTACTAAAGTGTCTAATAACACATACCCTTTGATTCTCGGCGTATCAGGTGCATCTGGCTTGATTTACGCCGTTCGTGCTCTGAAATACCTGCTAGCAGCAGATTATCAAATTGAACTAGTTGCTTCCAAATCAGCCTATATGGTTTGGCAAGCCGAGCAGGATATCCGAATGCCATCAGAAGCTGCTGCTCAAGAGCAATTTTGGCGCGAACAAGCAGGAGTCAGCAATTCTGGTAAACTACATTGCCATCCTTGGAGCGATGTTGGTGCGGGGATTGCTAGCGGCTCCTTCCGTACTTTGGGCATGATTGTGATGCCATGCAGCATGAGTACCGTTGCTAAATTAGCAGTTGGCTTAAGTTCAGATTTACTCGAACGAGCCGCAGATGTACAAATCAAAGAAGGTCGCAAATTGGTGATTGTTCCGCGAGAAACTCCTTTTAGCTTGATTCACTTGCGTAACTTAACTGTTTTAGCTGAAACTGGTGTCAGAGTTGTGCCGGCAATTCCTGCTTGGTATCACAAACCTCAAAGTGTTGAGGATTTAGTTGATTTTGTAGTCGCTCGTGCTTTAGACCAACTCGATATTGATTGCATTCCCATTCAACGATGGCAAGGTCACCGTTAAAGTAGGAAGTAGGAAGCATGAAGTCTGAAGTATGAAGTCTGAAGTATGAAGTATAAAATTTAAGCCTACCTTGCTGGTATGCCAAGGACGAGCATCCTTTAACCTTCATCTTTAGCCTTTATCCTTCATTCTTTATCTTTTATTTTTTAATCATTTCTATGAGTGTAATTCGCTTAATTCTGTTGGTGGTGATATTAGGAGGGCTAACGCTTTTGTTAACCCAAAATTGGTCGCCTGTCATATCGTTAGTATTTTTAGGTATGCGGACTCAACCATTACCACTGGCGATGTGGATGTTACTTGCTACTACCGCAGGTGCTTTAACATCTTTATTGATTATGAGTTTGATAAAAGTATCAACTTATTTTGTTCCAGAACAACGCCAAACTCGCTATAAATCAACAACAAGACCGCGTAATAAAACAACTTATCAACAACAACCAACTCCTGAGCCACCACCAGATAATCAAACAGAAAATCGTTCCAACGATACATTTGATGATTGGGACACAAATAATCAAGATGATGACTGGAACTTTGATGAAAATCCCCAAGCAACCTCAGCACCTAAACAGCCAACTTCAGAGTTTTCCGAGCCTAAAACCTATGAGCGTCAACAAGAACCTAAAAGTTCTTCTCAATCTGGTTCTGTTTACTCCTACAACTACCGCGAGCCAAAAAACACAGCCGTCGGCAAAACTGAATCAGTTTATGATGCTGATTACCGAGTAATTATACCCCCCTATCAACCTCCAGCTACCAATGAAGCTAACGATGATGAGGATGATTGGAGCTTTTTTGATGACAACGAAGACTTTGATGATGAAAAACCTCGTCGCTAAAGCTAGGGGCTAGGGACTAGGGACTAGAGACTAGAAAAAAATAAATAACAACTGACAATTGACAACTGACAACTGACGACTGACAACTAACTAATACTTAATTCCACAACGCTCCCGAGACTCCTGCCTGACATTACCATTCATTGCAGCTTCTTGCAAACTCATAAAAGCGTTGAAATCTTCTAAATCATACCTGGTAGTTAATAGCTGTCTTAATTGATTTTCTGCCTCTACGGTTAAATAGCCACTTGCTAAAGCTTTTTTTACAACATCACGAATTCGAGTCATGGTCGGCACCTCATACATACCACATTTATTTATCTGGACTGATTCCGGTGAAATTTTCAGTAGTTTCTTTAACTAAATTGTCAAAGTGGTAAATCTTTTTTGGACAATTGTAGTTAATAAATGAGTGATAGTTTACACCTTATATCTACCAGATTAGGGAACAAAAGCTTACAAGAACTGAATCTTACATCGCCTGTATTGTATTAGTAGAAACACAGTATTGTGTAAACCGAAAATCGTTCCAGAAAAGAGAGTCTTCGCTATTGAGATTGACCGAATTTGTTCACTTAAAGTTTCAAACAATTTTTATTAAATTTCAATTAAGCCCAAGATAACCAAGTGGCAAGCCCTTAGTCACCTAACGCAAGTTATTAAATTCGTTAGAATTTCATTGTTAATTTACTCTTCTTTGATAGAAGAATCGTTAATATATTGCCTAAGTGACTTTAATTACATTAATAACGCTAATGGCAGCAGATGATTCTTATCGCCTAGAAGAAGACTTTATAGAAGCTAAAAATAGTTGGGAATTAGAAAAATTATACGTGGATTTGGCATCAGCCAAGGGCAAAGCTCTCACACCAGTGGAAAAAAAATTTCTGAGGGGTTTACTTTGTGGTTGTAGCCCAGCGGAAATTGCCAAGGTAGTATATCAAAGTGGCAGTAGCAGTACTGTGAGAGTATATCTATCAAATGGACTATATAAATATATAGAGGAAATGCTGAGTAATCAAGTAGGAGACTCAGTAAAAGTAAAAACTTGGAGCCGAGTCACTCAGTTGCTAGAAAAGGCTGGTTATAAAAAGGGTTGGTTTCATTTACAACCAGTAATTAATCCTATTATTGTCAACAAAGACATGGAGTTAGATTTACTTTCTCATAAATCAATACTCAACAATGGAAATGAATTAATTCATACCAATATATTTCACGGACGGAGACAAGAACTAGCTCAAGTTCAAGAATGGATTCTACAAGAACGCTGCCGGTTAGTGGTAATCTTGGGCATGGCGGGTATTGGCAAAACTGCTTTTTCAGTTAAGCTAACAGCAGAAATTCAACCGCAGTTTGAACATGTTATTTGGCGATCGCTTAGGTTTGCACCACCGCTAGAGGTATTCTTAGATCAACTGATTCAACAGCTATCACCACCAACTTCCCCTACAACTCTTCCTGGAATAATAGACAACAAAATTGCGCAACTGATTGATTGTTTGCGTTCTCGTCGCTGTTTGCTTGTCTTAGATCGGCTGGATTCGATTTTAGCCGATAGCGATCGCCATCAGACAATCAACACACCAATGAGCAACCAAATCTCCTATCGTCAAGGATATGAGGGTTACGGTGAGTTAATCAGCTACATCGGAGATTTAGAACATCAAAGTTGTGTAGTCTTAACGAGTCGTGAAAAAACTCAGGAACTAGCTGCTTTAGAAGGAATACAATTACCAGTCCGTTGCTTAAAATTAAATGGTTTAAATCAGCAAGAAAGCATTTTTCTGCTTAAAAATAAAGGTTTACTCCATAAATCTTCACAATCAGATTACCAAATACTAATTGAGCAATATGCAGGTAATCCGTTATTTCTCAAATTAATTGCTACAACAATTCAAGAATTATTTGCTGGAAATATAGCTGAGTTTATTGCCCTAGAAACTAGAATTTTTGGAGATATTAGGACAACTATTGAGCAGCAGTTTCAGCGGCTATCTCATGTCGAAAAACAGTTATTGTACTGGCTATCGCTCCAACCTAATTGTCAGTCAATCAAAGAGTTGGAGAAAAATCTCCTCTTACCAGGATTATCGCCCCTAATGTCTCAAAGATTAATCTTGGAGGCTATGGAATTCTTACAAAGACGTTCTCTTCTTGACAGACAAGCATCTGGTTTTTCGCTGAGTCCAGTGTTGCGAGAGTATATCCTGGAAAGATTAACCGAAGAAAATGCACAACTGCATCAAGATAAAAATAGCCATTTATTGCTCAGTAATCCTATGTTTGCAGCACACTTAAAACAGTATCTTAAAGATGAGAATCGTTAGGTTGAAATTTAATTATTAACTACCGTAAAGATAATTAAGGAAACCCCAATCCGAAAAATCCACATGTCTTATTGTTTTTTCAGTTGGTATAATGACTGAGAAATATTAAAGTCAGGGAGAGAATGGTAGTTAGTGAGTAGCTTATTGCAAGGGGTAAACCTATATTTAATTGGGATGATGGGTAGTGGTAAGACTACAGTAGGGCACTTACTAGCCAAGCATCTAGGTTATGGATTTGTCGATACTGATGATGTTATTGTCCAAGCAGCAGGAAAATCTATCAATCAGCTGTTTGCTGAATCAGGAGAAGCAGCGTTTCGGGAATTGGAAAGTGATGTGCTAGCACAGGTTTGTGCTTTTACAAAATTGACTATAGCTACAGGTGGCGGTATTGTCATGCGCCAAGAAAACTGGAGTTACCTGCATCATGGTTTAATTGTCTGGCTAGATGCGCCAGTAGAACTACTCTATAGTCGATTGCAAGAGGATACCACAAGACCATTATTAAAAGATGTCGATCCTTTAGGCAAATTGCGATCGCTTCTCGAACAAAGACAACCGCTATATTCCCAAGCAGATTTGCAAATCACCATCAGCGCCGAAGAAACACCAGAAGACATTGCGACAAGAGTAATAGCAGCTATACCTAGCGTTTTGAAAAAGACTGTCTCCCATTAAAACTGATAACGATCGGCACTAAAATGGCACAAAGTCGTATCCAGTAGCAGATTTACTACTAGGTTGCACCTTAACTAATATAGCTGTGCCACTGCGATCGCCTGAAGGCAGAAATTGAATTTTACCTGTAGCACCATTGGCAGTAAAACTAGAACTATGCAGCACTTGTTGTAAGCCATCACGGGTACTAGCTTGTTGTAAACCTTTAGCGATCGCTATAGTCGCGTCATAAGCTGTAGCTGTTCGCCAATTCACAGTTCCACCCCAAAGTTTTACCGCATTCTGTGGAAAAGGATTGCTTTGAATTGCTGTAGGATGCCAAGGTACAGGTAACACCATACCGTTAACATCTGCTTTTCCTACCTGTAACGTTTGAAATGTGTAAAGTGTAGGACTAGCAAATAAGGTTAATTTGCCATTATTTGCAGCTGCTAAATCTAAAGCTTTGTTAATTTTATCTACATTGGGCGCTAAAACTAAACCATTTGCACCACTGCTAATAAACTGGGAAATCAATGTATTTGGCTCAAAATTTGCACTAGCAAGATCGCAAGTTGTAGAATTAACCTTTCCACCGCCAGCTACTATCTCCTTGATGAACTCATCCCTAAAAGATTGGGTATCAATGGATTTGGAATCAGTACAAATAACAATATTAGTTTTCCGCGCCGTTTTAATAGTGTAACTAGCAAGGCGTTGAGCAAATGAGCCATTACTAGGAACAGTACGAAATATATAACTACCAATCCCAGAGAGATTTTGCGCCGTACTGCTAGGAGATATCGTCACTAACCCTCCCTGCTGATAAATTGGCGCTGCGGCGATAGAAGTATTACTAGAATTATGTCCAACTACAGCTAAAATACTGCTATCTTTGACAAATTGTGTAGCCACCTGTTGCGCTTGGGTGGGATCGTTATCATCATTAGCGATCGCAATCTGTAACAGTTTACCATCGATGCCACCACCACGATTCATCTCATCTTGGGCTTGCGCCACACCCCGCAAAATCTCTTTAGCGACATCTAAGTTACCGCCAATAGGAACGCTAACAGCAATTTTCAGGGATTTGCTATTTTGCCCTTGCAAGTTATTGAAATAAATTAAAGATTCTGGATCGTTACGTTTTTTCAATAAAGATGCTTTTAATTTAGTAGTAGCGGTGACAAAATCACCTTGAGCAAAAGCCTGTACTCCTGCTTCTTTATCAGGGCTAGTATCAGCAGTTACTAAAATTTTCTCGCCTATACTGACCCTGGCTGATGTAGCACTAGAAGGCGATGGCGGGTTTTCACCTGATAGTACAGAATTTAAATTATCACCAGAAACTTTACTCCACAACCAAAAGCTAAAACCTAGCACCGCAGTAGTCAAAAGCAGAGATAAAATCAGTAGCTTGGTTTCTTTTTGAGAATTCATATATTAATTAATACATTAAAATTCAGAATTAACACATACTCTGCCGATCGCACTAATCGCAGTAACTCAATAACAGATTACCGCGTAGACGTGTAAAGCCTGCGGCTTGCCGTCAGACATCGCCTAATTCCATTTGCAATCCCTAACTCAAAAATCAAGATTTAGGACAATACAGATAAATAACAATGCCCCATGCCTAATTCCCATTTTCCCATTAGAGATTGTTACCCGTTACAAAGTCTTCTACACTGACTTGATAGGTGTTAAGTCTTAAAAGCTCCTCATCATGGTCAACGATACTGAGTACATCAGGCAAACCGAAGCCACCCGTGTACAAGTGCTAAGTGAAGCGCTGCCTTACATTCAACAATTTACTGGGCGCACTGTTGTGGTGAAATATGGCGGCGCAGCCATGAAAGATAGCACCCTCAAAGATAAAGTTATCCGCGATATTGTCTTTTTATCCTGCGTCGGCTTACGTCCCATTCTCGTTCACGGAGGCGGCCCAGAAATTAACAGTTGGCTAGATAAACTGGGAATTGAAGCTCAATTTAAAAATGGTCTGCGCGTCACCGATGCTCCCACAATGGATGTGGTAGAAATGGTGTTAGTCGGTCGAGTCAATAAAGAAATTGTCGAACTGATTAACCAAGCTGGCGGTTTAGCAGTAGGACTCTGTGGTAAAGATGGTAATCTAATTACAGCCCGTCCCCAAGGTCAAGAAGGTATCGGCTTTGTTGGGGAAGTCAGCAATGTTAATATCAAAATTTTGGAAACATTAGCTAGTAACGGCTATATTCCCGTCGTTTCCAGTGTCGCCGCCGACGAAACAGGACAAGCCTACAACATTAACGCAGATACTGTAGCCGGGGAAATAGCCGCAGCCCTTGGTGCCGAAAAATTAATTTTATTAACTGATACCAGAGGTATTTTAAAAGATTACAAAGATCCGTCAACCTTGATACCAAAAGTTGATATTCCTGAAGCCCGTGAGTTGATTAACTCCGGTGTAGTTAGCGGTGGGATGATTCCCAAAGTCAATTGTTGTGTGCGATCACTTGCTCAAGGAGTCAAAGCCGCACATATTATTGATGGTCGCATTCCCCACGCCTTACTTTTAGAAATTTTCACCGATGTTGGTATTGGCACAATGATTCTTGGGTCTCAGTCGCAGTTTATTGGGAAATAGTCAGTAGCTTAGTTGTCAGTTGTCTCCCTCCCTACTTCCTCACATTCCCCTGGTATTCACACTTAAAACCGCGATGTTCCCAAGCTTGCATATCCAATTCTGTAAGCCTTTTTACCTGCGTGCATCGCGGTTGAATAATTGTGCTGAAACCTGCCCATAATAAACTACGTGTCATATCTAACCCCGTTTTTAGCCAAAACTCCCGATTACCAGGAATACCTCGCTCCTGAATAATATCTGGCTCTACCCAAATACCATTAGCTCCCAAAAGAATTTGTGCCATCCATTGAGCACGCGGTAAATGTGTTGGTGAAGTAATTAGTTTTACCTTATGTGTTCCCCAACGTCGCAAAATGGGAATACTATAGTAGAAATTTTCCCAAGTAGAATTTGCACAGTTTTCTAACCAGGTATTTTGTAACTCAGTATTTTCTTCATGGAAAATTAACCACACACAAGGTTCTGGTGACCCATGAGAGATTAATATAGGAATATCAGGGTATTTTTTAGCTTCTTTTGCTACGTATATTTCTCTTTGAATACTTCCTCCAAGCACAAACAGAGCATCTACTGGTTGGGAAGACACGGAAACTAAGGTTATAGTAGTACAGATCAGCCAAAAGCCAAGGATCAGGCACAGACCACAGAAAATATTTTGTATCCTGCACCACAATTCCCTCGGTTTTTTTCTCAGGGAATTTGTGGAATTAATGGAACCATTACGTTTCATTACACAATTAAGAAAAGCTTAGTGAGTCGGTGTTTAAAATACCAGCAACTAAGTTAGCAAAGTGCTATCTTATAAAGATAATCGAGGAAGTAAAGTTGACACATAAAAAAGTGTCATCACATCTCTCGATGCTCGTCCCGGAGAAAGCTAGCAAACAGAGAAATGATAATTAAAAGTAAAGCTGTATTTTTAGGATCATTTCTATTTGAAATAATCACAAAGTAAAGCTTAACTTGAGTATGAAAACTTAAAAAAATCTGGAAATCCTGATTGCTAAACTGTCAACAACACAATTATTCCAGCTGATATACATGAACCAATCTGCGAAACGTTACTCACCGCTCCAAGTAGCCTTGATTGGTGGAGCGATCGCCACGACAGCCACCGTATCCGTATTTGGCCCTGCTTGGACTCGCTGCGTTCGTGCTGCTCTACAAGATAGTCCGAAAGCAATAGTAGACCAAGTATGGCAATTGGTGAATCGTGAATACGTTGATGGAAAATTTAATCAACAAGATTGGCAAGCTACTAGACAAAGCCTTTTAAGCAAAAACTATGCTTCTCGGGAAGAAGCTTATGTCGCTATTCGTGAAGCTTTAAAAATATTGGGCGATCCATATACTCGGTTTATGGATCCCAAGCAGTATGAAGCTTTAACCAGCCAAACCTCAGGGGAAGTCTCTGGGATTGGTATTCGCATGGAATTAAACGAAAAAACTAAGCGGCTGACAGTTGTAGAAGCTATCGAAAATTCTCCAGCCCTAAAAGCTGGAATTAAAGCAGGCGATGAAATTTTAGCTATTAATGGCAAGTCCACCCAGCAAATGAAAGTGGACGATGCTTCCAAATTGATTCGCGGGAAAGCTGGTACAATTCTAACTTTGCGCTTGGGACGCCCAGGACAAAGTGCTTTCGATTTGAAGCTCACTCGCGCCACAATTGAAGTACCAACTGTGCGTTATACCGTGAAACAAGAAGGTAATCGCCGGGTTGGCTATATCCGCTTACGCGAGTTTAGTTCCCACGCCGCAGACCAAATGCGTCGCGCCATCCGCGATTTGAACACCAAGCAAGTTAATGCTTATGTATTAGATTTACGTGGTAATCCTGGCGGTTTATTGCAAGCCAGCATTGAAATTGCTCGGATGTGGCTAGATCAAGGTGGTATTGTCCGTACAGTAGACCGCGTAGGTGGAACTGAAGATACCAAAGCTAATCGTACTGCTTTAACCAATCTCCCCCTCGCTATCTTGGTAGATGGAAATTCAGCTAGTGCTAGCGAAATTCTTACAGGCGCACTCAAGGATAATAAACGGGCTGTAGTTGTTGGTAGTCAAACCTTTGGTAAAGCTTTAGTGCAGTCTGTGCATGAACTATCTGATGGTTCCGGTTTAGCAGTCACCATCGCTCACTATTACACTCCCAAAGGAACAGATATTAACCATACAGGTATTACACCAGATATCAAATTAGATTTGACAGAAGCACAAGAACGTCAGTTAGCATCTAACCCAGATTTAATTGGTACTCAAAACGACCCGCAATATGCACGAGCAATTAGTGCATTATCTAATACTAACTTCGCTCAACCTCCAGTCAATCAAACAACTGGAGCCATGAGTAGCAGTGCTAGAGACTTGAAATTTTAGCTACTAGTGTCAGTTCGTAGTCAAGACTGTAGTTTTAGTTATTCCAGCAAACTTTGTACTGATTACGAACTCAGCAAAATTTATGGTGGATTGGGAATACTAGCTAGTAATCCCATCACCTAAATTTTTATTTATGCAGAATTCCTCAGTTGATGCAACCACCGCCCACAGCTTTTTGCCTAAGGTGTCGGTGGTTGTACCTATTTATAACGGTGAGGCTGATTTACCTGATTTAATCTCTTGTTTTTTATCTCAAACTTATCCGCAAGAGCAGGTAGAGTATTTGCTGGTAGATAATAACAGTAGCGATCGCACTTTAAATTTACTCAAAAATACTGCGGAACTTAGCCCCCTAGCTATTTATCCTTTAAGTGCAAATCAAATTCAAAGCTCTTATGCAGCCCGTAATACTGGTATTAGAGCCGCTAAAGGTGAAATCATCGCCTTTACTGATGCAGATTGTCGTCCGCAACCACATTGGCTAGAATCATTAATTCAACCTTTTAATCAACCTGATATAGCAATTGTTGTAGGCGAAATTACTGCATTACCAGGTAAAACTATTTTAGAAAAATACGCAGACTATCAAGAAACTCTTTCCCAAAAGCACACCCTTGCCCATCCCTTCTGTCCCTACGGTCAAACTGCTAATTTAGCCATTCGCCGCATCGCTTTTGCAAAAGTAGGGTTATTTCGTCCCTATTTAACTACTGGGGGTGATGCAGACATTTGTTGGCGAATTTTCCAGGATAAAATTGGGCAGTTAAAGTTTGTCCCCAATGCCATAGTTCAACATCGTCACCGCACCACACTGGGAGAACTTAAAAGCCAATGGCGGCGCTATGGACGTTCAAATCGCTACCTACACGAACTCTATGGTGTGCAGCTAATGTCAGGATTTAAATATAAAGATTACGGCTATTGCTTAGGACGCTGGTTAGTAAAAGAAATACCGACAAATACATTAAAAGCGATCGCAGGCAAAGCTAGCTTGGTAGACTTTCTTAGTACTCCCATAGGATTATTTACAGCCAAAGCGCGTTACTCTGGGCAAACTGAAGCCCAACTTCCAGAAAATGCCAAAATTATTGATTGGTTATAGAAATTGGCGATGGGGCATTGGGCATTGGGCATTGGGAAATTCCTTAATTTTAAATTTTGAATTTTGAATTGTTTCCCCCTGCTCCCTACCCTCCTGCCTACGCAGCAATGGGATATTTTTTTAGTTGGAAGTCCCTTATCCCTTGTCCCCTAATTTACTTTCCTTTCAAAGCTTGCCAACTTTCGCTAAATTGGAAAAATGTATATTCAAGGAAATTTTCAATGTCAGCACAACTGTTATTGGTAGATGATGAACCGGGATTGCGGGAAGCTGTAAAAGATTATTTGCAAGAAAGCGGTTTCAGCGTTCAAGTCGCCAGTAACGCCCGTGAAGGTTGGGAGTTGATGCAGCAGAATACACCTGATTTGGTGATTTCTGACATCATGATGCCGCAGGTGGATGGTTATCAGTTTTTGAAACAACTACGGGAAGATCCGCGTTTTCAAGCCCTGCCTGTAGTATTTTTAACTGCTAAGGGAATGACGGGCGATCGCATCCAAGGTTATCAAGCTGGTGTTGATGCTTATTTACCAAAACCCTTCGATCCAGATGAATTAATTGCCATCGTAGAAAATTTACTAACTCGACGTATGGCTAAGCCTCAAGCTACAGGTGAAGAAAACGAGACACCTGATATTGCTGAATTAGCAAATCAGATTGCCCAAATTAAAGCATTGTTAACCCAAAGGAACGCTATTTCTCAATCACCAGCGCCTTTTAAAATTGACCTCACTCCCAGAGAACAAAGTGTTTTAAATTTGGTAGCTGAAGGATTAATGAATAAAGAAATTGCCCGACGCCTAGATACTAGCGTCAGGAACGTTGAAAAATACGTTAGTCGTTTATTTAGTAAAACTGGTACAAACAGCCGTACAGAGTTAGTCCGTTTTGCCTTAGAACATGGGCTAGCAAAATAGGGGATGCAGTGACGCACAGGGAAATGAAAAAGCCCAATGACGGCAGTTGCTACCGCTACGCTCACGCCAGTTCCTTTATGCCGACGGCAGTCCGCACAACGGGGGAAACCCCGCAAGCGTCTGCCTAGGAAAGCCGTCCACCGGACTGGCTTACGGCTTTGCTTCTACAAGCTGCCCAATGACGGCAGCTGCTACAACGGGGGTAACCACCAAGGGCGCACTGCCTTGCCCATGCTCAACAATGTAATAAGGGCGGAATGCAACTTCAAGCTCGCAAAATACCAGATGAAATAATTGCGAGCACAAGCGATCGCTCAAAATAGAGCTATAAATTCAGCAGAATGGAAAATTTTTCGAGTATATCAGATACGCGATCGCTTGCTAGTATTTCGCCAACTTGAAGTAACACCCTGATTAAACCTATTCCTCAGCAATATATTTTTGAAAAAACTCTAACCCGCCCTAATGAGGAATAAATAAATGCATTAGTAGGCACCCAACTATTTCCGTAGTGCAAAGGGTGAGGGCTACTGTGAGGCTTTCTTCGGCTTTTTGGAGAATAAAATCTGCTCCAAGCCTTAGTTTTAAATTACACAAGCCAACTCAATCAATGTTTAGAGCTGATGACAAATTTATCACAAATTCACCATTTAACGCTCAATTCACAGCTTGCCACTACTGATAATTAATAGAAACAATTATTGAGTATTGTCAGCAAAATTACGTAAACGCATTAATTGGCGGCGCATTTGCGGTGAAGCTTTAAACTCAGATATTTCCTGAGCTTTCACCGATGCTTGTAGGGTCTCTAAAAAGTCATCAGAGCCTTCGGTCAAAGCATCTAACAATACCTGCAACAGCTGTTCGCGATCGCCCAATAAACTTTTTTCCTCAATTAAACGGAATTTGAGATGGATTTCGCACTCATAAACACCTACTTCAATATTATTTATCTGGCGTGGTAAGGCTTTGGAGTTCATAGATTTCAGGATTCCTTTACTTGGTGGTCATGCGGTTTAGGAGTTAATCTCCAGCAAAAATTCTTTAATTCTTCATATTTTCTTTTGAATCCAAAGTGTTTGAATTAAGAATTACTCTTTATTCATCACATTTGTATTCCATTTCACTCTCCTTTAGTTTTTTCCATTCAGACTTCATTTTGCTTAGGCGGCAATTTTTTTGTACCAGCGGTGGCACAAGGTAAGCCATAACTATTATTCAGTTTTTAAGATTCTATACAATAAAGTTTCTGTAAGAAGTTGTTCGAGCTTTTTAAAGGTTTTTACATCAACTTTATCTTAACGTCAACAACAGTTTGTGATTTTACTGAAAAATTAGTGTTTTTACTTACGTGTTATCACTAAATTTTTGCTTTTTGATGAAAGCTAGAGGTAGTTGTACCATAACTACGTAAATTTACTAGATGTACATTGATTTCATCCTAAGATTTAGAAGTTGTTAAGCATCAAAGTAATTAAAGGTTTGTTTGTCTTCTGAACCAGAATTATAAACATTGAAACACGCTCATGATAGCCCATGACAAAATTGCGGCATCAATCAAGTCGCAGGTGGAAGTCATAGACTAGTTATTCATAATTGAATTTGTCCACCAAAGCAAATTTCCCCAAGTTTACAGATGCATTTTACTCTTGGGAATAGGCCTTGTCTTGAAAATCAGGTAGCAGGGGTAAGATTTTTATGCCCTTGTTGTGGATGCGTAGACGCGGTAGAGGAGCGGAGCGAGGCTTCTCGGAGAGTACGGCTTGTCGTCACAAGGGATATTCCCAGATTGCAGTGGTGTGCCTCCTGGCGCTTTTTGGCGGTAGTGCGCCCCCATTAGGGTAACCGCTTAGCTAACTGCGCTACAAAAAGCTCGAGGCTTGTGAAATTAGCTCTATCCCTTTGATCTGTTTGCCCTAACTACCCTACCCTGATGCTTAATAAACTCTGACGAGTGCAAACAGCTTGACAGTTTCGCCGGGATATGATTACATTACCGCTACAATAAAGTTGTACTTCCTGCACAAATCAAAACAACCTACCCCATCATTGCCGTTGGAGGAAATTTTGTCTGCTATTTCTAGTTGAACAAACCTCCCTTACTTTAGTTATGAGCAGCTGATGATTAATGCACGCATTTTGGCTTATGCCTGCTTAAAGGGTGAATTCCTGTTGACTGCGGGCATTTAAGCTCAAGCATACCGTCTACAATGATTTCAGTGTAGTCAACCAAAATCTTACACCTTTATGGACAATCCGACGCTGCTCAAGTCTACAACTAGGCATATTCGCATTTTTGCGGCAGAAATTGACCGGGATGGTGAACTAGTTCCCAGTAATCAGGTCTTGACTTTAGATGTTGACCCAGATAATGAATTCAACTGGAATGAAGATGCGCTACAAAAGATTTATCGCAAGTTTGATGAACTAGTAGAAGCATCTAGTGGCGCTGATTTGACAGACTACAATTTACGTCGCGTTGGTTCCGACTTAGAGCATTATTTGCGATCGCTCTTGCAAAAAGGCGAAATCAGCTACAATCTGCAAAGTCGCGTCACTAACTACAGTATGGGACTTCCCCAAGTAGCAGTTGATAACAAATAGTCAATTTCCGAGCTACCTTTAAGCTCATCCCACCCCAAACAGAAAGTGGTATTTTACAGGTATGGGGAATCAAGTATCGGGCATGGAACAGCATATCAATATCCAATGCCCAATACCTAATAGCCTCAGCCAGTGGGTGGTTCATGCTACCAATACAAGGAGTCGGCTTTATTGCCGACTTTCCGTAAGTTTTTGTATTTCTTAACTCCTAGGGGCATTGTTATCCATTGCCTCTAATCTTGTATCTGGTAATATTCTCGATCAAATATGAGAAGTCTAAAGTCGCTAATTTTACCAACAAAACCTCACTGTCTAGAGCCTATAATTATGGCAGAAAAATCAAGAATCAATGACAAAGCGCAAAGTCTTTTGCTAGCTTTGTGCTTGTGGCTTGGTGAAAATCTACTCCATACGAACGCCAAGGGCTGATGATCCAGGAAATTTGTCAGAGAGCAAAAATGCTCAATGCTCCTTTTGCCTTTTGTGATTGATGACTGCAATATTTCGTAAAATTTGCGCAGTGATTAATTAGTTGATATATATATTTAGCTATCTTAATTCTTAATTAAAGTTAATTCCTAGCTAGTAAATTATAAACTAAAGAAATACCAGCACAATATGCCTATTTTTAATGGAGTAATTCCACAAAAGTAAACACTACCGTAATGCTGGGGTGAGATGTTGATAACAGGGTGAAAATTAGTTGTGCGGATAAAGGAGAGGAGAAAGTGATAGAGGTTATAGAAGCTATGATAAGCCTGTAAGGTTGATTGAGGAGTAAGTTGTTTGGATATGTAGATCGTAGAATCATTAAGTTTTAGCACTGCGATCCACCAGCTAAAATCATTGAACCAAAGTGTTGGATATGTCAGGTTCAAAAAACATAAGCGCTCTAGAAGGTCGCTGCCAATGCTGTTGAAGAAATTGCCAATTGCTGATCGGTGAAAAAACTATGGAAAATGATGCGGCAACGCTCTACTGCCCAAATGAACTTTGTCAATCTTCTAACCCCCTGACGCACAAGTTTTGCTTGCGGTGTTCTACACCCCTACCCAAACGCTATCTTTGGGTGCAGGGAGAAGGCTTGAGTTTTGCCAAAGCAGGAGATATACTAGCCGATCGCTATTTGGTAATCGACCAATCCGTGGTTTTAGACATCAAGCCTGGGTTCGTTCCTTACGCACCAGAATTAGATAGCTTGTCAGTTATTAGACCTTATTTGCGGTTAATACCTTATCGAGTACATGTGCCGCAAGTATATGGAGTTATACCGCCCATCGATGGACGTTCTCAACAAGAAATCTTACTTTTAGAAAAACCGCCACTGTTTGCTGACAATACAGGGCAACAAGTGAAACTCTACCCCGATTTAATGACAGCTTGGGGTGATGCTAACTCTATGCGCCAACTCCACTGGTTATGGCAGATAGCCAATCTTTGGCAACCTCTATTAAGTGAGGGTGTGGCTACTACCTTACTCAAACCGGATTTAATCAGGCTGGAAGGCACCTTAGTCCGATTGTTGGACTTACATTTTGACTCTGGTACCCAACCGAGCTTATCGGAATTAGGCCAAGTATGGCAGCAGTTACACAAGACAGCAAAACCAGCCATAGCAGAATTTATTCACCAAGTTAGCAGTTCTTTAATAGCAGCAGAAATCAATTCAGCCGAACAATTAATGGCTGTATTAGATCAAGGATTAGCTCAATTAGGGCGATCGCAAACCTCTAGTATTAAAATTTTTACTAAAACCGATACTGGCCCTAGCCGTCAACGCAATGAAGATGCTTGTTATCCTCTCAGCGGTACTTTAGTTACTAAACCACCTCAATCTACAGCTTTAGCTATTGTCTGTGACGGTATTGGTGGACATGAAGGCGGTAATGTCGCCTCAAATTTAGCCATTGAAACGATTCAAAACCAGGTACAGCAACTTACACAAGTTCCGGCGGAACATATAGATCCTTCACTGTTGCTGACTGACTTAGAATCGGCTGTAGCCATTGTCAATGATAAAATCAGCCAGCGCAACGACAGCGAAAATCGCCAAGGTCGTCAACGCATGGGCACAACTTTAGTAATGGCGTTGCCAATCGCCCATGAAATCTACATTACTCATGTGGGTGATAGTCGTGCCTATTGGATTACAAGCCAAAATTGTTATCAAGTTACCCTAGATGATGATGTCGCCTCCCGTGAAGTCAGGTTAGGCTATGCTATTTATCGCGAAGCCACACAACAAAGCGGTTCGGGTTCGCTGGTACAAGCTTTAGGGATGAGTCCTAGTACATCACTTCATCCCACTTCACAGCGGTTTATTCTCGATGAAGATGCTGTATTCTTGCTAACATCCGATGGCTTGAGTGATTTTGATCGGGTAGAAGATTATTGGGAAACAGAAATCTTGCCCATTCTCAAAGCTGAAGCCGATATTGCTAGTGTGGCAGAAAAACTAGTAGAAATCGCCAATACCAAAAATGGACATGATAATGTCACTATCGCCTTAGTGCATTTTCAGGTGAAATACTCTGAACCAGATTCCAGCTTATCAGCAGTCATTCCTGAAGGCTCGTCCACAAGTAATACCGATCCATCTCCCAGGACAGCACAACCGATGCTTGTCAGCAACCCCGATGGCAAAACCAAAGTAATTCCAGACGAATACAAGCAGCGTAGTGGTTTTGCGCAATTACCCCTACAGTTGCTTGTACCATTAATTTTGGTGGCGATAGTTGGTGGTTTGGGATACTTGATCATGCAATGGCGAGAGGGAAAACTGCAAATTGCTGCTACTAGCCCCACCCCTACTTTAAAGCCATCTCCCGATCAATCGGCAACAGAGCGAAACATTGATAATCTAGCAAAAGGTTGGGTAATTCAAGCTAATAATGACATAGTTAGGCAACAGAGTCAGGAAAAGTTCTCTAAAGGCACCTTTTTTGAAGTAATTGATAAACAACCCAAAAATCCTAAATTCCCTAATCAAGACTTGGTGGTAAATCTGCGGGTGTGTCCCAATAATGAAGACACTGCCAATCCAGCCAAAGACAATTCTGTGGCTTCAACAGCAGCAGAGAAAACAGTCAAGATTGAACTATCCCAACTTCAATCTGGTGTGACTGTCTTACAAGCAGACCAACCAAATCCATGTGTTCCTACTAAGTCAACAGAGCCAGTTAATCAGCCAACTGTACCCAGCTCGCAATCTGAAGATGATGCAACTTAGTTTAATTCTCCATAAACTGATAAAACCTGAAATAATACAAGTAGGAACTAAAATCAAAAACTGCCAAGGTAAAGACTTTTACCTGGAAAAACTATTATTGAAAATAATTTGTTTTCACCTTTTAGTTTAATGACTCCATTGCCATGCCTGAACCTGGCGATCGCTCGTTTAACCAACACTGGCACTGATAGCTTTGCCATTTGGGTAGTTAAGGCTCCTTATCCCAGTGGCTATGTTTTACATGACTGTATATGGCCAGTTGAACTCTCTCAAGTTTGGCAAGAATGGCAGGAAATGTTCGCAGGTCACAGTCCCTTAGGTATTCCTTCAGGTGCCACCTTACCACATAAAACGCCTCTACCAATTAACTTGGTTTCATCGCCTTCAGGGCAAACCGCAGGGTACACTAGTCGCCTGATGCAATATTTGGGAATTAGTCTGTGGCGCTGGTTATTTGATGGGCCAATTCTTGGTAGTTTAGAACGCAGTCGGGGTATAGCTATGGGACAGCATACCCGGTTACGCTTTCGCTTGGAAATCCGCGATCCAGATTTAATTGCTCTACCTTGGGAAATTATGCAGCGTGAAGCTGGTCAATCGGTAATGTCACTGTCACAAGATTTACTTTTTAGCCGGACTACCAGTGAAGTTGAATCATTACCGTCTTTACGCACAGAGCAGGCTTTGAAAATTCTCTTGGTGTTAGGGGAAAATGAAAATAAAAATCTGCAACTGGAAAAAGAAGCAGAAATCTTAAAACAAACTCTCACTAAAGCAGGGCCTTTAGGTAGTCATTCTCAGGGTTATGCACCATGTATGGTACATACACTGCTGCAACCAAAACCACAAGAATTAATTCAAGAGTTAGAAACTAAAGCATACAATGTCTTTTTCTATGCTGGTCATGGGTTGCCCGATCCAGACGGGGGTTTACTATTTTTACGACCGGGAATGACGCTAAATGGCATAGAATTAGCTCAGGTATTGACCCGGAATGCGGTCAAACTAGCTGTGTTTAACGCCTGTTGGTTAGCACAGCCTGCGGCGATAAATCGCCAAGCCATACCTTCTAGCAGTTTGGCAGAAGTATTAATCCGTCATGGCGTACCTGCGGTTTTGGGAATGCGCGATGAGATTGCTGATGCAGAAAGTCACAGTTTTATTCAAGCTTTTACCGAAGCGCTGCGATCGCGTAAACCAATTGATGAAGCTGTAGCCCAAGCCAGACAACATTTGTTAACAGTATATAGGTTTAATCAACCAGCTTGGACTTTACCTGTTCTCTATCTACATCCTGATTTTGATGGCGAACTAATTAAAAGTTTTGAAGAAGGAATTACCGAACTACCAGACACGACAATTCCCAGCAGAATAGCCTCCGTACCCACAGCTTCTTTGCGATCGCTTGTACCAGGAGGAAAAACCTGGCCGTTGCATTCTGGAGTCACCCGCATTGGGCGGACAAAAGACAATGAGATTATCATCCCAGAACCTTCGGTTTCTAAACGCCATGCCGAAATTTTATGCCGGAATACCTTCAGCGGTACTACTCCGGTAAGAACTTATTACTTGCAAGATAAATCTACCTACGGTACAACATGGGTTTCTAGTTCTAACGGGTGGCAACAAATCCTCCGAGAGGAAGTACTGTTAACCTCGGGAATGCAGTTAAAGTTTGGAAGTTCTAGAGGTGAAACTTGGGAGTTTATTATTGAGGACTCTTAATTAGTTCATTCACCTAAATATGTTTTGATTTTTTGTAAAGACAGCGCTCATTTATGTAATTTCTGTGAACAAAAATCACCGATCCCATTCAAATGGTCATCAGGTAAGTAGCAGTCCAATCAAAAGATTTTCAAACTCAGCAAAATTAATTTTATTTTTGCGGAAATGGGATTGAGACAGTTGTAGCTGTCAATACCGCTAAATAATCAACTCAATCATCAACTCAGTAATCAACTCGGAGGCGACAAATGATTAACAAAATCAACAATTCAGATAATTTCACCTCTTTACCATCTCAAGTCGAATTAGATTTTCTCGCCGCTTTACTTGAAGTAGAAGATGCAACTTATCCTTGGAATCCTGGCGAACAAGAATCAGAAGCTTATTTTTGCGCTTTAGAACAGCAGTTTCTCAGCGATGAGTTATGGGAAGAAGAACAACTGACGATGCGATCGCAAGATTTTTACCGACAACTTGATGCACTTTGGCCGGAAGATGCGATTCCATCCCACCCCAAAAGTAATATAAATCAGACTTTATTCGCTAACCTGCAAGCAGCTTTTGCAGCAGCTGTACCCCAGGAATGGCTGAATAATATCGCTCAAAAAGCCACCGAGATTTTTAATTCTCAGCAGTCCCTTGGCGAACAATTAGTGGAGTGTGTTCAAGGAGTTTTACCAACTTGGGGAGCAGAAGACCTCTTGGTTTTAGCCCGTCCTTATGCCTATGCTATGCGTAGCGGAGAACCACAGAACCCCAGATCTGTGATTAATAAGTTTGAAAATAAGGAATGGACAAGTTTATCCGATGTCGAGCAAGCAAAGGTTAGTTTAGCGATTTCTTACTATGCGCTGACCCAACTAAACAGCTTTCAGTCAGAATCCTAAATCAGTTGTCTTTTATCCCTTAGGGGTCAGTTAATTCAGGCGACTTCTTGCTTTTGCCCGCACTCGACGCTTGTATTGCGGGTCTTATACTTTTTTTTGTTATTTTTAAACACAACTCACCCATCATAATTCACACTATAGGCTGATTGCTAAAGTAGCGCTATCTATCTCAAGGTAGAAAATGGTTAATAGTCAATAGTTAATCGTCATCCTAGTTCATTTAGGTCCAAGGAAGCGAGTAGCAAAATTTTGCGATCGCGTTGGTGAAAGGGCGCGGGCTTTCAAAATTGCCGCCATCAAAAAGGCGTAAGATAATACCCCAACAATTACCAATAACAAAGCATTAATTGAACCAGTCGCATTCCACAAAGCATGGAGTGCAGCAGCGCTGACATAACCAATGGGAAGAATTTGCCAAATTAGACGGGGTTTGAGTACAGCTAAACCGATAAAATAGCCCAGATAGCCACTATAAGCCATGTGTCCGGCTACAGAACCTAAAATTCGCGGAATTAGTAATTGCAAACCCACCAGTTGCCCAGTGCCTACCCCCGCTTGTTGCGCCACATTTTGGGTAATAACAGGCACATATTGTCCGAGAGTTTCTAATAAAGTAAAACCTACAGCCGAAGCAGTTCCCAAAAGAATACCATCTAAAGGTTCCCAGATACCTATGCGTTCTCGCCAAGGTGAGGGTAATGTAATGCCAATAACTAAGGCTGCTAAGACAGGTAATGCTTTCAGTAATTCTTCCATCAAACCTGCACCAAAAAACATCCGTATTAGCAGTTCGGTGAAAGTCAACGTATCCTGAGATGAAGGTAAATTACCAGGCAATAGACCGCGAAAGACGAAAATAAACAAATCCAACAGCGGACTTTTTAATATTAGTGCCGTACCTAAGGCTACAGATGCCAGCACCCACCAAGGTTTTTGTTTACCGCAGAGTTGGTATACAAAATAATAGGCAGCAAAGGCTATATAACTAGCAACAATAACTTGATTTGCTTGTGGTCTGCCTACCGTAGCAAACATTAGTACCACAAACACTACTGTCAAAATCCCTGGTACAAGGTAAGCTTTGCGAGTTAAATCTTTACCAGTGGAAATAATCGGGAATAGCTGAGTAAAGCTCACCGAATCAGCTTTTAGTGGTGCTGGATAACTTCCCGCAGATGGTAGCGGTGTAGCTGGCCTAGTCATGATTGTTGCTTGGGACACATAATCATGCTCGAACACAAATTGCGGCCCATCAGCGCCTAAAGAAATGCGATCGCCTGGATGTAATTCTTGACAACCTTGCAAGCGCTGTCCGTTTAAATACGTACCATTCGCGCTGTTCAAATCACAAATTAGCCAGCTAAATTTGTTATCTGGAGAGGAAGAGAGCGGACGAACCACAGCATGACGACGGGATACCATCCGATACATCATGGCATCCAAGACAATTTGGCAGCTGGGGTCGCGTCCAACGATCATCTCTTGAGTTGGGAGCAGCGAGTAGCGGAATTCTGACCTAAGAGGTGCTCCATTACCAGACACTAGCCGCAGAAATGCATTATGTCTTGCGTTTTTGCCTGTCATCGAGTTAGATTGCGTGTCTCAACGAATTCTGAAATTACTTGTTATTAGAACTTAAGCTTAGCCAATTTACAGCAATATCATTTAAATGTTGCAAAAAAATTATCTGCCGTACCTGAATTGTGACTTTAAACTTGTTCATAATACTGGACTAATGTAACTGTGGCATGGCTAAATACAATATAGCTTCACTCACTGCTCAAGAATCCGGAATTTCCTACGTAAAAACCAAAATTGTGCGATCGCGCGTTGACAAGTAGTACATTGTCAGCACTCAAGCTGTATTTCTGGTTGATTTGGAGTTGAGTTTGTAGATGCTTAATGGTCAATTGTCAACAAATTATAGACTATGGATTGTGGACTGTTGACCACCCTAACATTAATGTTGTCCCAATTATGTAACCCTAATACTATCTTGATGCTAAAGTTTATGTGATGAATTACACCGCTAGGTTATGAAAATTAACTATTTCTTTTCTCTAGTGAGCGATCGCATTCATAATACAAATTCTCGATACAGCCGCACATTAACACTCGCAGCCTGAAACCATAGGAATAAACAAACAAAGCCTGTCTACGCAGGCTTAACTTTATTTATCAGGTGCTAAAAAATTTTTAGCTGGACTTGAGTACTGGATTTTTCGGCGCTCAACTGTTGACTAGCAACTGAGAAAAATTTTGCGCGCGATCGCTAGTCTCTAGTTTCACGCTAAATGAAATTCTCTTACCGCTTTGGGAAAGTTTTTGTTTTCATGTCCTGAACGACTGAGTTTAATTAGCGCAAACCGCTGTAAAGGAGTTAAAGCTTCCCACTTTTGAGTTGCGATCGCTAGACCTACTTCTTGAGCTTTTGCTTGAACGCTAGCTGGTAAATTAGTCGAGTCCATCCATTCTGGCTGTGGTTCAATCGGTAATTGTTTGGCTGGTACACCTGTACGAGTGAAAATTAACTGTTCGAGATACTGACGATAAGACTGAATTTCTGTTTCTGTAATGCAAGGTAATTCAACTAAAGCCTCTCGTTCAGCCTGAGACATTTGATGCCAATCCGATAACTTGAGTTTGATACCACTAGTATCTAGTTTGTAGCGCACTTGCATGGGTATGCAACGGAGGGATTCAACGAAATCTATCTCAAATTCAAAGAAAGTTTGATTATTAGTCATTAATCATTTAGTCAGTTGTCAGTTGTCAGTTGTCAGTTTTATCCCTTGACGGCAGTTGCTACTCTGCTATAAACCTCTCCAAAGCACTGTTTTCCCAATGTCCTATGCCCTATCTAATGTGTCTTGCGGGAATTACTATAACGAATTATTAAATAACTAATTGATAAAGCTAAAATAGCTACTCCTAACCCAATGATATCAATTCCTGACACTTTTTCCAGGTCAAGAATAATAATTTTTCTGGCAACAGCAATTAAAGATGTGACAATTACTAATTCTACCTGAACTACATGCTTGCGCAAATATGCAGTGATATTTTCTAATATTTCTAAGGCAATTAAAATATTCAGAAATAAACCAAATATTTTAAATAAAGTAGTATTAAATTTGCCGTACGGGGTGGTAAATAACTCTTTTATCAAGAAGACTATCAAATCACCTAAGGCAGCTAAAATAACTAATACCATCAATAAAGATAAAATCTTGGAAACTAGCACCTCAATACTTTCAATGAAGTGCATAAATTTCTCATCTCTGGTATTTTCCATCATTTGTTTGAATAGTCTTCTCATTAGTTATCCCCTGTTTTTTAAGTTAAATTTAATAATCAAAAATAAAAAAAACATAGAAATTTAGGATGGATACCGAGTCGCAACTATCCAATTCAAGATTGAGCGGATGTGAACCATTTTCCGCCCTCCTAGTAACTCGTTTGCTTATTTGTTAAATTACTTGCGCTCCATAGTAAATATTCAAACATAAAACAAAAATCCTATAGATAAATCTAAAGGATTAGAAAAAATAATCGTAACTATTGAATATTAACTATGGCTTACATTCTCAATCAAAATTGAGAAATCTATTTAGCAGCTTACCATTGTGAGGACTGGAGTTGATAATTTTTGAGTGTAACTTCCGCAGAAATTGGTAGTAGCTGTACTGCACAAGCTTTTAACTCTGGTTGTAGCGAATCTGGGCAAGATTCTGGATGGGTGAGGGCGTTAGCTTCTGCCTCGTTTGCCCAAAGTGCGCCCCAGTGCATGGGGACAAATACGGTACCAGGAGCGATCGCTTTTGTGACTTTGGCGGGAAATTTGGCTTTACCGCGACGCGATCGCACTTCTAACAATTGGTTATCTGTAATCCCTAACTTTGCAGCATCACGAGGATGAATCTCAATAAATGGATCGGGGTGCATTTGGCGAATTTTTTCAATGCGTCCGGTACGGGTTTGGGTGTGCCAATGTCCGTATAGTCGCCCATTGGTCAACACAAAAGGATAATTTGGATCTGGTGGTTCCGCCAATCCTCGTGAGTGATAAGCCCCAAACCGCGCCCGTCCATCAGGAGTATGAAAGCGGAGATTTGTGTAGAGGCGCTTGGTTTGCTGGGAAGACGCGGAGAGTGAAAATGTCCCCGTGTCCTGTTCTGGGTGTGGCCATTGGGTGGGGCCTTGTGTTTGTAATTTTTCATGACTAATACCAGTCATTTCACAGGGGCGATCGCGAGTTAAGCCTACAAATTCTGCATAAACTTCTGCGGAATTGGCAAAGGCGAATTCTTTAACAAAGCCTAATCTCCGCCCAACTTCAGCGAAAATTTCCCAATCTGGTTTGGCTTCTCTGGGTGGTTGACGGAATGCTTGACAGAGAGTGACTGTGCGCTCAGAATTGGTCATTACCCCAGTTTTTTCACCCCACTGCGCCGCAGGTAACAGAACGTGAGCGTAAGCAGCAGTTTCCGTGGGATAATAGGCATCTTGATAGATAGTAAAAGGCGATCGCAATAATGCCTTTTTAGTCCGTTCCAAATCTGGCATACTGACGGCTGGATTGGTAGCAGCAATCCACAGTAATCCTACTACGCCATCTTCTAACCCAGTAATCATATCCCAAGCAGTTAAACCAGGATTAGGTGAAATTTGCCCTCGCTTCAGTCCCCAAAAATCTTCAACTTCGGCGCGGTGCTGGGGATTTTTCACCAAGCGATAACCAGGTAATAAGTGCGCTAAACCGCCAGCTTCTCTTCCCCCCATTGCATTGGGTTGACCAGTCAAAGAAAAAGGCCCGGCTCCCGGCTTACCAATTTGTCCTGTCATCAGGTGCAGGTTAATAATTGTCCTGACTTTCGCTGTACCTTCACTGGACTGATTCACACCCATTGACCACAGAGATAACACCCTCTGGGATTGACCCCAATAGCGAGCGGCTGTTTCTAAATCTGCAACGCTAATACCGCAACGATCCGCTACGATATCGGGAGCATAATGACGAATCACCTCTGCATAAGCCGGAAAGTTACTCGTACAGTCGTCAATAAACCCAACATCAATAGCATTCCCACGCATCAATAGGTAAGCAATACCATTTAACAAGTCAATATCTGTACCCGGACGAATAGCTAAATGCAAATCTGCTGCTTCTGCGGTGGGTGTGCGTCGAGGATCGACAACAATCATTTTGACTTTGCGATTTTTCTTGTGATACTTCGCCAAGCGATTGAAGACTATCGGGTGACATTCAGCAGCATTAGTACCAATTAAAAATGCACAGTCGGTTAACTCTAAATCGTCGTAACAACAAGGCGGGCCATCTGCGCCAAAGCTTTGAATGTATCCAGATACGGCGCTAGACATACATAAACGGGAATTAGCATCAAAATTATTACTACCCAGACATCCTTTCATGAGTTTTTGGGCGATGTAATAATCCTCAGTTTGGAATTGTCCAGAGCCATACATGCATATAGCTTCTGTCCCTTGGGTGTAACGCACCGTTTGAATGCGCTTGGTAATGATATCAAAAGCTTCATCCCAACTGACACGCCGAAATTCTTGATCTAAAGACTCTCGTACCATTGGGTAATGCAGTCTATTTTTATCTAAAGACTCAGCAATAGTTGCACCTTTGACACAAACCATACCCTGACTAGATGGGTGGGTTTTGTCTCCCCGCACGCGCCAAATTGGAGTTCCTTGACTGTCCCGATTAGTCGCTTTTCCGGGTTGAGCTGGGGGTGAAACTTCTAGTCCACAGCCAACGCCGCAGTAAGGACAGAGGGTTTTGGTAAATTCACTCATAATGGCAGTTATCCTGTTGGGGATTTGGAGGTTTGAAACGCAAAGGGGCGCAGAGGTTAACGCAAAGGGACGCAAAGTATTTGTGTAAACAAGTTTTGGATGGGGAAGGTTTTCAATCCAAAAACTAAAATTTGGTGATGCTAATTTATTGTTTGGGCAAGAACTGAAGGATTATTCTTCAGCCAACATTGGTGCAGGTGGTGCTGTTGTTTCTGATGATTCGCCTTCATAAGCACCAGCGAAGGAACCCTTGGGTTCTTTGAGGAAGAAGCCACACATAAAGGCGCAAATTAACGCGGCTACGCCCATTGTGGTAAAGAGTGTTGATGCGTCAGTAAGGCTGAAAATCGTCAGGTAGACTACACCACCAAAATTGCCGTAAGCTCCGACATTACCGGCGATTTGTCCAGTGGCTTCTTTTTTAATTAGGGGTACAATGCCGTAGGTTGCACCGCAACCAGCTTGAGCAAAGTAAGCAGCAAACATGGTGACTGCGATCGCTAAGGGTATTGGCCAGCTACTATTAATAAAATGCGTCATTAAATAGCCCACACCAATACCAGCGCTGACAATTGTCATTGTCCATTTACGGGAACCCAATTTATCAGATATTAAGCCACCACTGGGGCGAGAAATTAAGTTTAAAAATGGATAAGTAGCGGCGATCATGCTGGCGAGTACATGCTCTAAAGCAAAGGTTTTTTCAAAGAATGCCGGGAGCATGGAAACTGCTGCTAATTCGCTACCAAAGTTAGTTATGTAAGTAAATTCCAGTAAGGCAACTTGACCAAATTGATAACGCTGTGCAAGTGGGTAGGTTTTTTTGAGCCACTGTGTTGCGGGGGTTCCCCCCGTTGTAGCAAGTGGCGTGCCAATTAGTAGTTCTTTGTTAACTTGATAAGCTTTGTAGGTTTGGTAAGCAAATAATCCTGCTAACAACACCCAAACCAAATACATTTGGCTTAAATTCAAAAAGTGAATATTCTTTTGTTCTAAGCGCCAAGCTAATAAACCTAAGGCAAAAATTAAGCCAAAGTTGGAGAGAATCATTGCCCAGAAGCTTTTAATGCTAGTTACTTCTAAAGCACCATTTTTCTTAGGTTTTTTGTAAACTTTGCCAGTAGGCGTATCTTGAACGCTGTTGTAATAAATTACGCCGTAGATAGCAGCAACGATACCAGTGAGTGCGATCGCTAACCGCCAGTTAGAAGCGCCACCAGATAGAAAGCTTGTAGCTACAGCAAGCATTGGTAGGGCGAACTCTGCACCAAAAGCACCAAAATTTCCCCAACCGCCATAAATCCCTTGGGCACTTCCCATCTCTTTGGGTGGGAACCATTCGGCTACCATACGGATACCGACAACGAACCCAGAACCAACAATTCCCATCAGTAAGCGACTGATAACTAATTGATTAAAATCCTGTGATAATGCTGTTGCTAAACAAGGAACAGCAGCAAACATTAATAGTATTGAATAGGTAATTCTGGGGCCAAAACGATCCAGCAACATCCCAATAATTAGCCGTGCTGGAATTGTCAGGGCGAGGTTACAAATGCCCAAAGTTTTAATTTGCTCAGGTGCTAAATCTAGTTCCTTACCAATAGTGGTGGCAAAGGGAGCAAAGTTAAACCAACAGACAAAGGTAAGAAAAAAGGCAAACCAAGTCTGATGTAGGATACGATAGCGATCCCTGAATGAAAATAATCCTTTGAGCATTCAAAGTTTCCTCAAGTACAAAATTGCATGGAAGAATACAGGGATAATTGTTTAATTACCCTGTTCAATTCAGATATTTTTCGTTATTTATTGGTGCTGGATTTAAATCTAAAATTCTTACTCCCTGATTCAGGAAATTTGAGGGAGTACGTAAGATGTTGTTAATACTAAATTATGCTTACCTAGCAGGTTGATTTGTATCTACAATTACAGTTTGTTGGTATTAATGTAAAAATGGCATTGGAGCTATGCGTTAAAAATCATACTTCTAGCAATTCTATGTGAGGCTACAGATTAACGCCCTCAGGCTGGAAGCCTGGGGCTATCATTACAAAGCCTGCCTGCGCAGGCTAGATTATTCAATACCATTGCCAAAGATTTTTCTAATTTTGATTACTCATCATCGTGAGCGAAACGGCGATACAAAAAGTCGAGAGCATAGTTCCGCAAGTTATAATATTCTGGGTCTTCCATGATGCGGCGACGATTGCGGGGACGGGCGAAGGGAATATCTAAAATTTCCCCAATTTGCGCAGATGGGCCATTTGTCATCATGACTACTCTGTCGGCTAAGAATAGAGCTTCATCTATGTCATGGGTAATCATCAAGACGGTAACTTGATGATCGCGCCAGATTTGCAGTAGTTCTTCTTGTAATTCTTCTTTGGTGATAGCGTCTAATGCGCCAAAGGGTTCATCGAGAATCAGAACTTGCGGACGGATAGAAAGAGCGCGAGCGATCGCAACTCGCTGTTTCATTCCCCCAGAAATTTGGCTGGGTTTTTTATCAGCCGCTTCTGTTAAGCCTACCATCGCTAAATGTTCTCTGACAATTGCTCTTTTTTCGGCTTGGGGTTTTTTTGGAAATACTGAATCTACCGCCAGGTAAACGTTTTCAAAGACATTCAGCCAAGGCAAAAGGCAATAGTTTTGGAATACCATCATTCTATCGGGGCCTGGTTCGGTGATGGGTTGGTCTTGTAGGAGAACTACGCCATCGGTGGGGGTGTTGAACCCGGAAATCATGTTGAGTAAAGTTGATTTACCGCAGCCAGAATGACCAATGATGCAAACAAATTCACCTTCACGAACTTTTAGGTCAATTCCATCTAATACGGTGTAAGGGCCTTCGGGGGTGGGGTAAATTTTGCTGACGCCTTCAATTACGAGAAAGTTTTCGGCTTTCTTTGTTTGTAGGTGGTTGGTTTGGGTTGTGTTGGTGGTTTTTTTGGCTGTTTGCATGGTTATTTGATATTTAAGCTAGTTTTTGTAAAATCTCTTCTCTGCGCCTCTGCGTCTCTGTGGTTCAAAAGAATTTATTAACCGCAGAGACACAGAGGACACAGAGAGATGAGGTTAATGGTTCGTCGCATTGTTTTTAGAGATAAAAAAACGAACCGCCAAGACGCGAAGTACACGAAGAAAGAAAGAAAATAAGAACAAAGAGAGAGTGAGTTTACTTAGTAAAATTGATGCGATTGACCATTGACCATTGACCATTGACTCTTGACTACATAAATACTTCTTCAACACGGACTTGGCGTTTGATTTCCAAGCTGTTGAGGTATTCTAGTGGCTCTGATGGGTTAAAAATTTTACCATCAAATAAATGAATGGGATCGTCTTGACCGATGTCGAGAATGCCGAGGTCGCGTGCAGCTGCGCCGAATATGTCTGTGCGGCATACTCTGTCAATTACTTCTACCCAGTTTTTGGGGAAGCTGACTAAACCCCAACGTGCTAGCTGGGTTACCATCCATAACAATTCGGTGCGGTTGGGATAGTTGGTTTGATTCAGGTAAAACTGGTTATATCTGACTAATTCTTGGGGTGCTGTACCGTCACCGCGATCGTAGGGATCGGTAAAACCAGGACGGACGTATGCAGGATTGGTATTCAGGTACTCAGGACGACAGATTAATTCGACAATTTCTTCGCGGTTGCGGAAGTCGTCGCAGTATTTACAGGCTTCTAACAGTGCTTTAACTAAAGCTAAATAAGTTTCTGGATATTTCTGCGCCCATTCTTCCCGCACTCCCAGAACTTTTTTTGGCTGTCCTGACCAAATTTCTAAGGCGGTAGCAGCGACAAAGCCAATATCTTCATGGACAGCACGGTAGTTCCAAGGTTCGCCAGCACAGTAACCGTCAATATTTCCGGCTTTGAGTTGGGAAACCATCTCTGTTGGGGGGATCACTGTCAGGCTAACATCTGTGTCGGGATCGATTCTCCCAGATGCTAACCAGTAACGTAGAATTAGGTTCTGCATGGATGTGGGATGGACGATTCCCAAAGTCAGGATTTTGTCGGGAGAAGCGTTAATTGCTGTTTTTAAGTCAGCTAGGGTTCTCACGCCTTGGCTATACAATCTTTTGCTTAAGGTGATGGCGTTAGCGTTGCGGGAAAGATTTAAGGCGTTGACTACAGGAATCGACTTTTTACCACCAGCGCCTAAAGTCAGGGCGAGGGGCATAGCAGCTACCATTTGGGCTGCATCTAATCTCCCGGTACCAACACCTTTGGCGATGTCTTTCCAACTGGTTTCGCGGTTGAGGGTGATTTGTTCTAAGCCATACTGGGCAAAGAAGCCTTTTTCTTGAGCCACGATTAAGGGTGCAGCATCGGTGAGGGGTAAAAAGCCGATGTCTAAATTGACCTTTTCTAAGCCGTTGCGGGAGATGATGACAGGTGCTTGAGTTTGTGCAGCTTTGCGCTTTTTAGCTTGTTTTTGCTGGTTGAGGAAGTAAATCATTTCGTTCCGCAGATTGTAGTAACTGGGATGATTTACGACTTCTAAACGCTGGCGGGGGCGGGGGATGGGGACTTCGAGAATTTGTCCAATGTGGGCTTCTGGGCCATTGGTAAGCATGACGATGCGATCGCTCAACAATAACGCTTCATCCACATCATGTGTCACCATTACGCAGGTAACGTTGTGTTCGTTGCAAATTTTCATTAGTTGCGCTTGCAAACTACCCCTTGTTAAGGCATCCAAAGCACCAAAGGGTTCATCTAGCAATAACAACTTGGGACGGGTAGCCAATGCACGCGCGATCGCCACTCGCTGTTTCATTCCTCCAGATAATTCGCTGGGGCGTTTATTAGCGGCGAGGCGTAGCCCCACCATGTCGATATGTTCTTCGACGATCCCCCGTCTTTCACCTTTGGGCTGATCCTTATAAACTTCATCCACAGCTAGGGCGATGTTTTCCCGTACTGTCAACCAAGGAAGCAGGGAGTAATTTTGAAACACTACCATTCTGTCTGGGCTGGGTTCTCTAACTTCTCGCCCTTCTAAAGTCACACCACCAATACTGGCTTGATCTAAACCTGCGATGATATTTAGTAAGGTAGATTTACCGCAACCAGAATGTCCAATTAGGGAAACAAATTCCCCTTGTTGAATTTTTAATTCAATATTTTTGAGGGCAATATATTTGCTGCCATTTGGTAAATCAAATACCCGATCAACGTGATCAACTTCTACAAAAGTAGTCATTTTTTAATTCGTAATTCGTAATTCGTAATTCGTAATTCGTAATTCGTCATTAACCAAGAGTCAATAATCTACTTTTGACTATTGACTTTTGACTATTGACTACTTCTGCTCTGCTACAACTTTGCTAGCGATAAAACCGACAATTCTATCTAATAGCAAGCCAACTAAACCGACGTAGATGAGGGCTAAGATAATCTCACTTAAATTGGTGTCTGTCGTGGTGTTATAGGCATCCCAAATAAATGAACCAATCCCCACACCACCAACTAACATTTCTGCTGCGACAATTGCTAACCAAGATAAACCAATCCCGATACGTAAGCCTGTGAAGATATAAGGAACTGTAGCGGGAAATACGATTTTCCAGAAATATTTTAAGCCTTTGAGACGTAAAACTCTCGCCACATTCACGTAGTCTTGGGGAATTTGTTGTACGCCGACTGTAGTGTTAATAATAATCGGCCAAATCGAGGTAATGAAAATCACGAAAATTGCTGAAGGGTTAGCTTGTTGAAATGCTGCTAAGGAAATAGGTAACCATGCCAGAGGTGGTACAGTTCGCAATACTTGGAATAGGGGATCTACAGCATTAAATAGTAAGGGATTAGCACCGATGATAATTCCTAAGCTAATACCAACAATTGCTGCTAGAGAAAATCCTAAACCGACTCGACCTAAACTATTGAGAATTTGCCAACCTAAACCTTTATCACTTTCACCATTATCAAAAAATGGATGAATAATAAACGGGTTCCAAGTTTCTTGGAATGTTTCAATGGGGCCTGGTAACTTAAAGCTAGGATTTAAACAAAGTAACTGCCAAATCACCAGAAAAACTGCTAGTGCTGCTATTGGTGGCGCAACTTTTTGCCAGAATAATTTACTAATAGCTTTTTGGGACTTTTTTTTGCTAATTCGACTGCCCGCAACAGCTGTCATTTTTCTTTTCTCCTGTGTAATTTTAGTTGATTCAACAAACAGCGATCGCAGTTATAATTAAACTTTCTTAATCTTCAAACTATTGAGATATTCTTCTGGTTTCTCTGGGTCAAATTTCACACCATCAAAGAAAGTCTCAACTCCCCGCGAACTACTAGTAGGAATTTCCGCAGCAGGTACATTAATTGCTTGGGCGGCTTTTTTCCATAAGTCTTCTCTATTTACTTGATCGACAATTTCTTTAACTTTGGTATCTTTTGGCAAATATCCCCAGCGAATATCTTCTGTTAAAAACCAAGTATCGTGACTCTTATAAGGATAAGAAGCATTATCAGCCCAGAATTTCATGCTATTGGCGAAATTTTTCTCTGTGCGTCCATCACCGTAGTCAATATTACCTTTAGACCTTTCTAAAATATCTGCTGCGGCAACATTAAAGTATTTGCGATCGGCGCAGATTTTGCACATTTCTTCTTTATTTTCTGCTTTATCGCACCATTGTTGAGCTTCTAAAACTGCCATTAATAATGCTTGTGCGGCGTTAGGATTTTTATCAACCCAATCTTTACGCATAGCGAAGGCTTTTTCTGGGTGATCTTTCCACAATTCGCCTGTAACTAAAGCTGTATAACCTAACTTTTGGCTTACCAATTGAGCATTCCAAGGTTCGCCTACACAAAAAGCATCAACTGTACCAACTTTCATATTTGCTACCATTTGTGGTGGTGGTACAGGTTCTAAAACCACATCTTGATCGGGATTAATCCCGCCAGCCGCTAACCAATAGCGCATCCATAAATCATGGGTACCACCAGGAAAAGTGATCGCCATTTTCATGGATTTTTTATCAGCTTTGGCTTTGTCCGCAGCCTCTTTTAAAGCTTTACTTTCTAAGCCGACTTTAAAATCTTTCAGTTTATTGGCAACAGAGATAGCTTGACCGTTAGTATTTAACCGCGCTAAGAGATACATGGGCACTTTATCGTTAATTGTCATCAGGTAAGGCATGGGGCTGAGAATGTGCGCCCCATCGATACCATCGCCAGATGAGCCAATTTTCAGGTTATCGCGGGTGACAGGCCAAGATTTTTGCTTGATCACCTCGACATCAGTCATGCCGTATTTAGCAAAGAAGCCCTTTTCTTTAGCAATAATCAGAGGCGCGGCGTCTGTCAGGGGGATAAATCCTAACTTGGCTTTGGTTGTTTCAACTTTAGGTGCGTTAGCTGCTGTAGAGACATTAGCTGCTGGAGCCGCCGAAGGTGCTTGTTCTCCTGTTGTGCTTGAATTGGAATTACCAGAAGAGCAAGCATTAGCCAAAATAGAAGTTGCTGCTGCTGCGGTGGAAGTGAAAATAAATTGTCTACGTGAGAGATTCGTCATTTGTTAGTTGTCAGTTGTTAGTTATCAGTTGTTAGTTGTCATGGGGCATTAGGCATTGAGTGTTTTCCCAATTCCCCTTCCTTCATTTGTTATTTCGGCGTACTCATTTGTTACTTCTGAGTATCCATTTGTTACTTCTGAGTATTCATTTGTTACTTCTGAGTATTCATTTGTTACTTCGGAATATCCATTTGTTACTTCGGAGTATCCATTTGTTACTTCGGAATATCCATTTGTTACTTCTGAGTATCCATTTGTTATTTCGGCGTACTCATTTGTTACTTCTGAGTATCCATTTGTTACTTCTGAGTATCCATTTGTTACTTTGGAATACTCATTTGCTATTTCGGAGTACTCATGCGCCATGCCCTAATACGTAACTAAGGCTTCTTGCTTGCGTTTTGCCCCAAAGTGCTCGATCAGTAAATCTTGTAGAACTGGCTGCAAATCTTCGCAGGGTATACCTTTGGTCACGCATGTTCCCAAATGGGCATCTTTGCCGACTTTACCGCCCATATAAATGTCAACTCCTTCCAAGGTTTTGCCATTTTTGCGGGTTTTAGTTCCCATTAAACCGATGTCGGCTACTTGTGGTTGTCCGCAGGAGTTAGGACAGCCAGTCCAGTGAATGCGGACGGGACGAGTGAGAATTAACTCGGATTCCAAGGCTTGAATGGTGGCTAAGGCGCGGTTTTTGGTTTCTATCAAGGCAAAGTTGCAAAATTGTGCGCCTGTGCAAGAAACTAGCGATCGCGTTAATAACCCTGGATTAATGGCAAATCTTTCTAGTAGTGGTTCAGTTAAAAATGTTGCTAACCGCGAATCGGGAATGTTGGGAATAATCACGTTCTGTTCTACTGTCAACCTGATTTCCCCATTGCCGTAAACTGAGGCTAACCGGGCAATTTCAAACATATCTCCAGCGTAAAACCGCCCGACAGGAATATGTAAACCTACGTAATTTAACCCTGCTTGCTTTTGTTTATATATACCAACATGATCGCGCTTTTCCCAGTCGATTTCATCTTTTGGTGCTGCGGATAAAAATGATTTACCTAAACGGTGTTCGACTTCCACGCGGAATTTATCTAAACCCCACTCGTCAATTAACCACATCAGCCGCGCTTTTTGGCGATTAGCACGTAAGCCATTGTCACGAAATACTTCTACAATTGCTCTACAGACTGCAACTACATCTGCTGGTGCAACCCAAGCATTTAAGGGAATCGCTGCTTCACAACGCTTGGCTGAGAAAAAACCACCTACAAGGATATTAAAGCCGAATATACCTTCTTTAAACGCCGGAACAAATGCTAAATCGTTAATTTCGGCATGGACGGAGTTATCTCGACCACCTGTAATGGCAATATTAAACTTACGGGGAAGATTGGTAAACTCTGGATTACCTTGACCTTTGTTGGTCAGCATATCCTGAATTTGTTGCACCAATTCCCGCGTATCAAATAACTCATCCGCATCTAACCCCGCCACCGGATCGCCTGTGATGTTGCGGATGTTATCCATCCCTGATTGCACGCTGGTTAAACCAACGGCTTGCATTTTATTGAAGATTTCGGGCAAATCTTCAATTCTAATACCCCGTAATTGGATATTCTGGCGCGTGGTAATGTCAGCACTACCATCATCACCGTAACGCTGCAATACTTCCGCTAACACCCGCATTTGATCGCTGCTGAGAATACCGTTGGGTATCCGCATCCGCATCATAAATTTACCAGGGGTGACTGGGCGAAAAAACACGCCCACCCACTTGAGGCGATGATCGCGATCTGTTTCATCCATTGCTTCCCAGCCAAGGTTAGCAAATTTCTCTATCTCACCTTTAACGGTAAGTCCATCTTTTTCAGCCTTGAATTTCTCGAACTTATTGAGGCTGGCTGTAGTGCTAGTTGCTGTGTCTGTCATGAGCTGACTCTCATTGCAAGTTTTGAATCCCGGACAACCAAAGCGAGTTTTTGCCCATCATGAATCAACCCGTAGTTTGACCATTCCTCTGTCTACTAGGGCAAAAGCAGTGATAATCTATATTTAGGTATTTGGTGCGGAAATGATTGCTTCAGGAAAAACGTTTCCGTGTCTTCATTGGGTAGTTGTGTAAGGAATGTTCTGGTACTGAAAGTGTAACGATTTACATACTATTAAGGTTAAGGGTGGATTTTCGCTAAAATCGTATAAATCGCTACGAAAATTTAGAGTAATTGCCAAAAATGTAATCATCCGATGCATTTTCTGCATATGATAATCGCTGATGGAAAGCGATCGCTATTCCGCCAAACTTCAAAATTCTTAAAAGTAACATCAGTCATGAAACGTCGTGATTTCATTAATTGGGTAGGTTTAGGTTTACTAGCGAGTTCTTTACCTGTAGCAATCGCCGCCTGTTCTGAGCAAACAGCCACACCAGAAGCAAAATCAGCAGGGGAAGGTGGTTGGCAAAAAGTAGGGACTTCAGCAGAGTTAGATAAAACCGGTCAGTTGCTAGTCGATAACTCTCCTGTTGGCGCTGTATTGGTAATTGGGAAATCTCAAGCAGCCAATCTGATTGCTGTTAACCCCAACTGCACTCATAAAGGTTGTCCAGTTAAATGGAATGAAGCAGGGAAAAAATTTACCTGTCCTTGTCATGACTCAGAATTTGCCACAGATGGTAAAGTGCTAAAAGGCCCGGCTGATAAACCACTAAAAACTTACGCCGCTAAAATCGAGGGCGATACAGTTGTCGTCAAGTCAAGCTAAATATTTAGGTGGTCAATCAAAAAACTAGCACCAGAAAATCTTTCTTCCCAATCAACAGTTAACAGGAGCCAGTGCGTTGGGCGGGTTTCCTGACTTGTTTACCGCAGGCGTTCCCGCAGGGTAGCAACTGGCGTTCAAAAATTAACAATATGCAGGGTATTTCGTAGTCAAGACTTTAGTCCTTGATGACGATTTGATGTTACGTATAGAGGTTTTGAAGAGTTGTGAATAACATCAACCAGCTTTTGATGCAGGCGCAGTTAGCACATGACGCAGCTGATTGGTCATCGCTGATTCAATATTTACAACAGTTGACTCAAAATGCTGACTCGAAAAATCCAGAAATATGGCAAAAACGAGAGCATATGCTGGAACTAGCCATAGAAGTTTTAGAAAACGGAGATTTTCAGCAACGCTGGGAAATTACCAAAGTTTTTACCAAGTTGGGAAATATTGCGATCGCACCATTAATTGCCATCTTAGAAGATGAAGATGCAGAAGAAGAAGTACGCTGGTATGCAGCACGAATTTTAGGCGAGTTTCAGCAACCGGATACCATTGCTTCTTTGGTGCAATTGCTGAAAACCAGCGATAATCAAGAACTCAAGTTAATGGCCGCCACTGCTTTAGGACAAATGGATACTTTAGCAATTGCGGAACTTACTGAATTATTGGCAGAGGAAAATACCAGACTGTTAGCAGTGCGATCGCTTGCTTACATCCGTCGTCAAGAAACCATTGCACCTCTGTTAACTGTGGTGGAAGATCCCCAACCTACAGTCAGGTTAGCAGCTATTGAAGCTCTCAGCAGCTTTCACGATGAACGCATCCCACCAATACTATTAAAAGCTTTAGATGATTTCGCTACTCCCGTGAGACTCGCCGCCGTGCAAGCTTTAGCTTCTCGTGCTGACTTATGTCAAACATTAGATTTGGTGACGCAACTGCAAGGGAAACTTTTCGATCTAAACGAAGAAGTTGCTTGTGCAGCAGCTATAGCCTTATCACGGATGGGTAGTGAAAAAGCTGCTGATTGCTTATTTTCAGTGCTGCTATCACCCTACTCATCGCTGAAGCTGCAATTAGAAATTATTCGCGCCTTAAGTTGGTTAGAAACTGCTACAGGGTTAAAGTATCTGCAACAAGCATTTGCACAATTGAAATTAGAAAGATTATGGCAAGAAATTGTCACAGTTTTGGGTAGAGTCCAAAAACCAGATTTAACACCAATAGCCACAGAAATTTTGCTAGAAATCCTGCAATCCCAGCATCCAGCCACAGAACTTGCCAATATTAAAAGTGCGAGCGCTCTAGCTTTAGGACAGTTAGGTAATATTCAGGCAATTGAACCCTTAATTTTACTTTTAGCCGATCCTGAACCATCAGTGAGACTTCATGCGATCGCGGCTTTGAAAAATCTTGCACCAGAAAGCGCCCATCAACAATTACAGCAGTTGGCAAATGATACTGCTATCAAACCCGATTTACAAACAGGAGTAGCGATCGCCTTAGCTGAATGGTAAGTCAGTCCTGGTATGAGTTGAAAAAAATTTAAATTAAAATATTGCAAAGCTAACCACTTGTAACAAACTGTACCAAATTGAGGTAGAAAAACCGTTAAGTTAATGGAAGCCATAAATGTAATTCAGGCTACAAAAAAATGCGACTAGAGCAGTTGCAAGCTTTTTTAGCGATCGCGGACACCGGCAGCTTTCAACAAGCAGCACGCAAATGTGGGGTAACCCAATCGACCATCAGCCGCCAAATCCAGGCTTTAGAAGCAGATTTGGGCATAGAACTGTTTCATCGCACTACTCACGCCAAGTTAACGCTGGGAGGTGAACGATTACTGCCTCGCGTGCGCAAAATTTGTCAAGAATGGCAAGTTGCTACCGAGGAATTAACAGATTTAATTGCTGGGAAGCAGCCAGAATTGTGCATTGCAGCGATTCACTCTTTGTGCGCCTCCTATTTACCACCAGTGTTGCAGCAATTTTGCCGCGATTATCCAGATGTGCAATTGCGCGTCACCTCCTTAGGTAGCGATCGCGCTTTAAAAGTCCTCAAAGACGGCTTGGTAGATTTAGCAATTGTGATGAACAATCGCTTTTTAACTACAGGCCGGGAAATGGTAGTAGAAGTACTCTATGAAGAACCGATAGAAGTTCTGACCTCAGCGAAACATCCATTAGCCCAATATGAATGTATTCCTTGGTCGGAATTAATTCGTTATCCCCAAGTAGTCTTTAAAGATGGTTATGGAATGCAACGCTTAATCCAAGATCGGTTTGAGCGACTAGAAGCTACACTGCAAGCGGCTTTAGAGGTCAATACCCTAGATGCTTTCCGGGGAGTAGTGCGTCAAGGCGAACTCATAGCTTTGCTACCCCATTCCGCATTAATGGAAGCCCAACTTGACCCGACGTTAGCAGTCCGCCCGTTAGCTAGTAATAATAATGGTACTGTGCCCGACACTTCTAGCTTGACTCGTCGGGTAGTTATGGTGACAACTGGCGATCGCTTGCAAATTCCCCCAATCAAACACTTTTGGCAACTAGTACGGGAAAATATCCCACCACAAATTAATCAACAGCGCTCGGCTTCTTAAAGCAAAGATAAGTCAAAAGTCCCAAATCAAGAGTCCGAAGTCTCAGTACTATTGACTAATGACCGTTGACCATTGACCATTGACTATTGACCATTGACTGTTGACTCCTATGAGCAATCTATTTAGGCAATTTCTACAGAAGGTTGGTAGCGGAAATCATACAGGAGAGAATTTAACTCGGACTGAAGCTGCAACAGCTACTAAGATGATATTGCTAGGTGAAGCGACCCCAGCCCAAATTGGGGCGTTTCTCATTGCTCACCGCATCAAACGTCCCACACCAGAAGAGTTAGCGGGAATGCTAGATGCTTACAATGAACTAGGGCCAAAACTTCAACCCATCGCCACTAAGAAACCAGTCATCGTTTTTGGTATCCCTTATGATGGCAGAACCCGCACCGCGCCAATTAGCCCAATTACAGCTTTATTATTAGCTGCTGTAGGTCAACCAGTGGTTATGCATGGAGGCGATCGCTTACCGACAAAATACGGTCTACCCTTAGCAGAAATTTGGCAAGCTTTAGGAGTCAATTGGACAAGCTTGTCACTAGAAAAAACCCAGCAGGTATTCGCGCAAACAGGAATTGGCTTTGTTTATACGCCTCAGCATTTTCTCTTAATTAACAGTCTTTGGGAATACCGCGACCAACTAGGGAAACGTCCACCCTTCGCCACAATGGAGCTAATATGGTGTCCTTACGCTGGGGATGTGCATATGATTCCCGGATTTGTCCATCCACCTACAGAAACCCTATTTCAGTTAACTTTGAGGTTGCATAATATCAAAAAATATACATTAGTCAAGGGATTGGAAGGTAGCTGCGACTTACCACGCGATCGCACAGCGATTATTGGATTATCATCCCCATCAGGAGAAATAGAAAGATTACATCTTGCACCCCGCGATTACGATGTAACAGCGAAGAACGTCCCACTGGCTAATACAGAAGAACTGCTTACTCAAATGCAAGCAGTTTTAGCTGGTACAGCCACAGAATTAATGGAAACAGCCTTGTGGAATGGTGGATTTTATTTATGGCAAAGTGGTATTTGTCCAGATATGCGATCGGGTATAGCCACAGCTAGAGAATTATTCATCACTGGTGCGGTAGCAGATAAACTCAAACAACTCAGTCAATTGTCCAGTGTCAGTTGTCAGTTGTCAGTTATCAATGGGCAATAGTCAATAGTCAATAGTCAATAGTCAGTTGTCAGTTGTTTTTCTGATTGCCTCATATTCCCATGCCCAATGCCCAATGCCCAATGCCCAATGCCCAATAATGCCCTAAACAGATAAAACCATACCTTCACGGGCTAATAATGCTTTGGAAAATACAGACTTAACCTCAGATTGGACACCATCGAGGAAATCATCGTCATCATCTGGATGATAATGAGAGATGACTAAGCTTTTTACTGCTGCATGATGAGCTAAATCAACAGCAGTTTGCCATTGCAAATCTGCTAGATCGTGGTTGTGAGCTGTTGGCGGATTGTAAGTACCGTTAGCAATTAATAAATCTACCCCTGTAATTAACTCTAAAATCCGTTCTTGCTCTACCTCATCAGGATTCTTTGGTAAATCTGTAATGTAAGCAACGCTTAAATTCTGCCAGGTGATGCGATAGCCAAGCGATCGCTGATGTTGATTGATCAATTCTGTATGAATTGTCACATCCTCTATGGTGAATTTACTACCTGAAGTGAGATTGTGGAAATGCAATTGTGATTGCATCACCTGTAAAGGATAGGGAAAGTGCGGCTGAAGCATTTGGTCATACAGACATTGCTTAATCGAGGCACTGTTTGAGGCTGCTGTACCGTAGATGTGGAAGCTATTTTTGGCGATAAATGCGGGAGCAAAAAAAGGAAAGCCTTGAATGCGATTTAATTGGGAGTTAGTAAAAAATAAATGCGCTGCGATTGGCTGTTGCAATTGCTGCCAAGTTTTACCCAGTAATCTTAAACCAGTACCCCCATCAAAAATCAATTCTTTTCCGGCTACGCGCATTTCTACACAAGCAGTATTTCCACCGTAGCGATTGGTGTTACTTCCTGGAGTAGCAATCAAACCTCTTACACCCCAGAATTGCACTGAAAATTCTGTGGCTGGATTACTGAGGGGGGTAGTTTCCTTCTCAGCTAAGTAGCTTTGGGAACCTGACAGTTCAAAATTTGACATTTTCCTCGCATTTTAGACCTTACAAAGAAAGGCAGAGGGCAGAAAGTCTTATGTATTAATTACTACTTTAGTTCTGGATTGAGAACAACAGTTTAAAAAAACAATTGTATCGCAATGCCCAGAGCGAGATACAAAGCTTCTACAATAGTCTAAGTCCCACGTTTAAACGTGAGTTCCTTCTGCCATTTGCCTTGTTAATTCTGCCTTCTGAATGAGCAGGTCATCGTAGTGCCGTACTTCCACCAATTGGTTTTTTTCGTCTACAATGACAACCGTAGGCGAGTAATTTTGTAACTCTTCCGGAGTAAACTGCCCGTAGGCCATTATAATCAGGCGATCGCCTATTATGCCTAGACGTGCGGCAGCCCCATTTAGCTCAATGACACCTGATTCAGCAGGAGCAGGTATGGCATAAGTGATAAAACGCTCGCCATTAGCCTTATTAACTACCTGTACCTGTTCATAGGGTAATATACCTGATTTTTGCAAGAGAATGTTATCTATACTAATACTTCCCACATAGTTAACATTTGCCCCTGTCAGGGTACAGTTATGAATTTTTGCCGAAAGGAGAGTTCGCTGCATTTGATTTGGGTTTATGTAGCAATTTTTGCGTTCTGCAAATAGCAAAAGTTGTTTTTATTAGTGACTGCTTGAATTTACTGACGCTAAAGAGTCATTAGTCATTGGTCATTCTTAACTAAGTTCTGATTGGAGGTTTCATCCGCTCAGAATTTGCGCTTGGTCATTGGTCATTGGTGATTAGTTATTCATTGGTTTGTTCTCTGCGTCTGCTTGTCTTTTATCGATGATAATGAATAACTTTTAGCTGGTTGATGTCTAAGCTATTCAGGATTACTCGTTATACCAAATTAGCAATGGGTAATGAATCAATCGTCAACAATGCAAAAGTTAATTTCTGAATTACTGACAACTGAAATATTACCCATTACTTTAACCGATTAGCCTTGAGCCGCTTTGATTGACTTTTCTACTAATGCTGTTACTTGCTCAACATCTTGCCAACCGAGAATTTCAGTTACCTTCTTTTCCAGATTTTTATAAGTGCGGAAAAATTCAGCAATTTCATCCAAACGGTGTGATGGTAAGTCTTTTAATGATTTTATTTGAGCGTAGCGTGGGTCTTTGTCAGGAACGCAAAGGATTTTTTCATCGCGATCGCCGCCATCAATCATTTCCAACAAACCAATTGGTCGTGCAGCAATTATACAGCCAGGAAAGGTTGGTTCATCGATAATGACCATACCGTCTAGAGGATCGCCGTCATCAGCTAAAGTATTGGGTACAAAGCCATAGTCATAAGGATATTGTACCGAAGAATACAGGACTCGGTCTAGGGCAAAAGCCTGAAGATCTTTATCGTATTCGTATTTATTTTTGCTCCCACCGGGAATTTCAATGAGAACATTGATTAGACCAGGTTTTGGTTGGGGTGGTATCAGCGATAAGTCCACAAAAAGGCTCCTCTCATAACAGATAGATTTTGGGTGCAATTAGTTAGGCTCCCCGTGTAGAATTTTATGGCCAAGATGGACATATCTTAAAGATTTCTTTCGATTGGCGCTCAACAGTCAACAGTCAATAGTCCATAGTTGAGTGTTGATCATTTAGAATTCTTAACCAATGACCAGTGACAAAAAAGCGGCGATCGCTAAATCATCGCCGCTTTTCTGGTTTATTTGTCCCAATTAGCTGTTATTAATGGGATTTTTAGATTTTTGACAATCTGGAGTTTCATCAGTGTTAGCTGGATAGCTAGCCACAATCTTAAAAAGCATCCGAGTTATGCTTAACACCATCAAAAGAGGGTTGATTTCATTCTCTGTGGTGCTGAGTACGTGCTGATGTTTAAGTATTCATGACTCTGCAATGCTTGTTTAGTGAATATTTTTTTGTTGATATTGTTTAATCGTCCATTCGCGGCAAGCTATAAGTCAGAGAGGGCTGATTATAGGGTAAATTTGTGGAAGAATAGTGGGCAATGACAAAAACTGGTACTGTCAAAGTTAAAAGAGCGATCGCAGTTCCCACAATGTCTGCCAACCTATGGGAATATGTATCGGTATTGGCAGACTGGCTATTTGAATTCATACAAAAAAATTGAAATTCACCAAATCACTTTATGTTTTACTCTCTTGAAGAGAGTGTTGCTACTATTTTAACTAGTTTTTCGCTACATTCCCTGAATTAATACAGAATCTTAACCACTTTTCTAACTGTCATAAATTCTGTTTGTTACCTAAAAAAGTTAACACATAGTTCACTACAAACATTTTGAAAATTTAGGTGCTTATTTTTATTAAAAAATACTGTCTTTACGGGGGTATAGTTGGTTTGTTCATATTTTGTAATATGGCATTATAGATTACATTTTTTGATTAATGATCCTAAGAAATTCAGGATTTATTGCCTCAGTATAACATCTTCAAATTCCTTGTCTAAGGTAGTTATAAGGATAACTGCTTAATTTGTGCTACTTCACACTAGTACCGCAGAAATACTGATTATGCCTAGATTTTCCTCACTATTCAATAGTGATTACACTTAAATAATTTTTTGCGTTCTCACTCACTGCTAAGGTCGATTTTTTATCCATAAATTTCCACCGAAAAAATACAGATAAATCTATCTTGCTATGAGGTATTAATTCAGTTATTGCACCCATAAAAGTTAAGAATTCAGATTATTGATAATAAAGAATAATTTGGTGATTTTGTAAATCTGTATATAGGTAGATTTCTCAAATAATCAGCCTAATATCATCACTAGTAGATAAAACAATTATTGAAAGGAGGTTCAGCATCAAAAAGACCTTATATAAAAATTTTATAACAAACTTATCAATGAAAAAACCGCCACAAAATGAGGGCGGTCTAGTTAAGCAATCGGAGGGTAGATATAGATTACTCTTGAAAAAGTGATGATTTTTGTAGTCAAGATTGCAATTATTAAACTAACGTCTACCGTAGGCTGTCATTGGTTCTTTAATAAACCGAATATATAGATGTCTAAAGGTGGATTTAATCACGCGGGGCATGGCAAAATCGATGGGGATTAACTTATCTGGTAATTTCCAGTTGTCTACTTTGAGTAAATCGGGTTCTAGGTGAGGAAAATCAATCTCAGCCAATTCGGGACATAAGCCTAATCTTTGGGAAGCGGCGACGGTAGGAACTTGAGAGGGTGGTACACTGAGAATTTCCACCATTGCCCGATCTAGGGCAAAAACATTGGTGGCTGCTGCTAAAATTCCCAAGGGATGAGGTTCTCCATTACTAGGGCCATTGCCATCATGACCGATGATGCCATCTAAAATGGTTAAGTTGGGGTTAATAGCCTTAGCAGTTTCTACCAGCATTTCGCCAAAGCGGTTAGCGTCTTTACCAGCTTCCATGTGCCACCAAGCCTTCATTTTGCCGGGAACGCAGCCAAAGAGGTTTTTTACGCCTAAAGTCAATGTTAATTGGGCATGGGATTTAACTTTGGGTAAATTAATTACCACATCCGCCGCCATTGCTTCTTTGGATAACAATAGGTGATTGAAACCTTCGCTAACAGTTTCGTAACGCTGTCCGTGAAACTCGACAATTGGTAGGTTAAGTTCTTCTAAAATCGGTTCATAGCCATTAGCGATCGCTACACCCTTAGCACTACCAAAAGCGGGACTATCCCCTAAAAACGGCTTTCCACCTACTTCTATGACCATCTGGGCAACTGCATAAACCAGTTCGGGGCGCGTGGTACACTCTTTACCAGGACGCGCTCCAGTGAGGAGATTCGGCTTCAGCAAAACGCGATCGCCTTTTTTCACAAAAGCCGCCATTCCCCCAAAAGGTTCCAGCAGCGTTGCTAACGATTCACGTAGAGACTCGCGTTCGTAAGAAGTAGCACGAATTAAACTGACCGATGGTTTTTGGGTCTGCATGGATAATAAATTCAGATTAGTAAAGATAACAGAAAGAAGAATTTCTTCTTTCTTGTATCTTCCTATTATCTTTCTAATCTACTTTGTCTGCTTCTGGTGTGAGGGGTAAGATACCACTCATCTGTTCCAGATTTAACACGGTGGCTAATTCCGCCTCACTCATCAATCCTTTTTCCAAAACAATCTGTCTTAAGGATTTACCAGTTTCTAAAGATTCCTTGGCTACAGCTGCTGCATTGAGATAACCAATGTGGGGATTAAGGGCGGTAACTAAAGCTAAACTACCTTCAGCATAGGCCAAACAGCGTTCTTGATTAGCGGTAATTCCTTTAATGCAACGTTCCGTGAGGGCGGCGATGGTATTACCTAAAATTTCGATACTCTGAATTAAATTGTAGGCAATCAGGGGCATCATCACATTTAATTCTAATTGTCCGGCTTGGGCGGCCAGTGCGATCGCGTTGTCGTAACCCATAACTTGAAAACATACCATCGATGTCATCTCTGCCATCACCGGATTATATTTTCCTGGCATAATTGAGGAACCGGGTTGTACTGGCGGTAGTTGAATTTCCTTAAAGCCAGTTTTTGGCCCCGAATCCATCAACCGTAAATCGTGGGAAATTTTGACTAAATCTTGAGCTAAATTGCGTACAGCACCGGAAACATTTACAAATGGTGCCATACTTTGCATCGCCGCCATTAAATGCGGCGCAGGTTCCAAAGGTGTATTTAGCAATTCCGCGAGAACTTCCACCACCCGCGCCCGATAATGGGGATGAGTATTCATCCCTGTACCCGCAGCACTTCCACCCAAACCCAACACCATTAAATCGCCAGAAGCAGTGTAAATCCGATTTTGATGTTCTGCAAGGATGTAAGCCCAAGCGCGGAAATTTTCACCTAAGCGCACAGGTACAGCATCTTGCAAATGAGTTCTACCTGATTTGACGATATCTTGAAATTCTACCGCTTTGGCTTCAAGAGAGGCGATCGCCTTATCTAAAGCTGGGTGTAATGTATGCGTCAGCGCCAATAAGCCACCGATGCGGATTGCTGTAGGAATCACATCATTGGTAGACTGTCCATAATTCACATGGTCATTGGGGCTGACTCTTTTATAATTGCCCTTTTCATCCCCCAAAATTTCCAAAGCCCGATTCGCCAGCACTTCATTCACATTCATGTGGTGAGAAGTACCCGCACCAGCTTGGTAGACATCCACCACAAATTGATCGCGCAACTTTCCTGCAAGTATCTCCTCCGATGCTTGCACAATAGCCTGACTAATATCTTGGGGAATGCAACCCAGTTCGCCGTTAACAATTGCTGTAGCTTTTTTAATTAATAAACCAGCATCTACGTAAGTAGATAACGGCTTAAGTCCGCTAATCGGGAAGTTTTCGATAGCCCGTAGGGTTTGGATACCGTAATAAACATTACTTGCGATTTGGCGATCGCCCATCGAATCGCGTTCGATACGAAATTGTGAGTCTGCTTGTTGAGTCATAGTGCCGATAATGTAGACAATCTCAGAACAAAGATCATCCCATGCTTAGGCGAAGATGTGGATAAATTCAGATATATAGGAATCCGATTTAATTAGTGCCAATAATTAATAATTATTACAAAGTATGTGCCTAGCCTGAAAATAGGCATTGGGCATTGGGCAAAAGTCGAAGTTCAAATAGAATTCTTAATTTTGAATTTTGAATTGCTTGTCCTCCTTGTCTCCCTCGTCTCCCTCGTCTCCTGACTCAATCACGCTTTGGCTTACAATAGATTAGTAAATGTTATTTCAAAACAGCAAATAAATTTATGCAAAAAATATTTAACTATACTCAAGAACGCAAAAACCGAATTTCATCAATTGTAGATCATTTATTTAAAGGGTAGTAGCTTTTACATGGTGAGATTAAAAAAATCAGAAATGATTGAACAGTTAGTCAGCCTTTTTGGTAAGTTTTCTCCGGAAGAATTTAGAGCCATCCCTGATTATGAATTAACCAGGAGAATTGATAAGCTTTTAGTCCTAGAAGCTGTTTCAGGAACACTTAATAATTAAATTTTTAATGGGTAAATATTAATGGCTAAAGTAGTTGTATTTAATATCAACGATGGAATTTTAAGTAGGGGTTTTCTGTGATATTGGAAATTAATGAAGAGTATAAATAGTCCTCCTGCTAATAGCCTCCTTTCTCTCTGCCTCTGTGGTGACACAGAGATGATACTGTATCCATAATTTAAAGACCATTGCCAATTAAAATAAATGGTGCCCAATAATAGGGATGCTTAAAATTAGCGCTGATATTTGGCGTTGAATTAATTTGCTTTTTTACCCTATCTAAAAATTGAAAATCACCTGTAATTAAAGCTAATTGCGCTTGTCTAATCGCCTGAGATTTAGTAATATTAGTATTTTGTAACGCTGCATAAAATTCATTCATTAAAGCCTGAGTACCGCCATCATCAACAACCCATAATGATGCAACGGTAGTTTTTGCGCCTGCTAGTTGCATGAGATAGCCAAAACCGAGAATTTCTTCACCGTTACCCAACCGATCGCCAACTCCAGTTTCGCAAGCACTTAGCACTATTAAGTCTACATTCGAGAGATTCCAATCTTCCACATCTAGGAGTGTCACTCTTTCGCCATTACCAAATAAAATAAATGACTCCTCTGGTTTACCTGCGGTAAATGTTGCGTGGGTTGCCAAATGTACTATATTGTAATTATTGAATTTAGCCACAAAAGTAGCTGGAGAAAATTCTTTATCTAAAATTTTAGTAGTATTTTTTATAATTTGCGATAGAATCTCCACTTCTTTGCCTGCATAAGTCAAGCCATCAAAATTAAAACTTTGAGAACCAACTTGAAAACTATAATTTCCTTGGCTAAATGCTCCCGCTAAGGCACGTAAATTAGTTTGACGTTGAGTTTTTAAATCATCAATACTAGCGGCTGTGATATTATAAATTCCAAAGCGTTCGATTAACCATTTTTGACCGTCATATAACGCTGCTAAAGGAATATAGCGTAACTGTGCATCCGGTGCATAAATAATTGTTTTTGCTTGTGCTTGCTTTAAATCTGATTCTATCGGTTTAATCAGCCAATCATAAAGTTGACTAGCTGATTTTTTAGGGTTGCTAGTACGCTGAGTTAGTGCTTGGCGAAATTCTGCGATTTTTTGATTTAAGACTTGTTTATTAACTGCTGAAGTTCGGCGTACTGGTGGGGTATAATGGGAAACTAAAACTATCTCAATTCTGTCATCTAAAACTAGGGGATATAGTAAAACAGTATCTTTTGGTAGATTGCTGCGTAATTTATTTAAATGAGAAAGACGAAGATTTTGTTCTTGTGCAGTTTCATTTAATTGACGAACTAAGGATTTAACATCTGTACTGTTAATAAATGTATTAAATTGTTTACGAGTTTGCTGTTGTAGTTGTTCAAGTTCAGCAATTCGCTGTTGTTGGTTAGTTGTGCATTCTGGTTGACAAGTTTGTCTTAAAGCTACAAGTTGTTTACCTAACTCTATTTCTTTACCTTGAATCGACTGTAGCTGAGATACAATTTTTTGCTCTTGAGAAAGTAAATCAATACTTGCAGAGTTATTGTTATTTCCTCTTGACTGATTTAAATATTCATTTGCTTCTTGTATTTTGAGTAAATCTAGTATTTGTTGTGCTTCTACTGGACGATTTTGTCTCAACAGTAAATCAGCTAAACGGCGATATTTACTAGCTACATTTTCAGTATATGATTTTTGTAGATTACCTGGTAAAACTCGTAAGGAACGGCGAATATCTTCAGTAACATTTACTGACTGTTTATAGAATGCGATCGCTAACTCTGATTGTTGCTGTCTTTCTAACAAAGTCCCTAAATTACTCAGCGTAATACTTTCTCCTGGTTTATCGCCAATTTCCCGTTGAATTGCTAGAGCTTGTTGATAAATATCCAAAGCTTTCGCATAATCGTTTTGATGGCGATATATTAATCCCATATTGCCAAGAATACTCGCTTCAGTCGCCCGCGAACCACCTTCTCTAGTAATATTTAAAGCTTGTTGATAGAACTCTACAGCATTGGTATATTTCCCCATGCTGTGATGTACGCTGCCAATATTATTCAGCGTAATACCTATTAACTGGCGATTGCGAATTTGTTGAAAAATCGTTAAAGCTTGCTGATAATAATCTAAAGCTTGGGAATATTGACCAGCATAATCATAAACTACACCGATGTTACCCAAAGTATCGCCTTCGAGGAAGCGATCGCCAATTCTTTTAGCAATAGTTAATGCTTGTTGATATAACTCTAAGGCTTTGGTATAATCACCCAAATGTCGGTGAACTACACCAATTTTATTCAGGCTTTCAGCTTCTTCAATTTGGTCGTTAGTTTTTCTGGCAATAGCTAATGCTTGCTGATGATAATCTAAAGCTTGAGCATAATTCCCTACGCTTCTGTAAGCAGCGCCAATACCATTGAGAGTATCACTTTCTCCAGTCCGAGAGCCAACATCTTTAGCAATATTCAAGGCTTGCTGGTAATATTCTAAAGCTTTGGGATAATGTCCCATTTTTTCATAGACTTCGGCAATTTTGTAGAGGATATCAACTTCTCCAGCTTTCGCACCAATTTGTCTGCGAATTGCTAACGCTTGTTGATAGGCTTCTAAAGCCTGGGAATACTGCCCAGTTTTGCTATAAACTTTACCAATGCTGTAAAGAGAAAAAGTCTCACCCATTCTATCTTTAATAGCTTGGCGAATTGCCAACGCTTGTTTAAATAACTCTATTGCTTCTAAAAATTTTCCTTGACGTAATAATTTGTTAGCCTCTTGGGAGAGGGTGTTTGCCTGTAATTTAGAATTAGGAGATGTCTGCGCCAGTAAAATAGATTTGCCTATAATAATTTTTGGTTGGGGAAAAAATAGTGATAATAAAATTGCCACAATTGCCGAACAATATTTAAACTTGAGATACATAAATTTTGATATTTTTTACCAAGTCATATATATCACAACTACAGAGTAATCTAAGAATTTTGCAATATATCTAAGTTGGAATATCGCCTAACTAAGCAAAAACTACTAAGCTAAAACCTATCTAAATTTCTAGATTAGATTTTATCAGTACCCTGTGGGGTAAGCATCTTGCCTCCTCGAGGATGCGGGGGAAGTAAAAATTACCAATAAAATTACAAGGGTTTCCAATTTTAATTTACATTTAAATATAATTTTCAATTTGCAATTGCTTATGACCTTACCTAACTGGATTACTTTTTCACGCTTGTTAGGAATACCATTTCTGCTTTACGGCTTATATAATCCTTCACCACAAGCACAATGGATCTGTTTAGCAATTTTTCTAGTCGCTGCATTAACTGATTGGTTAGACGGCTATTTAGCGCGAAAACTCAATCAAATTAGCGATTTAGGCAAATTTCTTGACCCTTTAGTCGATAAATTCTTAGTACTTGCACCATTAATGGTGTTAATTGAATTAGGCAAAATCCCCGCTTGGGGAGTGTTTCTCATTTTAGCGCGAGAACTAGCGATCGCAGGTTGGCGAGTCAATCAAACTCAAATTACCGGGGCGAATATTTGGGGTAAACTCAAAACCGTCAGTCAAATTATTGCGATCGCCCTTTTAATTGCACCTCTGTCACCAAATTGGCAATTACCAGCCTTAATAGCTTTTTGGGTTTCTGTAATTCTGACATTAATTTCTGGGGCAATTTATCTCTTACCAGCACCCGCATCAGCCGATTAGTCGTCAATTCTACATCACACACAACACCAATGCCCACTCGCCCTGAGCGTAAAGCCTGCGGCAAGCTTCGCTTAACGCACAGCGTCTCGTTCGCGCAGCGTCTCCCCTTGGGAGAAGAGAAGTCGAAGGGTGCCCACTTAGTATTTTTATCTACCTTTACCCAACAAAACCACGCGAATTGTTTTAAATGCGATCGCAATATCTAACCAGAGAGAATAATTCTTAATGTAGTAAAGGTCGTAAGCTAGCTTTTCTGAAGCATCCTCAACCGAAGCACCATAAGGATAAAGTACCTGGGCCCACCCTGTGATACCCGGTTTCACTAAATAACGCAGTTCGTAGTAAGGAATCGATTCTTTTAGCTTGATATCAAACTCCGGCCTTTCTGGCCTGGGGCCTATCAGACTCATATCTCCCCTAAGGACATTAAAAATCTGTGGTAATTCATCAATGCGCAGTACTCGCAGCAAGTACCCGACTCTAGTAATGCGTGGATCTCTTTGACTAGCCCATTGCGCTCCCCACTTTTCCGCATCTTTATACATAGAGCGAAATTTATAAACCCTAAATGGCTTACCGTAAAGCCCAGTACGTACTTGGCTGTAAAAAACTGAACCAGGACTATCCAACTTAATCGCCACCATTGCCAATAGCATAAGTGGAAATAAAAATATTAATAACAGCCCTGCCAGTATTAGATCTACCAAGCGTTTCAACTTCAAACTAATACCACTAGAGACTAAGTTAAAACCAGCACTAAAAGCCCACCAGCTATCCTCTAATAAACAGGAGGGCAGTTTGTACCATAAAGTTTCGCAAATATCCGGTAACCGATAAATAGGGATACCTTGCAGTCTTAATTGCATCAACTGCTCCACCTGGATCTCAGAAAAACTCATCTGAGTGGTTACAACCAAACCTGACCAAGGATACTGACTCCAAACAGTTAGGTCTTTAATATTACCTCCATAACTTAAGTTAGATGCTGTTTTAGCTAATTCAGTAATATCTTTACTAGTTTCTGCTAAAACCACTAAGCGCCCTAGGGGGTTTTGCTCTAAGAACATTTGTGCAAATTTTATCCCACTCTCACCAGCACCCAGCATTAACCATAGACTTTGCTCAGCGTGCGATCGCAACCACTTAACCGTTAATAACCTTGATATTACTGCCCAGATTGTAAATATTCCCAAGCTAACTAGCAAAATTCCTCGCCCTAAAAAAGGGTATTGTCCCCAAGTCCCAGATAGGTAAATTAAAGCAGAGGTAATGCCAGCAATTATGGAATTACTAATCACAATGCGAGCTGGAGCACGTAACCCTGCTATCTGTGTATCTGGGTGGTAAGTATCTGCTAAATAAAGCCCTGCCAATACTAGTAGTATAAATCCGCAAACGATTGTATCAAAACCTACTGGTTGTCCTATACGTAACCAAAATGTAATTTTTAAACAGATAAATAAGCCGAAAATATCCCCTACCAAAAGCAATACAGGCATGAAGCGGGGGATTTTATGAAACTGAATGCTTCCCCTGTAACAATTAAATGGTACATTGAACATAAGTATTTTATACTACGTTTAAATTTTCAGGTAAATAATCTGTCGGTAGTAAATTTTTTGTGCCTTAAGATGCTTAACCCTCAAGTCCATGACCTTAAGCATGTACTTTAAATTACCAAAAATTGGTAATAAAACAGGCAAATTCGATGAACTTAGTTTGATTTTAAGAAGATTTTAAGTGTTTATGCGATAATATTTTATTACTTTAGAACATAAAAAAATTAACACAGTAACAGTAATTTTTGTTATGTATACCTTAATATAAGTTCTTGTTCACTAGTAAATACTAGTGAACAATTGTGTATATTTTGATTCAATGTATTATTTATCAATAACCTAGGTAGCAAGACTTAGGTCAAACATACATTACCAAATCAGTGAAATTTACAACAATAAAGGATATTTACTCTAAACAAAAATCTTTTAATTGCCATCAAGCTTCAAGCTTAAGCTCAAATAATAAGTTAATCTTATATTATATTTAAATTTTTATAAATATTTTGTCCTTTCTACCAATGATTTTTGTCAAAAGTAGTATTTTAGTGAAGAGCGAACAGAAAACTAGTATAAAATAGTCAGGACATTTTGGGAATCAGAACATTTCAGGAAAATGTTTTGATAGAAAGTTAAGACTAGCCATTCCCAGTGGATGTTGTCGAAAAAATTACTTTGTGTGTCAGCACTTAGAGCAGTGATAGCCCAAATTATTATTTGTGGTGTTTCGGTACATTATTTATGCCTACTCAGCAAGACGACCGTGACCTGATTAATTTTCAACAATACTGGCCGATATTAAAAAGGCGTTGGCCAATAACAGCAGTTGTGATTAGCTCTGTGTTTGGACTAACAGCATTAGCCACCTTCATACAAAAACCAGTTTACGAATCACAAGCCAAGCTGTTGTTTAACAAACAGAGTGGAGCTTCATCCCTCACTGGTCTGTCTTCACAAGTAGGAGAACTCAGCGGTTTAACCAACCTCAGTAACCCAGTAGATACAGAAGCTGAGGTCATCCGTTCAAATCCTATAATCCAAAGAACTATTAACAGCCTTAATCTCAAAGACAAATCTGGTAAACCACTGAAAATCGAACAATTTCTCAAACTGCTGAAGCTCAAGACTATTCGGGGGACAGATGTGATGCAACTTTCCTACCGCAGCACTAATCCCCAAGAAGCTGCAACTGTCATTAATTCCCTGATGGGTTATTACTTAGAAAGTAATGTTCGCACTAACCGTTCCGAGGCTAGAGCAGCAAGGGAATTTTTAAGCAAGCAGCTACCTGAGATTGAAAAAAGAGTTTTAAAAGCCGAAATAGCCCTGCGTCGCTTTAAAGAGCAAAACAGAGTAGTAGCTTTAGATGTAGAAGCAAAAGCTGGAGTGGAAGGACTCAAAGATTTAGAACAAGAAATTACCACCGCTCAAGGAGAATTAGCAGCTGCAAAAACACGCTCTACTGCTCTACAACGTGAAATGGATTTAAGTATCCAGCAGGCAGTGGAACTAAGCACCTTAAGTCAATCGCCTGGAATACAACAGGTACTTGAAGAATATCAGAAAGCGCAAGATGAGTTAGCTGTTGCGCGGACGCGTTTGACAGACGATAACCCTACAATTATTAATTTAGAGCAAAAACAAGCAGCCTTAAGAAGCCAGCTCGAAAGACGAGTAGGTCAAACCCTTGGTAGTTCTGAGCCTATACCAGAACAAAACTTGCAGATAGGAGAACTCAAACAAAACTTAAGTGAAGATTTAGTCAAGTCAGAAGTAGAACGATTGGCATTAGGGAATCGGGTTGCACAATTGCGCCAAGCATACATAATCAATAAGAAACGCTTAGATATACTACCTAGATTAGAACAACAGCAGCTACAGCTACAGCGACAGATGCAAGTAGCAAAAGTTACTTATGAACAACTGGTGAAGCAATTTCAAGAAGTTGAAATGATTGAGAACCAGAATGTTGGTAATGCGAGGATCATTTCAGATGCCTTAGTTCCCGATAAATCAGTTTCTCCAATTGTTCCTTTAAATCTGGCGCTAGGTGGTTTTTTGGGAATTTTGTTAGGTGTCGGCACAGCATTAATCCTAGAAGCTACAGATAATTCTCTCAAGACTATTGAAGAAGTCAAGCAGTTACTAGACTATCCTTTACTAGGCACTATTCCTTTAGCAGAAAAACCTAAAAGTAGTGATAGTAATGAAGCAGGAGCAGAATTACCTGTATTGAATAATCCCTACTCCCCTGAATCCGCAGCTTTTGAAATGCTTCAGGCCAACTTAGGCTTCAGCATTTCTGATAAAACCTTGAAAGTAATTGTAATTAGTAGCTCAATTCCAGGTGAGGGTAAATCTTTTGTCGCCGCAAACTTAGCTGTAGCAGCAGCGCAAAGCGGACGCAAAGTACTGTTAATTGATGCAGATATGCGTCGCCCTCGTCAGCACAAAATTTGGGAACAATCAAATCTGATCGGGCTGAGTAATATTTTAGTAAATCAGGCTGAGTTACCCACAACTACTAAAGAAGCATTGATGACTTTAGACTTAGTAACTGCTGGTACAATTCCACCTAATGCTGCTGCGCTTCTAGAGTCAAAACGGATGGTTTCTTTGCTCCAAGAGGCTGTTAATGAGTATAATTTTGTGATTATTGACGCTCCACCTTTAACAGCAGTTGCTGATGCCCAAATATTAGGAAAATTAGTAGATGGAATATTGCTAGTTGTGCGTCCTGGTGTAGCTAACTCGGCAGCTGCTGGTGCGATCAAGGCTCTGTTAGCACAGTCTGGTCAGCGAGTTTTGGGAATGGTTGTTAATGGTGTTACTGCTAAGAGCAGCTATGGTGGATACTATTCCAAAGGTTATTATCATCAAAATGGACATTCCAAGAATGGTAATGTTGATATGAAAACACTGAAAATCCGTAATTAATCATCTCAGGTGAACTAAGATTTAATGAATTTTGATCTTAACGAACTTGCAATGCCTACATTCTGTCATGCTGCGATTGAATGTCTAATGTAGATTTAAAAGCTAACCCAAGTTATATGCAGCCCAATTGATAAGTGATAATTCTCTCATTTGTACAACAATTCAAAAACCCTCCTTCCTCTACGCCCGAAGCTGTCTTAGTCATTAAGCAGTCAAGAGTTATTGCTGACATCAAATAAATCCATACTAATTTGATAGTGAATAATATGGGAAAAGATGCTTTGATAAAAAATTTTAGGATATTTATCTGTTACATGGTTATTATTTAAGTGAGTAATTCGTTATTAAAGAATGGTTTTTACAATGCTGCGGCTGGAGTAGTCAGAATTGGATTAGCTGTACTAACAATTCCTATATTAATTCGTCTAATTGGAGTTGAAGAGTATGGACTCTGGACACTAACTTCTGCGGTAGTCGCAATGGTTGCTTTAGCTGAAGCCGGTCTTTCAACAACAACAACCGTCTTTGTATCACAAGATCTTGCCCGTGAAGATAGTGTCAGTTTATCGCAGACTTTGACAGTCACTATTGGGGCAATGCTGATACTGGCTACGATAGCAGCGATCGCTCTGTGGTTCGGTGCACAAACCTTAGTCAGTTTATTTCCTAAATTGGGAAGCGAACAGCGTTTAGCCGCTGTACAAGTCCTGCAGATTGCTGGGGTAGTAGTTTGGGCTAAACTACTACAGCAAATAATTGTGGGTATAGAGCAAGCTTATCAACGTTATGGAGTCATGAATCTTTTAATTACACTCCAGTCAGTACTCAGTAATTTAGGCTTGTTAGTAGTTGCATGGCTGGGCGGAAAAAGCTTTGCTTTAATGCAATGTCAAGCCTTTTTAAGCATAGGTGCATTGATTGCTCATATTTGGTTAGGCTGGTCATTAACTGCCAATATCAAGCCACGGCTTTTATGGAACAAGGCTAAAGGATTAAATATATTGCATTATAGCTTAATGACTTGGTTTGCTTCTATAGGCTCGGTTTTATTTAGTCAAGTTGATCGCTTGCTAGTTGGATATCTATTAGACACAGAAATACTTGGTGTTTATGCAGCTATCACTAATATAACAATACAGATAAACACATTTTCTGCATTAACAATACAACCTTTAATTCCATCAGTGAGTTCTCTGTTTGCAGAAGGGAGCCAAAATGCTTTAAGTAAACTGAGAACATCTATTCAACAAGCTCTGCTAATCAATGTTGTTACTGCCTTTGGTCTTGGAGTAATTCTCATAACTATTGCTCCATTAATTTTACAATTAATGTTACCGTCTACTTTTAATAAAGAATATATTGTAGTATTTCAAATCTCTGCACTTATATACTTACTATATTCAATCAATGCAGTAGGTTATTATGTATTGTTTGCCTTAAATTTAGTCTTATTTAATGTATTCATTGTTATTAGTAGTGGACTTTTATCTTTAATACTAATATTTATTTTATCTATAAAATATGGACTTTTAGGTGCTATTATAGGCAATTCAGGTTATTTAATCACTATTATATTATCAGTTTACGCTAGCCGAAAAATTGGTTTAAGTTATAGAAAATTACTAGATTTAACATTAGTACCATTTATTTGGTTATTTATTGGCGCTATTATTGGTTTTATCATTCCCTTATTAATTAACATCAGAATTTTAATTGTGAGCATTGAATGTATCTTTCTTTTAGCATGGTTCAAATTTATTCAATATCCTAAACTCAGAATCAATTAAACTCAAATCATATATTAATAAAACAAATGGAGCCAAAAATGCTAGCAAAGGAACAATGGCAAAAGGTTACGAAATGCCCTTCATGTAGTACTTCAAACACATTATATTCCGGTAAATTATCAGAAAAATCATATCAATGTGGAGATGAAATTATTTATGCCCCCCAGGAAGAAATTGAAATATTACAATGTAGCAATTGTCGCCTATATTACAAGAATTTAGTACCGTCATCATCATTTTTATCTGAATTATTTAGCAAACAGTCAAAGAAAATTTGGTCTGAACCATACGATTTTGTTTATGAATCTAAATTTCTCGAAAAGCTCAATAATTATCAACCTTTTGATATTCTTGATATTGGAGCTTCCCACGGAAATTTACTGAAAGCTTTATCTAATATTGAGGGTAGAAGATCTGCTCTAGATATAGCTCAGTACCCTGGAATTAAACCTTATATCAAAGGAGAGTTTATTCAGAATTTTATAGATGATCCGCAATTGATATGGAGTAGCGAAAAATATGATGTAGTTACAATGTTCGATATTATGGAACATCTATATAGACCTCAAAATGTTTTTCAGAATCTTGCATCACTTGTCAAAGACAACGGCTATGTCTTAATTGAAACAGGAGATGCTGATAATTATTGGCCTCAAAAATATGGTATTGAGAATTGGTGGTATGTAAAATTTGTAGAGCATCATATATTTTGGAATACTAATGCTCTCAAAAAACTTGCCGAAGAACATGGTTTTACAACTATATTTTGTGAAATTAAAAAACATAAATCAAGGCGTGCTATTTCGGGGTATCTCCAAAATTTGAATCAACTACTAAAGATAGGATTATATGTGTTTAATCCAAAAATATACCAAAAAATTGCCAAATTTAACGAAAAATCAGGAATTCAACCTTGGAGTCCATTTACTAAAGATCACATTTTTATAATTTTTCAAAAAAAATAGTCTAATTTCAGTTAATTGCTAATATTCCGGATTTATTTAGGAGTTTATTTAAGAAAACATTTATTTTTTCTTTTGGCTTTTCAGAAAAACTATTTACTTAGAAAAATATCATGCCATTTTTCAGCCAATTCACCCGTCGTCTTAATTCACTAGCAAATTATATTGAAAATCCACAACTTTTTGGACTGCGCCAACGAGGTGGTCTTCCCAATACCTTTTTACAACTGAATCAACCTTGGTTACACTCTCTTAATATAAATACAGTCATTGATATTGGTGCAAATACTGGTCAGTTTGCTTTAACGATAAATAAAATCCTATCAAAAGCTAAAATTTATTCCTTTGAGCCGCTACCTGAATGTTTTGAAAAGTTGCAGACTCTTATGTCAAACTGTAAAAATTTTACCGGATTTAATGTCGCTTTAGGAGATGAACCGGGAAATTTGACATTTGAAAAAAATGCTTTTACGCCATCTTCCTCTTTTCTGAAGATGACTGATTTACATAAAACAGTATACCCACATACAAAAAATACTAATTATATAAATGTAAAAGTAGAGACACTTGATCACATTATCAATAGTCTTGAAATTGGTGACAATATTCTAATTAAATTAGATGTACAAGGTTATGAATATAAAGTTATTCGTGGGGCTGAAAATACTATTATGCGGTGCAAATTATTAATTATAGAAACTTCTTTTGAACCACTTTATGAAGGGCAACCTTTATTTAATGATTTATATAATGAACTAATAAAATATGGCTTTGTTTATGCAGGAGCGATTGAACAAAATTATAACCCACAGAATGGAAAAATTTTACAAGCTGATAGCATTTTTATCAGGGATAAATAAATCAAAATTTATATTTAAATTGTGAAATTAATATAAATTTTTAAATATTAATAATATTCGTTATTTTCTAGATTTGAATCTATATAGCTATTAATTCTGCGACAAATGAAAGATTTAATTAATAACCTAAATTCGGAGCAATCTCAACCATTACCAGGATTCCAACACTATTTATCATACCTTAATAGCTTATACCTTTCTCATCATTTTGTTGAAATAGTAAATGTAGATTCCCATGAAAGTGATGATCTAATAGGTTGGAAGGGTGTGGAATCATTCACCTGTTTAACTGAGAGCAATGAATTTTATGATATTGATATACGTTATGCATGGAACCCGATCGTTTTTCAACAAAACCTCATAGATCATGGTTGGACAGAAAAGACTTTACTAACTAATGTTAATAATAACACTAATGTTAATAATAACAGACATAAAATAATAATTTATTTTTGCAATTCGGAAATTCAATTGTTAGACAATCAAAAAATTGAAAATACTCCACCACAATTTGTTTTAGGAAATTACTGGCAAACTATTTCTCATCTCTATCTTCCCTATACTATGGCACATCCCTTTGTGCTACCTAAATTAAATTTGGAAATGATGGCGACTATGCCTAATTTTCAACCACAAAACTTTGAACACAACCAAATTATTGATAGAGGTGGTTTACGCACTAAAGGAGTTGCCAAAAATGGTTCAGGATTAACACCATTAGTGTCAATAATCACCGTTGTAAAAAATGGAGAAAAATATTTAGAACAGACAATTCAGTCAGTTATTAATCAAACATATCCCCATATCGAGTATGTCATTATTGATGGAGGCTCAACCGATGGCACTCTAGATATTATCAAAAAATATAATAGCAAAATCGATTATTGGCTAAGCGAACCTGATGAAGGGATAAGTGATGCCTTTAATAAGGGTATCAGTTTATGTTCTGGTGACATTATAGGTATACTCAGTAGCGACGATCTTTATTTTCAAACCTCAACCGTCAACACAATAGTAAAAGAATTTGCGAATAATCTCCAAACTTTCTGCTTCGGAAAATGCTTTTATATCTCAGATAAAATTATCTCAGTTGTTAATGCTGATGTTGATTATGTAAAAAAAATTAATTTTTATATGCCTCATATCCACCACCCAACTGTCTTTATGAAGAAAAAAATTTTAGAAGAATTTTTATTTTCTAAGCAATATAAGTACTGTATGGATTATCACTTATTTCTACGATTAACAAGAAACAATATTATAGGAAAACCCTTAAGTCAAGCAATCACCATTGTCAGAACAGAGGGAGTATCAAACTTTTTTTATTATGAAACTAGAAAAGAAGTTTTTAAGGCTGCTACCGAGTTAGGTAGCAACAAATTCTTAGCTTTTTTAAGCTATCTTCTATTAATAACAAAATATTGGATTAGGCAATGCATCAAATTTTAGCATTATTCTCGTTTTGGACTCTATTTTCAGTTGACATTCTGGGAGTGTCATTTTATCCTTCATATCTTTTAATTCCTCTATATATATTTAAGGCATATTATCCTAAATATATAACCAAAATTATCATCATCATCATACCTGTTTATGTCTTTGCTCTAGCTAGCAAATTTTACTTAATTGCTGACGTAGTTAAGTTAGGGATTATGATTACTTATTTTCTCTATCTAAATAGTTTCTTCGATAAAGACAAACTTCTCAACATAATTGACATATCTGTAATTATTTTGGTTTTGTTTGGACTCTCCCAATATGTAAGCTTTCTAGTTGGGAATCTGGGTTACGTTACTTGGTTACATGAAGTGATAGGAACAGGTAAAGAAGAATTAGGTGCGGCTTTCGATTTACGTGGTGGGATCTTGCGAGTAGCGTCTTTCACTAGGGAACCTTCATATTTTGCTTTTACCGTAGGTGTTTATTTCTTTATCACAAAAAGAATTTTTATAAAATTGGTTTGTGTGCTTGGTTATATTTTAAGTTTTTCTTTAGTTTCACTTTATGCTGTCATTGGACTGCTGGGATTTTATTGCTTTCGATTTTTATTTAAAACTAAATATAGTCTTTTAATATATACAATGTTAATTGTTTTAATTCAAATATTATTTGTTAAGTATTTTCTTGATGCCTACGTACCTGATTATTTATATCAAACTTTCAGCGATAGGTATTCGGGTTTAAAAGAGTTTACAAGTTCCAGTAATTTAATTGAAATACTCACTGGTATTTATGGAACTACTTTAAGTGATGTAGATAGTGTAGCAGTTATTAGAAGTTATTCTAATATTTCTTCGCTTGCTGTTAATTTTGGTTTATACGGCATATTTGTATATATTTACTTTATTCATAAACTTGGCAGATATAATGAATCAGCAGCTTTATCAATCTTTTTGTATGGATTTAATTTTTACTATCTAACAGGTTGGCCAACCTTTGTGATTTTTGTCTATTTATTATATGCTCAAAGTTCCAGTTTCAGTGATTATCCCTTGTTTCAACTCAGAAAAAACTATTATCAGAGCACTGAATTCAGTGAAAAATCAGATTTGTCAAGTTCTTGAGGTAATTTGTATAGACGATTGTAGTAGTGATAGAACTATCAAAACTATTGAAACCTATAGATCTCAAAACCAAGATTTGTCAATTCAAATTTTGAAAAATCCAGCGAACAGTGGCCCGAGCATTGCTAGAAATTTAGGTTGGGATATAGCAAGAGGAGATTATATTGCTTTTCTAGATGCTGATGATGTTTGGCACCCAGAAAAAATAGCAATACAGTATTCCTTGATGATTCAAAACCCCCATGTGTCAGTATGTGGACATATTTATCGGACATTTAGTACTGAAGAATGCTGTTTTGATTCCTTAAATATTGATGAAGTTAAATTACACTCCATCACAAAAAATCAAGTTTTATTTAGTAATCCTTTTGTGACTCCATCTGTTCTTATCAAGAAGAATATTAGTTATAGATTTCAACCGAGAAAACATTATTGTGAAGATTATCTTTTGTGGGCGCAAATTTGTTTCAATAATCATTCTGTTTCTATAATCAAGCTGCCTTTAGTTTATGTATTTAAATCTAATGATTACCAAAGTCTCAGTAGTAATAAAATAAATATGAGGCTAGGTGACTTGAAAAATTATTACCAATTATGGCAAGAGAAAAAAATAAATTTAATGACAATGAGTTTCTTCATTGTATACTCAATATCTAAACTTTTATTACTGATTTTTCTGCCAAAAGTTCATTGTTTAATGAGACAACAAATTGATAGTTAAAGAGTAAAGATGATGAAAAATAAAATAACTCTTACGGCATCTCTAGTGGTGTACAAGAATAATCCTGAAATGATTAAAGATGCCGTAAATTCACTTTTAAATACCAGTATTGAAGTGAAGCTATATGTAATAGATAATTCACCTTCACCAGATTTAAAAAATATTTTTTATAATCTGAATAACGTTGACTATCATTATAATAATGGTAATAATTTGGGATTTGGTAAAGCTCATAATGTAGCATTAAGTTTACTACCCGATTCGGACTACCATTTAGTACTCAATCCAGATGTTTTCTTTGAAAATAATGTAATTCCAGAATTAATTAAATATCTTGAGCATAACCAAGATATTGGTTTGATATCACCAAAAATTTATTATCCTTCCGGAGAAATACAATATCTTTGTAAAAATTATCCTAGTTTATTTTTACTTTTTGCTAGGCGATTCATACCTCAAACATTTCAGTTTCTAATGAAGAATTATTTAGCTCGTTATGAAATGCGAGAAACTGGGTATAAGGAAGTAATGAATGTTACATATCTTTCCGGTTGCTTTATGTTCTTCCGGAGAAAATATTTGGATGAAATTGGCTACTTTGACGAAAATATATTCATGTATCTGGAAGATGCTGATATCACTTTGAGGATGGCGAAAAAATATCGCACTGTATTTTATCCGTATGTTCATATTGTTCACCATTGGGCTAAAGGCTCATATAAATCATTTAAACTAACACTAATTAATATCCAGTCAGCATTTTATTTTTTTAATAAACATGGATGGAAATTGTTTTGATTTAATTTTCAAAGATAGTGAGATTAAGTAAATGATTCAAAAAGTTATTGTTGTTGAAGCTAACGAAATTCCTCTGAAATTATTCAAATATTATCAATCAATAAAATTAAATTCCTCTATATCATATTTACTAGAGAATTCTCTAGTGTTAGAAACTTTAGCTCAGGATGTTGATGAGTCTTTTCTATATCCATCTCAAACATGGGCTTCATGCAATACTGGCTCACCTTATGCATTACATAAAATTCATTGGTATAACGACCCTAAACCCCAAGAATTCCCATTATATTGGAAAGTGCTGGCAGAAAATGCATTTAAAGTTGGATTAGTGAATACGCTGCATTCTTCTCCAGCATCATCATACGCAGAGAATGATAGTTATAAATTTGTGATTCCTGATTCTTTTGCGGTGGATGCCTTTACTAAACCTAGCTATTATCAAACATTTCAACAGTTAAATCTGAAAGCAACATCCCAGAACTCTCGAGTATCTACTCTAAAAGCACCGCTTCAAGAATTATTAGCTACTATATTGAATTTACCAAGATACGGAATAGGGTTAAAAACAATATTTGATGCTGTTAGCTTAGTGTCAAAAATATTGTTGAAGCAGGTTAATAAAGAAAGATTAAGAAATTTACAATTTCCGCTAATAGCTGACATGTTCATGCATCAGCTACAAAAACATAAGCCTGATTTAGCAATATTGTTCACTAATCACGTTGCAGCAAATATGCATCGCTATTGGTATGCACTTTTTCCGAATGATTATCCTTTAAAAGCTTATGAACAAGAGTGGGTGAATAAATACTCGAATGAAATTATTGAGTCGCTTGATATATTGGACTACTACTTGCATCAGCTAATTGAATTTACTCAAAATACTAACAGTATCTTAGTTATTGTGAGTAGTATGGGACAACATGCGAATATAACATTGCCAGAGGGAGTACAAAAGCTGAGCAGTCATGATTTCAGGCTAGAGGATGCTAGAAAACTTGTAGACAAACTGACAACTAGCAGTTTTCAATATAAGGTGGAAGCTGGGATGGTTCCTCAGTATTCTTTGGAGTTTTCCAGTTCTCAAGATGCTGAAAAGTGTTTTTCAGAAATTCAAGATTGCAGCAAATTTTTGGAGAATATCAACCTGAAAGTAGATTTAAATAGAAATATTATTACTCTTACAACCTATTTAGAACATAATGCTACTTTGTATGGTGTAAAAGGGCAGCATTTTACTTATTCTCAACTAGGTTTTGTTAAGTTTAATATTGAAGATCATCACTCTGGATGTCACTATCCTAAAGGGAGTTTGATAATTTTTAATAGTAAAACTAGCTCTGCTAATAGCACAACTATTAATTATCTTGAATACGCTCCTGCCATACTTAATTATTTTGGTGTTCAAAGACCAGAGTATATGATAGAACCTAGCTTTAAGTTATAACAACAATAATATTACCTGATTTGATATTGTTGTTGACTGCATTCAACTGTGCTGAGCTTGCAGAGTTTTGGTTTTATTCACATTTTTTCATCGGAATAGGCGGGTGTAATTATATAATTTTAACCATAATTATTTTTCCCCATTACCAATTCTAAATTCCTTACCCAATCGGGTAAGATTAACCCAAAGCTTTGCGATAATTTTTGGTCGTTTAATAAAGAATAAGCTGGTCTGCTGGCTGGTGTAGGGTATTCTTTAGAGGTAATCGCAGTCAAATTTTGCAATTTACGATCGCTCTTTTTCTCATCAAGCTCAAAAATTGCTTTGGCGAATCCATACCAGCTTGTCTGACCGCTAGCTGTTAAATGATATAATCCACCCCGATCTGCTAAAAAATCAGAGATATTCCCTGGAGCTTGCGCTACAATTTGGGCTGTAGCTTCAGCAATCATGCGACTCCAAGTCGGTGCGCCAATTTGATCGTCAACTACTTTAATTTCTTCTCGTTCTTGCGCTAGCCTGAGCATAGTCAGTAAAAAGTTTTTACCCCGCAGGCTGTAAACCCAACTGGTGCGGAAAATTAAATAAGGTACGCCTACAGATGCGATCGCTTGTTCGCCAGCAAGTTTAGTTTTACCGTAAATATTTTGGGGATTGGGTTCATCTTGCTCAGTGTATGCAGTATTTTTATTGCCATCAAATACATAATCTGTAGAATAATGTATCATTGCTGCGCCTATTTCCTTAGCAGCTTCGGCGATCGCACCTGGCGCAATCCCGTTAATCGCCATTGCTAATTCCGGTTCGGTTTCGGCTTTATCTACAGCTGTGTAAGCCGCCGGATTGATAATTAAGTCTGGTTTTACTTCCCTAATAGTATGGCGAATAGTATCTACTTGAGCTAAATCCATTTGTAAATTTGGATTACTAACATTACGCCCTACAGCTATAACTTCTCCTATAGTCATGAGGGTACGTTGCAATTCCCAACCTACTTGTCCGGTTACACCTGTTAAGAGAATTTTCATGCATATACCTCTGCATCTTGCAGTCTTGTCCCAGCTTTATCTTTAGCTGATAAGATTGGTTCTGTTTTTATCGGCCAAGCGATCGCTAAATCCGGATCGTTCCACAAGAGAGTACGTTCATGTTGGGGTGCATAGTAATTGGTAGTTTTATACAAAAATTCTGCATATTCCGAAAGCACTAAAAAACCATGTGCAAAACCTACTGGTATCCACAGTTGTCTTTTATTTTCCGCACTCAAATGCGTACCCATCCATTGACCAAAAGTTGGGGAACTTTTGCGTAAATCTACAGCAACATCAAATACTTCTCCTACTACTACTCTTACCAGTTTTCCTTGAGGCTGCTGAATTTGATAATGCAAACCACGCAATATATTATTGGCAGAACGTGAATGATTATCTTGGACAAAATGCTCGGTAATACCTGTCTTTTCTCTCCAAGTTTTTTCGTTATAACTTTCATAAAAGTAACCGCGTTCATCTCCAAATACTTGCGGTTCAATTACTAATAAATCAGTAATTTCTGTTTGTTTAACTTGCATTATCTACTTACAATTTTTAACAATTCAGTGTATTTACTGATATTATATCATTTACTGTTCAGTTCATTCTTGATTGATTATTGAATTCAAAAATCAAGATTATTGTTTGTTATATAGTTGCGGAAATTGGCTCATTTTCTAAAATAGACATGAGGTAAAGACCATAGCTACTCTTAGCCATAGATGCAGCTAATTGATACAGTTGAGATGAGTTAATATATCCTTGATTATAAGCAATTTCTTCAATACAAGCTATTTTTAAACCTTGGCGTTCTTCTAATGTTTGAATAAAGTTACCAGCTTGATGTAAAGATTCATGGGTTCCTGTATCTAACCAAGCATAGCCTCGTCCTAAAATTTCCACTCGCAGTTTTCCTTGGTGCAAATAAACTGTATTTAAATCAGTAATTTCTAGTTCATTCCGCGCCGAAGGCTGAAGATTAGCTGCAATTTCTACTACTTGAGAATCATAAAAATAGATACCAGGAACAGCATACTTTGACTTGGGAACTAAAGGTTTTTCTTCTATACTAATTGCCCGTCCATCACTATCAAATTCAATAACTCCATATTGACGAGGATCTTTAATTTGATAGCCAAAAACTAATCCTCCTTCATTAAGAGTTGCAGCCTTAGACAATACTTCTGTTAAACCATGTCCATAAAAAATGTTATCTCCTAAAATTAAACATACTGGCTCGTTAGCAATAAAATCTTTGCCTAAAATAAAAGCCTGTGCTAATCCTTCTGGCTGTGGTTGTTCAATGTAGCTAAACTTTAAGCCCCACTGACTTCCATCTTTTAAGAGTTTTGCGAATAAAGGTAGATCGTTAGGAGTAGAGATGATTAAAATTTCTCGAATTCCTGCCAACATCAATACGGATAAGGGATAATAAATCATCGGCTTATCGTACACAGGCATTAGTTGTTTACTAACAGCATAAGTCAGCGGATAAAGACGCGTACCAGAGCCACCTGCTAAAATTATTCCTTTCATAGTTTTTTGCCATTAGTGATTGTTCATTGGTCATTTGTAATTCGTGAAAATTACAAATTTATAAACTTTAAGAGGGGCTAAATTTCTAAGCTTTCCTATTTTCGTAATTTTGTTTTAGCCAGTTTTTATATTCTCCTGAACGTACTTGAGCAACCCAAGTAGAATTATTTAAATACCATTGAACAGTTTTTAATAATCCACTGTCGAAATTTTCTTGAGGTTCCCAGCCTAAGTCCCGATAAACTTTACTACAATCAATTGCATATCTTCGGTCGTGTCCAGGACGGTCTTTAACAAAACTAATTAAAGCAGAGTAATGGAAATTAGGTTGAGGCGCTAACTCATCTAAAATGGCACAAATTTTTTCAACAACTGTTAAATTAGCTTGTTCATTAAGACCACCAATATTATACGTTTCCCCAACTTTACCTTGTTGGAGAACAAGATAAATAGCTTCGCAATGGTCGATAACATACAGCCAATCGCGAATATTTTGTCCATCCCCATATATAGGTAATGGTTGACGATCTAAAGCGTTGAGAATAGTTAAAGGAATGAGTTTTTCGGGGAACTGTCGAGGGCCGTAATTGTTTGAGCAATTGGTAGTTAAAGTTGGTAATCCATAGGTGTGATAGTATGCTCTCACAAAATGATCGGATGCGGCTTTAGATGCAGCGTAGGGACTGTTAGGTGCATAGGGAGTATCTTCTCTAAAAGCTGGGTCTTGGGGTTGGAGTGAGCCGTATACTTCATCTGTAGATACATGTAAAAAGCGAAATTGCTGTTGTTTTGGCAATGATAGTTTTTGCCAGTAAAGTCTACTTGCTTCTAATAGCTGAAATGTGCCGACAACGTTAGTTTGGATAAAGTCATGGGGACTCAAAATTGACCTATCTACATGACTTTCTGCAGCAAAATTAATAATTGCATCCGGTTGATACTGTTCTAGCAGATAATTGAGCAATTCAAAGTTGCCAATGTCGCCTTGAATAAAATGATAGTTGGGGTCAGTTTCTAATTCTGCTAGAGTTTGGAGATTACTAGCGTAAGTTAGCTTATCTAAATTAATTACATTAGCCCATTGCGCCTTTCTCGCCTGGAGAATAAAATTTGCGCCAATAAATCCGGCTCCTCCGGTAACCAAAATTGTTTGCATATTTTCTGTAATTATTTGGTTGATAGATTTTATGTCAAAGGTCAATAATCAATGCTCAAGAGTCAATAGTCAATAGTTTTTTTGAATTTGGACTATTGACTTTGAACTCTGGACTCTGAATTATTAACTCTGGGCTTGTAAAATCTCTTCATCCACAGAAAAATCAATTTCAGCTTTGTCTCGCCCAGATGCTAAATAATCATTATTAAAAGCATCAGTTAGCCCAGAAAGCAAATCATACTCAGGCTTCCAACTTAATTCGGTCTGAGCTTTATTGACTGATGCAAAGAAATGTTGTGTCCGCATAGGGAAAGCTTTGCGTTTACCGAAATCAAATTTTTTGGGATCGTAATGAACAATTTTGATTTCATCAGGTGATTTACCAGCAGCTTGCGCACAAGCACGGGCTAACCCATCAAAAGTGACATAGCGATCGCCTGAAATATTATAAATTTGCCTGATGGCTTGCTGATTACCGATAACCTGAGTCATAGCTTGGGCTAAGTCTTTGACATGACCTAGTTGGGTGATGTGCAAACCATGACCGGGGATGGTAATTGGGCGATCGCGGACAATTCGATCAAAAAACCAAGCTTCCAAATCGTTATAGTTTCGCGGCCCGTAAATGTAAGTGGGGCGAATGGAGGTAAAGGGGATACCGATTTGCGCTAGGTAAGCTTCTGTTTCATGTTTACCCCGATGGCGACTTTTCGGATCGACAGGATCGCCTTCTACATGGGGCATTTGGTCAGATTTAAGATATACTCCAGCAGAACTCATATAGACAAAATGCTGTACCCGATCCTGAAAAATTTCTGCTAGCGGTTGGGTGTCATTGAGTTCTCGCCCATTATTGTCAAAAATGACATCAAACTCTTCCTGTGATAATTTTGCTTTTAACTGAGTAGCGTCAGTGCGATCGCCTATAATTTGTCCTACTCCCTGTAAACCAGGTGCAGGACGATTACCACGATTGAACAGCACCACCTCATGTCCTTGTTCGATTAACAGTTGAGTTAGGTAAACACCAATGAACCGAGTCCCACCCATCATCAAAATGCGCATAAATTCCCCTGTAATCTCTGTTATTCATCTAGGGGCTAGCGGACAAGTTAGAGGCTAGAGGCTAGAGGCTAGGGGCTAGGGGCTAGGGGGTAGTGTAAAAAATATTAATGCTTTATCTTCCCTAATCCCTCATCCCTCATTCCCTAGTCCCTACTCCCTCATCCCTAGTCCCTAGTTCTCCCTATTTGAGGTTATCAGGTTGCAGCATTCCTCTGGAACCTGTTTTAGGACAATAGCGTCTTCATTAACACCTGGGTTGCTTTCCATTCTTTAATTGAAAAGGGAAAGTTTTCAGTTAACCTCATCACTTAAATTGCTGTATTTTCCATTTATTTACGTTAGCTGTGCCCTTAAAATATGCTCTGATTCATGAATGGCTGACACCTAAAGCCACTGGAGGTTCAGAACTAGTTGTACGTGAAATTCTGAATCATATAAATGCTGACTTATTTGCACTCATTGATTTTGAATCTTGCAATCCAGAAAGCTATTTATATCAGCGTCAGATTGGCACAACTTTTCTCCAAGGTTTTCCCTTTGCCCGCAATGGTGTACAAAAATACTTACCTTTGTTAGCGTTGGCTATTGAACAATTGGATTTACGGCAGTATGACGTGATTTTATCTTCATCTCACGCTGTCGCTAAAGGTGTGATTACTAGTCCTGAACAATTACATATTTGTTATTGTCATAGCCCTATGCGTTATGCTTGGGACTTAACTTTTGATTATCTCCAACAAAGCAAATTAGGGAGTGGTTTACCTGGATGGATGACGCGATATTTGTTACATCGCTTGCGCCAATGGGATGTATTATCAGCCAATCGTGTTGACTATTTTATTGCCAACTCCAAGCATACAGCGAGGCGAATTTGGCGTTGCTATCGACGCACGGCAAAAGTAATTTATCCACCAGTTGATGTAGATGCTATGCCTTTTGTGGCCGATAAAGAAGATTTTTATCTGATAGTTTCCCGGTTAGTCAGTTACAAGCAAGTATCCCTAATTATCAAAGCTTTTAATCAACTGCAAAAACAGTTGGTAGTAATTGGTACGGGGCCGCAGATGAAATACCTTCGGAAGATAGCAAACTCTAATATACAAATACTGGGATGGCAACCTGATGATGTAGTCAAAAAATACATGGCAAAAGCCAAGGCATTTGTGTACGCAGCTTGTGAAGATTTTGGAATTGCTTTAGTTGAGGCTCAAGCTTGTGGTACTCCGGTAATTGCCTACGGTGCAGGAGGAGCATTAGAAACTGTACGAGATATTCGCCTTTGCGGCAATACCGGAACAGGTATCTTCTTTAAAGCACAAACGGAGGCTGCTTTAGTAGAGACAGTAGAAAAGTTTGAAATGTATCAAGGATCTTTTAATGCTGAGTATTTGCGATCGCACGCTCATAACTTTTCTGGGCAGGTATTTGCCGAGCGCTATCTAAATTTTGTAGATCGGTGCAGCAAAAAAAGCAACCCTGGGAGTTAGATCCAAGGTTTGTGTAATTCTTTATGTGAGCTTTTGGAAATTTAAACCCAGAAGCGCCTCCTTTTAGGCTTAAGATTGGGACTATGTGTGGTGTGGATTGTTAAGGAGTATGATGACTGCCCAGAGCTCACTCCTCTCCGGCAAGCGAGGCCTACGGCAAGATGCTAACGCATCTGCGCGTACTTTCTTAAAACGCGGTCAACAAAGAAAGACTCCTAGGTTAAAACCCAAAGGTTTGTCTTTTCAAGGTTTAAACGGAGAGTTTGCCAAACGACTGTTTGATATTGTATTTTCGCTGTTTGTTTTGATTGTATTTTTCCCTGTTTACTTAATCTTGGCCTTACTGATTGCTTTAAGCTCAGAAGGCCCGATTTTTTATGTCCAAGAAAGGGTAGGGAAAAACTACAAACCATTTAATTGTATTAAATTTCGCACAATGGTGAGCAATGCCGATGAAATTCTCGTACAAATGATGGAAACTTCCCCCCAGATGAGGCAAGAATTTGAAAGCAGCTTTAAGCTCAAACAAGACCCGCGAATTACCAAAATTGGGCGGTTTTTGCGTATCACTAGCTTAGATGAATTCCCTCAATTCTGGAATGTCTTAAAAGGGGACATGAGTGTTGTCGGCCCGCGACCCTTGGTAGCAGAAGAACTACCCAAATACGGTTGTCACATCGATCGGATTTTAACTACCCGTCCGGGTATAACTGGATTGTGGCAAGTTTCTGGACGTAATGATATTCCCTATCCGCGAAGAGTCCAAATCGACCTGCACTATGTAAAATTTAGGACTTTCTGGCTCGATTTGTGGATCATTTTGAAAACTATTGATGTTGTAATTATACCCAAAAACAACGGGGCTTACTGAAAAACACTTCAGAGTTGATTTTGTGGGGCAGTTAATGCCCCCAGATAAATAATTTACAAGAATCAAGCTGCTTGTCTTGTTACTAAGAGTCATTAGTCAAATATTTGAGACTATGGACTGAGGCTATAAACAAAGAAATTATGTCTAAGCAGGTTTAGCCTAAATATTTTCAACCTGTAATTCTTTTCAACTAGCTGTTCCTACTTGCTTGAAAATAAGGTAGAGAGTAGGAGCAGTAAAATATTTATGCCTTCAATTGTGTAATTTACCCCATGACTGTCTTGGTAAAAAATAGGCATTTAGCATGGGAAAGACAGATTTTTATTCTTGGTTGTGCCAAAGTATGGCGTGAATGGCTGTCTTGATAATTGGTAATCCTCGACGTTATTGAGCCTGTCAGTGATATAAATCTCAGTTCTCAATAAAATTTATGTAGGCTTAATATAATTCTGCATTATATGAAATTTTAGTAAAGATTTTCCTCATTTAAGGGTCAAATCTCAGAATTTTGATTTTCCTCTGTTCAAAGGATTTAAAATATTGGATATTATGAGTATATTATTTGACTAACTTGCTTTAAGTACTAGCTAAAATTGGTACCTTGCCCATTAGGCAATTGATTAATTAATTGTTAGCTTGTATCAGTTAGACTGTAACTTCTTTACCAAAAGATCACAAAGGAATAACTAAGCATGACGCAACAGAAGCGAGCATTGATTACCGGGATTACTGGTCAAGATGGTTCTTATCTGAGTGAGTTTTTGCTAGAGCAAGGTTATGAGGTTCATGGTATTATCCGTCGCACTTCTACCTTTAACACCGACCGTATCGATCACATGTACGAAGACCCCCATAAAGAGGGTGTACGGTTGTTTCTTCACTATGGCGATTTGACCGATGGTACAACCCTACGCAGAATTTTAGAAGAAGTAAAGCCCGTAGAAATTTACAATCTCGGTGCTCAATCTCATGTGAGAGTTAGCTTTGACTCACCAGAATACACCGTAGATGCGGTAGGGATGGGTACACTACGTTTGCTAGAAGCAATTCGGGATTACCAACAACGCACTGGTATTCAGGTGCGGTTTTACCAAGCTGGTTCTTCGGAAATGTATGGTTTAGTTCAAGCAGTACCTCAAAGCGAGACAACGCCTTTTTATCCTCGCAGCCCCTACGCTTGTGCTAAAGTTTATGCTCATTGGCAGACAGTAAATTATCGCGAATCTTATTCTTTATTTGCTTGTAATGGTATTTTGTTTAACCATGAATCGCCTCGCCGTGGTGAAACTTTTGTCACACGCAAAATTACCAGAGCAGTAGCGCAGATTGTTGCGGGCAAACAGAAAAAAATTTACATGGGCAATCTTGATGCTAAGCGAGATTGGGGCTATGCCAAAGATTATGTCAAAGCCATGTGGCTGATGTTACAGCAAGAACAACCCGATGATTATGTGATATCCACTGGTGAAACCCATTCAGTCAAGGAATTTTTGGATTTAGCATTTGGTTATGTGAATCTCAATTGGCAAGATTATGTAGAGTTTGATGAACGCTATCTTCGTCCGGCAGAAGTAGAGTTATTAATTGGCGATTCCACTAAAGCAAGGCAAAAGTTAGGTTGGACACCATCGGTAAGCTTTGAGGGATTGGTAGCATTAATGGTAGAAGCAGATTTACAAGCACTGGGTGTTACCGCAGCCAATGGTAGTGGTTCTTCCGTGCTAGAAGATATTGCGACTGTTCGCCAACAATTAGGCGCTCTCCACTTTTAATGCCCAAGGCTGAGGATAAAAATATGACTGCCTTAGAACTAAAGAATAAGCGAATTCTCGTAACTGGTGGATCGGGTTTCCTAGGTCGTCAGGTAATCGATCAGCTTTGTCAAGCAGGAGCCGATCGCGAGAAAATCACCGTACCGCGATCGCGCGATCGCGACTTGCGCGTCTGGGAAAATTGCCAACTTGTAGTCGATCAGCAAGATATAGTCATTCACTTAGCCGCCCATGTTGGTGGTATCGGTCTCAATCGCGAAAAGCCAGCTGAGTTGTTCTACGACAACTTGATCATGGGAACTCAACTCATCCATGCAGCTTATCAAGCTGGAGTAGAAAAATTCGTCTGTGTCGGGACTATTTGCGCTTATCCGAAATTTACCCCTGTACCCTTTAAAGAAGATGACCTGTGGAATGGTTATCCTGAAGAAACTAATGCACCCTATGGAGTTGCGAAAAAAGCGCTTTTAGTCCAGTTAGAAGCTTATCGCCAGCAGTACAACTTTAATGGTATTTATCTTTTACCTGTAAATTTATACGGGCCTGAAGATAACTTTGACCCCAAAAGTTCCCATGTGATTCCGGCGCTAATTCGCAAAGTTCACGAAGCGCAAATTCAAGGAGAAAAGCAACTTCCGGTCTGGGGTGATGGTAGTCCTACCCGTGAATTTCTCTATTCTGAAGATGCGGCTAGGGGAATTGTCATGGGTACTCAGTTCTATAACGATGCTGCACCGGTGAACTTAGGAACAGGCTATGAAATCTCCATTCGCGATTTAATCAATCTGATTTGTGAACTGATGGAATTTAAAGGTGAAATTGTCTGGGAAACAGATAAGCCTAATGGACAACCTCGCCGTTGTTTGGATACGGAACGGGCAAAGCAAGCTTTTAATTTTACTGCTCAGGTTAGCTTTCAGCAGGGGCTAAAGAATACTATTGAGTGGTATCGGCAGCACTCTGCCTAAACAAACGGGAGTTGATGAATAGGATTTTGACTTCTTTGCTAACCTCTCTTCCAAACAAAGAGAGGTTGATAATTTTACTAAGAATAATACTCCCAACTAGGCCCTCAACCCAAATTTGCGATCGCCCGATTTAATAACTGTGAAAACAATTCTCGCTCAGCAGCGGATATACCAGACATAGCTTCATCACGCAAGTCTGCGGCTAGGGGTGGTAAAACTTTTTCTAATTCCTTACCCCCATCGGTTAGCCAAATTCTCCAGATACGGCGATCGTGAGCATCTCGTTCGCGACGTACTAAACCCCGTTCTTCCATCCGATCTAATACGCCGGTTAAAGTCCCTCCCACCTGTTTGAGTTTATCGCCAATGCTGGAAGTCGGTAAGCCATCTTCTTGCCACAAGCAGCACAATACTAACCAGTGAAATGGTGTCAATCCGAAAGGTTCTAGCTTTTCTGTAAACTTGCGAGTCAGCAGTTGTGAGAGTAGCTTAATTCTGTAGCCAATGCTATATGGTGCTAGAACTTGCTGCCACGACTCTAACACTTCAGAATCCTTAGATATAGACACCATAGCAAATAATTATTTAGTGTGCTTACTATTATTTTAACTAACTAAATTTTGGTTTGCAACAACTGAGTGCCATCCGCCTTAAGGTAGGACTTGAATCAGCTGGTACTCTTGTAGTGTAGCAATAACGCGATAAGGCGTGGATAATTGCTGGTTATTTGCAGATATCCAAGCATAGCTCAAAATTGGGACTTGAGAAATAGCGCTTACTCTAGCAGCAGGTATGGGAGTGTAGAAATTCAGCAATACAGAGTTTTTATCTTCGACTTGAGAAAAATAAACCGGATGCGTCTGGAGAATAGAGGCGATCGCTGGCTGTTGGAAAAAAGCCTTAAAATTTGGATTGTAATCACCTAAAAAACCTAAATTACCAGCCATAGCTAAAGTTAGCCAGCAAGGAATTAACCAACTCGCTAGCCAATAATTATCAGTCAAAAACTTTTGTCCAAAGTGGTAACGCGCAATCCAGATCAAAGGTACTATTAACCAGCCTAATCCCAAAATTAAACATAGAGTTGCACGTTGACGGAGATAAAAATCGCCGTAATTCAGCGCTAATATCCCTGTGAATATTAATACAATACTGAAAATTCCCAAGGCATAACTCAGGTTACGGGGAAGATGATTTTTCGCCTGACTCCTCAAAGACTTAGCTTGGTGTATAAATCCCATCTGATAGATGTTACCCAGCCAATCCAAAGCCACCGCCGCCAGTAAAGCTATAAAAGGATAAAGACAAAGTGCATAGTGAGAAAGACGAGTAGAGAAAATGCTCAGTTCCGCGAGTAAAACTAAGGGAAAACCAACTAAAATTAACTGGTAGCGGGGGATAGGATGGCGGATAACTACAGCCAAGCCTAAGAGGCTGAAAAAGAACCAAGGGAAGGATTTTAAAGGAAGATTCCAGAAATAGAAAAAAAATCCATTATGGTTGCGATCATCCGAACCTAGCTCTACCACAAACCCCAATAATTGCCCAAAACTTTCACTACCATAACGTAACCAACTCAACCATAGCCAAGCTAATGTAGGAATTACACCCACAACCAAGCCTAAATAAAGCATGGGGTTGAAAAGATGACGATGACGGCGATGTTCCCCTATTAAATAAGGTAATAAAGCCACCATTGGCAGAAAAATCACAAAGCTTCTTAATAAAAATCCCAGACTAAAACTTAATCCCGCAATAAACAGCCAAAAATAGCTTTTTTGCGGAGATATTTCTGCTTTTAGCAATGCTAAAATAGCTACCAGTACCAATAAAATTGTGGGAATATCAGGGGCGGCTAGGCGACATGATTGTAGCCACAAAAATTCTACACTTAAAATAGTAGCTGTAAGCCATGCTACTTTTTTACTTAATATTATTTTGCCAATTTCATAAATAGTGAATAAACAAAGAATTCCGGCGATCGCACTAGGAAGCCGTGCGCTAAATTCACTAATTCCCAACAACTTATAAGCACTAGCAATTAACCAATAAGACCCAGGAGTTTTATGATGGGCACTACCCCAAGGCGCTATCCAATCACCAGATGCAAACATCTGCCTGGCCCTACCCGCATAAAAGCCCTCGTCATGAGCCATCAGGCTGTTTTGCCCAGAATTGCACAATAGTAAAGGCAGCAGCCAAATTAATAAACTTACATATGGCAATCCTCCCACTAGATAGATAGACCGCCAGATGCTCGGAAATACTCGGTTTTTGTACAACATTAATTAGTACGAATTGAATGTTGTGATTTCAACTTCATTTAATTGTTAATCTGCCTTTAAAATATGTAAAGCAGCATACCAATCACTAGATTTAAATCCTAACTGAAATTTATTCAGTTGGGCAAAAAATCCTCCCAAATAAAGATTTAAGTTATGATTTTGCGACCAGATCAACGCTTGAAGCTAGATGACACAAATGACAATTTGTTTTATAATTATCCTCGATTTGTTACTCATGTTGATGAAGGGTTTATTAAACAGCTAACAGATATCTATCGTCAGCGACTTAAACCTAACACACGCATCTTAGATATGATGAGTAGTTGGGTATCCCATCTGCCGCCAGAAATGCAGTTTTCCCACGTTGAAGGACATGGATTAAATGCTGAAGAGTTGGCACGTAATCCCCAATTAAATCATTATTTTGTGCAGAATCTCAACGATAACCCCCAACTACCATTGCCAGATGGAGATTTTGACGCGGTTCTCAATTGTGTTTCTGTCCAATACATCCAGTATCCAGAAGCAGCCTTTTCGGAAATTCACCGCATCCTCAAACCCGGTGGTGTAGCGATTATGAGCTTTTCTAACCGGATGTTTTATCAAAAAGCAATTCAAGCTTGGCGAGATGGTACAGAAGACAGCAGAGTGGAACTAGTGAAAAGTTACTTTGCTTCAGTACCGGGATTTTCTACCCCAGAAGTTATTGTCCATAAATCAACCATGCCTAATATTCTGCAATGGTTGGGCGCACCAGGGGGAGATCCGTTTTATGCTGTCATAGCTTATCGGACTCAAGCAAAATAGTAAGCTAATGGGCGTTGAAATTGCATAACTACTAATAAGATCTGTTAACTGTTGACTGTTGAGCGTTGACGATTAACGCTCAACGCGGTTAGCGGGTGATTGTCAAAAAATATATTGTTTCTAGCTGTAAGTCACAAATAGTGGTAATGAAGTTACACCATCTTTAGCTAGTTCGGTCATTTCTTTTTCAAATTTCTGGAAGCGTTCGGGACTCATAACAATGCATCCCATTGAGCCAGGAACATTAGCATCTTTATGAATACCAAAATCGCCTCTGCTACCGCCTTGATCTGTCTTGACTTCGTATGGATCAATTTTATAAAAGTTTCCAGCAACACCTGGGATATCTGGCATTGAGATAGGTTTGGTATTCACAGTCCAAGATTTGAGACCTGGTACTCTATACTCAGGTGGTATAAACCCTCCTTTTTCATGAAAATTCTCTTTGTATTGCTTTTTATCTGTAGCTGACGTAGCCTCCCAAATTTGTAAAGTCCCTTTTTCCAAATGACGCAAACATAAACGACCCTGATCTAAGCCAGGTTCTCTATCGAAATGGAGGGAAAAAGTTAAAAAATACATTTAAATCACCTGTAGATGTACTCTTTGCCGTTACATAGTTGATATCAACAAAATATCCGCGAATTTCGGAAAAATTTCTGCTCATCACTTATTTCTTCCTCATTCGTTCCTTACATCTTTTTTCATTGGCTGTAATACTCAATACTCACCAATAGTTATCAAAAAATAAATTTTCTGGCTAAAAACCAGACAAGCGCTGATAATTGCCTCAAAGCACAAGCATAAGGAGAAGCTAAACATGACTTTCCCCCGTGGGCGGAGAATTTTAGCGGCTGTACTAATTTCAGTATTATTACTGACTACAGCATGTACGCCAAAAACACCAGGACGTTTTGACCAGGTACAGCAAGAAAGCAGTCGGCAAAAAAGCGGTCAAGCAGTTGCTAAAGATGCGACTCAAGGTAGCAAATTAAACAAATTCTTCCCAGATGAGGGAGATGGCTACCAACGTGTCTATACTCAAGAGAAAAAAGGCTTTTCGGAAGCTAACTTGAAACAGGGTGGCAAAGTTGTAGCCCAACTAGCTATTTCTGATACTACTAGCATTCCTGGTGCGGCAGCAAAATTCTCCAACAGCACCAAAAAAGTTGGCGGTTATCCCGCAGTCCAACTGGGAAATACGCAAACTTCGATTTTAGTGGGTAAGTACCAAGTGAAGGTGATTTCTAAAGACCCAGCATTTACATCAGCAGATAGGGAAGCTTGGATTGAGAAGTTCAATCTTGATGGTCTAGCGAAACTCAAATAAGCCGCAATACAGAAATAAAAATCACTACATCACAATAAGGAGATTGTTTTGAGTAAATCAATTTTTCAGTTGGTGGATGAACTACCAACAAGTGGATTGACTGTGAATATGTTGAACGCTCTTGATTTTGTGGCTCCAGGTGAGTGGCAAAATACTGTAGGCTTTGTCAACACGATTAAGACTGTCACAGGCGAAACTGATGAAGGTTTAATTCAACAAATTGGCGAACGAGCAATTTATCTTTTTAATGATAAATCTCAAGGCTATCAAACTGCTTTGTGGTTATATCAAACTGTTGATAATACAGATAAACTTCTGGGTGCAGCAGCTTTAGCAAATAAGGTGGGCGAGAAGATTCCTTTGTTAGGTTTTTTGAACAATGTCACTCCCAAACCTGACAAAGCTCAAACTATTGACTTGACTTTAAAATTAGTTGCGGAATTGGTAGCCTTCTGTCAAATTAACGGTATTCCTGGAGACAGTATTGGCGATTTTGTTGCTTCTTTGGGCGAGTATAGTGGTGAATCTTTGATTCGCCTGGTGGCTTTAGTCTGCGTTGATGGTTTAATTCCTTTAGGGCCTGATTTTATTGGCAAAGCTATATCTGGATTAAATCAAACAAGTCCGCAGGAGTTAGAACAGAACACCACTTTTCAAGGGATTAAAGATGTGATTCCTGGTAACAATGCTGGCAGTAAACTGAATTTCATCGGTGAAAGCTTTGATTCAGTCAAGGGTTGGATGAGTAATCTCGTTACCTCTAATAATCTCACACCCCAGAAAGTGACCAGTCATTTGCAAAATTTCGTTGAATTTTCTGATAGTAAATTGGATTATCTAGCAGCATTTTTGGATGTAGCAACCAATTACTATGAACATACTGGTACACAGACTTTAGCGCGTCGTTTAATTGAACGTGCTATAGCTGAGATTTAAATTTGTCCTTAATTGGTGATGAGTAATGGGCAATGTTTGTAATTATCTATTACTCATACCAATTATAGCTGTTCCAGCGCGATCGCCTGTTTCTTTGATAATTATTAAAGCTTGTTCTAAAATTTCTGTTGCTTTGGGATAATGGGCTAATTTGCGCTAACCAGCACTCATTTCGTTTAAAATTACCGCTTCAGCTTGACTATATTTAATTTCCCGCACAATTGCTAAAGCTTGTTAGTAAGACTTTAAAGCCTCAGCATACTGACCTTGTTCAAACTGTTGTATACCTATGTATATTTATACGGGCGTTAATATGCAGTCTTTACATAGAATTGGTATCAACAAGCAATTTTACAAATAACTATAATATGTGAAAAGTATTTATTATAACTATAGTGAACAAGTTGTAATCCGGCTTTTTCTAGTTCTTGGAGAATTTCTTGCATCTCATATTTATGATGCCTCCAAATAGTAATTTCTTCGTCTTTTAAAATTTCTAAATTCTTATCAATTCCTAAATTGTTAAAAACTACAGTGTAATTTTGATTAAATTTGATATTGGCAATGATACTATCGGTTTTTAAATCATACTTTCTTACAAGTTCGCAATCTTCAGCACTAATTCCTACTTTATTTTTAATCCATGCATAGATTTCTTCTACATGATATTTACACCCACCTCTGGCTTGACCATCCCATGTAGAATTAGAACCAGTTTCGTTATTGAACACAAGAAAATCGTTTTTTTTCATGCTCTTTCTAAAGTTTTGCAAAACTCTAATCCTGTCTCGATGATTTCCTATAGTCACACCTAAATGTAAAAATATATTTGCAAAATCTTGAGCAACTTCAGAATTTGAATTTTGCCAAAGCTCTGTGGGAACAGTACTAGTTTCTATATCAATTGTGTCACTATTAAATTTAATTAATGGAAACCATGTAGTAAAGTTGGATTTTGATAAAGTCAAGAGTTCTTTACTAATATCCAAAGCAATATATTGATTAATTCTATCTAATTTATAAAGTTGATTAATAAATTTTTTAACTGGATAGGAATTACCTGCACCTATATCAATAATATTGACCTTAGTACAATTTTGATGATTGCCGTTAATATAATCAAAATTTTTATTTAATAAATCAATCTCTACATTTGATGTTCGATACCATCGAATCATAAGATATTTTTGATAAAAATTACTCCAAATTCTTCCACCTCTACCTTTATAAGAATATTTTAAAGGAATTTCTCTGCCAATTTCTAATGCCTGAATTAACTCTAGAACCTCTTTTTTAGAGAAGATAGAGTAAAACTTAGAACTAGGCTCTATTCTCCGGATAATAGAATTAGGGCTATCTGAGGAGAATTGTGAACTATTGGATAAAATGTTAGCCATGATTGTTTGGATCTGTTAGGTATTGAAGTTAATAAGCATTTCCTTAGTGCTGCTTCTAACTCGCCCAAGAAGTTAGAGTCTTACCCATTTTTTAATTTCTGGGTAAGACTCTGACTAGTAATACCAATTTAAAAATCTTTACTACATATCCATTATTTCTAGGGGCGCAAAACTTTGCACTCCTAATTCATGTATTTGTCGCATTCTTTTCACACTGGTATAAGCACTTGGGCAGAATTCATTACATCATGTCATTATCAAGAAAGCTTACTTTTTTCCTGAGGAATGCTACGCATCATTTGCTTCTCCATAGGAGTACGGATAACGCTTAGCAGTAAGCTTCCTCAATTCCTTCGGACATGGCTTCTCTAGGAGAAACTGTATCATCAGGAAAGCAAAGCCAGAGGCTTTACGCTTGACGCAATGACTGTAAATATTTTTTACAGCTACTGAAATTGCTTTATTTAATTTTAATTGTGTTGATTCATTAATTCTTTCACAAAAATTCAACGCACACAAGGAAACTGTGGAAATTGGAATAAATTGAGGTCACTGTACCGCAACGGGAAAATCGTACAAATTCCAAAATTTCACAGCTATGACTAAGACTTTATAGCAGGAACTAAAATAAGAAACTCATGACTGATTTTTCTTACTTTAAGCATCCAAACATTAATTATTTTTGAATTTTGAATTTTGAATTTTTAACATCCTGGTAATTGCGGAACTTGTAACAAATCCAACCCCCGCTCAAAGATTTCATCAACTGGTAACATCTTCCCATCAGTCGTCATAAATTTATGGTCTTTTGTCGCTCGAATAATCGAACCATCTTCTAAACAATATTCAAATACTTCTTGTTGACCACGATTATGCCACTGTGCTATCGGTTGGGTATATACATTTCCATTTGCATCAATACTATATACCCTACATTCCAACTGTTTCTCAACAATTTCCCCAATCGGAATTAAGCCATATTCTACTGTTAAAACTGGCGTATCGTAGCTTAAACAATATTCGGCAAACTTCAACATATCGTCAAATAACTTTTCAGCTACTTGCTTTTTAACGCCGTTTTTAGTCGCACCATCAATAAACTTTTCCTGCTGCTTTTGCATCTCAGAAACTTTCTTTTTACCCATCGCGCGACGCAATAAGTCAGCTTGTCCTAAGGAATAACCAGCCATATCTTGAGCAATTTTCATAATTTGCTCTTGATACACCATGATTCCATAGGTTTCATTTAATATTGGCTCTAAAATCTCCGTTTCATAGGCGATTTCTTCGCGGCCATGTTTGCGATTAATAAACTTAGGAATCAATCCTGCATCTAAAGGGCCTGGGCGATAAAGTGCCAAAATTGAGGAAATATCTTCAATATTAGAAGGCTTTAAATCTCGTACTATCTGCTTCATCCCCGAAGATTCTAACTGAAATACTCCTTCTAATTCCCCAGCCTCTAATAATTCATAAGCCTTTTTCACATCTTTTGGTAAAGTGGTATGTTCTCCTTTGGCTAATATCTTCTGCGCCTTTCTTTCTTGACCTGTAATTTCATCAGGGTCTACACGATAACCTTTAGTTTGTTCAATTAAATCTAAAGTTTTTTGAATTAAAGTGAGGTTCCGTAACCCCAAAAAGTCCATTTTTAACAGTCCCATTGATTCCAAATCTTCCATGAAATATTGGGTAATCACGGAACCATCATTATTTCTTTGTAACGGTACAATTTCATCAAGAGGATCGGCAGAAATGACTACACCTGCTGCATGAACGCCAAAGGTTTTGTTAGTTCCTTCAATGCGCATCGCCATATCAACCCAATGACGAACATGGGGTTCATTATCATATCTGGCTTTAAATTCTGGTTCTGGGGTGTCATCAGAAATCATCACTTTTAACTTAGTTGGTTTCCCCCGCACCACCGGAATTAATTTTGCCATTTTATCGGATTCCCCATAGGGAATATTTAATACCCTAGCAACATCTTTTAATACTGCTTTGGAAGTCAAACGGTTAAAGGTAATAATTTGGGCAACTTTATCAGTACCATATTTTTCAGTGACATATTCAATGACTTTATCTCTTTGTTCAATGCAGAAATCCGTATCAATATCAGGCATGGATTTCCGTTCTGGGTTTAAAAATCGCTCAAATAGTAGACCATGATGCACAGGATCAATGTTAGTAATCCGCATCGCATAAGCCACTAAAGAACCCGCCGCTGAACCGCGGCCTGGCCCCACAGGAATATTGTTATCTCTAGCAAATTTGATGTAATCCCAGACAACTAGAAAGTATTTGGAAAAACCCATTTGTTGAATCATTTTGAGTTCGTATTCCAACCTTTCTTTATAGGTAGAATCAACCTCATTGCGGGATTTACGATTTAATCTTTCTAAAAGTCCGTTCCATGCAACTTCTTCAGCATAAGTATCCGCAGTATGTCCAGAGGGAATGGGAGGTGTAGGGATTTGCGGCTCACCCATAATTTGGTAAGGCTCGACTTTATCGGCTACTTCTTCAGTAGTGGCTATAGCTTCAGTAATCACATCATCCGGTAAATGATCGCGAAATAGCAGCTTCATTTCTTCGGCAGATTTGAGATATTCTGTGCCGCTATAACGCATTCGATTATCTTCACTAATTAGCTTGCCTGTTTGAATACAAAGCAAAGCATCGTGCGCTTCTACATCAAAGCAAGAAATGTAATGAGAATCATTGGTAGCAACAAATTTAATCCCTAATTCTTTCGCGATTTTAATAATTTCAACATTCACGATTCTATCTTCTTGGGAACCGTGGTCTTGAATTTCTAAATAATAATCATCACCAAAGACATCTTTATACCATTTAGCAACTTTTCGGGCTGCATCTGGTCTACCACTGAGAATTGCTTGAGGAACTTCTCCACCCAAACAAGCACTAGTAACGATTAAGCCTTCATGATATTCTTTTAATAATTCTTTATTGATGCAAGGACGAGAAAAAATACCTTTTCCTTGTACACCTTTGAGATGGGAAATAGTAGTTAATTTGACTAAATTTTTGTAGCCTTTTGTATTTTTAGCTAAGACAACTTGATGATAACGGGGGCGGCGTTCTTGCTTTTCAATATCGCCATTGATGATGTACATTTCGTTGCCAAGAATTGGCTTAATGTTCTTACTGCGGCAAATTTTGATCAGTTCTACCGCACCGTACATGACGCCGTGATCGGTGAGGGCGATCGCTTTCATCCCCAAGGCGATCGCTCGATCCACCAACTCTGGTAGCTGACTCGCCCCATCAAGTAAGCTGTAGTCACTGTGAATATGCAAAGGGACAAAGGACATATTAATCTCCAACCACAAGCCAACGATAACTCTGGGGGCATGACCATGACATACCCCTTTGAGCAGGATTTTGCAAAGAAAGCAACGGGATCTTAGATTAACCCGTTTGCGTAATTTTCACTTCCGCAAGAGATGTTTAAATAAATACAACTGTTGAGTTAGCCCCTATCGATCAATGAGTGAACCAGATACCATTACTTCATTGGAAACGAAAACCCGTCCTTGGTGGCTGCGTATCCCTCTGACATTACAAATTGCGATCGCCTTATTGCTTGCTGTCAGCTTAGGAATCGCCCTTGGTGCGGGGAATCCCAGCCCAGAAAACGCCACTTTCATCACTAATCTAGCAATTCCCGCCGAATTGGTACTTAAAGCCCTACGCGCCCTAGCTACGCCCCTAATTTTGGTAGCAGTACTGCACACCTTCATGACTACCACTATTCCCGGTACGGCTGGGAGAAGGTTAGCAGTTCTCCTGTTAACCAATACCACTGTCGCCATTCTCATTGGTTTGCTAGTAGCCAACGTTTTGCACCCTGGTAGCTGGGGAACTTTAGCCGCCCCAACAGGCGCAGAACAAGTAACTGGTCAAAGTGTCGATCCTTGGGGTTTATTCAAAGATGCTGTACCTGATGCCATCCTCAAGCCACTAGTCGATAATAACGTTATTCAACTAATAGTCATTGCCCTTTCTTTTGGCATTGTCCTCCGAGCCTTAAAATCAGAACAAATTGCCCAAGGAAAAACCGCTTATCAACCAATAGAAGATGTCATTGCTATTTTATTTGAAGCAGTAATCCGTATTCTCAACTGGGTAATCGCCCTAGTTCCTTTAGCGGTTTTTGGAATTGTCGCCAAAACTGTTGCGGAAAGAGGTTTTGCGCCTTTTCAATCTTTAGCAGCATTTATTGTGGCAGTGTTGGTAGCTTTAGTATTACAAGCTTGTTACTATCTCACCAGGGTAAAATTAGGTTCTTGGGTGAATCCCATCAAATTTTTAATGGGTGGTTCCGATGCTTTTATTACCGCTTTTTCCACATCTTCCTCAACAGTAACAATGCCAATTACCTTTGAGGTATTGCAAACAAAACTCGGTTTAAGAGAATCTTCCGCTTCCTTAGGGGCATTAGTTGGAGCCAACTTTAATAATGATGGTACAGCCCTTTATGAGGCAATGTCTGCATTATATATTTCCCAAGTTATCGGACAACATTTAGATTTAGGACAGCAATTAATAGTTGTGCTTACGTCTATTTTTGCCTCTGTTGGCGCAGCGGGAATTCCTAATGCTGGACTAGTTACAATGACATTGGTGTTTACTTCTGTTGGTTTGCCTACGCAGTATATAGCCTTATTAGTTACAGTAGATTGGTTCTTAGATCGGTGTCGGACGGCAATTAATGTGATGGGAGATATGACCGTCAGCGCTTTGCTAGATGGTAAAAAGCCTCGTACCCTAGACGAGGCTTAGTTAGCACCCTTGGTATTAATCATCTAATGCTGTTGAGGCCCCTTAGCATCACATTCTTTCGTCCAGCATCGTTCTAGGAGTTGTATTCGCCAGAGTGAAGCAAAAGTTCGGGGATTCCAGATTAATTTACTGTCTCGGCTAAATAAAGGTTGATTGAGATAATGCCAAAGTGGGAATTTAATCTTTTGATGTTTAGGAGCCATAGGAAGAAATACTATAGGAGCTTGGTCGCAGTCTAGTTAAAGATTAAACAATGATAGACAACATCGTCCTGGTGAAAATTGCGGAAAATTACTAAATTTTATTTCCGATGTAAGGACATCTGTCATTAGTCAGTTGTCATAGATTATTTTCCGTGTATACGAGTTCCTGTTCTCCCCAATTTTTACTGAATTTTAATTATTTTTCTATACATCTACGAGGTAAGGATGACTGCTAGCAATAATTCTCAAAATAGTAATTTAGATGTATCATCTCATACTTTATTTGTTTGTAAAACCTGCGCTAGTGTTTGGCAAGATAGCAAACGTGTAGGTGAAAGTGGGGGCGAAAAATTACTGAAAAAGCTGCAAATTTTAGCAGAAGATTGGGAATTACGAGATAAATTTCCCATTCAGCAAGTAGAATGCATGAGTGCTTGTAGTCATTCTTGTGTTGTTGCTTTTGCTGCACAAGGTAAAATTACATATTTGTTTGGCGATCTCGCAGTTGATGATAGTGCTTCTGCTGTATTGGAATGTGCCCAGAAATACTACAATAAGCCTGATGGGCTACTACCTTGGTCAGAACGACCAGAAGCGCTGAAAAAGGGGATTTTGGCTAAAATTCCGCCGATTATAAAAGCTAGGGACTAGGGAAGAGGCAGGGGGCAGGGTGCAGGGGGTAAGGAGATAAATAGTTATGGACTATATGATCAATGCCCAATGCCCAATGCCCCATGCCCAAAAACAACTAACAATTGTGAAACGTGTTTTGATTTTGGGTGGAACAGGTGATGCGGCTGAAATATTTGCAAGAGTCGCTACTATCCCAGGAATTGAGGCGATCGCATCTTTAGCCGGTCGGACTCGTCAACCTTCAGTCCCGGCTGGTAATGTGCGTATTGGCGGATTTGGTGGGGTGGTGGGGTTGGTTAGCTATTTACAAGAGATGAGGATTGATTTTGTCATTGATGCTACCCATCCCTTTGCTAATCAAATGTCCTGGAATGCGGCTGCGGCTACTGCGGAAGTTGGTATTCCCCGATTGCTATTTAATCGTCCGCCTTGGGAAAAGCAAAAAGGCGATCGCTGGATTGAAGTTGAGAATATTACAGATGCCGCCGCAGCTTTGGAAAATCAAGCAAAACGGGTGTTTTTAACCGTTGGTAGGCAAGAAATTAGCGCTTTTGCCTATCTAGATAATATTTGGTTTTTAATGCGGGTGATAGATCCGCCTAGCCCTGATACCTTGGTACCGCCTGGTTTAATATTGTGCGATCGCGGCCCCTTTGCCTTAGATAATGAGCGAGAAATTTTGATTCAGCACCAAATTGATAGCATTGTCAGCAAAAATAGCGGTGGTGATGCTACTTATGCCAAAATTATAGCCGCGCGAGAACTAGGTGTAAAAGTCGTCATGGTAAACCGTCCTCCAGTACCACCAAGCGAGCAAGTAACGAATATTGAAGATGCCATAACTTGGTTGCTGAATAATTTGTAATTAAGGTATGGGGCATTGTTTAAGAGACTATAAATAATATTCATTGTTATTGATAATAATTACCTTTATATACCTTTATTCCCTTATTTATTGATGAATAAATCTAACAAAGTATTGCTTATGAAGCAAAAGAAGCAACATCAGGAGGTCAATAACCACTGTACAGATGCGATTAATCGCGTCTCTAACAACTGACCATTGACTAATCCACAATACTTTGAGTGATGCTATATGGTGACACAACAACCCATGCAATCAGATATTTATGAAATTTCTGATTTAATTCTACCTTTGGAAAACGGTGAGAGATTATCACGCTGTGAATTTGAGCGTCGTTATCAAACTATGCCTAAACATAAGAAAGCTGAATTAATTGAAGGAGTCGTATACTTAGAATCTCCTCTCAGTTTTCTGAGCTATGTAGAAGCACAGACTAATTTAATAGATTGGTTATGGAATTATCGCATTGCTACCCCAGGTATCAAATTAGGAACTGAACCAAAGGTAAGATTAGACCAAGATAATGAACCGCAACCAGATGCAGTTTTGTTTATCAACCAAAACTTAGGCGGTAAATCACAATTAACAGAAGATGACTATATAGAAGGTGCACCAGAATTAGTTGTAGAAATTGCTGCTAATAGTGAATCTGATAATTTACATAATAAAGAAAAGGTTTATCGACGCAATGGTATTCAAGAATATATCGTGTGGTATATATTAGACAATAGGCTAGATTGGTTTCATTTGAGCAAAAATGAATATGTACCTTTGAAACCAAATGAAGATGGCATTTTACGCAGTCAAGTTATGCCTGGTTTATGGCTAGCAATTTCCGCATTAATAGCAGGCAATATGTCTCATGTAATGACTGCTTTAAAAGCTGGATTAAATTCGCCAGAGTATACAAACTTTGTTACCAGATTGTTAGCAAATATTATGTAATTAATAGATTATTCTGTGTAGCTTGAAGTTACCAAAATCAAAAATTATAACTTTTGCGCTACCCATTGTGTTACCGGAGCCATCGCCCGCCAGCCTAAAAATTTACCAATAGGTTCGGCGCGTTGGATGGCGATGCGGGTGAAATTTCCCCCGACTTGTTCATACCATTTAAATAATGTTTGTTCACCCTCAATGGTGACTACATTGGCAACTAATTTACCACCTGGTTTGAGTGCTGACCAACAAATATCAAATAAACCATCGGCGGTGACGCCACCGCCGATAAAAATCGCATCGGGTTGGGGTAAATCTTTGAGAGGATTTGGTGCTTTTCCCGCAATAATTTGCAAATTAGGTACGCCTAAAGCGGCTGCATTATCAGTAATGTAACTCAATCTAGTAGAGTTTTGTTCAATAGCGATCGCTCGACAGCGTGGATCGGTGCGCATCCATTCTATAGAAATGGAACCACAACCAGCGCCTACATCCCATAATAATTGTCCTGGTGTAGGTGCTAAAGTAGCTAGGGTAATCGCTCTGACTTCGTGTTTAGTTAATTGTCCATCGTGGTGATAGGCGTTATCTGGTAATCCTGGTACTTTGGGTAAAGAGACTACCCCAGAATCGGCAATACAATAAACTGCGATCGCATTTAAAGCGGCGATATCTGTCTCATCCCAAGTCGCAGCAGTACTTTCTCTCATCCGTTCCTGGGTTCCACCCATCCGTTCCAAGACTGTAATTTGACTGTTACCATAGCCTCGCTGTGTCAAAATTTGCGCCACAGTTGCGGGGGTGTCTTGGTTAGCGCTTAAAATTAGTAGCCGCGCCCCAGGATAAATGTAAGCTTGAAGCAGTGCAGCTGGACGACCGCACAAGCTTAAAGTTTCTACTTCCGTTAAAGACCATCCTAGTCTGGCACAAGCAAGACTAAACGCTGAAGGTGCAGGAATAATTGTAATTTCAGTGATGGGAATTTGTCGTGTTAAAGTGACACCAATGCCGTAACACATGGGATCGCCACTTGCGAGGACACATACAGCTTTACCGCGATGTTGGATAATTTGTGCAACTGAGGCGCTAATGGGGGAAGTCCAGGTAATTTTCTGGCGTTGATCGTGACTAGGAAGCATACCTAAATGGCGATCGCCACCAACGATAATTTCTGCACCATCTACTAGGGAACGAGCGATCGCACTCAACCCCGCTAACCCATCTTCACCAATACCGACAATCGCCAGCCATTTATCTGTCATCAGAAGATTGTAATTAAGTTATGCCTTCTTAATCTAAGGACTTTAATTTTATGTTTAACAGTTGTATAGCTGCAAGGTATATCCAGACTGGATTTCCTTATGTATAGCTTGGTTAAAGAAATCTTAACCAGTTAATGAAAAATATAAAGCAGCGCTAATTCTCACCACCTACTCATGCTAAATTACTAAAGCTTGGGGTTGGGAAACGCCGGTGAAATTCCGGGACTGTGCCGCAGCTGTAAAGCAGTTTTAGATTTTAGATAGCAATTTTGATGGTCGGGATTATGTTAGCAACCCGTGACTCAGACAAATCAAGAGTCAGCGAATTATCCAAAATTCAATATCCAAAAATCCAAAATTGAGTAAGTCAGAATGCCAACTTTCAAGCTGTTAAAGAACAGTGGTAATCTACATCCCTGCGTTGCACGGGGAAGGAGTTCTAGTCTTGTTATCGTCTGGGTTTACTAAATGTCCTGGCTTATTTTACGCCACCCCTGCTCAAGATGGTATATTATCCCGCATTAGAATACCTGGTGGCATTTTAAATAGTCAACAATGTCGCGCGATCGCAGAGATAGCTGAACAATATGGTGGTGGTTATATTGATGTGACGAATCGCGCTAACTTACAAGTGCGGGAAATTCATCAAGGGATTGATGGTGAAGTGTTGCAGCGTCTCCAAGCTTTAGGCTTAGGTTGTAGTAACACAACTGTAGATCAAATCCGCAATATTATGACCAGTCCCACGGCGGGTATCGATCCTCAAGAATTGATTGACACTTGTCCTTTTGTTACAGCTTGGGACAATTACATCACAGCAAATACTCAACTATCAGCCCTATCTGCTAAATTTAGCGTTTGCTTTGATGGTGGAGGAATTGTTTCAGTAAGCGATCGCATTAATGATATCGTTTTCGCGGCTGTATTGATAGAGAATGAGGTTTACTTCCGTCTTTGTTTGAGTATCGGCGCAAAGGGTAAACCAGCCCAAGATACAGGAATTATTGTTACACCAGAACAATGTTTGCCCGTTTTAGCAGCTTTAGCTGATGTTTACCTAGCTCATCTTGAACCTACGACTCAATATAAGCTGCGTCTGCGAGAGTTATTAAACAATATCGGCTGGGAAAATTATCTGCAACAAGTCCAGCAGCGTTTAGATTTTCCCTTATCTACCCGCGAAATCGAGACAGCGATTGAGAAAATAGCAATAAATTATCACCATATTGGTATTCACCCCCAACGCCAGCCGAATTTATATTATTTTGGTGTTGTTTTGCCCTTAGGTCGGTTAGAAACAATGCAGATATTAGGATTAGCTGAATTAGCCGAAAAATACGGTAGTGGAACTGTTCGCCTCACACCTTGGCAAAATTTACTATTAACCGATATTCCCCAAATAGCGATCGCTGATGTACAACGGAAAATTGACGCTTTGGGATTAGATTGTACTGTCAGCAATATTAGCGCTGCATTAGTTTCTTGTTCTGGCAAAAAAGGGTGTGCAGCTTCTGCAACTGACACTAAAGGTGACGCTTTCAAATTAGCAGAATATCTCAAAACTCACATTGCTTTAGATAGTCCTGTCAATATTCACTTTAGCGGCTGTACTAAATCCTGCGCCCAACATCATCAAAGTGATATCACTCTCCTCGGTGTCAGCGTGGAAGAAGATCATAAAACCGTAGAAGGTTATCGAATTTACATAGGTGTTGACAATAACGAGCAAAAATTTGGTCGGGAATATCAATTTGTAACTGTTGCTAAATTGCCCGCATTAATAGAAGAGATGCTGCTAGTATATAAAACCCAACGCCTAAACCTGAATGAAACCTTTAGAGAATTTGCCCATCGATATGATGTTAGTCAATGGTCAATAGTCAATGGTCAATAGTCAGTTATTCTCCTCCCTTCCCTAGCCCCTAACCCCCATTCCCTAGCCCCTAGAAATGCCTGATTACATCCAAGATGCCAAGGAAATCTATCGTAATTCTTTCGCTATCATCCGGTCGGAAGCGAATTTAGAAATATTGCCGCCAGATGTAGCAAAAGTTACGGTGCGGTTAATTCATGCCTGTGGAATGACGGATATTGTTTCTGATGTGGGATATTCACCAACCGCAGTCCAGGCTGGACGGGTAACTTTGGCAAATGGTGCGCCGATACTTTGTGATTGTCGCATGGTGGCGGAAGGAATCACGAGAAAGCGATTACCTGCGAATAATCAAGTTATCTGTACGCTGTATGATGCAGAAGTCCCAGAATTAGCTCAAAAAATGGGTACTACGCGATCGGCGGCGGCTTTGGAATTATGGAAAAAGCACCTAGAAGGCTCAGTAGTAGCAATTGGTAATGCGCCTACTGCTTTATTTCGACTGTTGGAAATGCTGGATGAAGGTTGCCCTAAACCTGCGGTAATCTTGGGTTTTCCTGTAGGATTTGTAGGTGCGGCTGAGTCAAAAGCTGCCCTAGCAGAAGATAGCCGCAATGTACCATTTTTAACATTATATGGTCGGCGTGGCGGAAGTGCGATCGCCGCCGCCGCAGTTAATGCCTTAGCAACAGAGGAAGAATAATATATGTCCAACAAAGGTCGGCTGTATGGAATTGGCATAGGGCCTGGCGATCCAGAACTCTTGACTCTGAAAGCGCTACGGCTATTGCAAGCTGCACCTGTAATTGCCTATCAATCAGCCACAGATAAAGAAAGCATCGCCAGAAAAATCATCGCGCCCTATCTTTCCGGGAATCAAATTGAAGTACTGTATCATCTCCCCCGCGCTTTGGAGCCAGAGAAAGCTAAGTCAATTTACGATCAAGAAGTCGCACCGATTGCGGCACATTTAGAAGCGGGAAGGGATGTGGTTGTAGTTTGTGAAGGTGACCCGTTTTTCTACGGTTCCTTTATGTATGTATTTACACGATTATCAGAGGAGTACGAAACAGAAGTTGTCCCTGGAGTCTCCTCACTCATGGCTTGTCCGGTAGCTTTAGGCGTACCTTTTACTTACTACAATGATATTCTTACCGTTTTACCTGCACCCTTACCAGCGGAAGAACTGATTTCACAGCTATTAACAACCGATGCAGCTGCAATTATGAAATTGGGGCGTCACTTTACGAAAGTGCGCGATATTTTACATCAATTAGGGTTAGCCTCGCGGGCGCTATATATTGAACGAGCGACAATGACACAACAAAGAATTGTACCCTTAGATGAGGTCGATCCGGCGGAGGTACCTTATTTTGCGATGATTGTAATTCCCAGTAAAAGTAGGTTATAGGTAGAGAAAATTGATATTGTTTCTCACGCTAGGCTTTATTTATTGAGCCGAGGTATTGCTCATGGGGTAATGTCCCTTCTCTTCAACGTTTCACCAGTGCAGCGATCGCAGTTACTAACTTTGAAGGATCGGCTGGTTTGGCAATGTGCAGTTGAAATCCGGCTGCATACACCTGCTGTTGGGTAGTTTCGGCGGCGTAAGCTGTCAGGGCGATCGCGGGAATTTCGCCACCGCGATCGCTGGGCATACTGCGGATTTTGCGGATTAAAGCGTAGCCATCAACTTCTGGCATACCTAAATCGCTTAATAATAAATCTGGTGTGGATTGAGCTATGGCTGTTATAGCTTCTTCAGCAGAAGCGGCGCTGGTAACGATCGCACCATGCTGTTCTAACAAAAAGGCGAGAAATTCTCTGGTATCCACATCATCATCAACAATTAATACCCTAATTCCTTCTAATGGCGCATAAGGCACGGATAAGGTATAGGAATTTTCTGATAAATCGCTATCTCTGGTTGATAATTTCAGCGTTTTTGACACCGCAGGCAGAGAAACTGTAAATGTAGCACCTTTTTCTTCTCCCGGACTTTCTGCCCAAACTCTACCACCATGTAATTCTACTAGTTGGCGGACAATTGCTAAACCCAGTCCTAGTCCCCCTGAACGACGGGTAATTGTACTATCTGCTTGGCGAAAATATTCAAATACATGAGGTAAAAAATCTGGACTAATACCTTTACCTGTATCTCTTACCTGGATTTCTATCTGAGAATTGATTTGCTGTAATTTGATTTCTACTTCTCCACCAGATGGGGTGAATTTGATGGCGTTAGAAAGTAAATTCCAGATAATTTGTTGCAGCCGACTACTATCACCTTTTACCTGTCCAATTTGTCGATCTAAATTAAGGCGAATTTGAATTGATTTGGCTTCTGCTGCTAACCGCACTGTATCTAAAGCGGCTTCAATTGTTTTCGCCAAATTCACCGTTTCTAAATTTAGTCCTAATTTACCTCTGAGGATACGAGAAATATCTAATAAGTCATCAATTAATTGCGCTTGTAATTCTGCATTGCGTTCGATAGTTTCAACTGCGCGTTCGGTAGCTGCTTCATTTAAAGTCCGTTTTCGCAGTAACTTAGCCCAACCCAAAATAGGATTTAATGGCGATCGCAATTCATGAGAAACGATCGCCAAAAATTCATCTTTGATACGATTGGCGGCTTCGGCTGCTTCTTGCGATCGCTGGCGGGCTTCGGCTTCAGCTAAGGCTTGATCTCGGAGGTTTTTATATTCTTGAACGCGGAAGGTTAAATCGGTAACATCTTGAATGGAAAATAAAGCATAAAATTCATCCCCATCCGCTCGTACAGCCGTGACTGTTGTGTGTTGAATGCGGTATTTCTCTTGTGCTAAAGGTATAGGAATGATAAATTTATGCAGTTGCGAAGAAAAGATTGTCGGGGGGCCACCTTGAAAAATTTGCTCTATGCGGCTAATGTAGCGCAGTTGATTAAGATGGGAAAAATATTCCAAAATTGAATTGCCTAAGATGCGGCTGCGAGGAATTTGTGTCCACTCTTCTAAACAGCAATTCCAAAATAAAACACTGTAGTCTGATTGTAGAACAAAAGCTCCTAAAGTAATTTTATCTAATAGGGCGAATTTTTCTTGAGCTTGTTCGATTTTGTTCATATTATCATCAGACCACTGTTAATGTTTTTTAAGACGACAATTTGGTTGATTTTGCCAGTTCATAAGACTCCCATTTCTTGACTAAGAATATTAATCAAAGCATCAAATGTATCTAACTCGAAGACTAAGATAATATCTCCAATTAATTCTAATTGTTCAATCGTAAACCTAGCTTGTGCCAGTAAAATTTTCGACTCGCTGACATTAGCAGATGCCAATAAATTTTCAATTTTATCTTCGAGATAAACGGGTAATGTATAGTTCATGTGTTGTTTTAGCACATTACTAATCGAACCCATTACCCCATTAATCACAATATTACCAATTTCACTTAATGTCCCGATTTTGACTGCATCTAAATCCGTTGAACCCGGTTCTTCTCCAGTCAAAACTGCCACTAATGTTGAGGCGCTATCGGTAGGAAAAATCAAGCCAGCCGTGCCATAAAAAGGCCCTGTAAAACCTAGTCGCACGGCGGCTAAACTATCATCATGAAATCGGGATGCTAATTCTTCATAAGCATCCGCAGCTGTTAATACTTTCACAAAGGGAATTTCTAGGCGAATGTGAGAGTTTACCATTTCATTGAGTAAACTTGCTGCCCTACCAACGCCAATATTAATTAATTCTTGCAAGGCATCTAATTGTTCTGCTGTCACATTCATCTGTTGGTTTATTCCTTTGTCTGGAGAATTTGCTGGACAGCTGCGCGCAATTCTGTTTCTTTCGGCGGTTTATTAATAAAGTTAACTGCTCCTAGCTGATAACTTTGATTGCGTGCGCCGTCTTGAATATCGGCTGAGATGATGATGGTAGGAATTTTTAATTGTTCATCTTGGAGAGCCTGCAAAAATTCAAACCCATTCATGTCAGGCATTAAAATATCAGCTAAAACGCAGTTAGGCTGATGCTTGTGCACCATTTCTAATCCTTCGCGCCCATTACTAGCTTCGAGGATTTCATAGCCATCTCCTTGCAAAAATCTCCGAATCATTCTGCGAGAAAAGGCTGCATCATCGATAATCAACACCAATGCCATCAGCTTTACCCTTTTGATCTTGTCAATCTCAGAAATTGTGAAATTAGTCTTGGCTGGGATTATTAGTCACAACTAAGGTTTTACATACAAATTTATCTTTAGTTTGTCAGGATCGTTTATAGAAGTAAATAATAATTAATTCTTTTTAAAACATTGAGTTTTTTAGCAAAAAAAGCATTTAAAATTAAATTATTATTGAGAAATATTATTTACTTCATTTTAGCTTTTTTGAGCCAAGATAAAATTGTTGTATGGTGAATATTAGTTAGTTGTTGAATCTTTCTCAGACTCATGCCATTAAGATACATTTGCAGGCAAAGTTGCTTGATATCATTAGAATAACCCCACGGTAGATAAGATTCGAGAAATTGACGATTGCATTGTTTACACTTGTAACATTGTCTACTTTTCCGCCGACCATTCTTAAAAATTTCCTGGGAATAGCAACGAGGACATTGCATCTCTTTGCTTTCGTTTTTAAGTGTAGCATTATATTTTCAGCATTTAGACAGTTAAACATCCATCATTAGAGAGATATCTATTGATTTTTGGGGATTATTAGTATTAGAATAAGGAGTTTAGAATCTATCAACACAATGGAGTTAGCAGAAATTGATGATGATATAGAAGCATTTCTCGTTGAAAGCTACGAGAATCTAGATCGAATTGAACAAGACATTATTCAACTAGAGAAAGAGTCTGGAAATGGCGAAGAGTTAGGGAGGATTTATCGCTCGCTCCACACGATTAAAGGAAATTGTGGGTTTTTACCGTTTCCTAAATTAGAAGCACTGGCTCATGGGGCGGAAAGTTTGCTGTCAAGTCTGCGCGATCGCAATTTAGCCATTACTCCCCAAATTATCAGCACCTTACTGCAAACAATTGACAGTATCCGCGAGATGTTATCTGCGATCGCAGCGACAAGAATGGAAAGCGATCGCGACTATACAGAACTGATTGAGACTTTAACTGCATTACAACAGACTCAGGCTACTGTCACTGCAACACCATCACCTCAGTCTGGAGAAACATTTGATAGCGAGACAGCCTCAGATTCTCAGATCCGCGTTCATGTAGGATTGTTGGATCGAGTAATGAACTTGGTAGGTGAGTTGGTGTTAGTCCGTAACCAAATCATGACATTATCTACCAACCTGCAAAATAGTAACTTGACTGCGGCTTGCCAAGGTTTAAATTTAATTACAGGCGAGTTGCAAGAACAGGTAATGAAAACTCGCCTCCAACCCATTAATATTATCTGGCAAAAGTTCCCGCGGGTAATTCGCGATTTAGCGATCGCTTCGGGTAAACAAGTGCAAGTGTCAATGCTAGGGGTAGATACGGAACTAGATAGAACTATTATCGCTGCGATTAAAGACCCCTTAACTCATCTCATTCGTAACTGCATCGATCATGGCATTGAACTACCAGCAGAACGTACTGCTAGCGGTAAATCAAACCCAGGACACATATCTCTGCACGCCTTTCATGAAAGTGGTAAAGTCAATATTGAAATTAGAGATGATGGGCGGGGAATCGATCCCACAAAAATTAAACAACGAGCGCAAAAACTGGGGTTGATTGATGCTAGTCAAGCCCAAATCATGAGCGATTCCCAAGCCATAGACTTAATTTTCTTACCTGGTTTCTCGACTAGCGAACAAGTTACCAACTTGTCGGGGAGAGGGGTAGGTATGGATATTGTCAAGACTAATATTGAAAAAATTAACGGGAGCCTAGAAATTTACAGTCAGTTGGGAAAAGGCACCACCTTTAAAATGAAAATACCGCTGACATTAACAATTATTCCCGCATTAATAGTGACTAGTGGCGGCGATCGCTATGCCATTCCCCAATTAAGTTTACAAGAGTTAGTGCGTTTAGAAGCAGACGCGATCGTTAATAATATTGAGATGCTTTACGACGTACCAGTTTATCGATTGCGCGGAGAAATTATACCTTTAATTTACTTACACCAAGTATTGCAAACTCAAGAAAAAACTGCCAACTTAGAAACCCTGAATCTGGTAATTCTCCAAGTTGATAACTATCGCTTTGGGCTAGTTGTAGACACGATAGAAGATATCTTTGACATTGTTGTTAAACCTTTAGGACAACAGTTAAAAACTGTATCAGTTTTTGCTGGGGCCACCATTTTAGGTGATGGCAAAGTAGCATTAATTATTGATGTCGTGGGTTTAGCAAAACAAACTGGTGTAAGTGAGAAACAGCAACAAATAACCAGTATATCAGTCGCAGACATCCCAGATGCCCCCAGCGATCGCCAAATGGTTTTACTATTTACCGGGCCAGAAGCTGCACCAATGGGTATTCCTTTAACAAAAGCATTGCGACTCGAAAAAATTCCAGCGACAGCAGTGGAACAAGTCGCCAATCACTATGTTTTCCGCCATCATCAGCAAATTTTACCCTTAATCGATCTGCACAATATATTTAGCGATCGCCATCAGCGCCAGCTGGAACTGGTAACCGAAACATTAGAAATTGCGATCGTCTCCCCACATTCAAAATTGAGTGTCGGTTTAGTAGTCGATCGCATTGTTGACATTGTCGCAGAATCCCTCACAATTACAGGTATTCCTAGTAGGCCGGGCATACTTTTTTGTACATTAATTCAAGGTCAAATTACAGAAATTATTGATATTGACGCTGTAATTCAAATTGCTAACCCCTATTTGTTGTCAGGGAGTTATAGTGGCTGAACAACAACTTTGCACCTTTTTTCTTAATGGACTATTCTTTGGTATTGACGTGCAGCATGTTCAGGAAGTAATTCGTCCCCATGCATTAACACCTGTACCTTTAGCACCAGCAGATATTTGTGGGTTAATTAACCTCAGAGGGCAAATTTTAACGGTAATCGATTTACAACAGCGTTTAAACATGGGTAAATCAGCCATGCGTTTACCTACTAAGCTAATAAATGAACTACCAGGATTTTATATCGTTGTTAGTATTGCCGAGCAAGTAGTTAGCTTACTGGTTGATGATGTTGGCGATGTTTTAGCCTTCAGCGCCAACACATTTCAACCCCCACCCTCAACCTTAAAAGGAAAAATGCGTCACTTTCTAGCAGGTGCGTACCCCTTATCTGAAGGGTTTTTGCTAGTTCTAGATACAGAAAAAATTCTTTTATTTAAAAATATTTAGGAGTACTAGGTAATGGCGACAAACCGAACGGGGAAAAAAACGAATAACTCCAACTCTCCCATAGATAATTCCATCAATAATAATGTAGATAATATTACAGATGAGTTAGAAATCAATAACCCCATCACAGATCCCCAACTGCAACCATTATTAGCAGCCATGAAAGCTGCTAAAAACGGTGATTTTAGCGTTCGTCTCCCTGTGGAGAACAATGGTTTAGGTGAAATCGCCGCAGTTTTTAACGAATGGGTAAGTTTTAATCAAGATTTCGCCACCGAAGTTACCCGGTTAGCAACCGAAGTTGGTAAAGAAGGAAAGCTGGGTACGCAAGTGCGGCTGAAAGCAGCAGCAGGTTCTTGGCAAGAATTATTGACGAATTTAAACCAAATGTCTGCTAGCTTGGCACAGCAGATTAAAAATATTAACGAAGTTACCCTAGCTGTAGCCCAAGGTAATTTAGTAAAACAAATTAAATCACGCAATGCTGGAGAATTTAAGCAACTCAGCGATAATGCCAATCAGATGATTAATAGTCTGAAATCTTCCATCAGACAAATGGCCGATGTCGCGATCGCAGTTGCATCTTCTTCCGAAGAACTCACCGCAGTTAGCAAAGAAATGAGCGCCAATGCTGAACAAACTTCAGAACAAGCCACTTCCGCATCCGCTTCCGCAGAGCAAGTCAATCAAAACAGCAGTACAGTAGTGACTGCGGTGGAAGAAATGAACGCCAGCATCCGTGAAATTGCCAAAACTGTTGCTAACGGGGCAACGGTAGCCGCTGAAGCCGTAAAAACAGCCGATGGTACCAACAAAACCATTGCTAAACTCGGTCAAAGCAGCATGGAAATTGGCAAAGTCATCAAAGTCATTACCGCGATCGCGCAACAAACAAACTTACTAGCCTTAAATGCTACTATTGAAGCAGCCAGAGCCGGAGAAGCAGGTAGAGGATTTGCCGTCGTAGCTAATGAAGTCAAGGAACTTGCCAAACAAACTGCAAACGCCACCGAAGATATTAGCCAGCGAATTGAAGCTATCCAGACTGATACTAAAGGTGCAGTTAGTGCTATAACTCAGATTACAGACATCATCAATCAGATTAACGACCTACAAAGCACCATTGCCAGTGCCGTTGAAGAACAAACAGTCACCACCAATGAAATTGCCCGCAATATAGCCGAAGCTGCCCAAGGAACCTCAGATATTGCCAAAAATATTGCCATTGTCGCCATTAATGCTCAAACTACCACAGTTGGTGCAAATAACACTTCCCAAGCAGCGGCAGAGTTAGCCCGCATGGCTGTAGATTTACAGAAAGTCGTGAGTCAATTTAAATATTGATGGTTAGTTGTCAGTTGTTAGTTGTCAGTAGGGGCGGGTTTATTTAGATCGTCTTTGATCGGTGAAGATATCTGTGAACCCGCCCCTACAGTTGTCATTTTTCTCCCTCATCCCCCTAATCCCTAGCCCCTAGTCCCTAGCCCCCCAATGCTAAAAATCCGGGTACTCGTAGTTGATGATGCTGTAGTAGTTCGCAGTCGGGTTAGTAAAATTTTAGCCGAAGACCCAGAACTAGAGGTAGTAGGTGTGGCGGCTAATGGGCGTATTGCATTGGCAAAAATTCCCCGCCTTCATCCCGATGTGATTGTTCTCGATGTGGAAATGCCGGAGATGGATGGTTTACAAACCTTGGCGGCAATCAGAGAACTGTATCCAAAGTTACCTACCATCATGTTTAGCACCTCTACTTATACTGGAGCGATCGCCACACTTGAAGCTCTTTCTTTGGGTGCTTCAGATTATGCCACCAAACCGAGTAACCTAGGAAACGTGGAGGCCAGCATCCAACATATCCGGGCAGAATTAATTCCCAAAATTAAGGTATTTGGTGTCGGAACTAATTTATTTTCCCCAGGGACGACAATTACTAATTCAATTTTTTCCGCTGTTTCCAAATCCAGAGAACAGGTAGATGTTGTCGCAATTGGCGTTTCCACAGGCGGGCCTAATGCCTTAGCCAAAATACTTCCTGCACTCCCAGCCGATTTACCGGTTCCCGTCTTAATTGTGCAACATATGCCACCAATGTTTACCAAACTATTAGCCCAAAGACTAGATTCTCAGTGCCAAATTCATGTACATGAAGCAGTGTCTGGAGCCATTATCGAGCCTGGACAAGCTTGGATTGCACCTGGCGATTTTCACATGGTTGTACATCGTCAAGATGATATTGTGCGCTTGGGTACCAATCAAGCACCACCAAAAAATTCCTGTCGCCCTTCAGTAGATATACTATTTGAGTCTGTCGCAAAAGTTTATAGTAAGAAAGCGATCGCCGTCATCCTCACAGGTATGGGACAAGATGGGCTAGATGGCTGTAAATGTATCCGGGAAGCTGGCGGACAGATTCTAGCACAAGATAAAGCTACTAGTGTAGTCTGGGGAATGCCTAGTTTCGTCGTCAATGCAGGCTTAGCTAATGAGGTGCTTCCGCTTGAGCTAATAGCAGGTAAAATTATTGACCGAGTTCGTGACAATCAACTACCTTTTTCAGGTCTGTAATGAAGCAGACTATGCGTATCAGTACTCATGATTTTAGTTATATTTGTCAATTAGTTTACGACTATTCCTCCGTAGTCTTACAACCGGAAAAAACCTACCTAGCAGAGCTGTATTTACAACCAATTGCTGAATCAGCAGGTTTTGCGTCAATTACCGACTTAGTAGGCTATTTACGAAATAAACCTTTCAGCGATTTGCACAGCCAGGTGGTTGAATCTCTAGTAACAAATGAAACATTTTTTTTTCGCGATCGCCACCCCTTTGAAGCACTCAAAGAATTTGTGCTTCCAGAATTGATTGCTAAAAGAACTATAGAGCGATCGCTAAATATTTGGTGCGCCGCTTGCTCTAATGGACAAGAACCTTACAGCATCGCCATGCTGATCAAAGAATCTTTTCCCATGCTGAGTAATTGGACTTGGAAGCTCATAGCGAGCGATTTTTCGAGTAAAGTCTTAGCAAGGGCAACAGAAGGACGTTATAATCAGCTAGAAATTCAGCGGGGATTACCAAAAAATTTCCGCGATCGCTATTTTCAACAGTTAGATAGTTCCTGGCAAATTCAACCAGAAATACTTCAAATGGTAGAATTTCGCCAGATTAACCTATTAGAATGCTGGCCCATCTTTCCCAAGCAAGATGTAATTTTTTTACGCAATGTTTTAATTTACTTTGATACCGCCACAAAAAAAGCCTTACTAAAAAAAATCCGCCATAAATTAAATCCAGATGGATACTTATTTCTTGGTAATGCTGAAACCACGATTCATCTAGATTCTGGATTCACTCGCGTTCAATTTGATAAAGCTATTTGCTATCGCTTAAATAAATAATTGAAAACAATTAGTTGTGTATCAGTCCACTACACCTATATGTTTTGGAGTTTCCTAACTAAATAGTTAATCTTTCGCAGCTTTGTAATCTTCTAATGCTGCTTTTGCACCAGCTTCAACAATCAAACTCAAATCACATCAATACTCTGCACTACAGCTAAAGGAACCTAGTTTTAATATGTGAATTTCCCCCGCTGATTCACACATAATTCTGCATCTGCATCAAAAATATGCCGTTCAATTAGCCAATTAACTGTGTTCATAATTGTCTTGTTTTGATGAATTCCCAATAAAAGTGCCTAAAATTGGTTTTCCCAACACAGCACCAGTCAAATTACCTGGGATATTACCATCAATTATCCAACAATCAATTCCTAAATAGGAGATAGCTAAAAACTCTTCAACTTTTCCCAGCATACCCCCTGTAACATCTAGAGATTTACTTTCACCAATAAAACTTTTGATTTGTAGATAGTTAGCTGGATTAATCTCAGATATTACTTTTCCATGTTCATCATACACACCAGGATAGTTACCAACATTTATGAGTCGAACGCGGAATTTAGTTTTTGTATGAAAATATTTTGCTAATTCTGTTAATAATTTATCAGTCGAGAGGATTGTACTACCAATTTTTTTATCTAAAACCACATCCCCAAAGATTAAGGGAATTAAACCAGCTTCTAAAGTATTTTCTATAGCGGAACAATCAAATTTGATTAGCTGTTTATTTTGAGTAACTGCCAAAGTTACAGGTGGTAAGCTAATTACTGGTAAAGTAGCCTGTAAAAAAGCCTGAGTCAGAAGCCGATTTAAATCGATAGAATCTTGATGGACTACACAAAATCCCAATTTATCAGTATCAGTGGTCATACCATTGATGGTATTGTATTTTTTGGCTGACTGATGACCAAAAGAACCAGCACCATTGCCAATAATCAATTTCAGATGGGGGTTTTGATGAGCGATCGCTCTTATTTCCCTGGCTAGTTGTTGTATAATTTCGGGTCGAGCAGTATAAGGTCGATCCTTATCAGTAATTAATGACCCTCCGAGCTTAATTAATGCCAGATCCATCATGAAATATTGACAACACTCAGATGATAACTTTCCCAAAGCTTACCATACAGAGAGTATATTAGCTCCTACTTTAGGCTTCAGTCTTCAACCTTTATATACTTATTTATGTGGATAAAATATTTATCGTGATTTTGGTTTATGTCAGATTTCACCCATTACCAATATCAATTAATGCCAGAAGATAAACAAACTTTACCACGCCAAACTATTTGCCAAGATTGTGCTTTTCATACACAAACAGAAGGCGGTATAAATTGTATTCACCCAGACGAATTGCAGGTTAATTGTTCTCAAGTAATTTTTTGCAATTCATTTCAACCATCCCAGGAAATTGACAGTCCTTGTGTAACCTTTGACGGTTGACGGTGGACTGAGAAATGAGTTTTTTATTCGTTCTGGTTCGCGCAGTTGATCGTGATTAGTTATCTTACAGATACTGGTTGAGCAGTAAAATTTTCAACTCTACGCTCATTGAGAGAAAATTTGAGGTTAGAACCTTCAACGACAATTTCACCTTCAGATGTTTGAATATAAAGTTTACCTTGATCGAAGCGGACAATATTATTAGTTGTGATTGCAGCCATTGATAATAGCTGCTCACTAGGCTGAATTTGTTCTTGATATAAATCCAGCAAATTATTAGCGGTCGTGTTTGACTCTGCTGGAGTGCGATCGCTTTTGAGAGTTGTATGTGCTTGGATCGCAGTTGTAGGTTCTGATTGTGATTGTTCAGCGCTGAGCCAAATCACGCGATCGCCCGCTTGTACTAAAACTTCATTATTGGTAGTTGTGATATATAAACTCTCCCGACTAAATGCCATTTCATGAATGTTCTGGAAACCATTACCAGTAAAAATCATTAATTTCAATTTAGCCTGATTTCTATCTCTACAAATTGTTTGAGCACGCCACAATTTCCATACATATCTTACTTCCGTGTAATTCATTTGGTAGCCGGCAGGAATATGGTAATATTCATACCGCATTAACCCATTTTCGATTTTTCCTGTAGGGATAAAATTATTTTCTAATAATACTTCGTTGATTAATTCTAAATGATTGGAGTTTTGGCGGACTAAGAAAACCTTAGATGAGCTAGATAAATTAATACTTGCCAGTAAGAAGCCTTTTTTAGTTAATAACTGAATTGTTGTGGAAATTGATTCAATCCGAAAGTTTTGATTAAAAGCTAGTTTGGTTTTGCCTTGTACATATTGGCTAATTAATTTTTTATCATCCATTAAATTTAAATTTGTCATTGCTCGCTCCTGATTCCCTGTTTTAAAAATGTATGTTTGTGATTTGACAGCTTTTTTGTTTTAGCTGTATTTTGTTATGGAGAATTGACTCTCGTTATTTTTACTTGTGTTGTTAATTACTTCTACAACAGCCAAGCTATGAATCCGGATACGCTAATCACAAACAAAACAAACATCTTATACAGTATTTATACGTAAAAAGCTAGTAAAGCTTTCATGTTCTAACTACAAGCTTTTATATCGAGTGTGGTATCTTGGCAGAAATTTCTTATTCAAGCCCAAAAATATAGGGTCGGCTAATTTTAAAATTCATAACATATTAAGCAAACTTATTAATAAACCGCTTCAAATCTCTAATCGTAAGAAATTGGGCAATTTGTTTCTAAAACTTAATATTCAACTTTTTTATATCTTCAACATAGAGATATACCTATGATGGAGAATTTGCCATATCCCCTGGCTTAACTCTCTACTGGCCGCCAAATTGTCGCATTAATTCTCATAAAGCTTCTCGGTTGGGTATATAAACGCCCACAACCTAGAAGTCTGGGGCTAAATAAACAAAGCCTGCATAGGTAGGCTAATTGTATGCATTCTCATCAAGAATGGGTATTAAGCGATCGCTAACTGATTAACTGTTCTAAAGTGACTTGCAAATCTTGTGTTAACTGACTTGTAGCACGGCGAGTAGCTTGGCGATCGCCTTGAGAATTTTGCCAGCGTTCTGTCACTGAAATTGGTTCACCAACTGTAATCTTGGCTTTACGCCAACCCAAGCGAGGACGTGCAGGCATATTACTTTCACTAATTCGCGAAAGCATATCAAATATAATGAGGGTTGTTTCCGCAAAGCGTTCGACAGTTGGGTGTGTTTGAATATACTTTGTTGTGACGGCGACAAAACTTTCCACTAAGCGCATGTGTCGCATTCGCAAATCGGCTTCTTGAGCGATCCAATCTGCTAAACCTCGTTGCATAGGAGACAACGCCCCGATATCCTCTACATCTTCTCGGTAAATGTAGCTCCAGCCTGCTTCTTCTAAACGACGACAGCGATCAATAAAATTTCCCTTAGCCTGGATATTAAAATATTGCTCTGGCACTTGTAAAGCCGTATCCATCAAGCGATGAAGCCGGAAATTGAGATCGCGATCGCTGATAGTAGGCAGATCTTTATGATAAAAACGTCGATAAAATTCTTCCATTTCTGAAATCACATGTTCCGCCAGTCGATGGAGGCGTTGATGATAAATTTCTGCTAATGGATCAGTGCTATTCTCAATTGACGATGTTGGTAAGCCACTCTTGGCTTCCAACTTCCGCAGTAAAGATTCCAGTTTTGCCCAAGGTGGGTTAACGTAGCCATACTGAATGGCAATAGGGACAATCAAAACTGTCTCAGGACGCTGGGCTTTAGCTAAATCTTCTACACACCAAAACCCTAATTGGGAAACACCAGGTTCTAAAGGGCTAACAACACCGCTATGACCATTAGTACCGCCTTCCGGTGCAACTGCGATTGGTATGTTGCTATTGGCGAATAAATCCCTCGCTGTTTGGATAGCTTGTCTATCTAAACGCTTACCTCGACGAACCGCCACACCCCCTAAGCAAGAAAAAAACCAACCTAGCCAGTCTCCAGCCCACAAAGTCATCCCGCGATCGTAGAGAAAATGAGAGTGAACCGGATATTGCAATCTTATTCCTTGCTGACGAGCAACTTGTGGCACAATCCGGGATAGTAGATAGAACATACACAGCGGATCGTCCACCTCTGGATGCCTAAAAGCTAGCAAAAACCTAATTTTGCCAGCTTGAAATTGTTGATAAAGCTGAGCTAACACTTCAGCATTTTTAGCTTCAATCTGGATAATACCTGCTGGTAACCAAGGCCTCAGCCTCAAGCGCAGCATTACAGGTAACAACCATCGGGCAATCTGGAGTATGACTGCGTTAAAGCGTGGAGGAATAAATTTTAATGGTGGTTGAATGGATTGAATCGATTTCGGCAAGTTAAACTCCAGATTCTGTTTTTCAGCATCGCCTCCTTGATTTTGACACTTTTAAAAGTAGGCGATCGCAAATTAAAATAGACAATTTTAGTTCAACTCTTCCAGCGTGTAGTTATAACATAAGTCAAAATGGTAACACTAGTTGTAGTTATAAATACTCTAATTTCGCTCTTGCTATTTTATGTTGCTTGGCATATATGGAATTTAAAACAACAGTTGCGCATCATCACAGATACGTTAACTAACTACGAGATATGTAGCCATGCATTTTTATATCAAGCACCAGAAAAAATTTATTTTTTGCAAGACAACATTCATAATCTTAGCCAGGGAAATCAACGCTTAGATCTCCAAATTCAACAATTACGGCAAATTATTAGCCTGCTTTTTTTTGGCAGACAGATCTGGCAGCGTTCTGTTCGTAACAAGCTATTCCCACTCCGGAAAATTCGTAATTCTTAAAAATTAACCAATCGCTATGCAGGCAGAGGTTAGGGGGCAGGCTTCCGCTGTGAGCGTCAGCCGAACGGGAGCAGAGGGAGTAAAGAAAAATCTCATTAAATAAATTGGCTAATTTATTCTCTGGAAGTCCCCAGTCGAACGATTTGCGATCGCGCAGTGTAAAGCCTTGTCTTCTTCTGACGGAGACGCTACGCGATCGCCAATGGCATAGCTTCACCTAGAGCGAGTCCACGAGCATCTTTTGCATTCTAATCTAAAATCCAAAATCCACAATTTTTCCATGCCCAATGCCCAATGCCCCATGCCCCATGCCCCATGCCCTTAAATAAATAAAATTACTGTAGTCTTGCAAGGGGAAAAAACCCACCTAAAATGAGTGTAAGGAGAGAAACCAATATAAAAATGTCTAACAACCGTTCTGGAGTCTTTTTTGGCGGTTTGATGCTAGGAGCAACCCTCGGAGCCTTGACAGGTTTGCTTGTCGCTCCACGCACAGGGCGCGAAACCCGTAAACTTTTAAAAAAATCTGCTGATGCCCTACCAGAATTGGCAGAAGATTTATCAACCAGCGTGCAACTACAGGCAGATCGTCTTTCTGCCAACGCACTGCGTAACTGGGATGAAACTTTAGATCGACTGCGAGAAGCGATCGCTGCTGGTATTGTTGCATCTCAAAGAGAAAACCAAGTCTTAAAGCGGCAAACCGTTGTCGAAACCCATCGCAGCGATTCCCAAGCTGAAGAAGACTCAGATTCTCTTGCCCAGCATCTAGAACGTTCTTAAATAGCATAACCGTGACCGATCCGCTGTTTTGGCTGGGACTTTCCATACTTTTAGTCGCTGCTAGTTTAACCGCTGTTTTAGTAGCGGCTATACCCGCATTGCAAGAATTAGCCCGTGCAGCTCGCAGTGCAGAAAAATTATTTGATACTCTCTCACGAGAGTTACCACCGACTTTGAATGCTATCCGCACTACTGGAATAGAAATTACTGATTTAACTGATGATGTCAGTGAAGGTGTCAAAAGCGCCGCTCAAGTGGTTAAACAAGTCGATCAAAGCTTAGATAGTGCCAGAAAACAGGCTCAGAATATTCAAGTAGGCACACACAGCATTTTTGTGGGTGTAAAAACCGCCTGGAAAACCTTCACCCGCCCAAAACCTTCTAGACGCTCATCCCTTGAGCGCTTACCCATTCCTGAGAAAAAGCCCTTAAATTTACGCGATCGCGAAGCACTCAAACCAGAAAATCGCCGTTCCAAATCAGAAATATACAGTAATAACGACGGTTACGGCGAAAATTCGGACTGGGAAAAGAGTTTTGACGATCAAGAATAATTAGGGGCTAGGGGCTAGGGGCTAGAGAGAATAAGGAAGCACAGAGGTAGAGAGACAATAATCTTGCCCAATGCCCAATGCCCCATACCCAATCCTTATAGATTAATTACCCAAGATTAGAGTAAAGTAAACAAGTGTAAAGAACTATCACTTTTCACCTACCTTTTAAAACAACTTGTTCACTTCTACTGTTGATATTTGTATAAAAACGTCCATGCAGTCTTGTTTTTGGCGACGAATCATCCTATCTGTTGCAGTATTTTTCTTAGCTGGATCTATTTGGGCGATGCATTCTCCCCCAGCACTGGCTTATGACAATCCTGAGTTACTACCAAATACCCCAACTCCAGTTGTAGACTTAGCCAAATCGCTCACTGATGTACAAGAAGAAAAGCTCGTTCACGATTTAGAGGAGTTTGAAACAGAAACTGGTTGGAAATTGCGGGTATTAACCCAATATGACCGGACTCCAGGTCGAGCGGTGATCAATTTTTGGGGATTAGATGACAAAAGTATTTTGTTAGTTGCTGATTCCCGTGGTGGTAACATCCTCAGCTTTAGCGTTGGCGACGCAGTTTATGAACTTTTACCCCGAACTTTTTGGATAGAATTACAAACCCGCTTTGGTAATTTGTATTTTGTCCGCGAACAAGGAGAAGACCAAGCTATTCTGCAAGCCTTAGATTCAGTTAAAGGTTGTTTACTTAATGGTGGTTGCAAAGTTGTTCCTGGTTTACCACGAGAACAGTGGATTCTCACCCTGGTTACCTCTGTAATTGGCGGTATAGTCTGTGGATTTGCATCTCAACCCCAGCGCGAAGGACAAATTATTGCTTGGCAATGGGCTTTAATTTTCTCGCCTTTATGGGGGATTTTGTTTATTGCCTTCGGAATTGGCCCAGTTGTGACGAGAACTACTGATTGGTTACCGTTATTTCGTAATATCGCAGGTTTTCTCATCGGTGCTTTAGTAGCTTATCTCTCACCAATTTTCAATCGTTCTTCTTCCAATGCTGAGTCTTAAGAGATTTCAGCTTACAGTAATTTTCTTTCTCGGTGGGCATTGCCCACCAATATTTTTAATTTGAAAAGTCAAGTATGGACTAAATCAGTATTCTCGGAAGCGTATGAAGCTGATAAGCTGTAAGCTGAAATTGAGAGAGCGCAATGGTAATGGAATGGCACGTAACTGATGCTCAAAGTTTAGCAATTATTGATAGTGAAATTGGCGATCATGTATTTTCGCCAGCGGAGTATGAAATTGTCCGACGAATAATTTATGCCACAGCTGACTTTGAGTATAAGTCTTTAATTCGCTTTTCTGAGCACGCTTTGCAGGCTGGTGCAGCAGCTTTAGCGGCACGTAGCAGTATTATTGTAGATGTGCCTTTAGTACAGGTAGGCGTTAATTACGATATTCAAAATACCTTTGCCAATCCGGTATATTGCAGCCTGGACACTCCTACACGTCCGCACAAAGAAAAAAGCCGTGTAGCTGGGGGAATAGAAACTCTAGCACAGCGTTATCCCGAAGGTATTTTTGTTGTAGGTCAGGCGCAAACAGCACTAACCACACTTGTGGATTTAATTGAAGCAGAAGAAATTAGGCCAGCCTTGGTAATTGCAACTCCCGTGGGGTTTGTGGATGTGGATGTTGCTAAAGAACGCTTGCAAGAATCTTTGGTGCCAAATATCACAATTGATAGCCGCAAGGGAAATGCTGTTGTAGCGGCTGCAATTATGGATGGGTTGATAGACTTAGCTTGGCAAGCTTACGGACAAGATAAGAACTAAGGGACTTCCAACTAAAAATATATCCCATCGCTGTATAGGCAGGGAGCAGGGAGCAGGGGAGAAAACTGCTGTGTTGCTTCTATTTCCTGGAATAACTTATTTTTGAAGTTCCCTAAGAAGGTGAATTAGTATTCATCTTCATAATCTTCTTCATCCCGTCGTCTCTGTGGACGACGGCGGCGACTTGGCCTATCTTCTGCATCTTCACGCAAGCGAATACTAACTTCACTAAAGAAATCCTGGCGCACATAAGGGTAATCGCTCACCCACAAATCGCGGCTGGGAATATAGACATCGCTGAATTCTTCAATTCTGCTCAAATCTCGGCTGTTAGACATGACTACCATTTCGGCAACTAGTCCCCGACTAATTACTTTGTAAGCAGGTTTTAGTGGTGCGTCAAACTCAATGCTAAACCCCGTATCATCGCCGATTTCTAAGTTAATCCGTTTTTCTCGGTTTTCAACAATTACCAACTCCCCTTTACTATTGACAGTTTCTTGCTTACCAATTAATTGATCTGTAATCCACCAATCTAATATTCGACCTCGAAAAAAACCGCAGTACTTGTAACGGCGGCATTTGGAATTCCGGATACTTGCTTGGAACACGGGATACCACAGCCAGAAAAATGCGCCAATTATCCCCAGGATAAATATGATGAGATCAAACTCAAATTTGAATAAGACTTTGACCAGTAAAATCACAACTACAGCAACTACAGAAATTAATAGCCGCTGTATGAAGCTGGAAAATTTTCCCCAGTAGTACTTGTACTGGGGGCCACTGGCGATTAAGGGAATGACTTGTTCAAATTTTTGTCGAGTCAGTGGGACAAGCATGATTACTGGTTAGTGGGGATGAGGAAGAAAGGGGAGAAATACAAATGACCAATGACCAATGACCAATGACTATTGACCATTAAAGTTTATAGTAGCTTTTCTAATCCATATACTAATGACTTTAGCTGTATGACCTTGCGAATGGCTAATAGGACTCCTGGCATATAACAGGCGCGATCGCTTGTATCGTGTCTTAAAGTATAAATTTGACCAGCTGCGCCAAAAATTACTTCTTGATGGGCAATCAATCCCGGCAAGCGTACGCTATGAATCCGAATGCCTTCGTCGGCTAAACTGCCTCTAGCACCAGCGATTTTTTCTGTTTCTTGGACAACAGCCGGGTTAAAAGTTTTACCCATTTCCCCTAGTAATTGTGCGGTCTGAATTGCTGTACCGCTAGGTGCATCGGCTTTTTGATTGTGATGTAGTTCGATAATTTCTACATGGTCAAAATATTGGGAGGCTGCGATCGCGGCTTGCTGTAGTAGTACCATCCCAATAGAGAAGTTGGGAATAACTAAGCAGCCTGTACTGGCTTTATCGGCAAAGTCTGCTAAATCCTGAAGTTGTTCTGGACTTAACCCAGTAGTTCCCACCACAGGACGAATACCGTAAGCGATCGCACTGCGAACGTTGTCATAAACTGAATCAGGATGAGTAAAGTCTACCATCACCCCTGGTGGCCCTTTTCTGTCCCCAGCTACATATCCCAGCATTGGCTCTAATTGATTGGTAATTGGCACTTCTAAGGCTTCGCTTAAACCAGCCAACTCGCCAGCATCTTTATCTTGATGTTCTGGGCTATGATCGATTGCACCCACTAGGTTTAAGTCTGGTGCTTGGGCTACAGCTTTTACCACTTCGCGACCCATTTTACCAGCAGCACCATTGACAATTACTGGAATAGGAGCTTGATTCGTCATAAATTGAGCAAAACTTTTTTAACTAACAAAGGAATTGTAGAGCAATCTCTTCGTTGACGGTGATGTTGTCTAGTTGGGTTTTTAATTTTAGGGAAATTACTCAAATACTGGTGACCAAATCTCAGCCACAACTACTTCCCAACCAGGGAGTAAATCAGGGAGAGTTAACACATCACCATCTCGCAAGATGATTTTTTTGCCAGACTGGTAAACTTCCATCGTTCTGGTTTTGGGGTCAATTAAAATTCCAATTTGCGTACCCAGGCTGATAAATTCCTGAATTTTTTGGCGGAGTTTATCAACAGAATCAGTCTTAGATTTAACCTCAACCACTAAATCTGGAACTAATTCTGCATAGTCTTCTGTAGAACGTTTCAGTCTGTCTGCACGTACAAAAGACACATCCGGTGCGCGTAAATCTGTGTTAGGTAATTTGAAGCCAGCGCTGGAACCTGCTACACGTCCCAGTTGACGTGGTCTTACCCAATTTCCCAAAAGTCGGGAAAACTCAGTTCCTACTTCTTCGGATTCATAACCTGATGGACTCATGATGACTATATTTCCATCAACTAATTCCATGCGATATTCAGGATAATTTGCCTGCACTTTCTCCAGGTCTTTGACAGTAAGAGACATAAGGCCTCCGGAAACATGTGAATTTATTTTGGCATTTCTACGGTATGGGGGCTAGGGAGTTTTGAGGCCAGATTCGCTCACCACTATTAGAGTCAAAGACAAACAACTGATTTAAATCTAATTGTAAAGTCAAGCGATCGCCTGGACGCAAGCGCACACCACCACCCAACTGCACATTCAATAATGCTGATGAATCGGGTAAACTGACGCGAATCAAAGTTTCCCTTCCCAAAGGTTCTACTACCTTTACTTCCACCATTAACTGTGATGATTTAATAACTTTTCCGGCTTGGTTTTCTTGTGATTGTGACTCGTGAAGATAAATATGCTCTGGTCTAATACCTAAATCTACACTTTGCCCCTGAGATAATGGTAATCTTGCCTGTAAATCTGTAGGAATTTCTAATAATTGCCCGCTGATATTAAACCCTGAATATTGATAAATTGCTGGTAAAATATTCATCGGGGGATTGCCCAAAAAAGATGCCACCATTTGATTAGCAGGTAAAGCGTAAATACTTTGAGGATCGCCAATTTGTTGAATTCGTCCACGATTTAACACCACAATTTTATCTGCTAAGGTCATAGCCTCAACTTGATCGTGGGTAACATAAATCGTTGTAATTGCTAAATTTTGATGCAATTGTTTTAATTCTGCCCTAGTGTCATCTCTTAATTGGGCATCTAAATTAGACAAAGGTTCATCTAGCAAGAAGACTTGGGGCTGACGGGCGATCGCTCTTCCTAAAGCTACCCGTTGTTGCTGTCCCCCAGATAGTTGTTTAGGTTTGCGATCTAACAGATGCTCCAAAGACAGCGATCGCGCTACATTGATTACCCGATTCTGAATAATTTTTGCGTCAATTTTCCGCATCTGCAACCCAAAAGCAATGTTTTGCGCCACCGTCATATGCGGATACAGGGCATAGTTTTGGAATACCATCGCCACATCCCGCTGTCTAGCTGGGATATTATTCATCAAGCGATCGCCAATAAACAGTTTACCGGATGTGGCTGTTTCTAAACCGGCGATCGTGCGTAGAATTGTAGATTTACCACAGCCTGAAGGCCCTACCAAAACCCAAAATTCACCATCGGGAATCTCAAAAGAAATATCCTCGATGGCTGTCACGTTGTTGAATCTACGTTTAATGTCTTCTAGACGAACATTTGCCATTTGTCAGTTGTCATTTGTCAGTTGTCATTTGTCAGTTGTCATTTGTCAGTTGTCATTTGTCAGCGATGCACTGAAGTTCACCCGAAGTGTTGTCATTTGTCCTGAATCAATTAGGACTCATGAAAGATACCAAATTGGATTAGTTAGTATTGTTAGAGATTTCTAGATTTTCTCACATCGAGAATTTTTATCCCAAGTTCAAAATCTAAAATCCAAAATCTAAAATCCAAAATTGGTATGATGACTACTTCCAAGCAGGATGAGCAAATAAAGCAGCAATGACGCGCACTCCACGTAGTTGATTAGATAAAGGTAAATGACCTTTTGGGGCGCTTAAATCCCACATAAATTCATGGGGATATCTTGTCCAGTTGTTACCATTTTTCCAACCTATTTTTGGCCAAAAATTATCCCAATTTTTCCCCAAACTTAACCAAATCTCGCGCTGTACTGAAAAACCAAATTTACCTTCAGAGTGAACTAACCAAAGATGATTAATGGTTTGTAAGTCAACTATTGGGAAACTGTCCACTTCTGTAAAATACAACCATTTTCTTTGTAATGCCGTTGGGCCTGCTAATTCACACAATTTTTGGATGGTGAGACGATCTGCCGCTTGAAAGTCTTGACTAGCTAATAGCTGTTGCAACGGCTGGTAATCGATCCCGCAGTCTGATTTTAGAGGTACAATGCCCTCAGGAAAAGAAGAAAGCAGAAATTCTTTGGCTAATGGTGCATCAGAACTGTAGAGTACTTGGTAGGCTTTGCCGTCAATCCAAGTGGCCGGGGTGTCAGAACGTCTCTGTAAGAATTCCATCAATACATCCAATCCCTCATTACCCAAGTCAGCTAACTTTGAGATAATTTGTTGTTGGACTTGAATAGACCCAGCGATTAACGTTTGTCGAAGGGAGTCGATGTCATTAGCAGGGCCTGATACAATCATTGGGTCTGTCATGCCATTACTCGTTTTAGCGGGTGCGTGAAAAAGCGATCGCTATGAGGTTTTACCAAAAGTGAAACACTGATAGCGAAATGTAGTTTACTATTTTTGATCGTACAAAATTGCGATCGTTTCACTTCATCCCATACTTGAAGTCCTATCAGGGGATAATCTGCGCTTCAATAGGTAGGGGCTAGTAGGGGCTAGGGACTAGAGGCTAGGGGCTAGGGGAGCAGGTGAGATGCCCCATGCCCATGCCCACTGCCCCATGCCCACTGCCCCATGCCCAATTCCCTAATCCCAACAGCCTATCAATCAGGAGTGTGTGAGTTATGTACGACAAGATTAAACCCCCTACAACTGGAACAAAAATTACCTTCAAGAATGGTGAACCGGTTGTGCCGGATAACCCCATTATCCCCTTTATTCGGGGCGATGGAACGGGTATAGATATTTGGCCGGCTGCCCAAAAAGTACTTGATGCGGCGGTAGCAAAAGCATATAACGGTAAGCGGCAAATTAGTTGGTTTAAGGTTTATGCTGGGGATGAAGCCTGTGAGTTATACGGCACATACCAGTATTTACCTCAGGATACCCTCACAGCAATTGAAGAATATGGTGTTGCTATCAAAGGCCCGTTAACCACTCCTGTGGGTGGTGGCATTCGTTCTTTGAATGTGGCACTCAGACAAATTTTTGACTTATATGCTTGCGTGCGTCCTTGCCGCTATTATGCAGGTACGCCCTCACCCCACAAAAACCCCGAAAAGCTTGATGTGATTGTGTATCGGGAAAATACAGAAGATATTTATTTGGGGATTGAGTGGCGACAAGGCAGCGAAATTGGCGATCGCTTAATTAAAATTCTCAATGAGGATCTTATCCCCGCTACCCCAGAACATGGGAAAAAGCAAATTCCCCTAGATTCTGGTATCGGCATTAAGCCCATCAGTAAAAAGGGTTCTCAGCGCTTAGTCCGCCGTGCTATCAAACATGCCTTGACATTGCCTAAACACAAGCAGCAAGTGACTTTGGTGCATAAGGGCAACATCATGAAGTACACCGAAGGCGCTTTCCGCGATTGGGGTTATGAACTCGCCACCAGCGAATTCCGTGCTGAATGCGTTACTGAACGGGAATCTTGGATTTTGAGCAACAAGGAGAAAAACCCCAATATTTCCTTAGAAGAAAACGCCCGTCAAGTAGATCCGGGATTTGATGGCTTAACTCCAGAGAAAAAAGCCCAAATTGTCAAGGAAGTAGAAACAGTTCTTAACGCAATTTGGGATAGCCACGGCAACGGTAAGTGGAAAAATAAAATCATGGTCAACGACCGGATTGCTGATAGCATTTTTCAACAAATCCAAACCAGACCTGACGAGTATTCAATTCTGGCAACAATGAACCTAAATGGCGATTACCTATCCGATGCGGCTGCGGCGATTGTTGGCGGCTTAGGCATGGGGCCAGGGGCGAATATCGGCGATGTTTGTGCAGTTTTTGAAGCTACCCACGGTACAGCACCCAAACACGCCGGCTTAGACCGGATTAATCCCGGTTCTGTAATTTTATCTGGCGTAATGATGCTGGAATATCTAGGTTGGCAAGAAGCCGCAGACTTAGTTAAGAAAGGTTTAGGAGATGCGATCGCTAATGGTCAAGTTACCTATGATCTAGCACGCTTGCTAGAACCACCCGTAGAACCCTTGAAATGTTCTGAATTCGCTGACGCGATTATTCAGCATTTTGGCTAGAGGTTAGGGGCTGTTAGGGGCTAGGGGCTAGGGATTAGGGACTACAGGAACAGATACTCAATGCCCAATGCCCAATGCCCAATGCCCCATGCCCCATGCCCCATACCCAATGCCCAAATTCCTAATTTTTTGCAGCCTGAATCACCGAAAATAAAAGCTATCGAGATATTTCCATTGATTGGCTGCAAATTTCTTATGACTATTAATCGACGCCATTTTTTGTTTTTACTCGCCGTAGGTACGGGTACTTTGGCTTTAGAAGGTTGCGCTTCAGCAGAGCAATCTCCTAGTGGTAGCCAAACAAGTCCCGAACCAAAACCAGATACCACCACAGGGGCAATTCAATTACCACCGCTACCCTATGCCTATGACGCATTAGAACCACATATTGATGCCAGAACAATGCAATTTCATCACGATAAGCATCATGCAGCTTATGTGAAAAATTTGAATGCTGCTTTAGAGAAATATCCACAGCTTAAAAGCAGAAGTGTTGAAGACTTGTTACGTCAACTCGATAGAGTACCCGAAGATATCCGCAAAACAGTACGCAATAATGGCGGTGGACATGTCAATCATTCAATGTTTTGGCAAATTATGAAACCCCAAGGTGGAGGGGAACCCACAGGTGCGATCGCATCTGCAATCAAGGAAAATTTTGGCAGTTTTGCTGATTTTAAAAAACAATTTAACGCAGCTGGTGCAGCCCAATTTGGCAGTGGTTGGGTTTGGCTAGTACGCAATAAAACTGGCAAGCTAGAAGTGACGACAACAGCTAACCAAGATACGCCTTTAAGCCAAGGACTATATCCCATTTTGGGTAATGATGTTTGGGAACATGCATATTATCTTAACTATCAAAATCGCCGGGCTGATTATTTAGAAGCTTGGTGGAATGTGTTAAATTGGGATGAAATTAATAAACGTTTTGCAGATGCAAGTAAGTTGGCTTAATCAACAATTAATCACAGACTTGCGTAAATAGTAAAAATCGCTCTAATTCATGGCTAAAGCGGAGATATTTGTTATTTAATAACGATTCTAGCTTGTTATCTTCGCTTTACTTCTCTTATTGATTTTATTGATTTTGGTGATTTTGTTGATTAATAAATTTTATAGCCGTAGCCAGACAGACTAGGACATCAAACTAAGATAAAAGCCTTTCAAGACTATCAACAGTCAACAGTCAACAGTCAACGGCTATAATTAATTTGCTTTGTTTTACTCAACACTCTTGTAAAGTATTGGACATCACTACAATATCCCCACTGGCTTGATAAATTGCTAATTGGACAACCATATCTCTGCAAATTTTATCCAAACAAGTAGCCTATCGCATGTCAATTTCTGAGCCAATTAAACAATTTAACCAATGGATACAAAGTTTTAACTATCAAATTTTAGAAAATGTAGATGATGTCAAAAATAGGTTTATCTTACCTATGTTTCAGTATCTTGGGTATCCGAACAAATGCCTTAAGAGTAAATTTACTGTGAGTAAGTATGCATCATCAATTAATAGCGCAAACTTAGAAATTAATAAAATTTACCTTCACTCAGATGTTATTGAATTAAATAATACAGATACTGCCATTGTAATTATTGATATTAAGAATCCAAGAGAAACTAATTTATCTCCTGCTATAGTGGAATCTAGTTTAGCCAGTATTTCTGTAAAACCGCTATTTTTGATCATTACCAATGGTTATGAAATTCAAGTTTTTCAATACTGGCGCTATCGTCCGCTACATTGTTTATTTGATATCACAGTTGAGACTTTAAAAAAACAAGAAATAGCAATAGATTTTTATCAAACTCTCAATTTTTTATATGTCAGTTCAATTAATAAAAATTTAGATAATTTATTTACATTTAAGCATCATAATTTGCTAGAAAAGCATCTCCGACGTTATGCATATTGGCAAGATTTATTAAATCAAACAGATTTTCAGCCAGAAATCACGCAAAAAGGTAATCAATTAATTGTAGTTAAACCTAAAGTAGCAATCAAATGTAATTTACCACAAGCATTTAGTGAAGGTGATTGTGAAATAGAATTTAGTAACATTATGTTTAGAGGCATAAAAATTAGTATTAACCATCGGCAGATATTAGATAATCTGATGATTGGATTAAATACTCAGCCTCATTGGCAATGTCGTCCTTTTATTAAACAAGTAGATAAAAATATATTTGAAGCTGTTTTAGGAGAAACTACAATAATTTTATCGGAATTAGAAACGATAGATTTGTGTTTATGTATTGATGAAATTTGCCAAGAATACAAAAAATCAATAATTGAGTTTGAAAATAACTTAGAAACTTGGGAATTTGAATTTATAGAAGTTGCAGGTATTCGTGGCTTTAAAATATGTGATGTAGAGCCAAAACTTTGGGAGCTAATGTATAAGTTTGCCCATGAATTTACTTACTACAAAGGTAAATCAGCATGGCATTTATTTAATCATGAGAATTTTTCAATTCGCCTAAGTCGGGGTATTCGCGATCATGTCTTGATTACACCAAAAGCTAGTAGTTATTGTTCTTTATTACCCTATACAAAAATCAGTATTATATATACAATAAATGCTATACATTTACAGCCTTTAGATAAAAAAGAACAAAATTATTGGCAACGAAATATAGGTACACAGGGAACATGGACGGCTAAATATACTAAAAAATGGTTATTAGAACAGTACATTCCTAAAGTTATTAATTATTATTCACAGCAGAATCAGTTTTCTATAAATGACATAGTATCAGCTATAAAAAAGTCTCAACCTGAGCGTTCTACTATTGTAGCAATTGATGATATTAAAAATCTCTTACCCTATTTAAAAGATATTCAATCATGGTTTAATTTATATAGAGAAAATATTGCTGCTACCATATTGCGCTTATATTATCGCACATTTACAGATTTAGTCCGTAATACTGACTCTAGTATCAATGGTATGGATTATCTTACTGCCAATTTACAGAGAATTGATTGGCAGAATTCACAAGGCTTAGTTGACAGTAGAATATCTCAATATAAAAAATTTTCTAGTTTTAAAAATGCGATAAATTGTTTGGATGAGCAAGTAACCAGAATCAATAATCATGATTATGAAAAAAGTTTAAATGCAGATTCAATCACGCGCATATTTATTTGGATTATCGAAAATGGCAAAATTAGCTATTCCCAACCACAGATGAATGCAGCGAAACAAGCATTGCTTCCTTTGTGGGAGGAATGTCGGTTTGAAATGCGTCATGTATTTTCTTATAAGTAGGTGGACGCATTCAAATTGATATTAGTTCCGCCTGAATTAGCCTATGCTGTAATTGGGTATAGCGCTGTTGTTTATCAGTAGAATTTATAGCTAAAGAAATCGCTTTTTTCGCACCAATAATAATCGCTAACTGTTTCGCACGAGTTAAACCTGTATAGATAAGATTACGACTCAACATAATATAATGTTGCATATAAATTGGCAAAATTACTACCGGATATTCAGAGCCTTGACTTTTATGAATTGTGGTAGCAAAAGCTAGGGATATTTCATTTAAATCAGCATAATCGTAAGTGACAATTCGCTCGCAATATTGAACATTCACTTCTTGTTCTACTGTATCAATGGCGGTAATTATCCCCAAATCGCCGTTGAATACTTCTCGCTGATAATCGTTTGTCTGCTGAATGACTCTATCACCTACCCGTAGCTTAATTCCACCTCTGGCGATTTCCACTTTCTCGGCGCTAGGAGGATTAATTAGTTCTTGCAAAACTTGGTTGAGGTTGCGAGTACCGACTAATCCCCGTGACATTGGACACAAGACTTGCACATCTGTGGCGGGATTAAAGCCTAAATTGGGAATTAAATCGGTAATTAATTCGCAAATTGCTTGTACTCCATGTTCTGGTTGATACCCACCACCATGCCATAAACAATCGGAAACGGGGCGATCGCATATCGGTTCAATTGTGGGATAATGACCGCGATTGATTTGATGGGCGGCGGTAACAATAGCGCTTTGTTGGGCTTGGCGGAAGACTTGAGTTAACCGGACTACAGGTACTCGTTGAGAATTAATCAAGTCAGCGAGAATGTTACCCGGCCCTACAGATGGTAACTGATCGATATCTCCGACTAATAATAGTTGAGCATTTTTAGCGTAGGCGTAGCCCGCCGCAGGCATCGCTTTCAGCAAGGAATTAGCCAAAAATAAATCCAACATACTCGCTTCATCAACAATAATTGCGGTTGCTGGTAAGGGATTTTCGCTGTCACGCTTAAAACCCATCGTTTTCGGGTCAAATTCCAATAACCGATGGATGGTTTTTGCTTCCAAGCCAGTCATTTCACTCAAACGTTGGGCGGCGCGTCCTGTAGGTGCGGCTAAAGCAATGGATTTACCCATCGCTTTCCACAGTGAAACAATAGCGTGGGTGGTGAATGTTTTCCCGACTCCCGGCCCCCCTGTCAAAATCATTACCGGAGAATAAGCCGCCATTTCTACAGCTTGTTGTTGCTGGGTGGAAAGTTCAATTTTTTGGCTAGCTGTGAAGCGTTCCAGCCAAGAACGGACGCGGGGAAAATCAGTAGCTACAGGTTGATTGAGGCGTTGCTGGATGAGTTGGGCTAGGTTTTGTTCTGTGTGGAAGAAAGCAGGTTTATAGCAGTTAACTATTTTATTGGCGCTACTTTCTCTGACTAATTCTTCCTTCAGCGCCATATCTCGAATAATTTGTATTAGCGCTGCTTCTGGGGGTTGATGAGTATCGGTAGTTAATAGGGGAATGACTTTTTCTACCAGTTCTCCTTGGGGTAAATAGCAATGTCCATCTTCTGCTGCTTCACTCAAAGCATGGATAATTCCCGCACGATATCTATATTCAGAATCGGGTGCTACGCCTATATTCCGGGCAATTTTATCAGCCGTGAGGAAACCAATACCATAGATATCGGTAGCTAATTGATAGGGGTTCTGAGTTACAATAGCGATCGCTTCATCCCCGTACTGCTTATAAATTTTTACTGCGTAGGTAGTAGAAACACTATGCCCCTGTAAAAACACCATCACCTCTTTGATAGCCTTTTGGGTTTCCCAGGCGGTTTTAATCATATTAATTCGCTTCTTGGCGATACCTTGCACCTCCACCAAGCGCTCAATTTGATTTTCAATAATTTCTAGAGTTTCCAGCCCAAAATGCGCCACTATCCGCTTGGCTGTTACCGGGCCGACACCTTTTATTAATCCGCTACCTAAATATTTTTCAATGCCGGTGAGACTGGCTGGCTTGGTTTCTTTGTAATTTGTTACCTGAAATTGCGCCCCGTATTGAGGATGGTCGCGCCAAAACCCGGTTAATTGCAGGGTTTGTCCTGGTTGAATATTCGCGAAACTACCAACTATTGTAGTTAAATCTTTTACCCCAATCCTGGTCAGCCGTGCCACTGTATACCCCGACTCCTCAGAATAGAAAGTCAAGCGTTCGACTACTCCGGTAATAGTTTCCTGCTGTTCTAGGGTGGACATTGCTTGCTGATTCAGAATAGGAGAATTATAGTACATTTATACTAAATATATGATAAAAAGTTGTATCTGTTATACAGCATCTTAAAAGCGGGTGCTATGCCTAAACGCCTTTTAGTAGTCGAATCTCCCGGTAAAGTCAAAAAACTCAGTGAAATTCTCGGTGCTGAGTGGATTGTGCGCGCCAGTTGCGGACATATTCGCGAACTCAGCGACCAAGGTGAAGATGCGCTGGGATTTAGTATGGATGGGAGTCACGTACAATGTAACTATGTCCCCCGTGACCAACGTTCTAAAGAAACTATTCAGCAATTAAAGACTGTAGCCAAACAAGTCAGTGAAGTGATTTTAGCTACAGATCCCGACAGAGAAGGGGAAACCATCGCTTGGCATTTGAAAGAAGTGCTAGGTTTAAGGGAAGCCAAGCGCGTAGTCTATACAGAAATTACCGCCTCGGCGGTGCGCAGTGCGATCGCAAATCCGCGCAAACTTGACTTAAATTTAGTTGGTGCGGGTTTGTGTCGAGATTGTTTAGATAAATTAGTCGGTTATAAAGGAAGTCCCCTAGTTTGGGCGTTAAATAATGGTGCTAAAAGTGTGGGCAGAGTTCAAAGTGCCACATTACACCTAATATGTCAGCGAGAACGCGAGATTCAATCCTTTGTACCCCAAGATTACTGGAGTGTCTGGGTAGATTATGCAGAGGGGTTTCGGGCGTTTTATCTGGGAACAGCGAATGCACCCCAAGAAACCCAGCAGGAAACAGAGGTACATGATGATACCAAGATTAATAATCAAACAACACCGGAATCAACGCGGGTACTTTCCGAAGCTGAAGCTAACCGCTTAGTCGAAGAAGCAAAACGCCATCCCCACCAAGTTGTGCAATATGAGGGGAAAATCAATAACCGCCAACCACCACCAGCATTTATCACTTCTACTCTGCAACAAGCTGCGGGTTCGCGGTTGCGATTTACGCCAGAAAAAACCATGCAGGTGGCGCAAAAGCTGTATGAAGCTGGGTTAATTACCTATATGCGCACAGATTCGGTGATGTTAAGTCCGGAATTTTGTGAAAGTGCGCGCCAGTGGTTAGAACAAAACGATCCGCAGAATGTCCCCCAGCGTACTGCTAGACATCGTAGCAGTAAAACTGCTCAAGAAGCTCATGAAGCGATTCGCCCTACTGATGTCTTTCGTCCCTCCGCAGAGTTACGGGTGCAATTGCCTGCTGACGAGTTTAACTTATATGTTTTAATCTGGAAAAGAGCGATCGCATCTCAATGTCGCCCAGCGCAATTGCGCAAAACCAAAGTTATTACAAAATCAGGGGATATTTTCTGGCAAGCTAGAGGGCAAGTAGTCGAATTTTTAGGCTATGCGCGCTACTGGCCGAATTTGGGTAAGGATACCATTTTACCAGCCTTGCAACAGGGACAAATGCTAACTTTAGCCGATGCCGGTCACGAGAAAAAGCAAACCCAACCACCACCACGCTACAGCGAACCCAAATTAGTGCAATTAATGGAGCGTAAAGGCATAGGTCGTCCTAGTACCTATTCTCCCACCATTGCCACATTGAAAAAGCGAGATTATATCCAAGTCACAAAAGAAATTATTCAGCCAACAGCATTAGGGTTAGAAGTTGACGTTTTCTTACAAAAAGCCCTACCCGATTTACTTGAGGCAGAATTTACTGCGAAAATGGAAGATGCCTTAGATGCGATCGCATCAGGAAAACAACCTTGGCAGCAATATCTCACCAGTTGGAATCAAAATTATTTTGCACCAGCCTTAGCCAAAGCCAAAACTGTAGCTGTAAATTCCGGGAATGGAACGAAAACGGCTGCTGTTGCTGAACGCAAATTTGAAACTTCGAGAACTCGTTGCCCGCATTGCAATAATTGTCTCGCCAAAATTCCCAGCAGTAAAGTTAAAAAGAAATATTTCCTAAAATGTCAAAGTGGCTGTGAAAATGTAGTCTTATTTTGGAACGAGTTTAACAAAGCTTGGGAAGCACCGCGCAACCAAGAAACAGCAACCAAGCAAGAAAAGCCTCCCAGCAAAATTACCACATACCCTTGTCCAGTATGTAAAAAGTGTTTAGAGGAATATAGCTACACCAAAGATGGACAGCCTAAAACCATGCTGCGGTGTTCTCAACCCCAGTCACGCCAAGACAAAAAACACAAAGATGTCGCTTACTTCCATACCCAAAAAGGCTGGTGGAGTCCCAAATACGGCGAATTGAAATTGTAAATGGGGTATGGGGCATGGGAAAAACCACCAATGCCCAATGACGCCAGTTGGGATGGGATGAGCTTAAACTTTTTAGCCCACGCAGGTGGGCTTTGTTTTTATAGCCTCAGGCTAAAGCCTGAAGGCTTTCTGGAAACATGCCCAATACCCAATGCCCAATGCCCCATACCCGTAATAATTACTAGAAAGCAGTTTATTCTTGAAAAGAATACTGATAAACATACCTCTGGCAAATAATGTGCTTTTAAAGACTTAGTCGTTGTTACTCAGGGAAAATTTTTTTTATTTATACACGAAAAAGCGCTTGAGAGTTTTGCTCACCCAAGCGCCCCTTCGTATAACTCTATACCAATCCACTTGTTTGATGCAACATCTGAAACCCGCAATAACCCCTGAAGGAGGAGCATTACGAAGATAATCGGTGACAAACATGTTGTGAAGTGGTATCACTCCTTGCACTAACTAAGAATATCTCCTCTAGCAGAATTGCAGTAATGTGGTGAGTGACACTTTATCAACTGACACTAGTTACAATCGACTCATCCTAGGTAGTGTTTACTAAGACCCAGTAGACCGTGAGCTACCTTGGGTATACAGTATAAAAAAATGGCTCATGCAGCGATCGCAAGTAGGCAGCAAGTAGGCGATCGTTTCAGATATTGCTAATAAGCGGTTAATTGATGCACCTTTATATTTTCCAAAAATCAGCCAAAATGGCTCCAAATCTCTTATGAGATTGGGTAGAATTTCCACATGATTTGAATAGAAAAAGATACATCTGTTGACAGTAAATCTTCCAGAAATCTCTCTAAATGGGCTTTAAATTTTTCTCTCAAGACGGCATAAATCATCTATGTGAGTAGCAAAGTTTTTTAACTTGAATCTGCTTTGTTAAATAACCAATTTGTGCTGATACTAGCGGCGTTCAAATATCAGCCATCAAAATCCAGCAAGCTTGATATGTCTTAGTTTTCAGCTAATTGAAAGCTAGGATAAGCCTATTTAGTTTCTCTAAAGCTAGGTACAGTTTTATGATTTCTTCTCTGTTACCTAACTAAGCATATAATTTCAAAAATAAAAATTGATTGATAAATTATTTTGTGCATTTATCATCAATCGGTTTACATAACTCACTAATACCAAATTTATAAGTCTTAAAGTCAGAATTCATATAAATGCTCAATAACGCATAAATTGGAGAATTCAAGAGCATGAAAATTTACGATTTAGACTACTTGGATACTATTTCTGACGATGTCGCTGTATTTGGAGGTAGTGAAATTAATGTCAATTTGGCTAGAAGCTCTCAGATTGGTAACCATGCTCTAAGTTTGAGTAAATATAATAGAGCTAATACTGTTAGCTTCAACACAGGAATTGTCAAATCAATGTTGACACAAAGGCTAAATTTTATTAATAATCTATCTAAAGATAGACCATCTTTGGTTAGAGGCATTAATAAAATAATCAAAGCTGGAGTGTCAATGTTCAAACCTAATTTGGTGGTTACAAAAATAATATCGCTAAGGTAAAACCTTCAAAAGGTGCGATAAGACTCTGTTCTAACGCACCTCCTGTCACATCAGCAGTGCTAACTTATAAATATGGAAAGTTTTTCCAATATTAAGCCAAAATGGCGACTCATATTTAATGGTATGCGTTAAAATCCCTTCAGGAAGCGTAGACAGAAATCTATAATTTTTTATTACTATAAATCAGGTGTCCGAGTAGCGGTATAACAATACTGTTATCTAGGATTATCTGTACCTCACTACATTGCAATCTCCGGTAAGTACCAAAGAAACTCTATATATACATCAATTTATATACTTCTTATTTAACGACTTTGAGGAATAGCACCCAGTTTATTAGATCAAGCTGGGTGTGTTTCTTATTTCAGTTACTTAGTAGTGATGATGAAAAGATGAATCTGGTTTTCTCATCCTTACTGCATCTAGTCGTCTAGTTTGAATATAACTATTTACGCTCACTTTTGGCGCAGCAATGGGTGATATTATAGCTAACTCATCAGATAAATACCTTATTTATAAGGTAAGGAAATCCTTCCTTTATATTAACGTCCAAGAGTTAGAAAGATTATTGTGAATAAACTGATTTCCCGGAAAAATAATTTCTCAGCCATATTGGCTAGAAAGTTGCAAATCCAAGCCAAATTGGCTACACAAGCAAAATTTACTTAGCTATATTGATATCAACAACTCAAACAGAGTTGATGGGAAACAAAAGGAGAAAAAAATGATTATTTCTGATTTAAACTACTTGGAAGCTGTTGAAGGATCTGATGTTGCTGGTGGTAGAGGCAAAGGTAAAAAAGTTGAATTCAAGAAAAGAATTGATGTAAAAATCGACTACGACGCAAATATTGACGTTAAAGTTAAGCCCGAAATTAAAGGCAATACTGCTACTGGCTACGGTGAAGCAAACGCTAAAGGTAGACATACCTTCACTGATATTGAGCTATTATTGTCTGCTGACAAATACTCTTCTAGCTCTACAGTTAGTGGTGTTGCTATATCTGCATAGAAGGCTTTAGAGATTAGTTAATTTATAGATTGCCAAAGGCTTAAACAAAAGTCTTTGGTGATATCATAATCTTTTACTTTTCACAAGAAATTTGTTTAACATTAGTTATTCCAAATTTCTTGTGAAATATCTAATTGAAAGGTCAAAAATTTACATTTGTAAAATCAAGTTATGATGCTTGTCAGTTAACTAAAATTTAATAATTGGTATTAAAATTATGACTCATTACAAAGTCGTGGCTAAACGTATTGTCTCACCCGATGGTAAAGTTATTGCAGAAGCAAAAAGTGTAGTTGAAACATCAAGTGAAGGTGAGACAGATCAAAGCGTGTTTGTAAACATTTCATCTGAAAATAGTAGCAGCAGTTATGTGAGAGCTACTTCCAGAAGTTCTAGTAGCTCTAGTAGTTCTTCAATCTCAAGTTGTAGTTCATCAATTAGTCAAGAATAGCTAGAGTATAGTCAAATAGTTCGACTTAAATACTGACGATAACAAATTTAAAAAACTGCGTACTTTTTAAGTATCTCAATTTAAATAATTTTTGCGGAACAGCAATAAATTTTAGAGGGCACAACATTTTTCTGTCCTTATCATCTGTTGCCTTATTTTTTTAATTTGTATTAGCAACTAACTCGAATAAAATGAGATGCTAATTGACGTAATTGATGATTTTGAAATATTTCAAGATATAAAGAAAGATTGGGATTGTGTCTATCAGGCTGACTCTCAGGCTCAGTTCTTTTTATCTTGGATTTGGTTTTCTGGATGGTTAGAAATGCTAACACAACCTTGGTTAATATTAGCTGCCAAACCAGAGATTCCAGGTGCATCATATGTGGCATTTTTTCCGTTAAAACTTGTACTAATCCAGAAGGATGAAGGTGAGTTTGATACTGAACTCTGGATGGCTGGAAGTAGCATGGCAGATTACACGGGATTTATTTGCTTACCAGGCTATGAAGAAGAAGTAATTCCTGCTTTTTCTGCTTACATTCAACAGCATTTAGTATGGTCTAATTTCAATCTCCAAAATATTTTAGAAACAGATACAAGAATGCTTCTCCTATTGAGGAGTTTTTCTGGCGAAAATTTGCGGTTTATTAATCGCCACATTGAGCAAGAGGAAGATAATATCGATAATCATATTGCTCCTTATGTTTCTTTAACAGATGACTGGGAGCAATATTTACAAAACCAGGTTAGTGCAAATACTCGCCAAAAAATTAGACGTTTGTTGAGACAAGTTGAAAACTCAGATGAGTTTTATATTACTCACGTTAATGCAGAAAATGTGGAGTCTCATATTGAGATCCTACTCAAATTCTGGAAGTTGAAATGGAGCGAAAAAAAAGGCGATCAATGCGAAGTAATCATAGCTTTTGTTCGCGCTATTTTATTGCATTGTTTTGAAAATAACTGCCTGTATTTACCAGTTCTTTGGGAAGGAAATCGGCCTTTAGGAGCGATCGCGAATTTGGTTGATGTGACGCAAAAGTCTATGCTGTTTTACATTACCGGGCGCGATGAAACTGTAAAAAATCTGCCTCCTGGGCTTATACTGCACGCGCACGCCATCCGCTATGCTATTCAAAATGGCTTTAAAATTTATGATTTTTTAAGGGGGAATGAGCAATATAAGTATTATTTTGGTGCGAAAGAGCGCCGGATTCAGTACTTCATCGCTCAATATCAAGATTGTCAAGAGAACAAGCTAGATGTGAGAACTCTTGCTGCGGCGTTTGAGCTAACGGTTGAGAAGCATCGAGCAAATGAATTTAGTGTAGCTGAGCAAGGATACCGTCAGATTTTAGCCACACAATCAAATCACCCAGAAGCACTGTATGGACTGGGGGTATTGATGAGACAAAAAGGTGAATATCACACTGCGGAAAATCTTCTAAAAAGTCTGCTAGAGGTACAGCCAAATTCTATTAAAGCTTTATTTGGCTTAGGGAATTTATATCAAACTCAAGGTGAGTTATCGAAAGCGATCACAGCTTATAATCAAGTCTTAACTCTACAGCCAGATGCGATCGCGGCCTACAATAACCTTGGTTACAGTCTACAACAGCAAGGCCAATGGGAAGATGCGATCGCCTGCTATGAAAAAGCTCTGAAACTAAAGCCTGATTGCATTGAAGCTGAAATTAACTTAGCCAATGCACTTTATGCTCAAGGAAAACTTTCAAAAGACAAACATGCTCATTATGCAGCAATGAATTATGATTTAGCGACTAAATGTCAAGAATTGGGTGATATCAAAACTGCTATAGTCTACTATCAACAGTCTATTGCTATGAACCCAAATTTGGCAGAAGCTCAATCTAATTTGAATAATTTGGCTTTGGTACTGCAAGCACAAACTCTACATGAAACCGCTAGTACTTGCGATCAAAAAGCCCTCAGTCTTACCTAGTTTATAGGTAATTAACTTCCCACATCAAGGAAGTCCATCCTGAAAAACATTTGCCAAAAGGTAACTATGCTTGATATCAAAGACTTGTCTTATTTAGAAAACATTTCCGCTACCGAGTTGATTGTCGGTGGTGCTGTATTAGCTATAACTCCTGTAGCCTTCGCAGAAGGAGATGATACTTACACTTCTGCTAATACTAATATTAATATTAAAAACAAAGGTAAAGTTACAAAAGCAAAGGGTACAGGAACGGCTTTGGCGATTGGCACTAAATCTCTAGCTGATGTTTATGTAAGTTATGAAGGTTGGGATAAAGTCAAGGTAAAAACTCGCTCCAAGACAGGCAAAAACTCTGACTATGAAACTGTTAAGGTAATAGCATTAGACTTACCTAACTAACTTCTGTTTTTTGGACATTGATTGTTGACTGTTGACTATTGATTAGTGCATTGCTAGTTTCCATTATTGTGCAAACTGGCGTTGTTTTGTCGCCAAGCGCCGCACTAAATTCCAGAATAGGGTGCGTTATCACGAAGTGATAACGCACCCTAAACATACTGGCTATTTACTCATTTGCAAAAATTGAATGAGACATTAAGCTATCTTTAATTCATTGTAAGTGTAACTGCCATTAGCAAAGTTAAATTGCTCAAATTCAGTAGTAATCATAGTAATGCCGTCTAGCTTAAAACTTACACTATTATTATTGCTGGCACCAAAACTAATTTGAAAATCATCTTTTTCGTAGGAACCAAAGCTAATGGTATCTAAATCCCTACCACCATAAACTTTAGCTTCACCAAAACCTTGAATAAAGTCATTACCGTCTCCCAAGTGGATGTTAACACCACCTCCAAAACTAGAAGCGATGACTCGATCGTTTCCCCTGGCTGTAGAAATAGTGCCACCAAAAATGCCGTAAGCCTCAGAGCCAGTCGCTATGGCTTCTATGGTATCGTGTCCATTGCCAGTATCAATACTGCCTCTAGTGTTATTAATAGCGATCGCTATATCATCAGCAGAAGCACGCGCTTTGATGGTATCGTTTCCACTTCCAGTACTAATTAAGCCTCTGGTGTTGTCAATGGCGATCGCCTTGTCAACAGCCGCAGCAGTAGCATCAGCTATAGCCAATGCCAAAGCTTGATTATCACGATTGGCACTAGCAAAAGCAGAAATTTCTGCAAGGCTGAAGTTATTAGAACTAGAAGTAGCACTAGCATTGAGAGTATCACTACCCTTGCTAGTGGCAATTATGCCGCTAATATTCTTAATGCCGGTAGCTATGATGCTGGCTTTCGCTATACTGCTAGCGATCGCGCCAGAAAAAGCTGTTAAGCCTTCAGACATAGGAGCTTTGCAGATAGCTTCAACAATGGCTACAGCATCAACTTTTGCAGTAGCTTCCGCAGATATAGCACCTTCAGTATCGCCAACAACGGAGTCACTACCATTACCAGTATAAAGTATGCCTCTAGAGTTATCAATGCCGTCAGCAATAGCTTTGACGTTAACTTCAGCAAAAGCTTTAGCGATCGCCACAGCATCTGTTTTTTGGGAAATAGTTATAGCGTCAGATACTGTTTTTGCACTCACACTAATGTCAGCGATTGCTCTTCCCCTAACTCTATCATCTCCATTATTTGTATTGATAATTCCTTCGTTTTTAATCCCATAGGTAATAACAGTAGCTTGATTTTTTAATTGAGCCGAAGTAATTGCACTACCATTTTTAGCTAGAGATATGGCATAGGCTTCTAAAGCAAAATCTCCATTTACCTTGGAAGTACCAATAATTTGATCGTTACCTCTCAATGTATCTATATAGGAGAATCGGGGATTGAATATTTCCTTACCTGGCTCGACTAAATCAGCTTTATGGGTAAATTTGAATTGGTTTAAGTTAAAGGCTGTCATCACATCCTCCTTTTCATCTTTTGTGAGGGCAAATGATAAGTACTACTGGGCAATTAATTGCACATTTAGTCATAAACTGAAAACTTCACCTCTTTGTATCAAAACCTGAATTTAGGTCAATATAGGCAACACAAAATTAGGGGTTTGAGAATCTTCAAAAACTTCTCACCCGCCAAAAATTGTTATAAAGCAGCTGGTATAAAAAGTGAGTTTAAATCAGTTTTGCTAGATAATTTATTTGCACAAGTACTTATGGGAAAGCAATATTTAATCCTTTCCTAATAAAAAGGATAATTCATATCTCCATAGTTCCCAGCCAAAATGGCTAGTTTTTTTGATTTATGAGGAAAAATTAAGAAAACAGTGGTAAATTAGGAATTTTTCGGCTTAAATATGAAGTTTTGATGAATTTACGATTACTATTTATAATCTAATCTTATCTTTTATCTAGAAGAGTGATTAATATTAATTAACAGCTGGCTCTAACATCTTAATCGTGCCAGCATCAGCATTGATCTCCACATCCACACCCAATGGCAGGGTAAATTTATCTTTAATATGACCGATCGCCGCACCATACCAGGCGGGAATACCTAAGGGGAGAATGCAATCTTGTAATACTTGCATTAAAGTAAAATTCGGTTCATCGCCTAAACTACAATTGGTACATTGCCCAAAAATCAAGCCAGCAAGGCGATGTAGAATACCTGCATTTTTTAACTGAGTGAGCATTCGGTCTACACGATAGACATCCTCACCGATTTCTTCCAAAAATAGAATAGTTTGATTCCACGCAGGGAGATAAGGCGAACCTACCATCGCCGCTAGTACCGATAAATTGCCACCCACCAGTTTACCTTTAGCTTTCCCTGGGGCGATGGGTAAGAATTGCACTTCACTATTGGTAGGGTTTTGCATGGTTACAGTTTCCCCTGTAAATAGGATGCGCTGAAAGTAATCTAGGGTAAACTGATTCCACCTAGAAATAGCAACTGGGCCGTGAAAAGTAACTATGCGGCTGCGAGCGTTAATAGCTAACAATAAAGAAGTAATATCACTGTACCCAATCAAGATTTTGGGGTGGGTGCGGATGTTTGAATAGTTCAGTAAAGGTAGAATGCGATTACAACCCCAGCCACCGCGCATAGTAATAATCGCTTTCACAGATTTATCGGCAAACATGTTATTTAAATCAGAAGCGCGATCGCTATCTTTCCCAGCTAAATAACCATAACGATCTAAAATATGTTTGCCTAACTTGACTTTTAAACCTAAATCTGCAAAGTTGCGTCTTGCTGTTTCCACATCTTCAGCATCCACGATACCCGCAGGTGCAATCAAGCCTACAGTATCACCTCTTTGCAAGCGTGGCGGCTTGAGGGTAACTTGGGGAGATAGTTTACCTTGAGCAGTTAACGGTTGTAACTGAGTCGCTAAAGTAGCAAGTCCAAAGTTTGTCAGGAATTTACGGCGATTGATAGGCATTGGGCATTGGGCATTGGGCATCATGGGGCATGGGCATTGGGCACTTGTACTGAGCGAAGTCGTACCCTACGCGAAGCGTCTCGCAGAGAAGTATTGGGCATAGTAGGGAAGCACTGCTTTGCCCTTGCTTTGCCTTTAGTTTATTTACCTGCAATATACTGTAAATGAGCTTGGGAAATATCTATGGTCAAAAAACGCTTGATAATTGAAATGGGAATGGGAATTGACCAACATGGACAAGAACCAACAGTAGCAGCAGCCAGGGCGGTAAGAAATGCGATCGCACATAATGCTTTACCTGGTGTTTGGGAAGTAGCAGGTTTAACCGATCCTAATGAGATGATTGTGGAAGTGCAAGTAGCAGTACCATACCCAGAACAAGTCAATCAAGAGGAAGTATTAGCTGTACTCCCCTTTGGGCGCAAATCTCTGACTGTCGAATCTGGCGGGATGGTAGTGCAAGGAAGAGCAATTCCCTCTCTCAATGATAAAAATGATGAAATGTTGATAGCAGTTGCGGCTGTTACCGTTTTCATTGACAACTAAATAACTGTGGCATGAGATAGCAGATTTAGCCAAGCTCAGTACGGGCATGGCACTGCCATGTCCTCTAGAATATATTGATGTGTCGCTCTTTACTTTTATCTTTTTACTACTTGTACAGCCTAAACCATTTGCCTGAGTGACTTTAGGTTAAAATGAGGAAATTGGGATAAAAATCTCTGGCAGTAAGTTCAACCAATGACCCATCTTCACCACTCCAGTGACCAATGTCTCAACAGCATAATGAATCACCCCAAATTCAGCAAATAATAGGACTGAAACCAAACCATTTTGCTGATTTAATTAGAACTGCACAATTAATTTTTGACCCCGCAGCCGGACTTTCTGGTAGAAATGTAAAAGTTGACTGGCGCGATTTTGGTATTCCGCTTGATGTAGCGGAAAATCTTAAATCTTTGGGAGAAGAGTATCGCTATGCATCTCCCCATATTCCTGTGGAAAATATTTGGAGCAAATTGACACCAGAAACTCGAATTTGGTTTATGGAACACAAAGATGAGTTATGGCAATTTGAAGAAGTTTTCCCAGCGCTTGATGAAGACTAATCCAACAAATACGCCCTGATAGCTGAAATAATCAACAATTAGACTCTGGACAAAAATACAGTTTATCGGTAGGGTCATAACTTATGTTGTGTCCCTACTATAATATTGTCGTCTACGAAAATTTTTGAGAAATTCTTGGTAATAATGCGTAAGTTAGATTCACTATATATACATTCTTCATCATTAATCGGAGAATTTAAATTTATATCCTGTCTGGGGTATTGCGCGATCGCATTAGCTTATGTGCATAGTTAAACTAATGAAAAAAGCGCTATATCAATGAATAATAGCTTGAGCCTTATTCCCATTGTAGAACAATCTACTGCTGAAAATTCTCCCCTTACTCCTCAAAATTCATTTATCAAGCAAGTAGCTATACTTTGCGTAGAAATGCTACTAGCTTTACCTTTTTGTTTATGTTTAACCAGATTCCAAATTGGTGGAATTGCTTGGATATTTGGGGGGATTGCTGCTGGTACTGTAGTGTTGCAGGGATGCCGCATTTTCTATCAATATTCTCCCAAACCTAACCGCAACGCCAGAAAAGTGGGCATGGCATTGGTAGGATTAACAGTCGGAGCCTCAACTACCCATAGCGATTTAACTAGTGTAGTTTCTGGTATTCCGATTTTTATTTTATTAACATTTTTTTTGTTACTTTGTGGTATTGGTATTGGCTACATTTATTCCCGCTTGAGTCAGACTAATTTGTTAACAGCCATGCTAGCCACAGTTCCTGGTGGTGTGGGACTAATGGCGTCTATTGCTGCTGATTATGGCAAAAATGTTACCCTAGTTGCCTTAGTTCAAGCTTTGCGCGTTACATCTGTAGTTTTGCTGATTCCTTTTATTGCAAAAAATACAGTTAGCAATGTATGGAATAACCAAACAATCTCTATTCAAAGTAGTTTGTTTAGTGTCGATACCTCTCAATTAGGATTACTTTTGTTAGCACTGGGGATAATCGGATTAGTTGTTTACTTAGCAATAACATTTAACATACCCGCAGGAGATTTTTTTGGCGCTTTATTAATTGGTATAGGATTTAATCCCGTACTAAATTTCCTACCTTTTTTCCATGATATTGACTTTACCCCACCATCATTAGTAAAAATAGTTGGTCAAATACTATTAGGAATTACCATTGGTGAATATTGGGGAGAAAAACCCAGCTTTAAAAAACGTACTATAGTTTATGCTGTAATTTCTGTACTGATGACTTTAATTGCTGGCGCAATCGCGGCTATATTAGCTATGCAATTAACTTCTTGGGATTGGTTAACTTGTTTATTGGTAACAGCACCAGGAGGTTCAGCAGAAATGATTCTCATCTCTCTGGTATTAAATCATAATGTAGAGGTTGTCACCACAGGTCATTTAATCAGATTAATTGCCATTAATAGTTCTCTACCAATTTGGTTATTTTTGTTTCGTCATCTTGATGGGCAATTATCTCTAAAGTAGGTTATGTTGTCGCGCAGCGCAACGCACCGACAAAATGCAGAAGCACAGCTTGCGCGAAACACGGAAACGTTAACCCTGAAGTTGATTCAGACTACGCGAAACACGGAAACGTTAACCCTGAAGTTGATTCAAGGAACCCTGAAGTTAATTCAGACTACGCGAAACACGGAAACGTTAACCCTGAAGTTGATTTCGGGAACCCTGAAGTTGATTCAGACTACGCGAAACACGGAAACGTTAACCCTGAAGTTAATTCCAGGAACCCTGAAGTTGATTCCGAAAACCTTGAATCACCATTGGCAAAAATATAAGGTGCGTTAGCCTACGGCGTAACACACCCTACCAAAAAATTACGAATTACGAATTACGAATTACGAATTACGAATTACCTGTAATCTTGACTTTGAATACTCTGTAATCGCGCAGCATCTCGCATATTGTAATCAGCACGAGTAAAGCGATTTAACTGGGCTTCAAAGAATTCCCGGTTTGCTTGTAAATGCTTAGGATTGGGATCATCTAAAGGATATAACAGTGCAGTGCGTAATGCTTGAATTACCGCAGAAGTTACATTATACATTGACCGTTGGAAACTAATTCCTAACTGAATCAACATATCTTCTTCGCCACGACAATGTTTTTTGTAATAATCAAGCAGATATTGAGGCAAGAAGTGTAACATATCTTGCATCAATAATGTGGGTGGAATACCTGCTGTACCTACAGGGAAGACATCAGCGTAGAGAATGCCATAGTGGAAATCTTTTTGATCATCAGGTACTTGACCTGCTTGCGCATTATAAGATTTTGTGCCTCTAAAAGGTGCGGTGCGGTAGAAAACAGCTTCTACATAAGGTAATGCAGCTTCGTATAACCAGGTGAAACCCTTAGATTTGGGAATGATTTCATAGCATTCGCCATCTATATATACATGATGATAAATCGGACGACCTGCGATCGCAAAAATTCCATTTACCAAAAAGTTCATTGCATCGGGGACACCTTTAAACCCGCCTTCGTCGTAGATATCCGACATTTCAAAGAACACAGGTGCCATGACTTCCCAGAATAAGCCTAAGTTAGCATAGTAAGACATCTGGCGGCACTGTTCAATGAACATATCCGGGAACAGCTTGTGCAGCCCCAACATTACCGGGTTACCTTTAAAGTAAGCTTTAATTGCCCTATCGGCGTTAGCTTTATATTCTTCCGAATCCAGGTAAGCGTCAAACTGGTTTACTGGTGCGTACATCTGACGATGCCAAAGCATAGCCCGCATACAAGCTTCAGCAAACTCCATATTAATGCGATCGTGGAATAAATGGTGAAATAATCTGGGCATTTTCCCAGTTTCACCTTTTTCAATAAATGCTAATAACTCAGGATGGGCTGTAGCTTGTCCCCGCCAAATTCTTAAATCGGCATCATCACCAGCATAATGATTATGTCTGTCTAAATACTCTTTTGGTAAGAAGTATTTAAAGAAAGGAAAGGGATTTAAAAATTCTTGTTCCGCAATATAAAGTAAATCCCGCCAGTAAAAATCCATCGGCACTGCATAAGCTTTATACAAACCGATAATTTGCATCAAGTTTTCTGGCGTATCAGGTAACATTGAACCGCCAGCTTCTAAACGATGAATTACTTCCGCAAATTCATGGCGAGAAGGAGGTAATTTAGTAGCTTTATCAAAAGTTGCTGTCATATTTAAATCTCGTGAGGGTTGTTATTTTTTATTAGTCATCTGTGATGACTATGATGCAATTTCGTCTTTTTGTATTAATAATTGTTCGCGTATCTTTAGGGCGTGAAAAATGCTTAAAACATCGTGTGTCCACACTGGCAGAATCATTGTCATGGCTATTTCTTCGATACTGTAGACTAAACCAGCAATACAAGTTAGCCAAAGAGAAATTCCTGCATAATTAAAGCCAAATAGAGAAATAATCGCAATCGCCAGAGTGATACCCCAAAATTTAGCCGAATAGGTGTGATAGCTAGCAGGTTTACCATATTTCACTAAATTCACTATCCACCATACCAACTGGGCAAAAACTACTGTGAGTAAAGGGATTTGATAAGCAATTAAAACTTCTTGATGTACTAACCAAGCACTCACAAATATGCAACTAAAAAGACAAACATCAGCCCAACTATCAGCTTGTCTTAATTCGGCAGTACTAACACCAAGTCTCCGGGCAATTATGCCATCAAAAATATCCGAAAGGAATGCGGCTATAAAACCAACAATGAACCAAATACTAGTTTTACCATCAACAGCATCCCAGAGGAGGAAGGGAGAAATTAAAAAGCGAAATCCTACTAAAGCACTGGGAATTAATTTTAAATTCATCCTTCCTCCTAATCTTGGTGCATAACTCCTGATAGCAATCCTCAATCATTTGATAAAATTCTCTCTTTTCTCTGTGTCACGCCAGTTTCTACAACGGGGGAAACCCCCGCAACACACTGGCTCCTCTGCGTTTCTGTGGTTCATTTATCAAAATAAATCTCACGCATTCGACACAGTTGTTCCCGCAGGGTAGACGCAAAGACGCAAATCAGATAAGAGTTATGGTTTCAAAGCAATTTCCGAGTTGACAGTTTTTTCCATCGCCGGAATTGCAGCTACCATTGCTGTAGTTGTGGGTTCACTCCAACGCACTAACCAAGTAGGTTGAACTCCCAAAAAGATGATTAAAACTGCCAAAATTAACGCAGGAGTCTTCTCAAACCATTGCACTTTGGGATAGTAGGCTAAGTTGTCGAGTCTACCAAAACAGGTGCGGTTAAGCAGGATGACAAAATAAACTGCTGTTAAACCACTAGCAACTACACACAAGATTGTGGGGATAGGAAACGCCGAGAAACTTCCTTGGAAAACTATAAATTCAGCCACGAAACCTGTTAAACCGGGAATACCAGCGCTCGCCATTCCGCTTAATACCAGCAAAGCACTAATTAAAGGTAAACCCCGAATCGGACTCATTAAACCATTGAGTTTATCTAACTCGCGAGTTCCAACTTTAGTTTCTACAACTCCCACCAAATGGAACAAGATAGCAAGAATTAAACCGTGGCTAAACATTTGAGCGACAGCACCAACCAGCGCTAGAGCATTACTAGCAGCACCAGCCAGCAAAATATAACCCATGTGACCGATGGAACTGTATGCTACCATGCGCTTGATATCTTTTTGCGCGATCGCTACTACAGCCCCATATATTGCACTCACCGCACCCCAAATTGCCAATGTCGGTGCGAAAATACTCCAAGCTTGGGGAAACATCCCCATACCAAATCGTAACAATCCGTAGGTTCCCAGTTTAGCTAACACGCCACCCAAAAGAATCGCAATTGGCGCAGAAGCTTCAACATAAGCATCAGGTAACCAAGTATGGAAGGGAACCAAGGGAATTTTGATCCCAAAACCTAAGACTATTCCTGCTAAGAGAATGATTTGCAACCCAGCAGATAAAGTTTGGGTAGAAACTGCATCAAAGGCGAAACTAGTAGAACCTGTTAGCCACACAGTACCCAAGAATGTTGCTAAGATTAAAGCCCCAGAAACAGCAGTATAAATCAGGAATTTGATACCAGCATAACCGCGTTTTTCCCCTCCCCAAATGGAAATTAGTAAATAGAAGGGAATTAATTCTAGTTCGTAGAACAGGAAGAAAAGCAGTAAATTCTCTGCTAAAAATGCCCCTGCTACCCCACCACTGACTAATAAAATTAGGGAGTAAAAAAGCCTTGGTCTTTGAGTGTCTTTGCTGCTGCTGTAAATCGCAATCCAGGTGAGGAGGCTATTTAACACCAACATTAATATAGATAGCCCATCAACGCCTAATTGATAGCTCAAACCGAGAGTTTCATTCCAAGGAATATTCTCTTGAAACTGCATCCCTGGATTGCTGATATCAAATTTGAAGAGAATAAAAATATTCCAGAGCAATACAATAGCAGCAAAGTATAATGCACTTAACCGCACAGTATTGGTAGGCAAATTTTTAGGTATTACCGCTATAATAGCTGCTGCTAAAATCGGGAGCCAAATCAGAACACTTAACATGGCAATTTGGGTAAATTAGTAAAAAGAAGAAGTTCTTAAATATGTGAATGGTCAAAAGAGATGAGAAGGATGGGAGGACAAGGGAGACAAAGAGACAGAGGAGAAATAACTATTGACTATTGCCCATGCTCCATGCCCCATGCCCCATACCCAAAACCTAACTAACTAAGCTGACTTTGCCAGTATCTAAATCGTAATAACCACCTACTATTTTCAGTTTACCCTCTTTGATTAACTCAGCCAGAACTGGTGATGATTGTAGCTTCTCAACTTGCACTAAAATATTAGCTTTACAAGCATTTTCTAATGGATCGCCTGGTTGTCCTTTAGCTCTTTCTACACCAGGTTTAATGGCTTCGAGTAAACTACCAATTTGTCCTGGTACTGAGGCTCCTTTAATAGTTGCATCTACAGCGCCGCATCTTTCATGACCTAGTACCATGATCACCTTAGCACCTAATACTAGGCTGCCAAATTCTAGGCTGCCAATTTCTTCTGGTGGAGCAATATTACCAGCTACACGACAAACAAATAAATCTCCCAATCCCTGATCGAAAACAATCTCTGAAGGTACTCGTGAATCGGCACAACCGAGAATTGATGCAAAAGGTTTTTGCCCTTTAGCAACTTCCTGCAAGCGTTTTATCGATTGATTTGGGTAGCGTTTTTTAGCTTTGACAAATCTATCATTACCATCCAGCAATTCTTTGAGTGCTGCATCAGGAGTAATATCTTTTTTGTCTTGCGCTGAGACTTTTTCAGGTGCAGCCAAATTTGCACCTAATCCGGCTGTTAATACTCCTGCACCAACTGCACCTGCACCGAGTTTCAGTAAGTTTCTCCGAGAAACATTTGTTTGACGATATTGTTTTTTCATTGTCTTTTCCCCCAACACAACACAAATTTAAAATCTGAAAATTTCAACAACAAAAGAAAGATGGCGCGTGACTATCGAACTAAAATTGCGAAACTAGAGATGAGTATTTTTCTATATGCTTAGGCGCAGAAAAATCTTCTTTTCTAGTCACTAATTCTAGGTTTTAAAACATCAACTCTAAAAACTGTATTCCCCAATAAGGCCAAGTTACCCAAACGCCAAATACACCAACTCCTAAAAGTACAGTGAAGGCATAAAATTGCGTTTGTCCAGATGTACTGTATTTCAAACCTTCGCCCGTTAAGAGAGAGAATAAACCAACTAAATTCACGATACCATCGACAACAAAACGATCCAGCATATCGGCAAATTTAGAAAGTTGAGCGACGCTGAAAATAATCGTCATCCGATAAATTCTTGGCGTGTAAAAATCGTAGGCGAATAAATCTTGTAAAGGTTTCCAAGGTAGGCGAACTGGTTTAGGAATGTTACCTAAATAAATTACGCCACTAATACCACAACCAAAAACACTTGACCAAATTAATAACAGTGCAACATCCTTATTGAGAATTACCCAACTTGGTAGTAATGATAAGCTTTGCAACACTAATGGCAGATGTAACACAAAGCCTAGTAAAATCACCATTGGTAAGACCATTGGCCAGTGTACTTCAGGCGATCGCTCGCTCATCTGTTGTGGTTTACCAGCAAAAATCAAACCAAATTCTCTGGTTAAACTCACAGCAGTTAAAGCATTCACAGCTATGACTACACCCACCAATACAGGTTGAGTTCCCCAAAGTCCGTCGATTAATTCCATCAACGCCCAAAAGCCGCCTAAAGGGGGAAAGCCAATTAATCCCAATGTTCCCACAATAAAAGCGATCGCAGATATTGGACGACGCGACCATAATCCACCCAACTGTGTAACATTTTGGGTAATGCTGTTCCAGATAACTCCGCCAGTACTCATTACCAATAGTGCAGCTGATACAGCATTAGCCAGTACTAATAACAGTGCGGCTTCGTCTTGTTTAGTACCTACAGCGATAAATACCAAGCCCATGTAAGCACTGACAGAGTAAGATTGACAGCGTTTAATGTCAATTTGCGCGATCGCAATTAAGGAAGCACCAACGGCTGTAACTGCACCAATTGCTACCAAAGCTGAGGAAACGAAAGGTGATAAAGTTAACACTGGTTGGAGTTTAATCAGTACCCAAGCACCACTGGCTACTACCACCGAGTTCCGCAAGATTGTACTGGGAACAGGCCCTTCCATCGCCTCATCTAACCACAAATGTAGCGGGAATTGAGCGCATTTACCCATTGGCCCGGCAATTAAAGCTAAACCTACCAAGGTGATGACAGTGGGGTCAACATTGGCAGTTGTCGCCCATTCAGCTAATTCTGTATAATTCCAAGTCCCTGCTAAAGGCCATAAACCCAGTACACCCATCAGCAGGAATAAGTCGCCTACCCGTTTGGTAAGGAAAGCATCTCTAGCACCGCTAACTACCAACGGTTGACTAAACCACAACCCAACTAGCAAATAAGTTCCTAAAGTCAGAACTTCGAGAATTACATAACTGAAGAACAGGTTATTACACAAAGCTAGGGCACATAATCCCGCTTCAAACAATCCTAATAGAGAATAGAACCGTCCCCACCCCCAATCCATTTCCATGTAACCAATGGCGAAAATTTGCGCTAAGAAATTTAAGCCTGTGATTACAGTCAATGCGCCTACAGTAATTGAAGAAATTTCTAAAGCAATGGTAAGATTTAAACCTGCTGTAGAAAGCCAGGGAATAAATACTTCTACAGGTGGTTGATTCCAAGTGGCAACAAATGCGATCGCGCTGTGCAAAAACGCTAGAAATGTCATTACCAAATTGACATAACCAGCTGGTCTAGGGCCAGTGCGGCGAATGATCCCTGGCGACCAAGGAACCGCTAACAGCCCACCTATTAACGCATATAACGGAACTAGCCACACAGTCTCCACAAGAAACTGAGCCATGAACTTACCTCTATAACATCCAGCACAACTCTGGGGTTAAGAATCAAATAGCTTTGATCCCCACCAACCCAGCTATCACCAATACTTTAATTTTATTTTTGCTTAATTTTGTTAGAAATAGCTTACCTTTATCTATGGCAAAAAGGAAATACTTCAAATAAATAAATGATCGATAAGTCCTCTAATTAATTCTTATAGGTGGACTTTATTTAATTAATCAATAACAACTATTGATTTTTATCTATGGATAATTTAGGCAACAAATCAATAGTTATCATTAATAATTTCAATTGACATAAATGACAAAAGACGCATTTAATTGCGTCTCGATCAATGTTTATATCCTTAGGAAGAGGAAAGAAACGGATTTTTAGTACCAACTAGTAGCCACAATTGCTGGTGGTTGGTTGAGTTCGCTAATGGGGGCGGGTTTCATGTCGCGGTAGTCGAGGATTTGAACTATGATCAGGTAGGCGATCGCTAAAATAATCGATATCGCACCTGTAAGAATGGCAATTATTTTCGAGCGTTCCATTAGGCTTTCCTGTAAATGAATTTTTCTGTTGTGTCTATATCCACATTGCCAGTTGTACGAACGGGTGTAGGGGCGGGTTTATTTAGATCTTTGTTGCTCAACGCGGATATCGGTGAACCCTCCCCTACTGTCAACTTCAGTGCGGCACGGTCAACAGCCTTCACGATGGATTGTACAACTTAAAAGCAGAATAGCTTACCCACATTTTTGTCACAGTCAAAGTATCGCCCTAACCGTCATTCCGCCCAGAACTGAAGTTCCGGGCTAATAGGGTAAGTCCACTCAAGTGGACTGAATTATGTAGTTAAGTCTACTTCAGTAGACTTGATTTATTAGACTGGGAATTCATTCCCAGGCGGGTTAGCAGCCAAGCGGGGATTTTAAAGGTAAGCCTTTTATCTCCAACGATGAGCTTTTTATCCTCAATGATGAGCCTCTGAACCTCAACGATGACTCTCTGAAGCTCAATGATGAGCCTTTTAGCCTCAGCGATGAGCTTTTTATCCTCAACGATGAGCCTTTTATCCTCAACGATGACTCTCTGAAGCTCAACGATGAGCCTCTGAACCTCAGCGATGAGCCTCTGAACCTCAATGATGAGCCTTTTATCCTCGAAGTTGCACCTTTTATCCTCGAAGTTGCGGCTTTGAGCCTGCGGGCGTTATGTCGGGTAAGCCAGAGAATTATTTGTATCCGCATTGAGAAGTAGGAGTTGTAGGGGCGGGTTTAGCCAAATATTCGTGGATGATTGAATCATATCTGTAAACCCGCCCCTACAGTTTGTGAGGAATGCGGGGGATCTGTTTACCATCAAAGTAATAGCTATGAAATTTATTCAAAATCTCTTGAATAGTCGATTCTGGAGTTTGGCGATTAAGGAATTTCGCCAAATCTTACGGAGTCGAGAGACTTTAGTTTTATTAATCATTCCTCCCACAGTGCAAATGCTGCTTTATGGCTTTGCACTTAATCCTGATGTCCATTATCTCAAGTTAGGCGTGGTCGATTATGCCAATACCTATGAAAGCCGAGAATTAGTTTCTGTCTTAACAGTCAATAAGGTATTTACTTTAGAAAAATATTTATTTAGTCCCCAAGATTTAGGTGAAGAGGTACGCCAAGGTAAAATCACAGCCGGTTTAATCATCCCCCCAGATTTTAAACGCAATTTAGCTGAAGATAAATCTGGTGAGGTACAGATTTTAATTGATGCAGTCGATGCAAATACGGCGGGAATTGCTCAAGGTTATCTCAATCAAATGATTAATCAATTTAGCCGCCGTCTCTCCTCTAATCAAGCCCCGCCGTTAATTAATCCGCAGACGACTTTCCTATATAATCCAGGATTACGCAGCAGTTGGTTTTTCATCCCCGGCGTTTTAGGTTTAGTTTTAACGCTGATTAGTTCTTTGGTTTCTTCTGTCACAGTAGTTCGCGAAAAGGATACTGGAACTCTCGAACAATTATTAATGACTCCCGCCGAAGCTTGGGAAATTTTACTGGCGAAAATTGTGCCTTTATTTATATTGCTGATGGGTGATGTAATTTTAGCTTTAAGTATCGGCAGATTAGTATTTAGCGTCCCTTTTCGCGGAAATGCGCTATTGTTTTTAAGTTTATCAGGACTGTATTTATTTGTTGGTATCGGTATTGGAATTATGCTGGCGACAATTTGCCGTACTCAACAGCAAGTTGTGCTGACATCGTTTTTTATCAATTTACCGTTGATTCAACTTTCTGGTGCTATCTCACCTATAGAAAGTATGCCGGAATTCTTTAAGTACTTGTCTCTACTAGATCCGTTACGCCATTATATCGAGATTGTACGGGGAATTTTGCTCAAAGGTGTGGGTTTAGAGGTACTGTGGTGGAATGCGATCGCACTTTTTCTCTTTGCTACCTTACTCTTATCTATCAGTATCAACCAATTCCGCCGTCAATTGAGTTAATAGTGACAAATTTACGTCATAATCGCCCCACCCATCAATCTCTCATAGCGATACTTCAATTCTTCCTTCATCAAAATCCAACGTTCTAAAGTTGCATCCATCTCAATAACTTTCTCTGCTGCTTGACGTGCTAACAGCAAAACTTCCTCATCTTCCACCAAACTTGCTAAGGTAAAATCCGGCACACCTGATTGGCGAGTTCCCAAGACTTCCCCAGGGCCGCGAAAACGCATATCCATTTCTGAGATAAAAAATCCATCTTGGGATTGTTCCATCACTTTCAATCTTTGTTGCGCGTCGGGACTTCGAGAACTACTCATTAATAAACAATAGGACTGCGCTGCACCCCTTCCCACCCGTCCGCGAAGTTGGTGCAGTTGTGATAAACCAAATCTTTCCGCGTTTTCAATGAGCATGACTGTAGCATTGGGTACGTCTACGCCGACTTCTACAACGGTGGTAGATACTAAAATTTGGGTTTTGTTATCGCGGAATTTGGTAATTGCTTCGTCTTTCTCGGCGGAAGTCATGCGTCCATGTAGCAAACCGACTTGAAACTCTGGAAACACGCTTTCCTGTAGCTTTTGATGTTCCTCAACAGCTGAACGCAAATCTAGCTTTTCTGATTCTTCCACCAAAGGTAAAATTACATACACCTGTCTTCCTTGGACAATTTCTCGCCGCATCAAGTCGTAAGCATGGCTGCGCTGTTGACCTGTGAGCATGGTAGTTTGTATCTTTTGTCTCCCTGGTGGTAACTCATCAATTTGACTGACATTCATATCCCCATGTATGGTTAATGCCAATGTCCGGGGAATGGGGGTGGCTGTCATAGTTAATACATGGGGTTGTTCGCCTTTTTGCTGCAAACGCGCCCGTTGCTGCACCCCAAAGCGATGTTGTTCGTCAATCACCGCTAACCCCAATTGGCGAAAGTTTACGGGGTCTTGAATTAAGGCGTGAGTGCCAACTAATAAAGGTAATTCTCCCGTTTCTAGTTGGGCATGAATTTGTCTCCGTTTAACTGTTTTTGTGGAACCTGTCAGTAATTCTACTGGTAAATGCAGCAAGTTAAACCAACTGACTAACTTACGATAATGCTGTTCTGCTAAAACTTCAGTCGGAGCCATCAACGCAGCTTGGTAACCTGATTGAATCGCCGCTAAAATAGCCACCACAGCTACCACAGTTTTACCGGAACCCACATCGCCTTGCACTAAGCGATTCATGGGTGTAGTTTCTTGTAAATCTTTGAGAATATCGTTAATGACTCGCTGCTGTGCGCCAGTGAGTTTAAATGGGAGTATTTCGTAGAATTTTTCTAATAATTGCCCTTTGGGAGCGAGAATAGCACTAGTTTGAACTTGCCTTGCTTGATATTGTCGTTGCAGTAAACTTAATTGCAAATAGAAAAATTCATCAAAAACTAGACGACGACGGGCGACTTGCAAGCGATCGCTATCTGGGGGAAAGTGAATATTAGCGATCGCATCTTTCAATTCCATCAACCCATACTTTTCCCTCAACCCACTAGGTAAAGGATCTTTAAGATTCGCCGCCGCAGGTAAAGCCGATATTACTGCCTGTCGCACCATATTCGCCGCAATACCTTCAGTTAAAGCGTAAATCGGCACGATTCGACCGATAGTCAAAGAATCAATCGCATCTCCGGGATTTGCTAATACTTCTAATTCTGGGTTATCCAGCGTCAAGCCATATCTACTTTCCTTCACCAACCCACAAGCTGCAAGCACAGCACCCACAGGATAGCGGCGTTTTAAACTTTCTTGCCAACCGCGACTAGTAAAGCGCGTACCCGCAGAGAACCGACTAACTTTGATTTGTCCGGTGTTATCCTTCAGTACCAGTTCTAAAATCGATAATTTCTGATTTTTCGGACTAGTAAAACAGTTACAGCGCTTCACGGTAGCAACTATCGTCACCGTCTCACCCGCCTGTAACTCGCGGATATTTACCTGACGCGCATAGTCAATATGGTCGCGGGGATAATAATAAAGTAAGTCACGCACAGTATACAAACCCAGACGCGCCAAATTGTCAGCTTTTCTAATACCAATTTCTGGTAAATCGCTGAGTTTTTGGTCAATTTTGGGCGCAAGTCTCCGACTCACTTCAGCCACAATCGGCGTCGTGGCAATTTGATTTTTCGATTGATAATTTCTTGGTTGTGACTCCGCTACCCCAGTTTTTTCTGGCGGCTTGCCATCATCCTGCTGTAATTGATACAAATACCTGCGAGTTTCCGCGACTAAATGCTGCCTTTCTTCCAAACCCAAATCGGGATATTTCGCAAATTGCACCGCCAATTCTTGCCAGCGACGGCGTTCAATTGCGGGTAAACCCATAGGAAATTTCCCCAGAGTTAGACTGAGAAATTCACTAAAGCGATATTGCCTACCCATCAAATCTGTAAAACCGCTTTCCGCTTCTACAGCCAAGGCTTTTTGCAATCTAATCCAATCTGGTTTGTCAGTAGTCATGGGGCATTGGGCATTGGGCATTGGGCATTGGGCATTGGGCATTGGGCATGGGGCATTGGGCATTAGTCACTAGCTATTCACAAATGACAAATGACAAATGACTAATTATTCATCATTCCAAATCGCCCGCCAAGCTGCTTCGGCTTCGGCTATGGTGCGTTCGCGATGCTTTCTTTGATAGTCTTGTCCTAGTTTGTTTAATTGCAGCAGGGTGTTGCGTATCTGTTTGCGAGCTGAGGAAAGTTTCGGATCGGCAAATTCAATTTCTCCTAGTCGGAGGTTTATCGCCATGACTTTTGTCAGGTTTGGTTCTTCTGCATCCTGTTCATTTTCAATTTCAATCACCACGTTTAATAGATTAGGTGGGCCTGGCATAACTTCGGCAGATGCTTCTGATGCCGCCGCAGCTACTTCTAAAATTGGTTCTGGTATCTTTTTGGGTAAAATACTGACTTGTTGTAACACAGCATTAACATCATGAGAGAGTTTTCTGATTGTGTGGTGTGTTAACTTCTCTACGCTCTGTTGCCATGCTAATAATTCCATTGGGTTAGAAGAGTCAGCGAGTTTTAAAACTGAAAGTGGGGATTTTAAAGTGTTTTCATTCTCTTCATCAACTTCATCTTCCACTTCCCCCTCATCTTCCTCGCTTACTGGCTGCTGCTCTGGTTCACTACTAATATCATTAGTATCACTACCATTATCGCTACTAATAATAGTCAGTAAATGCTCGGCTGTTTGTTTACCCATCTTGCGGATGGCTTGCTGCAAATGTTGCCGTTGATTTAATGACAAACTCAGGAATTTTTCGGGATACCCTTGAGTACACAGGTGGTAAGTTGCCAGAATCAACTGCTGGCGCACAGATTGACCTAAAAGGGTGAAATAAATAGCGTAAGCTTTTTGTAGTTCTGCTGCGATCGCTTTTATCGCTTCTTTCAGCGATGCAATATCCCGATCAATTCTCTCGATTGCTCTAGCCATATCTTCTCTTAATTGACCACCTAAACCTAATATGGTACAAATGTACGAATTTATTGTAAAATAAACATCCCAAGGATTGAAGATTTTCCCGAAAAGTATAGCAAATCTCCCAGATGGGCATGGGGCATTGGGCATTGGGCATTGGGCATTGGGGAAGTAACCTCCGTTGTAGCAACTGGCGTCATTTGGCATTGAGTATTTATTTATCCCCCTGCTCCCTACCCCCTGCTCCCTGCCTATTTTGCCCCTTTTCCTCTTCACGAACATCCATGAGTGCAGAAAAATAAAAGGCAAAAGGATGAATTTTGCGATCGCTCGTCCATCCCTTTACCTTTTTATGTACCTGATGCTTATTTAATGTTATCCTTTGCGTCCCTCACTGCGGCAAAGAAAAATAATCCTGTGAGGGGAATGCTTAATACAAGGATAATTGTCGTGGCTGTGACACCAAAATCTGGTTGTCCGTAACTGAGTTCAAAAATAGAACCGACAGCCGCGATCGCACTTACACAAGACCCAGCCAAAAATAAACCGCTTTTCGGAGTTAAATACACTACTACACACCCTATGCTACAGGTTTCACCGCTTGATACGAGAAGCCATTTTTAGATAGTTCCTGTGCCAAAGTCAAGGAATTATCCACGCGGTCTACAAAGACCACGCCATTGAGGTGATCCATTTCATGCTGAATACAGCGTGCGAGTAAATCATTAGCCTTTAATGTCTTAGGTCGGCCATTTTCATCTTTATAGGAAATTTCCACCACCTCAGGGCGCTTGACATCTAGGTAAACATTGGGGATGCTCAAACAGCCTTCTTGAGCAACGCAGATTTCTTTGCTCACCTGTTTAATTGTGGGGTTAATCAATACCAGGGGTGGATTAGCTGGATTATCTGGTTCTAAGTCAATAACAATTAATTGTTTATGAACTCCTACTTGGGGTGCAGCCAAACCAATCCCATCTTTGCTGTACATGGTTTGCAGCATTTCGCGTACCAACTGGCGCAGTTCATCATCTATTTTGGTGATGCGCTTTGCTGGTTGACGAAGAACGCGATCGCCTAAATAGTGAAGTTCCAAAGGAGGGTTTTTTAACTTTTTTTTCTCGACAGCAATTTCGGAGGGCATGATTCCTTATGGGCTAGATTGTGAAAATTCCTACTAGTTTAATTCTATCAATCGGCTAGGGACTAGGGGCTAGAGATTAGGGATTAGGGGCTAAGACACAAGAAATGATAATTAACTTCTTGACAAATGACAAATGACAAATGACAAATGACAAATAATTATTGACCAAAAATTCTGTGTTGAAATTTTTCACGAAATTTGACTATCTGCTCAAAGAAACTTTCCTCGGCTTGCTGCGCGGTGGTTGGATGAATTGGGCTGCTGTGAGTACTGTCACGGTATTACTATTTTTATTTGGTATGAGTTTACAAACTTCCTGGCAATTAGAACAACTACTTTATCAGTTTGGCAGCCAATTGGAAGTATCAGTTTATCTTGATTCTGGGGTATCATCTGTCACCCTTGAACCACTAATCACAGATATGTCAGAGGTGGTAGAAACTAAAACCATTACCAAAGACCAAGCTTGGAGTAAGTTAGTTAGCGAACTGAGAATTTCTGATATTGAAGGTGCTAACGAACAGCTAGGAGAAAATCCCCTAGTTGATGAAATCAAGGTAAAAGCACGTAATTCTCAAGCCGTGCCCAATTTAGCAACCCAGTTGGCTAAGTTACCGGGAGTTAGTACAGTCCAGTATGTTGACGAAGTAGTGCAACGGGTAGCCCAGCTACACAAAGGTTTAAACTGGATTAGCTTGACAATTACGGTTATTCTCACATTAACTGCGATCGCTGTCACCAGCATTACAATCCGCCTGATAGTTATGGCGCGTCGGCAAGAAATTGAAATTATGCAATTAGTTGGCGCAACTACTGCGTGGATTTACTTGCCGTTTATTTTTCAAGGTGTAACATTTGGCTTAATTGGCGGCGCGATCGCTTGGGCTTTTATTAGCCTCACTCAACAGTTTATTAACAACCTCCTGTCCAACCAACCGGAGTTTATTCAATTTATTAGCAAGGGTTTACAACTCACACCCATGCAAATTTTACTATTACCCTTGATTCTCTTAAGCTTTGGTGCAACTGTAGGATTAATGGGCAGTTTATTTGCTGTTCGACGTTTTGCTAAAAGTTAGCGTCCACGGTCAATTTTCATGAAACCACTGACAATTGTACAGACGCGATTAATCGCGTCTCTGACAAATGACCAATGACAAAGGACAATACTTATGACATCTCAATGGGAAAGATTGCTACTTAATCTCGGTGCGTGGGAAGGTTCGTTTGTTCGCTTCGCTCCTGAAGGTGAACTGCTAGCAGATGTCAAAAGCGTTGTTTCCTTGGAAGGGTTAAATAATAATCAAACAATCCGCCAGATTGTCAGCCGTCAAGGACAAGAAGATTTAGTTCTAGAATATAGTTCCTTAGGCAAGAGTACTCTGTTTTTGGAAAATGGAGCATTTTCTCAAGGTTCCATCCAACTTGCACCATTTAGCGAATTTGGTGCAGAATTAGGGTTAATTCATGAAAATCGCCGTTTGCGGCTAGTTCAGTTATTTGATAAAAACGGTCAGCTTAGTCAACTTACCTTGATACCAGAACATTTAGCTGGTACTGAAACCACACCCAGTCCAACTGTACAGGTAAATGATTTATTAGGAGAATGGCGGGGTGAAGCAATAACCAGCTATACAGATTTAAGACCGTCTACAACTACCCCTACAACTCTAAAATTAGAGCTAGATGCAGCTGGGCGATTTGTCCAAAGTTTGTCTTTTGGTCAACATACAATTACCTCCAGCGCTACCATTAAAGGATCGATACTTCATTTCGATCAAGATCCACAAAAGCAAATGCAGGTATTACTTTTACCTCATGGTGCTTCTGCTACTTCTCCATTAAAAGTAAATTTACGCCAAAGTTTTATTTTAGAAGTTGGTTGGTTAATCAAGCCTAACCTTCGCCAACGCATGATTCGCAGCTACAGTGACAAAGGCGAATGGGTGAGTCTTACCTTAGTTACAGAAGAAAAAGTGTGAGAACAAAATACTTTTGACTGTTGACACGGGAAGCGCAATAAAAAAGCGATCTTCTCAAATAGAGTTATGCGATCGCTAAATTATGGGAGTTGATTAAATTGAATTTGAGAAAGATAAGTGTATCCTCAACAGGAAGAAGCTTCAACTAATTTTTTAAATTTCATGTAAGCTTCTGGTGCCGTAAGAGAAAGAGCAGTCTTTTCATCAGGTAAAAAGAATTCTGGACTATCCGAGTAATAATGAACGCTAAAAGAAGGAATAAGCCCCAATTTTACAGCTTTTTTACCTAATTCTTCTGCTTGCTCTGCCAGACTAATTGGATCATGAAACAAGTAGTTACTCATAAAATTAACAACCCTTAAGTTCTCTTGGTCAAATTTGACTTAACTAGGAGATAAGGGCGTTTTTTTACTGCTGCTCATCTCCATCAACAATGTTATAAGCAAAGAATTTGAGGAACTTGTGAGGAATCCTACGAATTTGATTAATAAATCTTATACAGGTAACTTCACGTAACCCAGTTTAAAACTTAGCTGAATATTCAAAAAATGGGTATCCATCCTCATTTCCATCAGTAGATAGTGCGGTAATCACAGCCATAGTCAATGGTGAATTTGGTTGCTAAACTTTAATTTACCTGTATAAGCATAATTGCTTGTTTGGTAAACCTATTCTCAAGATGTTGGCTGACAAAGGTAGAATCAATGGATGAACAGGTGCAAGTAATTAGAGTTGCCTGGTGCAGTCCGATGGATTTGCCCCAATCGCAAGATTGGCCTCTCCAGTTTGAATGGATTAGAGTTGATGCTCTAGCCTTATCGGCAAAAGGTTTTGACATTCTTGTACTTGACATCAAAAGTTTTCACAACTTAGAGCAAGTCAAATATCTTTACAGCACCATAGGTTTACCAACAGTAATTTTGGTAGACACAATTGAACAAGAATCTGCTGCTCTTTATTGGTTACAAGCAGGAGATGAAATCTGTCAGCGTCAAGCAATCGATGGGCAAATAGGTTTGCGTTTACAGCGTAGTTTTTGGCATAGCCAGCACAAGTATTCATTCCACCTTGATAAACTTACAGGAATTGCGAATTTTCAGAAGTTCAAAGATTATGCACTCAAGCTTCTCACCGCCAAGGAAGATGAAGACCCTGTATGTTTAATTTACATAGATATTGACCGCTTTAAATTCATCAATGATAGTCATGGTCATAGTGCAGGCGATCGCATATTACAAGAATTGGGCAAAATTCTCCAACAATACTCTCTCGGAGCCGGGATAGTCGCCCGCACAGGTGGTGATAAATTCGCTATTTGTATGCGTGGCAATATTGAGCAAGGAAAAGCCTTCGCAGAGTTTCTCAAGACTCAGGTTCAAAATTATAAATTCCCTTTGGAGAACAAGTCTTTCCTTCAGCTGACAGCTTCTTTAGGAGTCGTACCCATGAAGGGACATTCTTCTATGGAGCAACTATGGCAGGAAATAAATCAATGTATTTATGCTGCTAAACAGCGGGGACGTAACCAAGTTGTCACCATTGAAGACTTTGATGCGATCGCAGATGCAGCTGGACAAGACAAGCTGATCACTGATTTTGAGCATCGAATTCGAGTGACTGCGGAACGGATGATTAATGAGATGGTATTAAAAGCCAGTCGTTTGGCGCAGAAGTACCGAGCCGAAGCCGAACACGATGGCTTGACTGAGGTTTTCAATCGCCGCTATCTTGACAGATTACTACCCCGTGAACTTGAAAAAGCACATAAGTATAAGCAATCACTAGTAGTTATACTGCTCGATTTAGATCATTTTGGTGAAGTAAATCGCACTTACGGCTTTCCCACAGGCGATCAAGCCCTGAAAACAGCCGCACAAATACTTAAAAGTAATGTCAGGTCGGTAGATTGGGTTACACGTTACGGTGGCGAGGAATTCTGTATCGTTATGGCTGACACAGACCTGAATACTGGCTGTCAGATAGCTGAACGAATTCGCCTAGCTTTGAGTAAGCAAATTGTCACCGCTTACAACGGTCAGCAATTTTACATGACCGCTAGTTTTGGCGTTGTCGAACTCATACAAGAAGATGTTCCAGTAGCTTTATTGCAGCGTGCTAGCGATAAGGTGCGAGAAGCAAAGAAAAACGGACGCAATCAAATCCGTTTTTAACCACTAAAACTCATAATTCATATGATCTAGGGTGTGTTGTCGCGCAGCGCAAAGCACCATCAACTATTTTACGAATTGTGAATATTATTAACTTCACTTCGCTATCGTTACGTTCGTAATTAGGACTTACGCATAAAACTTCTCAAATTCTTATTTCTCTGTGAACTCTGTGTTCTCTGCGGTTTATTTTTCCGTTTTCCTTGCGTAAGTCCTATTACCAGACATGATATTACTTAAAATCGCAGGGACTTTGTAACGCTTTTTGAAGTAGGGCTTGATATTCTTTATCGCGAACTCTATAAGCTCCAAATCGCGCCAAATGGGGATTCATCATTTGCGCGTCAAATAAGACAAATTGCTTTTGACGCAATCTCTCCACCAACTTTACCATTGCTACCTTTGAGCCTTCAGGAATGCGGTAAAACATCGATTCGCCAATAAAAGCACCTGCGATCGCAATTCCTAAAATTCCCCCAGCCAGTTCGTCACCTTGCCAAGTTTCAAAACTAAAGGCGTAACCATGCTGGTAAAGTAGCTGATATATTTCCTTTAATTCTGGTGAAATCCAAGTAGTCTCGCGGTTAGCACAACCAGCTACCACCGCCGGAAAATCACGGTTAATGGCGACTGTAAACCGTTCTTGGTTCAAAACTCGCCGCAGAGATTTAGGATAGCGAAATCTGTCATCTAAAGGAATCAATGTGCGATCGCGGCTACCATACCAGCCCAAGCCTCCATAGTCATCAGCCATGAGAAAATAGCCTTGAGCATAACCTTGAATAATCGCAGCGATATCATATTCCATAGTGAAGATCGCAATAAAAAACATATTCAGAACGCAATTTGATGGTAACAGTCATCCTCTGCGTTCCTGGAAATTTCTCTTTGTATCCCTGTGCGTTTAAAAAAAATGACAGAACCAATACCACCAATCACTCTACCACCATCCGAAAATCCCCAACTCGAAGGCGAATGGTTACAACAACGCCTGCTGCGGTGGCTCGATACAGAATTTTTGCCAGAAATAGTTAATCAAAAAATTTCTCAACGCGCCGCCCAGATTTTTGTCCGCCAACGAATGGAAGGAGAAAACGATCTCGGTTCTCTGGTAATTGCCATTGTCACAGAGATGCAGGCGTTTGATTTTTCTAAAAGCTTTTATGGAGAGTTTGCGATCGCCAACGCCGTCAGCGATCTACTCTTAGAAAGTCTGGGAATCGATCGATGTTGTGGTCAATAAACGAAGTCCATAGTCAAAAGTCCATAGTCAAAAGTTCAAAAACTATTGACAATTGACCCCTTTGGGGTTCGCCAGTCGCTCATGAGGGAAACCCCCAAGACCGCGCTGGCTCACTATTGACCAATGACTAATGACTACCAGCTAGACTTAACCACTCCAGGTAACAAACCCTCGTGCGCCCATTCCCGCAGGACGTTCCGAGACAGCCCAAAGTCACGATATACACCTCTAGGACGACCTGTTACCCAGCAACGATTGCGACGACGGTTAGGTGCGCTGTTACGGGGTAATTGTTGAATTTTGCGGTGAATTTCTAACTTTTCTAGGGGAGATTCAGCATTTTGGAAGTCTAACTGCAAAGATTCCCGCTTTTCAGCATACTTTTCTACCAATTTAGCGCGCTTTTTCTCGCGCTCAATCATGCTCTTTTTGGCCATAGATTCTCTAATTTATTTAAAGACAGCATTTTCCATTCTACAGTTAGGACAGGTTTTTAACCTTCATTCCTAGCAATTCTAGGGCTGCTATTATAGCTTAGCCTACTGACGTTGGCTTATTAGCATTTGGGCACAAATCTGCTAATTCACAAGCAACACATAAGGGAGAACGTGCTTTACATACAGCCCGTCCGTGATAAATCAGGCGAATTGACCAATTTTCCCAATCTGCTTGTGGCAATAACTTCATCAAATCTTGCTCAATATGAACTGGGTCTGTATGCTTTGTCAAACCCAAATGATTGCTGAGGCGCTTAACGTGAGTATCAACTGTCACTCCAGCATTAATCCCATAAGCATGAGCTAAAACTACATTAGCCGTCTTCCGCGCTACGCCAGGAAGTCGTAAGAGTTGCTCCATTGTATTAGGGACTACAGAGTTAAACTCACACACAATCATTCGACAAGCGCCTTGAATATTCTTAGCCTTATTTCGATAAAATCCTGTCGAACGTACCAATTCTTCTAATTCTGCTAAATCAGCATTAGCCAAACTTTCAGCATCAGGAAAGCGAGTAAATAAAGCTGGAGTGACTTTATTTACTCGCTCATCAGTACACTGTGCAGACAATATTGTTGCTACCAATAGCTGCACAGGTGTTTCGTAGTTCAAAGAGCAAGTCGCATCTGGATAAAGACGCTTGAGGCGAGTTAAAATTTCTAGCGCTCGTTGCTTCTTAGATGGGGATTTGCGAGTAGCAATCACTGGAACAATTTTTGTACCCACTCCAACTGTATGGTTAATTGAGTAGTTTCTTTCACAATCAGAAAAATACCTAGACCTAACAGTAGCACCAAACCAGTTTGCATAACACCTTCTTGGATGCGGCTAGGTAAGGGCTTACCGCGCAAACCTTCAATCAACAAAAAAGCTAGTTGTCCGCCATCTAAAGCAGGTAGGGGCAAAATGTTGATGATTGCCAAGTTAATACTAATTAAGGCCGCAAAGAAGAACAAACTGCCAGTATCATTTTGGGCAATATTGGCACCAATTTCCACAATTTTAATTGGCCCTGCTACTTGGCCTGCGGTTTCCCCAAAGTTGGTAATTAATTGTCCAAAACCTTTAAAGGTCATCAGTACAATACGCTGAAATTCAGTCGCACCAACTGATAACGCTTCAACCGGCTTAGAAATGGGACGACGCTCAACTTTACCGTTAGGAGAAAGTTCAATGCCAATTGTACCGCCCTTAGATTTCGCTTCTGGAACTACAGTTAGCGATAGTTTTTGGTCACCACGCGTAATTTCTAGTTGAACTGGCTTACCTGCACTAGTTTTAATTAAATCTCTAAAAGCGTCGATTTCTTGCAAAGAAGTGCCAAATTCTCTTTGATTCGCCGCTACTATGACATCTCCTGGTTTAATTCCCGCATTGGCTGCTACAGGACTAGCGTCTGGTGCTAAATGTTGAATTAAAACACCTGGTTGGGTGGCGTGTCCCACACCAACAAAACTAACTTGTCCCACCAACAGCAAATAGGCAAATATTAAATTGGCGATCACACCTGCACTGATGACGATCGCTCGGTCTAATATAGGACGGTTACGCAGCAGATTCGGGTCATTGGGAGGAATATCGCTATCTGGGTCATCATCAGGAAAGCCCACAAAGCCACCTAAAGGAAAAGCGCGGATAGCGTATTCGGTTTCTGTACCTTGGTATTTCCAAAGAACCGGGCCAAAACCTAAAGAAAACCGGTTAACATGAATGCCCTGAGAACGTGCTGCAATGAAATGTCCTAGTTCGTGTACCAAGATCAAAACAGCCAAAACTGCGATCGCTGCTAAAACTGACATAGATCAAACAAGATATTAAGCTATATACATATTCCCATTCTAAAATGTGTCAATCGTTAGCATTGGTCTTGACACCCTGGAATTAAAGATTTTCTCTCTAAAGGTCAATAGTCAGTAGTCAGTAGTCAGTATTCAACAGTCAACAGTCAACAGTCAACAGTCAACAGTCAACAGTCAACAGTCCAGAAATTCTTGACAAATTACAAATGACAAATGACCAATGACAAATGACCAATAACTACAATACTTCCCTCCCTAAATAGGGTTGCAGGACTTCTGGTATTAATACCGTCCCATCTGGCTGTTGATAATTCTCCAAAATTGCTGCCATAGTTCTTCCTACAGCCAAACCAGAACCATTGAGGGTATGGACAAACTGTGTACCTTTTTTCCCTGTTTCTTTAAAGCGAATATCCGCCCGTCGTGCCTGGAAATCAATAAAATTAGAACAACTGGAAATTTCTCGGTATTTCCCTGCTGAAGGTAACCAAACCTCTAAATCATAGGTTTTGGTAGAGGAAAATCCTAAATCTCCTGTGCATAAATTGATTACTCGGTAAGGTAATCGCAACGCTTGTAAAATAGCTTCTGCATTTCCCACGAGTTTTTCTAGTTCATCAAAGGAAGTACTCGGATGAACAAATTTTACCAATTCCACTTTGTTGAATTGATGCAGCCGAATTAATCCCCGCATATCACGCCCATAACTCCCAGCTTCGCGACGAAAACAGGGAGTATAAGCACAATGGTAAATAGGTAAATCTTCCGCATTGAGAATTTCTCCACGGTAGAGATTCGTTACTGGTACTTCTGCTGTGGGAATTAACCACAAATCATCATCAGCACATTTAAAGCTATCTTCAGCAAACTTGGGTAATTGACCGGTTGCTGTCAAAGACTCGCTATTTACTAAAATCGGCGGACTGACTTCTAAATAACCAGCTTCAATTTGACGCGCCAGCATAAATTGAATTAACGCCCTCTCCAACGCCGCGCCAGCACCGATGAGGTTGACAAAGCGACTTTGGGCAATTTTCACAGCCCGCGCCACATTTAAAATACCCAGTTTTTCCCCAATTTCCCAATGGGGGAGAATATTCGGGTTCTGAGGAATATATTCATCACCCCAGCGCCGGACTTCTATATTCTCTTCTTCATTTTTACCAATGGGTGTAGAGTCGCTGGGTAAATTTGGGAGTGCAAGTACCAATTGCTCAATTTCCGCTTTAATCGCTTTTTCTTGCGGCTCAAGTTCGCTTAATTGAGCTTTAACCGAGTTACCCTCATCCCGCAAAGATTGAATTTCTGGCGACTGTGCATCAATTCCAGATTTAATCTTTTGCCCAACAATCTTACCAATTTCGTTACTCCGGGCTTGGAGTTGACTGCGAGTGCCTTCCAATTCCCGTTGTTTTTGATTTAATTCTAATATTGGTTGAATATCGTATTTACCACTACGGCTATTCAAGCGTTCTTGAACTAATTGGGGATTTTCTCGTATTTGCTTAATATCCAGCACAGATTTTTCTTTTATCTTTTGCCTAGTATTTCCTGCCAACACATCAGCATATCCTGATTTTGGTATGACAGCACAGGATTTACAATACAAAATTTAATTAAAAGTAGAAAATGGCGACTAGAGGCTAGGGGCTAGGGAAGGGAGATCAGGAGGACAAGGAGGATATGGGGGACAAGGGAGACAAGGATGACAAATGACCATTGACTAAGGCTTACTAATCCGATTGAGTAGCCACAGCGATGCAATCAACCCTGCAAAGTGAGCCATCACAGTATTGGTATTTGCTTGGACTACAAACATATCCAAACCGCTAATGAATGGTTGGTTACCTTGAGGCGAAAAGATAAATTGAGTTTGGGTAATTGCTCTGGCTGCTAAAGTCCCAACGATCGCTTGTGCTCCTAAAAGAGTCAAGAGGATTCCCACTAAATTTACCATCACACCTAGGCGCAATACTTGTATAGTTTCACTTTTACGCGGTCGGTTGTTGGGATTGGCAGATAGTAGTTGAGCACCTAGTCTGTTGTAACGAAAAGCTAAATAAATTCCTACACCCAAAGTAACTAGCCCACAAATTGCCAAAAAAATGCCAAAGCCTGCTCCTGCATTATTACCCGTACTCCCAGGTCTTTGGCTAGAGATAGCAAATAACAGCAAAATTACTCCAGAAACTACACCTAGTACTAGCTGTATCCAAAAACTAATCCAACCTATCAAACGAAACTTCTGGCCAATTGCTCTAATATTAGAAGACGATGTAATGTCAGAGTTTTGTGACATAAACTGATTACCAATTTACTAGGCACTTTAAAAATATGTGGGCACGGGGCATTAGGGAGCCAGTGCCGTGGGCGGGTTTCCCGACTTGAGGCAACTGGCGTCATGGGGTATTGGGCATGGGGTATTGCTAGTGGCAAGAGTAATTATTATCCCAGATCTAGTCCCTATTCCCTATTGCCTAGCCCCTAGCCCCCATATTCTACGGTCTGCACTGGGATAATCATTGTAAAAAAAGTGTTTATTAACTTTTACAGACAAAATCGCATTTTACCTGTAAAATTTCATCGATGGCATCTTATGCTTAAGCAGTTCTAACCAGCTCGGCATCACTTGACACTAAGGCATTGGCTTTGCCAATATCTTAAATCGCTCCTCACCACATCGTCTTGAGCTTGGGCAGGGATGCATATTCTGTTTCCCTGAAACTCACACACTTGTCCTACAACTTCAACTGACGTGGGACTGATTTATCATGTCTACGCTTTGTAAAATCATGGCTAAGTAGCGCTATATACTTACATAGATTAAAGTATCGCGATATACTAGCTACCAGCATTGTAGATCTCACCCTAAGGCATTTTTTAGCCATTCCCTAACCATGAAACTTGAGGATATATATCAATTCTTTGAGAATCCTCCGCCAACTTACCTCTGTCAGGAACTAGCAGTTTGTTACATTCTGTATGTTTTATTACAAGGTGAATCTTACGGAACCGAGTTGATCCAGCGACTGGAGAATGAATATCCAACCTATCGCCTTTCGGATACCGTACTGTACAGTGCGATTAAATTTCTCGAAGACCAAAGGGCAATAAATGGATACTGGAAGAAACTCGAAGGGCGGGGACGCCCGAGGCGGATGTACCAAGTTTCTCCAGAATGGCAGGCTCAATCGCAAGATTTAGCTCAGCTTTGGCTCGAGTACATCAATCAAAGAACAAAGTAACGAATAATTAATAATGAAATGAATAAGTCCCCTCCAATCAAATAGTACCTGTTTTAGTTATGGATACTGCTATTCTGCCATCCACGTTCCTACTTACCTTGTTGTTGTCGGTTGGGCTGTTTTTCTTTATTCGTGCCTCTACTAAAGAGCGTACGCAGACAGCACAACTGATATCTGAGCAAGATGAAGCCACTTTGATGCCTCAACTCAAGGAGTATTTTCACTCCCGGTCTTATCGAGTGGCAGCGGTAGACCGTGAACAAAACCAAGTGACTTTTGAAGGGTTTGTTAAACCAAGCTGGTTTTTAGCAGTGTTTTTAACACTACTAGCATTTACTGGTTTGGTTTGCTTGTCTCTGGTTTTGTCAATACTTTTTCCAAGCGTTCGTAGCTTATTTTTTGGGCTACTACTGCTCTCTCCTATGAGTGGTATTTTTTATTGGAAAAAAGCTGGAAGACTTGAGAAAGTATCGCTCAAACTGGAATCAACCCCGAATCAGCAACAATCCTCAAGTAAAATAACTGTAATTGCTCATCGAGACGAACTCACAGAGTTGCAGAAGGCACTACAGTTAAAACCTATTTCATAAATTGTGAATTTTTTGCACATCTTTTGGGTACGATATGCTGACTTCTGTCTAAATTTTCCGGAAACACACACTTGGAAGTTGAAATTAGAATCTATAAGATGTCAGTTTCCCTACGATACAAGATCGTAGGGAAATAACTATAGCTGTTGACAGAGCGTCCTGAGCAATCTACCAAATAAACGTGCAGTTTAGCTCCCGTTAGGAAACACTTTTCGCTGGATGCTGACTCCCTTGTTGCTCGCGAAGCTATCAATCAACCCATGCAAACAAGCGTGGCTTGAAACAAGTTGATTTTCCCATTACCTGGAATAGCCCAACTGGCAACTCAGCTACAAAGTAAAAAAATGAAACTTTTACATAACGCGAGCAATTTTGCCAGTTAAATGATTGTCAGAAGCAACATTAAGGCGTAAGATAACCATTTGTAGTTCAGCGACTAGCTAAAGCTAGGGTTTCCTGACCAGCGGGGGCTTCTAAAACCCTCAGGCTGGGAAACAAGAAATGGTTCTCTTCTACGTATTGAGCACCAAACAGACCCTTTTCTGCCCAGAAATACCGATCTGTTGTGTGTTCGTTCCGTTTTACCAGTAGCAACGCAGGTGGCGCGATACCTTCAGCTTGAATAAACTTTCTTGCTGCTGTCACAGGTTTTTCTTCGCCACTTTCGATGCTATATTGAGGCACATGCTCTAGAATTCGACGCCCTTCTTGGCGACGACGACTTTTCCGTTTCCGTCTCCTTGCCAACCTATTTTCCTCCTCTTTCAAGCTATAGATTGTAGTGATAGCTACAAAATCCGTCGTAATTATATAAGTTCTAGTTCAAAAAATCAACAGTTTTTAAGGTTTTGATACAACCAAAAAGATCTCTTTAAAAATAGAGAAATCAAAATTAGGGAATATATAATTCCCTGGGACAAAGCATTACTAAGAAGATTTAGTTAAGCTTTATTAAATGGGCGAGGAACAAAATTACCCTCTTCTTTAATTTACCCCCAATTTCTATAAACTAGAGCAAAATCTGAAAAATGTTAATGTCTGCCAGTTCTGATTTTGTTGCTCTATGCCAAGAGCAAATAGCACTATTGACCCAAGGGCTAGGAGCATCGTTGAGTATTGTCTACTTAACGCAAGAATTGGTGGATGCTCCCACGGGGGAGGCCAAACTGATTCCGGTAGTGGTATATCCAGAGACAGCTATATTAAGGCAAGTTGAGGGAACTGCTAAGGCAAAAATGCCGGAACAACTGACAGTACGAAATGTTTTGGCATTACCAGCGAATCAGGGAAAATTATTAACAGGTAGGGAAGAATCAACAAATTCATCACAGGAGCGCGATACATCAGAGGAATATTTGCTGAGTGAAAACCAAATGGTTTTACCCTTAATTCATGAGGGTGTGATGATGGGGTTATTGGTAACAGGTAGGGAAGATAGGGCTTGGAATGAACAAGAACAAGGCGAAATTCAGAGAATAGCCCAAACTTTAGCGATCGCCTGTATTTTAGATCAGCGTCGCGCCTGGTTACAGCAGCAATTGCATCAACAACAAATCCTGCAAGAACAACAGCGAGATTTGCTTGATAACCTCCTACACCAGTTCCGCAATCCTTTAACAGCCATTAAGACGTTTGGAAAGCTGCTCATGAAGCGCTTGCGGGCGGGAGATGCGAATCGTGATGTGGCTGGTAATATCATCAGAGAAAGCGATCGCTTACAAGAATTACTGCAACAGTTTGACCAAGTAATTGACTTAGCACCTCCAGATGTAGCACAGCGATCGCTTCCAGAAAATGAAGTAGTTGTAGAAGCTACTATTCACCAAGAAGCAAAACTTCCCCTGTTATTACCAGGAACAGGAGAACAAGCAACTAACTGTGCTTTAGTCGAAATATTAGCACCGTTATTAGTATCGGCTAAAGCAATTGCTCAAGAACGAAAGCTGCAATTAATAACTAAAATTCCCCGAAACTTACCTTTAGTCCATGTTAATGTCAAAGCTTTACGAGAAGTATTGAGCAATATTTTAGATAATGCTTTAAAATACACTCCCGCTGGTGGGAAAATTTTGATTGAGGTAGGGCAAGAACAAGAGAATTTACAGGGAATTGCTATTAGCGATACAGGCCCTGGTATTCCCCCAGAAGATTTAATACATATTGGCGAACGTCATTACCGAGGCGTACAGGCGCAAACAGAAATTCCTGGTACTGGTTTGGGATTAGCGATCGCTAAACAGTTAATAGAGCAAATGCAGGGCAAAATAGAAGTCTTTAGCCCTGCATTTAATTCGACAATCGCATCACCCAATGCACCGGGAACAACTTTTGTTATTTGGTTACCAGAAGTTGAGGATTAGTCAAGAGTCAATGGTCAATGGTCAATGGTCAAAAGTTTAATGAAAATTCAACAACTGACTACTGTACGGGCGGGTTCACAGATATCCTCAAATATCCATAACTATCTCCCATAAACCCGCCCCTACTGACAACTGACAACTGACAACCGACTATCTAAGTGAAACTAATAAGTTTTGATTGATGGTCATTTGTAGGTCGGTGTCGGGGTCGATAGCGATGAGGTCAACGCTGTTTTTACCAAAGAATAAGCCAATTAAAGCACCGATACCTGCGCCACCGAGTACTTCTTCTGTGGCGATCGCGCGATCGCCTGTGACGGCGGATACAGCAGCTGCGGCTCCTGCGCCCAAGACAGTATCTTTAATGATGGTACCGACGTTTGTGCCCTTGTTGACTGTTTCTGTTTTGTTAATGACCTCAGAGGTGGCGTTAATTTGATATTCTTGTCCTGTGGTTAACACTAGTTTTTGGGCTACGAATTGCGAACCGCCTTCAGCTGGTTTGAGTTGACCAACTACTTGACTACCTGCGGGAATGACTATTGCACCGTCTTGAGTGATGACGTTTTGCGCAACTGTTAAGGTTAAAGGTGCGGTTTCAGTTTTGGTTACAAGAATTTTTTCTGCTTTATCGTACTTCACAGGGATAGCAGTACCTTGAGGAATTGTCACTGCTACGGGTGTGGGTGTGGTATTTTGTAGCGCTACAACATAGGGTGAGTTAATCGCTGAGGCTTGATTGGAACTAACTAAAGCTTGATAGATAAAAGCTGCTACTTGTGCCCTGGTAGCGGTGCTAGTAGGATTGAGGAACTTAACATTGGGATAGTTGACTACAATTTGTTTTTCAGTAGCAGCTGCGATTGGACTACGGGCGTAGTCAGCAATGTTAGAAGCATCGTTGAAATATTGCAGAGTACTTTCAACATTACTATTAGGGCTATATTCTAAACCATTAGCCAGGGATACTAAAACCTGTTGACGGGGAATTGCTTGGTTAGGTTCAAAGCGATTTCCGGGATATCCTGATAGGAAACCGATGGTATAAGCTTGCTGAATTGCACTTGTTGCCCAATAGTTACTGGGTACATCTGTAAAATTAATTGCTTGCCGTTGTGGTGCTTTTTGGAAAGCTTTGTTTACCATAGCAGCAAATTGAGCGCGGGTTACTGGTTCTTCTGGGCGGAAACTACCATCAGGAAAACCAGCAATTACACCTCTTTGTGATAATTGTTGAATAAATTGTGATGCCCAATAGTTAGAAGAAACATCAGTAAAAGTAGTTTGAGCAAATGAGGGTGTTGCTGTAAATAAAGGTGCTACAGTACCTGTTGTGATGCTCAAAGCCATGAGTGCAGCAGTACCAGATTGCCAACGATTTAAAGCAAACATAGAGTTTTTATCCTATATAATTTATTTTTCTTCTGTTAATTACTTAGACATTTTAGTGAGGTGAATGTTCCTAATTATTTAGTCTTTTTAGGAACCGTGACTTAAGTCATGACTGGTGATAGAGGCATATATATAAAGTCATAAATGAAGTCAAAAAAGCACAATACATAATCTGGAATAATCCTATAATTAACCTAAATTATGTATTGATATTGAATTTCTTTATTCAAAATCTACTACAGCGATCCGGATGAAACTTAGGATGATATTGGATTTGTTAAAATATCACCTATTCTGTAAAAATACTGGTTAAAAAAGTTAATTAAATACAAGTTAATAAAACAACAATTTGGGGAGAGATAAGAATAAAAAAAAATAAGCGATCGCATACATCTAAAAAGTAGCGATCGCGCATTAGGGATGATTACATTCACGACTTAAATTGAATTAAGCCTATTAGCGGGATAGTGCCAAACTAGAGGTCAAAGTAATGTCTAAATCTTGCTGAGGGCGTAAGACGTAAACATCTGCTTGTTTTTTGCGTAACAGTATACTTGCTCCAGCACCAGCCGCCGCACCAATAATAGGTTCTAAAGTTTCGATTCTGCGGTTACCTGTAAGGAGTGAAATTACAGTGGCTGCACCTGCACCTATAGCAGCATCTGTTAAGATCTTACCTGTATCTGCACCTTGAGAGATTCTTTCAGTTTGAGAGTATGTGCGCGAAGTAGCATTAATTTGCTGACGGCGACCAGAAGGAAATACTAATTCTTGGGCGACAAACCGGACACCTTTATTCTTATTATCATTCCTATCATTGGAATAAACTCCACCCAGGTTGACAGGTTCTAATCTCCCAACAACATCAGTTCCTTGAGGAATCAAGACATTTCTGTTCCTATCAATAATGTCGCTTTCTATTTTTAGTGTTAAAGCTAAAGTTTCCCCTGGATTAACAATTACTTTTTCTTTTTCATAAGTAACAGGCAATGTTACATTGGAAGGAATAGTAACTACTCGGGGTTGGTTAATATTGTATTGGGCACTAGCAGGAGCAGAGGAAAATAAAGGAGTAATTGCACCTGTAGTAATTGCCATTGCCATTAAGGCAGCTGTTCCTGATTTCCAACGATCAATAGTTGTCATGGTAGGGTTTCCGTTTCAGTCTCTTGAGATAATTTAAGGACGCAGATTTACTGAAATTGTTTCTGAATATTTTGCAACCTGCCTATAAGAATATTCCGTAGATAAAGTGTTTTTAAGACGCGCATTATTTGCGATCGCTCTTGAGCTTTTCTATGCTGCTAATACGCGCCTATTAATTAGTTCAGTATATATATGAGATATGACAGCAATCGCGATCAGATTGTTCCCGAAGTTTTCATATCTGTGTCAAGCGTGGCAATTAAAAAGATTACGATATCATATGATTCGGCATCTTTTAACTCATAAGGGCGAGAAAACCTCGCCCCTACAATTTGCGATAATTTATTTTTTGGTATTTCCTGAGCAATTGGTCAATACGCTTGGTTTTAGCGCCAAAAATCAGAAAACTTAGACTTTCAAAATTCCATGAATGCAGATATTTGTGCAAAAATCAAGGACAGATAGTTAAAAATTAAGCTCCTGTAGGCTGTTCATTCAGCAATTGAGCCATTGCTTCGTCTACAGTCTTATTGAGATATACAGCACGTTCATCTACTGCTCTTACCCAGTTGATAGGAAACCAGTGATGTTTTCCATCATGAGCATTATTTTTAGTCAATTTGATGTAGTTACCATTTTCTACAGCATCAACATTACCAATATGTGTATCAGATGCTCCTGCTAAACCACCAGAACCTTCTGCATAGACTGGTAGATGTTCTTTAATCTTTGATATCTCCATTTTTAGCCTCTGATTAAATACCTAAAAATTCTCTTCGCCAAAGCTTATTTATTTGTCTGATTTCCTTCCTTAGCTGGACGTTGGGTAGCGGGAGGATAATTAACAGCTTCGTCAACTCTGAGAGTTTCAGTATTAGTTAACTCTTCTGGTAGTAAGTCTTGGGGATTTACTGCTTCATCTACAGCGTCATCAATTACCCCATTAGCATTAACATTGAGTTTGTTAGAACTACCTTTATGATTAGCATGACCGCTAGGCATGATTTCCCCCTAACTTCTATAACCAAACATCTTTAGCTTGGATTTTTGGTTTTAGGAAATATACTATCAGAAGGCTTAGAGGCTTAAAGAGTAAATCCTATCTGTAGTTATAAGCCAATACGGTTCAGTTAAGGATAATTGTAGGTTGGGTTGAACGAAGTGAAACCCAACAAACCCCTGGAAATGTTGGGTTTCGTTCCTCAACCCAACCTACGCAGCTTAATGTTTTTGGCGCTAACTGAACTGTATTGAGTTATCAGCTGATAGGAGTGTGAGTTAGTTTAACTATATCTGTGGTGTTTAAGCGATCGCACTTTTTATTGATAAACTTAGCAGATATATTTTAAATTCAGCACAAATCCAGGTAGTATATCTTCTCCTGATAAAGTAGCAGGAGATTGCAGTATTTCAATATCTTGATTATGGCGATAAATTTCTACTGTTTTAGTTTCTAAATCAATTAACCAGCCTAATCTAGAACCATTAACTAGATATTCTTGCATTTTGTTCTGTAATATCGTGATATATTGTTCAATTCCCAAGGTTTGACGACTATCGAAGTTTCTCCAGATATCGCTGAAACTGCTGCACAATTAAGAGCAGATTACAATTTGAGAACCCCAGATGCTATTCAGATTGCTACTGCTATTCGTGGCGGTGCATCTTTTTTCTTAACCCGTATTCCGCACTTCATTATGAAGCATAAAGAACTACATAGCTGTACTGAAGCAAAAGGTAAATAATAATACAATTAAAAACCAGGAACCAGACATTTA
>NZ_JACJRE010000019.1 GCF_014697075.1 Tolypothrix sp. FACHB-123 | reverse complement strand
GATGTCAATACATATAAGGCTTTTGGCAAAATAAAGATGCTTTTTTTGTGTTTATATGAGTGCTATAACTAATAATTTGGCATAATAGCTACTGAAGAACCCTAATTTTTAGGGAATTTTGAATTGTTAATACTTGGTGTAAACATATAGCAATTCTAAATGATTTGTGAAATATTATATGTAGGTTTGTTGGCTGTTGACTGTTGACAGTTAACAGTCAACAGTCAACAGCCAAAACCGATATTTTTCACAACTAAAATAGGCTCGCTATAGTAAGCTAAAAATAGCGTGATATTAATCAAATGCATAGCTTCATACCTCCAGAACGCTTTTTTCCTTACCTCAGTTGGACTGACATTCAACAGATGCCAAATAAGGAAAATGTAGTCATTATTCAACCAGTAGGTGCAATTGAACAACATGGCCCCCATCTACCGCTAATTGTTGATGCTGCTATTGGTGTTGGGGTGTTGGGGAAAGCTTTGACAAAACTTGATTCTAGTATTCCTACTTATGCTTTACCCAGTATTAACTATGGTAAATCTAACGAACATTGGCACTTTCCCGGCACCATTACTTTGAGTACGGAAACTCTCACAGCCACAATTATGGAAGTGGGAGAGAGTATTTACCGGGCTGGGTTTAGAAAATTAGTGTTGATGAACTCTCATGGCGGACAACCGCAAGTCATGCAAATGGCCGCGCGAGATTTACATGTTAAATATGGTAATTTTTCGGTATTTCCGTTATTTACCTGGCGTGCACCTAATATTACCAAAGAATTGCTAACTCCCAAGGAAGCTAAGTTAGGTATGCACGCCGGTGATGCGGAAACCAGTTTGATGTTGGCACTTTTACCGGAACAAGTAAAACTCGATAAAGTTGTAGCAGAGTATCCACCAGAACAACCACAAAGTACATTGCTGAGTTGGGAAGGTCAATTACCTGTAGCTTGGGTCACAAAAGATATCAGTAAAAGTGGGGTTATTGGTGATGCAACAACCGCAACCAAAGAAAAAGGCGATCGCATTCTCGAATCCTTATCCGATGGCTGGGTGCAAGTAATTAGTGATATTTATTACTTTCAACCACCACAAGTTGGTTAATAGTCAGTTGTCAGTTGTCAGCGATGCACTGAAGCTCACCCGAAGTGTTGTCAGTTGTTTTCCTGATGCCTCATCTTCCCATGCTCCCTGCCCCATGCCCTATGCCCTATGCCCTATGCCCCAATACCTGCTTATCGGCTGTAGCACAAATATTTAATGGTTGAGCTGATTGCAAAACTGCATTTAACAATCCGGGGAATAGGGCTTCTAAATCTTCACGCCGCAATTTGTTGATGTGCTGTGTTCCTTCTTTATGGGTCAGTACTACCCCTGACTCCCGTAAAATCTTAAAATGATTGGACATTGTTGATTTGGCGATCGCAAAATCAAACCCCGCACAGCATTGCTCGCCCTTGGTAGCTAACAGTCGGACAATTTCTAGCCTTACCGGATCGCCTAAGGCGTATAGCACTCCCGCTAATGTAATATCTTTTCGGTCTGGATGATACAAAAATCTCATAGTTGCACTATCTCATAAAATCGCTTATATTTTACTTATTCGATATTATCGAATAATAGAATTAAATCAGGAGGACAATTATGTCATCCGTTACAAGTGTCACGGAAGCAACATTTAAGCAAGAAGTTCTAGAAAGCCAAGTTCCCGTCCTAGTAGACTTTTGGGCACCTTGGTGTGGCCCTTGCAGAATGGTAGCTCCGGTTGTCGATGAGGTAGCTACCGAATACGATGGCCAGGTGAAAGTAGTGAAACTGAACACAGATCAAAATCCTACCGTCGCCAGCCATTATGGTATTCGGAGTATCCCTACGTTAATGGTATTTAAGGGAGGCCGACAAGTCGATACGGTTGTGGGTGCCGTGCCCAAAACCACTTTGGCTAAAACTTTAGCACAGTATATTTCTTAAAGTTAACAGTCTAGAGTTGGGCATGGGGCATTGGGCATTGGGCAAAATTCATTTTTTCTTCCCCCTGCTCCCTGCTCCCTGCCCCCTTGCCTTCCCAAGCTATGGGCGATTGTTTATACTGAAAATTTGAGCAATGAATAATAATATCAACTTGTTCTCTCCTTACCAGTTGGGTGATTTAGAACTGCCCAATCGGATAGTTATGGCTCCCTTAACTAGGCAACGAGCCAGTGAGGGTAATGTACCCCATTCATTAAATGCTACATACTATGAGCAACGTGCTTCTGCTGGATTAATTATTGCAGAAGCAACTCAAATTTCACCCGAAGGACAAGGGTATCCGAATACGCCAGGTATTCATTCACCAGAACAGGTGGCGGGTTGGAAGTTGGTAACGGATGCTGTACATCAGCAGGGAGGGAGAATTTTTCTGCAACTGTGGCACGTAGGCAGGATTTCTCACCCCGACTTGCTGCCAAATGGGGTATTACCTATAGCACCTTCTGCTATTACACCTCAAGGTCAAGCATTCACAAATGAAGGATTCAAACCTTTTGTGACTCCCCGGGCTTTAGAAACTTCTGAAATTCCAGGAATTGTAGAGCAGTACCGTCAAGCAGCAGTAAATGCTCTAGCTGCGGGGTTTGATGGTGTAGAAATTCACGGAGCTAATGGTTATTTAATTGACCAGTTTCTCCGGGATGGTACGAACCAACGAACAGATGAATATGGGGGTAGTATTGAGAACCGCGTCCGCTTTTTACAAGAAATTGTAGAAGCAGTTACTAGCGTTTGGGATAGTAAACGGGTAGGAGTTCGCCTTTCCCCTAGCGGGACATTTAACGATATGCGTGACTCTCATCCTTTTGAAACTTTTGGTTATACTGCACAAGTATTGAATCAATTTGATTTAGCTTATCTGCATATTACTGAGTATACAGACGCAGATATCAGATATGGGGGAACACCAATACCGACTAATTATATTCGGGAAAGGTATACAGGTACACTGATTGTCTGTGGTGGTTATACGGCGGAAACAGGTAATGCTGTTTTGGCGAATCAACAAGCTGATTTAGTCGCTTTTGGCATTTTATTTATTGCTAATCCCGATTTACCGCGACGCTTGGCTTTAAATGCTCCTTTGAATCAGCCAAATCCAAAAACCTTCTATGGTGGCGGGGAACAGGGATATACAGATTATCCGTTTTGGTCGCCTGCTAGCGAACCAGCAGTGAATTTATAATTGTTCTGGCGTAGTGAGTAGCAACCTTTTACACTAAGAAAGTATTTAGTCCGATAATCAGAATCGCTATCACAGCGTCAGAATTTCAACAATCAGGAGAATCTCATGAGCGCGATCGCACCTACTCAAATCCTAGATGTACCTACCGCTATTCTTCAGCGTCGTTCTATCAAAACTTTTAAATCAGATCCCATAGCTCCAGAACTGCTCAAGCAACTAGTAGACTTAACAGTAGCCGCACCTAGCAGTTTTAATATGCAAGGTTGGCAAATTATTTTGGTGCAAGATGAAGCGCAAAAAGCAGCATTATCAGCAGCATCTTGGAATCAACAACAAATTGTTCAAGCACCCGTGACATTTGTATTTGCAGCCGATCCTTATGCTGGAGAAAAAGACTTAACACCCATTTATGAAGAAGCACTGAAAACTGGCGCTTGGAATGAGGGTACAGTCAATTATTTTAAAAATGCTATACCCCAATTCCAAGCTGGTTTAGGAGACAAGCGACGCGAATATGCGATTAAAGATGCAATCATTGCAGCTACCCATTTAGTACTTGCAGCCGAAAGCTTAGGATTATCCACCTGTTTTATGAATGGTTGGATTGAGGATCAAGTGAAAGCGGTGATTGGTGCAGCTGACGATCCAGATTTAGCGATCGCAGTTATTGTACCTGTTGGCTATGCCGCAGAACCACGCCTCAATCCCGGTCGCTTACCATTGTCTACTAACGTGTTTGTAGACACAATTGGTAACACTTATCAAGCTTAATTCTTAGCGATAATAAAGTTGACCCTGAGCGAAGCCGAAGGGTCAACAGTCAACAATCCTTTGTTTTTTGGCGCGTCGTTTGCTTCAAGATAGCTGGCTGATTGCAGGTTTAACATTTTCCCTAGCTCATCAGATTTTTTATCGTCAAGGAAAATTGCACCTATGCCAAAAATAGCTTTGCCAAAAACAGCTTTGATAGTTGGAGCAGGTAATGGATTAAGCGCCTCTATTGCCCGTTTATTTGCCCAATCAGGGCTGAAAATTGCCTTAGCTGCTCGTAGCATTGAGAAACTGACTCAGCTCAGTAGTGAGATTGGTGCAGTTAGCTTTGCGGCTGATGCAACAAAACCAGAGGAAGTAAACCAATTATTTAGCGATGTCGAAAATCAACTTGGTACCCCGACAGTTGTAGTATACAATCCCAGCTTTCGAGTACGAGGGCCTTTAATTGAACTCGATCCGAGGGAAGTTGCTAAAACTTTAGAAGTTACTGCTTATGGAGGGTTTATTGTTGCCCAAGCTGCTGCTAAAAGAATGTTACAGCAGGGAGGTGGGGCGATATTTTTTACTGGAGCTTCCGCGAGTATAAAGGGTTATCCGCAATCTGCACCATTTGCAATGGGTAAATTTGCCCTGAGGGGTTTAGCTCAAAGCATTGCGCGGGAATTAGCACCCAAGAATATTCACGTAGCGCATTTTGTCATTGATGGTGTAATTCGTGCCGCAGAACGCCAAGATCCAACAGATAATCCAGATAGTACTCTCGATCCGGATGCGATCGCCCAAACTTATCTCAGCATTTTAAATCAACCCCGCAGCGCTTGGACATGGGAAGTAGAATTACGTCCTTGGGTTGAGCGTTTTTAATTAAAGCAGCACTTCGGCTTCGCTCAGTGCCCGGTAGATGGCAGAAGGGAGACAAGGTAGATGAGGGAGATAAATAACTATTGCCCAATGCCCAATGCCCAATGCCCAATGCCCAATATCCAAAATCAGGAGAATCTACCATGATCGACTTATATTATTGGACAACTCCCAACGGTCATAAAATCACAATTTTCTTGGAAGAAGTTGGGCTTGCTTACAATATTATTCCAATAAATATTGGTGCTGGTGACCAATTTAAGCCGGAGTTTTTGCAGATTTCACCTAATAATCGAATTCCGGCAATTGTTGATCGTGAACCTGCAAATGGTGGTGCGCCAATTTCTGTTTTTGAGTCCGGTGCAATTCTGCTGTATTTAGCAGAAAAAACTGGAAAGTTAATTCCTCAAGATTTGCACCAACGAGTTGAGGTTTTACAGTGGTTATTTTGGCAAATGGGCGGTTTAGGGCCAATGGCTGGACAGAACCATCATTTTAGCCAATATGCACCAGAAAAAATTGACTATGCTATTAATCGTTATGTCAAAGAAACAGGGCGATTGTATGCAGTTTTAGATAAAAGATTGGCAGATAGAGAATTTGTGGCGGGCGATTATTCGATTGCTGATATTGCTGCTTATCCTTGGATTGTGCCTTATGAACATCAAGGTCAAAACTTAGAAGATTTTCCGAATTTAAAGCGTTGGTTTGAGGCAATTAAGGCACGTCCGGCAACAATTCGCGCTTATGAAAAGGCGGAGGAATTTAAAAATCAGGCATTAGATATTGAGAAGTCACGGGATTTGTTGTTTAATCAATCTGCTCAAACTATTAAACGTTAAGCCACACATTGTATAAGGCTTTTTAATTGCATCAAATAGAGGCATTAAATTGTCAATGATCTTCAGGGCACAACATTGTTGTGCCCCTACGTTTTTGATTATTTATCACCCAAATTTTGTCAATTGTCATTTGTTAATACAAGCAGTCAACCGTCAACTGACAACTGACAACTAACAACCGTCAACTGACAACTAACTAACCGTAATTACCACACCTAAACTCTCATTTGCTAACCTATTAACAGCGGAGACTGCATAAGTACCCGGCCCTACTGTGGCAAAGGTTGTACCCGCAGATAAAATTCGCTGAATTTCCCAATTATCTCCTGTTTGCCGATAAAGCACCCAAGAACGAACTGGTTGATTATCGCCTAGTTGCCAATTGAGTCTGCCATTTACATATTGCAGTGCGGTGGGGGGTGCTGGTGGTGTGGTATCGCGCCAAGGCATAATTGGCGGTACGGCAGGTTTGGTATAAAGCTGAGTTTGGAATTTATCAGCGATGCCTTGACTGTTTTGCATTAATACATCGAGATTAAAGAAGATGTTTCCTAAGGACAACTGTCCGGCTTGGCTACGGCTAAATATTACTTGCTTTTCAATCTCTCCACTTTCCCGACTCTTGTTACTGGGTTCGGTTAAATTGTTACCAGCATAAACGTGTTTTTGCTTGGTGTTTACTTGTGTCCACCACCGGAGTAAGGCAGAATAACTTTGTTGTGCTTGGTCGGTACGCCAGTAGAGTTGGGGTGCAATGTAATCAATCCAACCTTGTTCTAGCCATTTTTTGGCATCAGCATAAAGGACATCATAGGCATCTAAGCCGGTAATTCCTGCTGGTTGTCCGGGTCGGTAAATACCGAAAGGACTAATACCAAATTTAACATGGGACTTGGCAGCTTTAATTCCTTCAGCTAGACGCACCACCATGAGGTTGACGTTTTCTCTGCGCCAGTCACCGATACTCAATCCGCCGCCAGCTTGTCTATAAGTTTCATAGGTTTTGCTATCGGGGAAATTTTGACCGGATATGGGATAAGGATAAAAATAATCATCTAAGTGAACGGCATCAATATCATAACGGCGAACAACATCGAGAATGACGTTATAAGCTCTATCTTGGACTATTTGCACTCCCGGGTCCATCCATAGCTGATTACCCCATTGATAAACAACTTGGGGATTGGTGACAGCTATGTGGGGAATGACGTTTGTTCCTTGTCTAATTGAGGTTTTAGCGCGATAGGGATTGAACCAAGCGTGAACTTCAATGTTACGTTTGTGGCATTCGGCGATCGCAAACTCTAAGGGGTCATAAAATGGATCTGGTGCTTTTCCTTGAGTTCCTGTTAGCCAAGCACTCCAAGGTTCTAATGACGAAGCATATAGCGCATCCCCTTCTGGACGTACCTGCAAAATCACCGCATTAAAGTTGAGTTGCTGTAATCGTTTGATTATTCCTACTAATTCTGATTTTTGTTGTTCAGTCGGTAATCCAGCTTTAGAAGGCCAATTACTATTCCAAACTGCGGTTACCCACACACCGCGAAATTCTCGTTGATGATTTACCCTTACCGTATTTGCTGGTGTTGGGGTTGGCGTTGGTGTTGGGGGTGTAGGCGTTGGGGTTGGTGTTGGTATTGGTGTTGGGGTTGGCGTTGGTGTTGGTGTTGGTATTGGTGTTGGGGTTGGTGTTGGTGTTGGGTTGGGTGTTGGTGTTGGGGTGGGTGTTGGTGTTGGCGTTGGTGTTGATGAAGGTATTGGCGTGGGTGGGTTGACTAAATAAGCAGAGGTAATTTTATCTGCTTGCCCTAGGTAAACTAAAGCTTGATAAACTATGACAGCAACATCGGCACGAGTTGCCGCAATATTGGGGTTGAGTAATTTAATATTGGGATAGCTGGCTACTAAACCGACACTAGTAGCAATAGCTGCTTGATTTTTTGCATAGCCAGCGATCGCATTGGCATCTTGATAAAATTGGGACAGCTTATTTACCAAATCAGGTTTGATTTTAGCGCCAATATCCAAACCATTAACTATAGCAACAAAGACATCGCCCCTGGCAATTCTATTATTAGGGCGAAAAGTGCGATCGGGATAGCCACTGATAAATGCTGTTTCATAAGATTGTTCAATAGCACTAAAAGCCCAGTGGCTAGTAGGGACATCAGTAAAAGGCACATATTGGCGCTTTTGCGGTACTGTAAATACTTTCTTAATAATGGCAGCAAATTCCGCACGAGTTACTGAATTATCTGGGCGAAAAGTCCCGTTTGGATAGCCACTTAAAATCCGACGCGCTGATAAAGCTTCAATAAATAAGCGTGCCCAATGGTTTTTAATATCCGAGAATGATGTAGAAGTAGATACCATTGTTGATTGCACCTAGCTGTGATTTTTGATTCTCCTTAGTTAATTTAGCAACAGAAAGGCGATCGCGGTTGATATCTCAGTTAACAGCTAGAAACTATTGATTGCAAAAGCCATGACAATTGGAAATCATTCTTAAACCACTATATTCTCTGTTGTACAATCAATCGTGAGGGTTGTTGACTGTTGACTGGTAACGACACAACTCGTGTGGTAACGACACTAACTTGTGTGGTTACCAACGCAACTTGTGTGATAACGACACTAACTTGTGTGGTTACCAACGCAACTTGTGTGGTGACTTATCTTTTTTATTAATACTCTAGAGGGCATGGCACTGCCATCTGTTGTCTTCTTTTTTCAAATTGGTATAACAACATATCACCAACAGTCAACAGTCAACAGTCAACAGTCAACCGTCAACCGTCAAAAAATTAAACCCCTCCTCGTGTGCGAGGAGAGGCTTAAACTTAAACTTAATTACGAATTAAGAACTTGTACTGAACGAAGTTGAAGTATTACGAATTACGAATTAATTTAATATCCTTCTTCTTCGTATTCTGGCTGTTTCTCTTTCACCTTCTTGGGAATGTTCACGGGTTTTGGTTCATCTTCCCAAGCATCGCCTTCGACATCGTCGTAATCGTCGTATTCATCGACATATTGCTTTTTGTAGGGTTGGGCTTCAAATTTAGCAGGTTGTTCATACCTGTCTTTATCTGTCGCTTCACTCCAGTTGTCTTCTTCGTCATCTTCTTCGTATTGAATCGATTCGTACTGACGCGCTTGCATTACTTGGCGCTGGGGTCTTTCTTCTTCAATATAATCTTCATCCCATTCTTCTCTAGCTACGGGTTCGGGTGTGCGAACTTTTGGCTTGGGTGGCTGTAATGGTACACCACTTGGTAGTTGATTTCCAGGGGCGACGGTACGCGGTGCGGCGTAGTATTCTTCATCAGCATCTCTTTCCCAAGGTGCTTTACCAATACCCAGACGTTCAAGGACGCCAACTGATAATTGGGTGGTTCGTTCTTCTGCACCTTCAAAGACAATCAATCTACTGGGCCCTGTGCTGACGACTTCATCAATTGAAAGTTCGTAGGTACTTAGCACTTGTTCGGGAATTTGGGGTAATCCCAAAGAAGCGATGACGATGGAGTGCAATTTGCCATTTTCACCGTTGAATTTAAAGCCGCGCACTCTTCCTAATACTTCACCTGTTTCTGTAATTACTTCCCAGTTAATCAGGTTACTTAAGGTTTCAATTTCAATATCTTCGATTACGTCCTCGTTATCTACCAGGATGACATCCCCAATCTGGCTGATACTGCTCAGGTACATGTTGCGTGGTATACCAGAAATAGAGATCAGGCTGTCTCTCAAGCCAAGAGCCACAACCTCTCGTTGGTCAATATCCACCCAGACTTGACTAACGATACCTACTCGCTTACCGTTGTCGCGGGTAATCACCTGGGTATTTAATATGTCGGAACGCCTAATTATCTGTTCAGAGGTCATTCTATACCGAGTCCTGATCTCGAATCCGGTTAATCTATACACTATTATTAACAAAAACTCAAGCAGATGTATGGTCGGCTTGCAATTTAATTCCCAAAACTTGGGTGTAAGCTCCCCGTGCTTGAGTAACGCCTATTGTGCGTTCGGCTGATTCTATCATCGGGCGGCGCAAACTCACAACTATAAATTGTGCTTGTTTAGCCTGTTGTTTAATCATTTTAGCTAATCGTTCTACGTTTGCCCCATCCAAAAACATATCAACTTCGTCGAAGGCGTAGAAGGGGGAGGGGCGATAGCGTTGCAAAGAAAAGATAAAGCTTAAGGCTGTGAGGGATTTTTCACCCCCAGACATGGAAGCTAATCGCTGTACTGGTTTACCTTTGGGGTGAGCAACTAAGTTTAAGCCGCTACTAAAAGGATCTTCGGGGTCGTCTAGTTGTAAATAACCGTCGCCTTCGGAAAGGGTGGCGAAAATTGATTGGAAGTTTTCGTTAACTGCGTCGAAGGCTTCTTTAAAGGCGCGTTGGCGTAATGTAGTAAAGTTTTCAATGCGTAAAAGTAATTCGGTGCGCTCTCCTTCAAGGGTTTCCAGCTTTTGCGTCAGTTCTTGCAGACGGTTTTGGGTACGTTCGTATTCTTCTAAGGCCAGCATATTGACTGGTTCCATTGCTTGCAAACGTTTGGCAAGCGATCGCAATTCTTTCTGCAATTCTTCTAAGTCTACTTGATCTGGTACTTCTGGCAGTGGATCGGGTAATTCTGGCGCTAAGGTTTGCAGTTGTTCTCTGACGTTAACTAATTCCTCGCGCCTGGCGGTGAGGGTTTCTTGGAGTTTTTCTAGTTCCCATTCTAATTGTTGTTGCCGCAGGAGATGCGATCGCAGTTCTTGTTCGGTGCGATCGCGTTTTTGTTTTTCTTCCCCTAAATTCTGTTCCATCTCGCTCAATTTGGCGCGAATTTCGGCAATTTGGCTGCTGAGGGCGCTATGTTGAGTTGTAATGGTTGCGAGTTGATTTTGCTGGGTTTCTTGCTCTTGCTGGTACTGGGTAATCCGTTCTTCCGCTTCTTGGATTTTCTCTTGTAAGCGTTGCTGTTGATTTTCTAAATTTCTTAATCTTTGTTCTGCTTCCCGTAAAGCTGTTTCTCTTTGTTGTAATTGTTGCTCTTGGTTTTTAATTGTGGCTTGGATTTGTTGCCATTCGCTAGGGGTTTGGGAGGCTTCCAACTCTGCTAATGTTTGTCGCAATTGTTGCAATTGAGTTTCTTGTCCTGGTAATTCCCGATCCAAAACTTCCAAGCGGGATTGTGCTGTGGCAAATTTTTCGCTATTTTGGGCTAATTGCGATCGCGTGTTTTCTAACTGCGCTGTTAAGGTTTTAATTTCTTTTTGCAGCTGTTCTAATTGAATTTGCTGTTCTCTTCTGGCTTGACGCGCTTCTGTGACTTGCTGTGATAAAGTTTTAGCTTTGGTTGCGAGAGTAGAAATCGCTTCACCACACCGTTCTAAAACCTTCTCAATTTCCCCTAAACGTCTGCGTAATGCGGCGACTTCTTCCGGTTCTGCTGCTTCGCTGTTCCCAAACCGCAAAGATGAACGCTGGGTGTTACTACCACCAGTCATCGCGCCACTAGTTTCTAATAATTCCCCGTCTAGGGTGACAATCCGGTATAAGCCGAGGTTTTTCCGCGCTTGTTCTAAGGTGGAGAAGATAACAGTGTTACCAAAGACATAACTAAAGACATCTTTATAACGGCGATCGCATTCTACTAAGTTCACCGCATAGTTAACAAAACCGCTAGCTAATCGGAGAGTAGCATCTTGGGTAAATCTCGGCGGATTAATTTTATTTAACGGTAAAAATGTCGCTCTGCCGGCGCGTTTCTGCTTTAACAGTTCAATTCCCGCAGCCGCAACACCGTCATCTTCTACTACTATATGTCCCAATCTGCCGCCAGCCGCAATTTCTAAAGCTAGTTGATAGCGGGGTTCAACTCTGCCTAACTGTACCACTAAGCCACATAAACCAGGCATTCCCGATTGTAAAATCACCTTACTGGCTTGGGTTCCTTGAATTTCCTGCTGTGCTTGCGCTTGTGCTTCTAATTTATCTAACTGGCGCTGTTTTTCTCGCTGTTCTTGTAATAATCGCTTTTGGGTATCTTGTTGAATTTGCAGTTCTTGTTCTGTCGCAGCGAGATTTTGCGCGAGATTTTGAATCGGTTCGCTAGAACTGTTAAATTCTGTTTCTAAACGACTGCATTCAGCTTGTTTTGTCGCTAATTCCGGTTCTAAACTAGTAACTAATTGAGTTTGTTCTTGAATTTGCTGCTGTAACTGATCGTTCCGTTCTCTCAGCGTCGCTTGTTCGGTGCGTTGGGGTTCGAGAGTTTGCAGCAGCGTTTCAATTTGATGGTTTAACGCCGTTTGTTGTTGTACCCAAGCTTCGGAAGCGGAAGCGATTTCCGTTGCTGCTTGGCGAGAAGTTTCTAAAGCTTGTTGCGTCTCATCCCGTTGTTGCTGACAGTAAACAATCGATTGCTTTTCCACAACCTGAGTTTCTGCTATTTGTTCGAGGGAACGCTGATGTTGTTGAATTTCTTGCTGACTTTGCGCTTGGCGTTTCGTGATTTCTTGAATTGCAGTTTCTAATTCGCTGCGCTGACGCTGGAGTTGTTTGTGTTCGGCTTCTTGGGTAGCTAGGGTAGATTGTACTGCTAATAATTCCTCTTCACCCAAAGCTTTTACATGGGCGTTGAGTTGATCTAATTCAACAGTAGTTTGCTCAATTGTAGTATTTAGGGCGGTGAGTTCTGTAGAAAGTTCTGTGGATTTGCGATCGCCACTTTGAATTTGGTTAGCTAATTTTTCTTGCTGTGCTTGGAGGGAACGCCAAGATAAAACTGCTTCCCAAGATTGCTTTGCTAAATATTCCGCGCGGAGTTTTTGATATTTCTCCGCTTTGGCGCGGTCTTGCGACAGGCGATCGCGTTGTACAGTTAATTCAGTTTCAATAATCCGACAACTATCTTCCTTTTCCTTTACCTCATCTAAAGTCGCCTTCGCTTGGTGAATTTTGCGATCAAACGCTGCTACACCCGCTAATTCGTCAATAATTTCGCGCCGTTCTCTGGCGTTCATCGAGATAATACTGGTAACGTCCCCTTGCAGTACGACGTTATAACCTTCAGGATAAATCCGCAGGGTTTCTAAAGCTTCATGTAATTCCGTCAGCGTGCAAGAAGCACCATTAATATAGTAATTCGATGTATAAGTTCCTTGATAAGTCACCCGCAGCTTTCTGGTGACACTCCACTCATTTGATGTTTCTGGATTGGGAAGCTTAGAATTTGCCTTATTTTCTACGGTTTCTTCAGTTTCCTCGATTTCCTCAACTTCTACAACTTCTACTTCCTCTAAACTGTCGTGAGTTGACGCTTGAGTATCATTAATCGAAACCGCATCACTAATATCAAAAGTCACCGTCACGCTAGCTTCCACAGTCGCGCGACTTTTCGCCGTTTGAGTATTATTCACCAAATCCGGTAAGCGATCGGCACGCATTCCTTTAGAACTAGCCAATCCCAGACAAAACAGCAGCGCATCGAGAATATTCGATTTACCAGAACCATTAGGCCCAGATATGACAGTAAACCCCCCCAGTAAAGGAACTTGGGTGGTACCGCCAAAAGACTTAAAGTTGGTAAGTTCGACGCGCTTGACATGAACCATAGGCGCTATGCTGCTAGGCTAATGAAGTAAAAGTGTAGCAAGGAAATTTAGATTGTCTACTAATTCCGCTAGAGAATTTAGGATTTCTCCATTCCCAGAACAGTCAGGAGAGTTTAGCAGCATTGTTAATCAATTGGTATAGTTTTACGCAATCTTTCACCATTGCTATTCCCGTAAGGAAGCAGACTCTGCAAGTTGAACAATTGTACTAGCGTGAATATAGCAGTCTTAACTTATATCATGTTTGGCGGAATAAATGTTATCGGATGAATATTTTATTTTCAATAAATACCTAGAGTGAGCATTGCCCATCATATCTGGGTTTTGCTAGGAAATGTTGACAGATATGAAGATGTTTTCCAAACTAAAACTTATTTCTTTAGCACTAATGAAATTTTTCACACATGTTCTAGAGATATTTCAAAATTTTGTAAAATTATCATTAGTTGTTAGATAATCAGATAAATTATGCTACTTGAAGATTATTTTGATTTTCAGCGTCCTGATGATATTCGACTCAAAGGTACAAGAGTAGGTATTGAAACTATTCTTTATCAATTTATCCACCACAGTCGCACACCAGAAGAAATTGCCGAAAGCTATCCTTCAGTAACTTTAGAGCAGGTATATGCAACTATTCTTTATTACCTGCATAATAAAGAAGCAGTCAGCGCTTACTTGACTGATTGGTTAGAGTGGAGTCATAAAATGCAAGAAGAACAACGACGCAACCCGCCGCCAGCTGTCGCCAAGCTGATAAAATTCAAAGCTGAAAAAGAAGCTATTTTCTAGCTAGTTCGGCATTGTCCATCCTACAGATATTAAAATCTACACCAACAAACCGCTGGACAACTGCATCAAGTTTTTAAGGATTAATTGCAGAATTAGCCATTTTAATCAATGAAGCGCGATCGCCTGCTTTTAATCCCACAGTATATTGCACTCCCCGTTGTCGCCAAGTTAAGGTAGCATCCGAGCAATTAGCACCACAACTATAATCCACAAAATAACCTGTAATTTTCTTCGCTAAAGCCACAGGTTTACCAGTTAAACGCGGAGTTTTGCGGGTTACAGCTTCCGCAGTCACTACACCTAGCCGGCAAGCAGTTCCACCAGTACAATCGGGACTAAATCCTAGTAAAATTTCGTATTGATTTCTTGTCGCTTTTTCTAAAATAGCGTAAATAGGAGTTCCTTCATCCGACTCAGGAACAAACTTGGGTAATAATATCCCAATTCTGGTTTTTTGCTTGAGTTTGGCAAGAATTGGTCTAAAAACTGCATTTGGTTGCAAACTAGTTTTTTGAACTTGGTTTTGAGCAATTTCTTGAGTTTGATGGTTGACAGTGGCTATAGCTGCATCCGGTAAACTGTTAGTGCTAGCTAACAAAATTGCAGTACAAGCCGCAGTGAAATATTTGTAACCTAAAATCATCATTAATATTTATCTAAATAGGGTGGTTTATTGACGTTTGTCATGGGTCAGTGTTGCCAGCTGATTCATGTTTCTTAACGTACTTTGATTTATTACCCCTGTCTTACTGGCAAATACTGATTTTTTGTTTTAATTTTAGTATTAAATTATGCATTTCGTCTATGACAGTTACAGGACTCATTTGTGAGTTAGAAAAAAAATCCTAGATCTGAAAAACTGCACAAAATTACAAGCACATCGACAAATTAGGTAGCCATTGTCACCAAGGTTTAAGATTTTCGGAAATTGTGATCTAGAACACCGATTATTCATGAAACAGGTGATATTGTTTATTTGTGTGTGAGGAGCAAGTTAAAACGAAAAACATCTGGGGTGGAAACACGGCAACACTCCCAGATGTTTTTTGTTTCATTTATACACAATAATTTATTTTCACAGTGGATAGTGGGTTAACTCGCGAATTACCTTGAGAAATTCCTGCAAAACCACAGATGAATCTTCTTGTCGCCACACAACTACAATCTCCCGCGAGAAATTTGCACCTTTAATTGGGCGATAAACAACACCTGTACGCTGAAGATTTTGGACATTGCTAGGTAAGAGTGCTACCCCCATACCACCAGCGACTAAGCTGAGAACGGTAATTGTCCAAGTTGCTTCTTGAACTACTTTGGGAAAAAAACCAGCTTGTTGACAGAGGTTAATAATTTCCGTGTAGGAAGGAACGATTTCCGGAGAAGGTAAAACAAACGGTTCATCAGCCATTGCAGCTAAAGGAATTTCGGCTAGGTTGGTGAGGGGATGGGTGGCTGGTAAGGCAATCACCAAAGACTCGCGTACAATAGGTAAATAACTCAAGTGAGAATCTGGTTGATGGGAATCGGGTAAGCGGTCAAATCCTAAATCCAGACGGCGATTGAGTAATTCTTGAATCTGTTCAGCAGCGGTGAGTTCGCGCAATACCAATTTGACATGGGGAAAGCGATCGCGAAATGTGCGTAGCATTTCCGGAAGGACACTATTAGCAATAGAACTATTAGTACCAACAATTAATTCGCCAATTTCGCCGCGACTAGCCCTTTGTGTTTGAAAAATGGCTTGTTCGAGTTGATTTATGACCAATCTTGCTTCTGCTAAAAATACTTGTCCTGCGGATGTCAGTTGTAGAGGACGCTTTTTACGATCGAACAATTTCACACCAATTTCGGCTTCGAGAGCGCTAATCTGTTGGCTGAGGGGAGGTTGCGCAATATGCAGACGTTGAGCTGCGTAGCTAAAGTTTTTTTCTTCAGCCACAGCAATAAAGTAGCGCAAATGTCGAAGTTCCATCGCTTGCTCGAACTACTATATTTCTTACTATATGTTTTATATATAGTGTACTTGTGCAAAAAATATCCTAAATATAGTTGCTTTCCCTTATATTGACAAATAGAGACTATTGAGCAAGATTCATCCCAGAAACTTGTCAGGTTATCGGGGTAATCACAGGAACTATGAGCAAAATCAAGCGTGTCGCGATCGTAGGTGGAACTCACGGAAATGAAGTCACAGGAATTTATCTAGTCAAAAAATTTGAGCGATCGCCTCATTTAATTCAGCGCCCAAGTTTTGAAAGTTTGACACTGATTGCTAATCCTCAAGCCTGTGCGATCGGTAAAAGATATGTGGATACAGACTTAAATCGCTGTTTTCATCGCCAAGATTTAGCAAATCCTGATTTGACTAGTTATGAAGCACAACAAGCAAAAATAATTTATCAAACCTTTGGCTTACAAGGTAGTCAGCCAGCAGATTTTGTGATTGATTTACATAGTTCTACAGCCAATATGGGGCTGTCTATTATTTTAGGCAATGAGAATTTATTAAATCTGAGTTTAGCGGCTTATTTGACATCTATAAATCCCAAAGTAAAAATACTTTACTCTACCAGCCAAAAACAGGTGAGACCGCACTTAGATTCAATTTGTGAATTTGGCTGTACCTTGGAAGTTGGCGCAGTTGCGCAAAATGTGTTGGATGCAACTTTATTTCAAGAAACTGAAGCGATCATTCACGCTATTTTAGATTATTTAGAAAGCTATAATCAGGGAAAAACACCGCCTGTAAAAGATACTATCAACGTTTATCACAGCATTGAAACAATCGACTATCCCAGAAATGAGTTAGGAGAAATTCAAGCGATGATTCATCCACAATTGCAATTTCAGGATTATCAACCCCTGCATCCGGGAGAGCCGATGTTTTTAACTTTTGACGGTAAAGAAATTAATTATGAAGGGGAAGCAACTGTGTATCCCGTCTTCATTAATGAAGCCGCTTATTACGAAAAAGGAATTGCAATGTGTATTACCCAATTAAGCGATAAAAATGTCAACAGTCAACAGTCAACAGTCAACAGTCAACAGTCAACAGTTAACTAAATAACTAACTCTTCACAAACGTCCATTCCAATATTTTAATGGGTGCTTCTTGGAGTGCTTGGGAAAGTTCAGTGCTGTCTTTGAATTTCAATTGAGTAATATCGCAGGCTTCAATATTGACTGTAAATTTTTCATCCTCAAAAGGCCAAGGGTTAACAGTTACTAAAGAATCGCCACGTAACATGATGTCATAACGCCGATCGTCAGGCCCTTTGCTAATTTCTAACCATCGTTCATCGGCGGGTAGTTCTTGTTGACAGAGAATCAGGGAAAGGCGATCGCACCATTGCATAAATGCATAAGCTGCTTCCACAGATGTTTTTTCAATTCCCAATTCCTGACGCCAACGCTTTTGATTCTCTAATTGCTCATCTAAAAATTGGTCAAATTCTGCACCTTGACCGCGTTTTCCTTCATAGAGACGACTGATATGCTTAGATATTAATAAAGCTACCCAGCGACCGCGATAGAGTGCATTTTTTGCTAGTTTATCAATTTTATCTAGATTAGTTGAATGTTTGAGGGTGAAATCCATTGGCGCACCCGCTTCAGTGACAATATCCTCTTCCCATTCTTTCTCTAAATCGTCATGATGAGAAATTGCAGCTAAGGTTTCATATAATCTGGCTGGAGCATTTTTGCGCCGCCACTGTCCCGCTAATTGCGCGGCTAATAAAGCATGTGCCCGATGATAAATAATTTCCCAACCATTGGGTGTAGCATTGACAATCACTAGTTAATTCTCCATAGTCTAAATTTTAATTTTTCCGGAAAAATGAGCCAGAGAATCAACTTCTAACTGGCTCATCTTCTCTCCTATTTCAGTTTATTAGGAGTGTTGTTTTAGCGGATCGGCAATATATTTAAATGTGGGTTCAGAATTCCAAGGGCCGCGCTCATCTTGACTACCATTTGTAGATAAATTGTAGTAGAGAGCGACAGTTTCGTCAGGCTGAATATTACCAAACAAGGGATCTGTTAATTTACCCAGAGAATCCAGCGCCTTCATAAACATTTGGGTATGAGAAATTTCTCTGGTTAACAGATGAACTAATGTTTTTTTAGTACCATCATCTGTGGCTAACTTAATCAACTCTTCGTAAGTCTGACGCGCCCCAGCTTCAGCTGCAATATTGGCTCTTAAATCGCGGACTACATCGCCACCTTCATTAAGATAATTTGCAGTCCAAGCGCTACCTTGACTATCTAAAAAGTGCGGCCCGATTCCGCGGATAGCAAAGAGAGTACTCTTATAAGCCTCTGTTTGATCCGTATTTTTTGTATGGGCTTCGATGAGTTTACCCACCATTTCTAAATGGCTAAACTCCTCAATGGCAATGTCTTGCAGCATATCTTTAATGCCCGCATTTTCGACATGGAAAGATTGCACCCAGTATTGTAGAGCAGCTGTAAGTTCTCCTGTGGCTCCACCAAATTGTTCGAGGAGTAACTGAGCAAAACGAGGATTTGCATCACTAACGTTTACTGCATGAATCGGTTCTTTTTTATGAAAAAACATGTTTTGATTCTTCCTGAAACAATAATGTGGTCAAAGTAATTCGCAATTAATGCTGACTATTGGAAAAATAGACTTAGTTTAATACTTATCTTTCCTAATTAACGAATTACGAATTGATGATTAAACTCTACTACTTCTGCTCAATAGTCCCCATAAGTAAATAGCAATAATTGCACCAATTACAGCTATAAATAGACCTGTTAGACTAAAACCAGCACCAGCAGCTGTAATTTGTAGCGTTCCTGTTTGTAAAAGTGTATAAAGACTTCCTCCAATGAAAGCACCGACAATACCTAATACCATTGTCGAAAGAATGCCGCCACCTTGATAACCTGGATAAATTGCTTTCGCGATCGCACCAGCTAAAAGTCCTAAAATAACCCAAGCAATAATATTCATAAACTCTTCAGAAATCTTGTCTGGTTATCCTTAATTTATCTAGAAAAAATCCAAATTGTTTCTACCAGTTGGGATAAATATTACAATCAGAAGATAGAGAAGAAATGATGATGATTTATTCCTATTTTTTAAAGGCTTCTGGGTTAATTATCGAATCAAGTAGCACTTCAGCTAGTCCTAATGATCAAGCAAGAGGCAGAAGGGTATTTTGACTATATTAATATTTTCGTAAACCTTAACCTGCTGGTTTCCTTTCTTGAGAAAATATTTTGCTGTTTGCTCTCTTAATGCTTCACTGAGAAAAATATGAAAATTTTACTCAATTCAATAATTTTAAATCATAGTGTATTACAAAATATTAAGAAAAAATTATCGCATTTCTTTCTATCTAGAGAAATAAACAAATTATCTATCTTTGTATAGATGTATAAATGAAAATAAATCCTCTTATATATAAACATTGTCGATTTAAGCTGCACAAATAATTGAGTAAATCTGTGTCAGCAGAAATGTAACTTAAACTAGAACCATAATACATTCCTGACAAATGATTAAATGTTCTAGTCTTTCTCATGCTGAGTACTTTTTCAAGTCTTGAGTATCAAAAAGGAGGATTATTCTGTTGGGGTCAAGACAATAAAACTCAAATGCAGAATCTCTATTGATTACTCAACAACGATCGGGAGTTCAAGTGACTAGACGTGAAAACTACAGTTTAATTGGGCAGCTAAAATCACCGGAAATAGCCGCGCCTAAGCAATCGCTAACATTACTAGATGCTGTGGCGCTGATTGTCGGAATTGTCATCGGGGCAGGAATTTTTCAGACTCCGGCTTTGGTAGCGAATTATGCAGGTAGCGATCAAGCTGTGCTGCTGTTTTGGCTAATAGGTGGTGTAGTGTCTCTAGTAGGAGCATTATGCTATGCAGAGTTAGCAACAACTTATCCTGATGTGGGTGGTGTTTATTATTATTTGAAACGAGCTTTTGGCCGGGGAGTTGCTTTTTTATTCGCCTGGGCGCGAATGACTGTGATTCAAACAGGTTCTATTGCACTGTTGGCATTTGTCTTTGGTGACTATGCTTCTCAGATATGGCGACTAGGTAGATTTTCACCGTCTATCTATGCAGCAGTAGCGATCGCTCTTTTGACAGCTTTGAATATTGTCGGTTTGCAACAAGGTAAGTGGACGCAAAATTTACTCAGTGCGGCAAAAATTTTAGGTTTATTGCTGGTGGTACTGATTGGCTTAACTGCGACAGCTGATACCACTGTCCCTGTAGAATCTACAGCCTCAAGTAACTGGGGATTGGCAATGGTGTTTGTGCTGTTGTCCTACGGGGGATGGAACGAAGCAGCCTATATTGCGGCAGAAATTCAAAATAGAAAACGCAATATTTTGCGATCGCTGCTATTAAGTATTGGTATTATTACCGCCATTTACCTGTTAATCAATTGGGCTTACCTGCGAGGTCTGGGATTAGCAAATATGGCTCAATCTGAAGCCGTCGCCGCAGATTTGATGCGATCGCTTTGGGGTGCGCCAGGAGCCTTTTTTGTCAGTCTACTGATCGCCATTTGTACATTAGGGGCAACCAACGCCACAATTTTCACCGGGGCGCGGACTAATTACGCTTTGGGTCAAGATTTTTCCCTGTTTGGTTTTATGGGACATTGGCGACAAAGACCCAGCACACCTAGCTATGCTTTACTTTTGCAAGGTGCGATCGCCTTAGGGCTGGTGATCTTGGGTACCCTAACCCGCAAAGGCTTTGAAACAATGGTAGATTACACCGCCCCAGTCTTTTGGTTTTTCTTCCTACTTTCAGGAATATCGCTGTTGGTTTTACGACAACGCGACCCCCAAATACCGCGATCGTTTCGCGTACCTTTGTATCCTTTTACGCCCTTACTTTTTTGTGCAGTTTGCGCCTATCTGCTCTACTCCAGTTTAGTTTATACCGGCATAGGAGCAGGGGTTGGTGTTGCCGTTGTGGTAGCAGGAATACCACTACTGCTATGGAATAACTACCGCCAAGGTAGAGCTTAATTGATTCAAGATAGCGAATACCAAAATAATCAGGAGTATTGTGATGAATTTGTCCAAAATTCTGCTTTTACTGACTACAGGGTTTAGTATTGTCAGCTTGGGAATTACTGGTTGTACAGCTCAACAGCAAAGTTCAGAAACAGAAACCCAACAACCTGCGGTGACTGTTCAGCAAACCGAGACACCAAGCACCCAACCCCAAGAACGTCCTGCTGATGTTCCCTACGTCCCAACACCACAACCTGTGGTAGATGCAATGCTACAAGTTGCAAAGGTTGGTAAAAATGATGTGCTTTACGACCTTGGTAGCGGTGATGGCAGAATTGTAGTTACCGCCGCTCAAAAATTCGGTACCCAAGGCGTAGGTATAGATATCAATCCAGAACGGATTGCAGAAGCTAATCAAAATGCGCAAAAAGCTGGAGTAACAGATCGCGTCAAGTTTGTCCAGCAAGATTTATTCAACACGGATTTGAGTAAAGCCACGGTAGTCACACTCTACTTACTACCTGATGTCAACCTCAAACTGCGCCCCAAACTATTTAAAGAACTCAAACCCGGTACGCGGATTGTTTCCCACGCCTTTGATATGGGTGATTGGAAACCTGAACAGACACTAACTGTTGATGGTAAAACTATTTATTATTGGGTAGTTCCAGAAAATATTCCTGCGAATTTACAATAGTCATTGGTCATAATGACAAATTCTGAGTGGAGAAAACCTCTGCTCAGAATTTGTCATTTGTTATTTTTTGCTGTCTTTGTTTTGTCTCAAGAAGGACGCTTTGCTACTTGATTAAGCCAGTCAATCAGGGGTCTTAAAGTTCCTGGTAATGCTGCTTCGCTGACGGTAACTGTATGTTGCTTACCTTGGTCTTCTACTGTCAACTTATATTGAAAGCGATCGCTCTGGGGATTAGGTGAAGTAATTTTTTCTGGTAAATTAAATAAACCCGCCGCTTCCACTAGTCTTGGTAATTCTTGGGCTTCGTTTAGTGGGAGAGTAGCTGTATCAACGGTTGTTTTTTTACTAATTCCCGCAAAGCCACCTGTGCGTTCAAAGGAGATCCGCATTGTTTACTCTCCGCTTTCCTGTTTAGGGGAAATAAAAAAACTGGAAGATTTTAACTGTCATCTTCCAGTGTAACAACAAAGGACAACTTAGTATAAATGCTGAATACTGAATGATGAGTGATGAAAACTTCATCATGTACTAAAGGAACCCCAAACAATAAACAACAGCTTCATTTCGTTGATGGTTGACGGTTGACAGTTCACAGTTCACAGTCAACAGTCAACAGTCAACAATAGCAATGAAATATTTTTTACTTGGAAGCCCCTAACCATTGGCTATTTGATTACACCTACCTTTTGCCAAGCATTCTGTACAGCTTTTTGTTCCTGACTATTGTTACCGTACAGTTCGCCAGCTACTTTAATTGTGGTGTTAGCAGCTGTTTTAAAATTAGAATTAGCACGTAGGCGATCGCGCAAAGTTATATACCAAATTTTCCCAGCCTTTTCCCAAGCATAGCCGCCAATTTCCACAGATGCTAGGTAAAAAGCATGGTTAGGAATACCTGAATTAATATGCACTCCGGCGTTATCCTCCGTACCAGTATATTTATCTTTCATATATGCCGGTTGGGGATCTTTACCTAGAACTGGATCGTCATATGCAGTTCCTGGTGCTTTCAGGGAACGAATACCCACGCCATTGACAGCCGGAGTCAAAAGTCCTTCGCCAATAATCCAGTCGGCTTCCTCGGCTGTTTGATTTTTACTTTTCTGCTTAACTAACGCGCCAAATACATCAGAAAATGACTCATTCAGCGCCCCTGGTTCAGCATAATACTGTAAACCGGCTTCATATTGAGTTACGCCATGAGTTAATTCATGGGCAATCACATCTATCGATTTAGTAAAGCGTTGGAATAATTCGCCATCACCATCACCATAGACCATTTGGTCGCCATTCCAGAAGGCATTATCATATTTAATGCCGTAATGAACGGTAGAATCTAAACGCAGTCCTTTGTCATCAATAGAATTGCGATCGAATATCTCATAAAACATGTCGTATGTCGCACCAGCAGAGTCATAAGCTTCATTCACAGCTTCATCAGTGCTTGGTGGGTCGCCTTCACCCCGTACTAATTTACCAGGTAAATTTTCTGAAAATTGAGCATCATAAATAGTACGGCGCTTTTCACCTGGGGATGGTGCAAAGGAGACAGCACCAATGATATTTCTTCTACCGCGCAATTGTGCGGAAACATTTAATGTTTGAAAAGCCCAACTACGCTGTTCTGGGTTACCATTTACGACAACATTTTCCAGCATATGTGGGGGAATAATACAACAGATAGGGCATCTAGAGTAGCCTGGATGTTTACAGTTAAAACTAGTAGATTTCTTCTTATTTCGAGCCATCCGAGATATTCTCCTTTTTTAACTAACTGATGGCAGACAAAGGAGCAGAAAAATTAATTTATGTTGCTTGTCCCTATTTTTCTAATTTAGAAAACTTTCTACTCTATTTTTTAGGATAGTTCTGTTGATCGGGGACAGTAGCATCTCAAAATATTTTGATGTTGGGACATGACATAAAAACACAAGAAAAAATCAGATTCCGCAAATTTCCGCCAAAATCTTTTAATCTTGTGATGCACAACCTCCTTGACGACCCAACGGCCTTATATAATAAGCCTTGTTATCAAGAAACGTGTAATTTATTACCGATTTGTTACTTACAGGGCAGAAAACAGGGCGCACACTGAGCGTAAAGCCTGCGGCATAGCTTCGCTTAGCGCGTAGCGTCTCGCAGAGAAGTCGAAGTGTGCAGGGGGTGGGGGGACAAGGAAGACTATTGACTATTGACTATTGTCAAACTACAATTTGCGCAACCAACCACCAAAAACTGCTAAGCCGTAATATTTCCAAGGTACCGCTACAGTCTCAAAACCAGCATTTGTCAGCATTTGCAAATGTGCGTTTAAAGTTGCTAATTGGTCTTGGCTGGAATAGCCTTGAGTGCTACTTGTACCCACCTTAGCACGAACTTCCGCTAGGGTTTTACCTTGTTGGGCTGCCCATTCTTCTCGTGCGGCTTGGTAGACTTCCACTAATAAGGGTGATTCGGGTAAAGTTGGGTCAGCATTCCAAAAACAACCATCAGAACTGAGACTAGCAGCAATTTGTTGAAATAGCTGGAATTTCATTTCATCTTGGAGATGGTGAATCGCCAAAGATGACACACAAGCAGTAAATTCTCTACCTATACCAAATTTCTCCGGATTATTTGCCCAATCGCCAAAATCCGCTTCGATACCACTCCAGCGATTTGCATACCCAGCGGCGGCGATTTTATTTTGAGCATATTCCAGCATTCGCGGTGAGTAATCTAACGCTACTACTTGCGCCTGTGGACAGCGTTGGAGTATTTTCAGACTTAATTCGCCTGTACCGCAACCTAATTCTAAAATGCGATCGCAACTCAAAGGTACACAACGGCTAATTACCTCCAGCATTTCGTCATATCGCGGTAATAACTGGCGAATTCCTGCATCAAAATCAGCAGTTTTGGCAAATACTTCACCGGGAAATAGTTGTTGCATATCGCTGGTGTTAGGTGTTGCATCTATGCATTAATCTTAAAGCATCGTGACCGATTCAGGGCGATCGCTCCTAGCTTTAGGAATTCAGAACAAGGTACAATCTAAAGTGAAATGTTATGAAAGGTTACTAAACTATTCTCAAAAAGGATAATTTTGTGGAATTGGGGTTTGAATGGGATGAAGAAAAAGCTAAAGAAAATCTAAGAAAGCATGGAATTAGCTTTGAAGAAGCAAAAACCGTATTCAACGATCCTTTTGCAATTACTATTAATGACCCTGAACACTCAATTGATGAAGAAAGATTCATTGATATTGGTCTTTCTACAAGAGGTAAATTACTTGTTGTAGTGTATACAGAACGTCAACTCAATATTCGCATCATCAGTTGCCGTCAAGCCACAAAATTAGAACAAAAAGTTTATCAACAAAGTTAATTCTGAGCCAGCTGATATGACAGATAACACAGATAAAGATGATATGCTCCCAGAATACGATTTTACAACTGGTGTACGTGGAAAGCACTACCAAGCTTATCGCCTGGGGCATAATGTTACCATTCATCAAGCTGATGGTACAACTACTGTACAGCACTTTACTGTCGAAGATGGTGCTGTAATGCTCGATCCTGATGTGCGAGAGTATTTTCCTGATGGAGAAGCTGTGAACCAAGCTTTACGCACATTGATCAGCCTATTCCCCAAAAACCGCGAATCCTCTACACCACAATGATCATATTTGCGATTGTTACTCTCCAAGACATCAACCTTCCATTTGTTGAATTCGCTTTTCGTTGACACTCTCCGCCCTATAAGGGCGAAGATTCTTCAATCTTTGACCCAACTTGCTCAGACAGGATTACTCCTGCATGAGTAGAGGTCGAATCTCCTGAAGCGTTCGAGTCTATGACCCAAGTTCCGGTATGCCCTACCGTACTTAAGGCTAATTTCAGAATGTTGATGGCAGCATTCCAATCTCTATCCATCACAAAGCCACATTCACAAACATGGGTTCTTGTAGATAGAGATTTTTTGACTATTGCACCACAGTTAGAGCATTGTTGCGATGTGTAGGCAGGATTAACCGCAACAGTTATTCTGCCAAACTTCACCCCAAAATACTCTAACCATTTCCTGAATTGATACCAACCAGCATCATTAATCGATTTGGCGAGACAGTGATTTTTAACTAAATTTTTAATCCTCAAGTCTTCATAGGCGACCAAATCGTGAGATTGGATGACGCAACGCGCTACTCTCTTAGCGTGTTCTTGACGTTGCCTACTTATTTTGAGGTGTACTCGCCCTAATTGATTAATAGCTTTCTTACGGTTGGCAGAAGCCCTTTTTTTTCTAGAAACGCGCCTTTGTCGAAACTTGAGGCGTTTCTCTGTTGTGCGATAAAACCTTGGATTAGGTTCACTGTGTCCATTACTGTCTGTGTAGAACTCTTTTAGTCCAACGTCCAAACCGATAGTTTTACCAGTTGGTTGTGTTTCTACTTTGTTATCTACACTCACCAAAAATTGAACATAGTACCCGTCTGCACGACGTACTAACCTAACTCGTTTTATCTGTTCTATTTGGTAGAAGTTTAAATCCCACGTTCCTTTAAGTTTGAGCTTGCCAATACCTTTTTTGTCGGTGAAGGTTATTTGTTTTCTCGTCTGGGAAAGTGACCATCCAGATGTTTTATATTCCACTGAGCGAGAATTCTTCTTAAACTTTGGATATCCTTTTTTGCCCGGAACAGACTTTTTACAGTTGTCGTAAAAACGAGCAATAGAACTATAAGCCCGTTCGATAGAGGCTTGGCAAGCGCTAGAATTCAAAGCTGTTACAAATGGGAATTCACCTCTCAATGACTTGCTCAGGCGATATAAGTCTTTTTGTCCTACACCTCGGTTATCCATCCAAAAACGGATAGCTTTGTTGCGGACAAATTGAGCAGTTCTCATCGCCTCATCAATAGCATTGTATTGAGTTGTTTTCCCCTTGGCTTTGAATTCTAAAACAATCATTTGTGTGGAAAACTTCTACGCAAATATTCTAGCATAATTAAAGCCGTCCTCTAAGGACGGGGCTTTAGACCCAGGTCTTTGGTAAATTTCCCGCAAAACTTACTCATACTGCAAACAAACTGATAAAAGCTGCTACTTTTAGCTAAAAAATCGAGTCAAACTGATAAAGGCTGCTACTTTTAGCTAAAAAATCGAGTCAAACTTATGAATGCTCGACTCAAACTTATAAAGACTTATACTTTTAGCTTAACAATTAAATCAAACTTATGAATGCTCGACTCAAACTTATAAAAGTTGCTGTTTTTAGCTAAAAAGATTGAGATTTGCACTTCATCTATCACCAAAACCCCCTCCCCCAGGCGTTTCTATGACAAAAATATCTCCAGCTTCCATCTCAACGGTTGCAGTACTATCTAACTCCTGTTGCGTTCCATCTTGACGCTGTATCCAGTTGCGTCCAACTTTTCCCGGTTCCCCACCATTTAAACCAAAGGGAGAAACACGGCGATGATTAGAAAGAATATTCGCTGTCATCGGTTCTAAAAACTTGATGCGACGAATCACCCCATTACCCCCAGAATACTTTCCTTTACCACCGCTATCGGGACGCAGACTAAAGCTTTCTACCAATACAGGATAGCGGGTTTCTAAAACTTCTGGGTCAGTTAGGCGAGAGTTTGTCATGTGGGTGTGAACTGCATCAGTACCATGAAAGTTAACGCCTGCACCAGAACCACCGCAAATGGTTTCATAATATTGATAGCGTTGATTGCCAAAGGTAAAATTATTCATGGTTCCTTGAGAAGCTGCGATCGCACTTAAGGCACCATATAAAGCATCAACAATAGTCTGGGATGTCTCTACATTACCCGCTACTACTGCGGCTGGGTAGGTAGGATTGAGCATACAACCTTCAGGCACAATAATTTCTAAAGGTTTTAAACATCCCGCATTTAGGGGAATACTATCATCAACTAAAGTTCGGAAGACATATAAAACTGCGGCTTGGGTAACGGCTCTGGGGGCATTAAAGTTACTGTTTAATTGGGCAGATGTGCCAGTAAAATCAATAATTGCACTGCGATTTGCTTGGTTAATTGTAACTTTAACTTGAATTTTAGCACCGCTATCCATTTCATAGATAAATTCACCATCTTTGAGGACAGAAATTGCCTTTCTCACTGCCTCTTCTGCATTATTTTGGACAAATTTCATGTAAGCTTGTACAGTTTCTAATCCATATTGCTCAACCATCTTGCGAAGTTCTTGTACTCCCCGTTCGTTAGCTGCAATTTGGGCTTGAAAATCAGCAATATTTTGGTTGGGATTACGCGCCGGATAGGGATGATTGGCTAAAATTTCTCTGACTGCTGTTTCGCGAAAATTACCTTCTTCAACTAATAAAAAATTATCAAATAAAATACCTTCTTCTGCTACCGTGGTACTATGGGGAGGCATAGAACCGGGAGTAATTCCGCCAATATCTGCTTGATGTCCGCGTGAAGCGACATAGAAAATGGGCATTGGGCATGGGGCATTGGGCATGGGGCAGAGATTATTTTCACCGCTTGCCAAAAATACAGGGGTAATGGCTGTGACATCTGGTAGGTGAGTTCCGCCGTTATAGGGATTATTTGATAAATAGACGTTTCCCGGTTGAATATTATTGCTCTTATCATTAATTAAACTGCGGACGCTTTCACTCATTGAGCCTAAATGTACAGGTATGTGAGGAGCATTAGCTACTAATAATCCAGATTCATCAAAGATAGCGCAGGAAAAATCTAAGCGTTCTTTGATATTCACTGATGCTGCTGTATTTTGCAGCACAATTCCCATTTGTTCCGCGATAAATTGATAAAGGTTTTTAAATATTTCTAAACGTACTGGATCTGGTTGAGATATCGGTTGCATTTTAGTTCCTAGTTATTGAAATCAGAGAACCACATCTGTCGTAGGGGCACGGCATCAGTAAAATTATTGTATGTACCAAAAGATTGTCGGTGCCGTGCCCCTACAGATTTTTTGTTATTGGTTAGGTATAATTGGGTTAGCACTGCATTCAAATTAGAGATTACGTATCCCGGTATTTATCTTAGTTGGTTTTGGGGTGGCGAGTATTGGGGGTGCTTGGTGAAGGAGAATTTTGCAAACAATCCCCATTGCCGCGATCGCAGTTTAGAAGATACCTTAAGATACTTCCCACTAAAAAATATACAACCACTTTGGTAAGCAGGGGGAGAAAGAATTTTTGAATTTTTAATACATAATGCGATGTAATAGTTGACTTTCTAATTTTTGGGGGAATTATAACGATGAGATAAATTTCCTACATACTTTTAGTTGATACTATGACACTGGCGGCAAGCAGCTACGCGAATCTATTCCCCGAAATTCCTGGCTATGAAATAGTTGAGCAATTATATGTGGGTTCTCGGACGATTGTTTATCAAGCAGTGGAAGAATTAAGCCAGCGTCAGGTTGTCATCAAATTATTGCAACAAGATTATCCTAGCTTCAGCGAATTGTTACGTTTTCGTAATCAATATACTATTGCCAAAAACTTGAATATTTCTGGTGTGATTCGTCCCGATCGCCTGATAGCATATCGCAATAGTTATGCCCTAGTAATGGAAGATTTTGGCGGTGTGGCGCTATCAACATATAGCCACAGCCATCAGTTAATACTATTAGATACAATAGCGATCGCGCTGCAAATAGCCGATATTCTTCATGAGCTTTATCAGCATCGGGTAATTCATAAGGACATCAAACCCGCTAATATCCTAATTCATCCAGAATCGCAACAAGTCAAACTCATTGATTTTAGTATCGCTTCCCTATTACCGAAAGAAAACGAAGAAATCAAACACCCCAATGTATTGGAAGGCACATTAGGCTATATTGCACCAGAGCAAACCGGGCGGATGAATCGGGGCGTTGACTACCGTACAGACTTTTATAGTCTAGGTGTGACGTTGTTTGAATTGTTGACGGGACAGTTACCTTTTGCTAGTAACGATCCTTTAGAACTGGTGCATAGTCACATTGCCAAACCTGCACCCAGGGTAGATGAAATTAATTCAGAAATACCAGAAGCGATCGCGCAAATTGTCGCTAAGTTAATGTGTAAAAATGCCGAAGATCGCTACCAAAGTGCTTTAGGCTTAAAGCATGATTTGGCAATTTGCTTAGAACAGTTAAAGCAAACAGGACATATTGAACAGTTTATCATTGGGCAACGGGATATTTGCGATCGCTTTTCCATCCCGGAAAAACTCTATGGGCGAGAAGCAGAAGTTCAAACACTATTAGATGCTTTTGCGCGAGTCAGCAACGGTACCTCAGAATTACTGCTAGTAGCTGGGTTCTCTGGGATTGGGAAGACGGCGGTTGTCAATGAAGTTCATAAACCCATTGTGCGGCAGAGGGGTTATTTTATTAAAGGTAAATTTGACCAGTATAATCGTAATATCCCTTTCTCTGCCTTTGTCCAAGCCTTTCGGGATTTGATGGGACAGTTGCTTTCAGAATCGGATACTCAATTACAAGCGTGGAAAGCCAAGATTCTTGAGGCTTTGGGAGAGAATGCCCAAGTAATTATTGATTTCATCCCGGAATTGGAATGTATTCTTGGTATACAACCACCTGTAGCAGAACTATCGGGTACGGCGGCGCAAAATCGGTTTAATTTGCTGTTCCAGAAATTTACTCAAGTTTTTACCACTCCCGAACATCCTTTGGTGATGTTTTTGGATGACTTGCAATGGGCAGATGCCGCATCATTAAAATTGATGCAGTTGTTGATGAGTGAGAGGGAACAGGGGTATTTACTGCTGATTGGGGCTTATCGGGATAACGAAGTATTTCCCGGACATCCGTTAATGCTGACTTTAAACGAAGTCAGCAAAGTAGGAGCTACAATCAACAGAATTACTTTAGCATCTTTGAGTAGAACCAGCCTGAATCAGTTAGTGGCAGATATGCTCAAATGTGCTGAAACCTTGGCACAACCTCTAGCAGAATTAGTCTATCAAAAAACCCAAGGGAATCCCTTTTTTGCCACACAATTTCTCAAAACTCTGCATCAAGAGCAATTTATTACCTTTAATATCCAAGCTGGACATTGGCAATGTAATATTACTCAGGTACGCGAGGCTGCATTAACCGATGATGTGGTAGAGTTCATGGCCAAGCAGTTGCAAAAATTACCTGATGAGACTCAAAATATCCTCAAACTGGCAGCTTGTATTGGTAATCAATTTGACTTGAATACTTTGGCGATCGTTTCAGAACAATTGCCGCAGCAGGTAGCAACTGACTTGTGGAAAGGGTTACAGGAAGGATTCATTTTACCCATCAGTGAAACCTACAAGTTTTTTCAAGGTGATGGTTTAAATGATAACTACAGTGATGGAATTACCGTTGCTTACAAATTCCTTCACGATCGCGTCCAGCAAGCTGCTTATTCCCTGATTCCCCAACAAGAGAAACAGGTTGTACATCTTAGCATTGGTCGTCACTTATTAAACCATACATCTGCGGAACAATTAGAGGAGGAAATTTTTGATATCGTCAACCAATTGAATATTGGCTGTACGCTGATCAGTGATACCCTAGAGCAAGGAAGGCTGGTAGAGTTAAACTTGAGAGCCGGAAGAAAAGCGATCGCTACTACTGCCTATGATACTGCTACCTATTGCTTAAAATATGCTTGTAATTTGCTGCCGACTGATAGCTGGCAAACTCAGTATGATCTAGCATTAGCTTGCTATAGTAGCGCGGCTGAAGCTGCTTATCTCAATACAGATTTGGCGCAGATGGAAACATTGGCGGAAATTGTCTTGCAACAAGCGCGGAGTTTGTTGGATGCTGCCAAGGTATATGAAATTAAAATCGATGCTTACACTAGCCAAGGTGAATTTAGCAAAGCTTTAACCACGGGTTTAAACTTTCTCCAATCTTTTGGAATTGAATTTCCCAGTCAGCCTGAGAAACAAGATTTTGCTGATTTTCTCCAGCAAACCCGACAGCAATTAGCAGGACGTTCCACAGATGAGCTGTTAAACTTACCTGTGATGACTTCGCCTCAATTCCAAGCACTGCTGCAAATCTTAGTTAAGATTAGCCCAACTACATACTTAGCATGTCCACCCCTGTATCCCTTGATTTGCTGTCAGCAGGTGCAGCTATCAGTCACCCACGGTAATATTCCCGCCTCCAGCTTTGGATATGTGGTTTACGGATTATTACTTTGTGCTGTCGTTGGTGATATTAAAACAGGTTATGAATTTGGTCAATTAGCTTTACAGTTATTAGATAAATTTAATAATCAGGAATATGCCGCTAAAGTTTTATACATGACCAATAAGTTTACTGTTCACTGGGTGAAAAATGCGGCGACAACTTTACAACCTTTACAAGAAGCCTATACCCTGGGACTAAAAGTTGGCGATCTTGCTTATGCTGGCTATTCTGGTTATACCTACGCCTTTCATGCTTATTTTGTTGGCAAAGAACTCACAGCTTTAGAAACAGAATGTCAGGCTTACAGCATAGGCTTGGCAAATATCAAACAACAAGCACTTTTAGGCTATTTGCATATCGTCCATCAAACCGTTGCCAATCTCTTAGGAAAATGTGAGAACCCAATTAAATTAGGAGGCACAATTTTTGATGAAGGGGTAACTTTAGCCAATCTGGAAAAAGCCAACGACAAAACGGGGTTATGGCATTTCCATATGTGCAAAGTAACTTTAACCTATTTATTTGAGTGCCATGACCAGACATTTTATCATTGTCAACAAGCAAAGCTAAATGCTGGCGGTGGTACTGGGATGCTGAATGTACCAATACTGTATTTTTATACAGCTTTAGCCTGTTTCACCCAGTTATCAGAAAATTCTCAGACAGATGAGTTATGGTTATTAATTGCGGATGCTAAAGAAAAGCTGCAAAATTGGGCTACCTATGCACCCATGAATTGTCAGCACCGATATGATTTGATTTGTGCTGAAGAACAGCGTGTTTTAGGACATCCACAACAAGCAATAGATTTCTACGATCGCGCTATTTCTCAAGCTGAGGAAAATGGCTATATCTTAGAACAAGCGATCGCTAATGAACTTACTGCTAAATTCTACCTTGGTTGGGGCAAAGAAAAAATTGCTGCTGTCTATATGCAGGAAGCTTATTACTGCTATGCTCGTTGGGGAGCGAAAGCAAAAAGTAACGATCTAGAACATCGCTATCCTCATTTACTGCGTCCGATTCTGCAATCAGTTTCCCAACCCATGAAACTGTGGGAAAGCTTGACAAGCACAATTCCAGATATTTCCCTGAATACCTCAGAATCTAGCCTAGGTCATAGCACAAACATCAATAACGCTATCGATATTGCCACTATGATCAAAGCTTCTCAAAGTCTATCTGCAACTCTGCAACTTGATGATTTACTACATCAACTCACAAAAATTATTTTACAAAACTCCGGGGGCGATCGCTGTGCTTTAATCTGTCCTAATTCTGAGGGTGAATGGCAAGTTGTCGCTATAGCTACACCACAAACCACACAACTTTGCTCAGAACTACTCAATGGTAATCCCAATCTACCTGTAAAATTGATTCAGTATGTCAAGAACACGCAACAAATCGTAACGATTGACAATCTCAAAACTGATTTACCAATCATAGATGAATATCTTATTCGTCAACAACCAAAGAGTTTGTTATGCTTGCCAATTATTAGCCACGGACAATTAATTGGCATTGTATCCTTAAAAAATCGCTCCACTAGTGGAGTATTTACTAGCGATCGCATTTTCGTTCTTAACTTCCTCTGCACTCAGGCGGCGATTTCTCTAGAAAATGCCCGACTTTATCAAAAAGCGCAAACCTACGCCCAAAAACTAGAACAATCGCAACTGCAAATCGTCCAGAGTGAAAAAATGGCATCCTTGGGTAACTTAGTTGCAGGTGTCGCCCACGAAATCAACAACCCCATCGGCTTCTTGAATGGCAGTATTAATAATGCCCAAGAATATGTGCAGGATTTACTCGACTATATCGCCCTCTATCAACAATATCATCCCGATGCCGCCGCACCTGTGCAAGAAAAGGCAGAAGACATTGATTTAGAATATTTAAGCGAGGATTTACCAAAGTTACTTAATTCCATGCAAGGTGCAAGCGATCGCATTCAGTCTATCAGCACTAGCCTCCGCACCTTCTCCCGTGCTGATACTGAGTATAAAGTCAGGGCTAACCTGCACGAAGGTATCAACAGCACAATACTAATTTTAAAATATCGCCTGAAAGCTAATGATTCCCGTCCCGCCATTCAAGTAATTACCGAATATGGTCAGTTACCAGAAATACAATGCTTCCCAGGACAATTAAATCAGGTATTTATGAATATCCTGGCTAATGCCATTGATATGTTCGATGAAATGGCTAAATCTCAATCTTATCAAGAAATTAAAGCCAATCCCCAACACATCAAGATTCGCACAGCAATGGGAGAAAATCAAGTTCTCATTTCGATTGCAGATAATGGTAAGGGGATGAGCGAAGATGTAAAAGCAAGAATATTCGACCATTTATTTACCACTAAAGGCGTAGGTAAAGGAACAGGCTTAGGATTAGCGATCGCTCGGCAAATCGTGGTAGAAAAACATGGCGGTAGTTTAGAAGTACAATCTCAGTTAGGTAAAGGCAGCGAGTTCTGCATTCAACTACCAGTTTTGTGAACAACACAATCATCAAGCAGTGCGTTTAACTCCGCAATTACTTTCCAAGGATTTCGACCTTTTAAAAAAGCTGCAATCGCTGCTTCATAGGGATTTCTACCAGTTTTTCTCACTGCTGATATTGCTGCTTGATTGGAAAATCCTCGTCCTCTAACTAACCAAGCAGCTAAAATATGTCCTGTGCGTCCAATTCCCCCAGCACAGTGAACTACTACTTTTTCATTTTGCTGATTTGCTAGTAGTAGAAAAGGTAAAATTTTCTCTTGTAAAGTTTCCCGACTGACTAATTGAAAATCTTCAATTGGTGCCCAACATACCCTTTCACTACCAAATTTATCTTGATATATTCCGAGCAAATCTGAATATTTATTTAGTTGAACAGGAGCAAGTAAACAGCAAACACGTTGAATATTTTGGCTTTGCATAAATTCGAGCCATTGCTGAATCTGCACATCACTATATGCAGGTTTTGCAGCACCAAATACAATTTTTTCCTGTTCGCAAGCAGCCGCAAATTTATATTTATTATTACTTTTAAAATTCATGTTAAATTACATATTTATTTTATGCAAAATTCATTAATTACATTCAGGTGACATTTTAAGATATTTGACGTTTTAAAATTTGCTGTACAGAACCATACATTTCGCCTACTAAACCTTCAAGTTCATGCTCTATATCTTCCCACCGCCCCAATTTACTTGTCCATTTCCCATTTGGTAATTGTCTAGCAGCGTGAGTTGGTTCGCCATCCTCTGTAGCATATATTGCTATCTTTTCAAAACCGACTTCAACCTCAGAATTATCACAAAGTTGATAATTTAAACTTTGATATGCTTGGATAAAAGCTGAAATAGTTAACTCTGCTGTTATACCTTCTACCCAGTAATACATATTATCTGGATCTATTGGACTCCACCAACGGTCATCCTCACCGGCAGCCCAAGCAAAACAATTATATGATGTACTTTGCTTACTAGTTACACAATACTCAGTATGGGATAAGTTAGGAAACTTATTTTCTTTATAACTTTCTAACCTACCATCTGTAGCCATTAGTTTTTCCCCAATCAATCCAAGCTTGAGCCATTTGCTTGATTCTCCCCCGTTGTTCTGGTTTTACAGGATTTGCGCCTGTAATAGCATTTAAAGCCCAAAACCAATGATCTGGCTGGCGTTCAAGTTCCCGCAGAATTAAAGGTACAACAGGTTGTCCCATACCAATGATTCTTTGATAAGCAGGATGCATTGATATTTTAGCGATCGCAGATAGCATTCCTGTTTCCTGTCGCCATTGTTCTGCTAATTCTAAAAATGTAATTTCTAATTCTGCGGTTTCAATAACTGGGTAAATGTAAGGTGGCATTATTTCAGTTGATGAAAAAAATCAAACATTACTAATTTTCTCACAAATACCCATAAATCCTGATAAATTAATCAATTTTTAACCTGTAAAATCAAATGATTGCGTTCAGTCAACTGAGCTATCCAGTTAGGCTCTACAATAATTGTGCTAATTTTCTCCACAATAATCGCCGGGCCATTAATAATATCTTCAGGCTGTAAATCTTCCCGACGATAAACTGGTGTATCATGCCATATATCGCCTGCAAACATCTTCACTATCTCCACCGATTGCGGATATTCATCTAAAGCGCGATCGCGAATTATTAAAGATTCCTCTGGTGTATCCATTTTCTGAATTAATTCTACAGAAACAGACTCAACAATTAAGGGTTTCTCTAATTGCACAAACCCATAACGCGATTTATGCTCGCTCTCAAATTTCGCTTGCATTATCGCTACATCTGTATCAAAATCAATGGTCAAGATTGAGTTAGTTCCTTGATATTTTAAATTAACTTTTTGCACCACCTGATTATTTCCAATATCTCCCTCGCTGAGTTCGGTTCTCGCTTGAATCAGCAAACTCTGCATTAACTGTTGTAATTGAGGAATTAATGCAGCCGTTAAAGGTTGTTCTACTCCTTTTTCTCTGATAGCGCGGACATCAGCTAATCCCATTCCATAAGCTGATAAAACCCCCGCATAAGGATGGAGAAATATCTGCTTCATTCCTAAAGTATCAGCAATTAAACAAGCAACTTGTGCGCCAGCACCACCAAAACAACAAAGTACATATCGGCTGACATCATAACCTCTTTGCAAGCTAATCTTTTTAATTGCATTCGCCATATTCTCAACAGCGATCGCAATAAATCCTGCTGCTACCTGTTCTGGTGTACGATAGTTACCTGTAGCTGTAGCAATTTCTTGAGCTAATTGGCGAAATTTCTCCACCACAATCTCTTGATCAAGAGGTAAATTCCCCGCAACACCAAACACCGCAGGGAAATATTGCGGGTGAATTTTACCTAACATTACATTAGCATCAGTTACCGCTAAAGACCCACCACGGCGATAACAAGCCGGGCCGGGATTTGAACCCGCCGATTCCGGGCCGACGCGATAACTAGAACCGTCAAAAAATAAAATTGAACCGCCCCCAGCCGCGATAGTATTAATTGCTAATACGGGGACTCGCATTCTCGCGCCAGCAATTTCTGAATCTAATTGTCGTTCGTACTCTCCTTGAAAATGAGCAACATCTGTACTCGTTCCACCCATGTCAAAGGTAATAACTAAGTCAAAACCCGCCCTTTTACTAGTTTGTACCGCACCAACAATTCCCCCAGCCGGGCCGCTTAAAATACTATCTTTACCTTGAAATTTCTGTGCCGCAACTAAACCGCCGTCAGATTTCATAAACATTAATTTCACACCAGGTAACTGACTCGCTACTTGGTTGACATAGCGCCGCAAAATCGGCGTCAGATAAGCATCAACAACGGTTGTATCGCCTCGACTGACCAATTTCATCAACGGACTAACTTCATGGGATACTGAAATTTGGGTAAATCCTACTGCTTGGGCGAGTTGCTGAACTTGTTGTTCGTGGTGCGGATAGCGATCGCTATGCATAAACACAATTGCACAACTGCGTATCCCCATGCTGTATAATCTTTCTAGGTCTTGTTTTACCTGGGCAATATTGACTGGAGTTAATTCTTGACCTTCAGCATCATAGCGTTCCTCTACCTCAATCACTTGCTCGTAAAGCATTGTGGGTAAAACTATCTGACGTGCAAAGATATCTGGACGGTTTTGATAACCAATCCGCAACGCATCTTTAAAACCTTTGGTAATCAACAGTGCAACTCTATCGCCTTTTCTTTCTAACAGCGCATTTGTCGCCACCGTTGTCCCCATTTTCACTACTTCTATTGCGGCACTGGGGATAGATTGATCGCTAGCCAAACCGATAATATCCCGAATCCCTTGAATCGCTGCATCTTGATATTGTTCTGGATTTTCCGAAAGTAACTTGTAGACTATAATCCATTCTCTCTTAGGAAGCGGCACAATCAAAAAACGTTCTCTATGCCTGGATAATCTTTCTACAATCGCTTGATTGTTAGTTACAGCTACAATATCTGTAAATGTCCCACCGCGATCGGCAAAAACTTTTAACATCAGTCTGTTTGTTGAATTACTTAAAAGTACAATAGCAATATTGCTTTTAAAACGCGCTTTAGCGTACCTAAAAGTCTCCAAAGTCTTCAGGAACCAATACCTGAGTTTATACGTACTAGAGCTTAGCTACGCAGGCGGAAAACTGATTTTTACCTATACTTTGGCATCACAGTTTATTTCTTTCAGGACTTACGCAAGCAAAATTTATCATTGCGACTGGAACGTAGACACCTGAAAGGCGGCTTCCCGAAGGGTAGTCTAGGGAAGCAATCCCAGAATATCAACCGTCAACCGTCAAACTTTAATCAAAAATATGCTGTTTAATAACATTTTCTTAACCTAAAGCCTCGTAATATGTATTCATTCAAATCGCAGATGTTTGCTCAGTAACCTATCTAAACTGTCTTAATCCTAGTAGTAGTCAGACCTATCCTTCCCTAATCCCAACCCTAATACAGAAAATTGCTTTGCTGTCAAGTCCCTTGAGAGACAGAATATTTGTTCTATCATAGCGATCGCCAGCTATGTATTTTGCTTTATATACAAAAAACCAATCCTTCCACTGGAACCAATCTTATCTAGCAAATAACCTTATATCTGCTAGATGAGAACGGCTAACGCTACGGAAATAGTCGGTGAGTTCCTCTACTTAATGAAATCTATATATATTTGCTGAACATTAGTGGGTTAATTCATAAAATCTATATAAATTTACTGTCTAAGAAGTGCTATAAAACTCAAAGATAACTGTAATATCTCAGATATTGCAGTTTATAAACTGAGATCCAGATTCAGTGAAATCAAGTAATAATAGTCTTATTGAAACTTGTTTCACTAATTTAAGGGTCATCTATTTTGAGGAGGATAGTTAATAGTCAGTCAAATAAAACTGACGAGGGAAGCTAGGTATTGACAGCCTAAATTAAAACAAACTCTTTGGAAATCTCTTGTTTATCAGATAGATTCACAAGGTGAATGATTCTTACATAACTAAACTAGTTGTGCAAGACAGTTTTAGCTCAAATGCATCATGCGATAGATATGCATACCTAATTTGGAAAAATCGCTTTCAGGCTGGAAGTTGCTGATGTTAACACGCAGACTTAAAGCGCCTTACCAGATAACAGTCTGACTACTCACTCAGACTATAAATTAGCTTGCTTAGACGTACTCAGTTAGATAAATTTTTTTGGCTGGCAAAAATCATTGGCTAGATATAGCCTTCGCCAAATTAGGATGCATCGGATAAATCAGTTAAATATATATCCACATCCATGCTCTCATCAAGTCATTCATTTATCAAGAGCACCTGGAACTAGCTTATTGCAAGTATGCATAAGTATATGGTTGCAGGAATATAGGTTTGTCTTTATTCTTTAGCTACATCAGTCAGTAGGGAAGGGAATCTTAACTATTAATTCCTACTGTAGAAAAGTTGCGATCGCAATAATTTTTGCGACGATCTGTTGTCATGAAAATCTTCATATTCTGTTCTTTTTCAGCAGATCGAAATCATACATGTCAGATTTGTTTGATTATAAAATTTTTGTAAAATTTCTGATTCAAAATTCACATAAAAAGAGAAACTTTTTGTATGACAGCTTAAATGAAGCTCAAAGGCTTTAGCCATTTAAAAAAGTACATTATCAGAGCTTAATTGCTTTACTAGCATGAATTACCCACTCTTCAAATTTCATTTAGCGGCTCAAAAATTTAGCAATACTTTTTCTAGAAAACTGCTGAATTTGAGAAATAGAGACTTATTTATTTGTGATTTAATTCTATTTGTATTCACACCATTATTGGCTCTAATTATCCGGTTAGACGGTAATTTTTCCCTCCAGGAATACATGAGAGAGTTGGGAATTGCAACAATATTGTTTTTATCAGTCAAACTAACTTTGTTTTGGAGTCTTGGCTTTTATAAACGCTATTGGCGCTATGCCAGTATCGAAGAACTGATATATATAGGTATGCTAGTTTTGGCTGCGGTAATTATCCAAAACTTGTTGTTTGATGCTTTTTATTATCTACCGTATTTTACCCTAGAAAAACTGCCACACTCGCTACCATTTATTGAGGGATTGCTTTCATTTATATTTATTGGTGGTTTACGATTTAGCGTGCGTGCTGTAGCCAGAGGTAAGCGAAAACCAAAAGCAGTAAAATCAGGCGAACGGGTTTTAGTAGTGGGTGCTGGTTATGCAGGAGTAGCACTAGTTCAAGAAATGCAAAGAAATCCCCAATTAGGTTTTTACCCGGTAGCTTATATTGACGATAATCCAGAAAAATTAAACTTAAAAATTTGTGGAATTCCTGTAGTCGGAGATCGCTGGCAAATACCAGAATTTGTTAAATCTTTGCAAATTCAAAAAGTAGTGATTGCTATGCCTACAGTATCAGGAAAAGTAATTCGAGACATCGTAGATATTTGCCAAGCCACAGGAATTCAAACTAATACTTTACCAGGGGTACACCAAATTCTCAATGGTCGCGTGCGGGTAGATGCTATTCGTGATGTTCGCATTGAAGACTTGTTAAGAAGGGAATGTGTAGAGACGGATATTGAAAAAGTCGCCAGTTTCCTTCAAGGGAAGAAAGTACTAGTGACTGGTGCAGGTGGATCGATTGGGAGCGAACTTTGTCGGCAAATTTTTAAATGCTGTCCTGCGGAAATAATTATGGTAGGACATGGAGAAAATTCTGTTTTCAATATCCAACAAGAATTAGAACAAGTATCTCGACTAATTAAACAAGATAGCAACGGCCGACAACGCACCCCATATATTTCTGCATTCATTGCTGACATTCGCTTTCAGTCGCGATTAGAAGAGGCCTTTAAGCAATTCCAACCAGATGTAATTTTTCACGCAGCTGCACATAAACACGTCCCCTTAATGGAAATAAATGCAGCAGAAGCAATCACGAATAATGTACTGGGAACCAAAAACTTGCTAGAACTGGCCAAGCAATATGATGTAGAAAATTTCATCATGATTTCTACAGATAAAGCAGTTAACCCAACTAACATTATGGGTGCGAGTAAAAGAGTAGCTGAGATGTTGGTACTGCAAGCTGCGAAAGACAACAATAAGGCTTATAACGTCGTGCGTTTTGGCAACGTTTTAGGTAGTCGTGGTAGCGTTGTTCCCACCTTCAAAAAACAAATAGCAGCAGGCGGCCCGGTAACTGTCACCCATCCAGAAATTCGCCGTTATTTTATGACCATACCAGAGGCAGTACAACTCGTATTACAGGCCTCTGTACTCGGTCGTACTGGTGAATTGTTAATGCTCAATATGGGCGAACCTGTAAAAATTGTCGATTTAGCTGAAGAACTCATTCGTCTTTCTGGCTATGAAGTCAATAAAGATATTGAGATTGTGTTTACCGGGTTGAGACCAGGAGAAAAATTATTTGAGGAATTGTTTATTCCTGGAGAAGAATATAAATTAACCCAACACGAAAAGCTATTAGTCGTGAAAAACGCTAGTTTATTTATTCCCCAAAACTTGGAGGTGACTGTCGAAAAATTGCGTAAAGCAGCAGAAATTAACGATGGTAAATCTATAGTATGTCTACTAGAGCAAATAGTTCCCGGTTACAAGCCTAAATCCTTAAGCGATCGCATATTAACCGAAGCTCAAAATACTATTAGCCAATATCCTCAAAATGTCTCACTCAGATTCACATCTCAATCAAAATCACCTGAATAGAGTTAATCACTCTTGTTGAGAAACAACTATGTTCTTGTAAAGGTTATGAACAAACTCCAGAAACATTCTTCACAACTTAATTCAGTGCAACAAACATCATGCTTCAAGACAAAGATTTAGATAATTTCAGTCCCTTAAAACTAGTACAAATTTTCGACCATTGCGTTAAAGGTGTTAAACTTCCGATACCACAGAGTTTGGCTTACTCACACAAAGCTAAACGATTCTTTGCTGTCGAAAAAAACCAAATCATCGCTATTGATTCTCAGCAAGAACGAGATCCTAAACGTTCGACAAAGAACATACCTCCTGGTTTGCTTGAGAAATCCCTGATGAATACTAGCAGTGACGAAGATATTGATGCTAATTGGGGAAGCCATAGTAACAATATATACTTAAATTTTAAGAGAAAATACGATGTTGTCGGTACTAATACTACCGTTAGTGGAAACGGAAACACAATCTTCACATTCATTCCTAATTCTACCGGTTTAAATACTAGTGGTAATGTCATTTCATTTTGGAATGGTACGGCTGCTGGGTTAGATTCTGCTAACAGCATCGATGGTTTCGCTATAGGCTAAACCCCTGAAAAATAAACAAAGCTAGGAACTTGAAGACTACTAAGACAATTGGGTGTTGCAGGGTTGATGAATCAGAAAACAGACAATAATTTGATCAAGATTAAGAGTGCATTTGTGATAAAAGCCAGCAATGATGGCTTGATTCACCAACCTCAACCTCAGGGTGTTATTTACCCAGCAAAAAACAAAAGATTTTTTTTGTTAAGAAAAGGTAAAGACGCTCGGATACAATCGGAAATTACGGATATCGCTCCTTCAGGGGAAATAATAGCCACGAATTTTGCACCAAGAGAAAGTGAGGCCATTACCACCACTGTTGATGATTTCACCAACCGCATACTTATTGGTAGTACCTTATTGAGTGTGGATGGCTCTGACGTAGATCTCAACAATGCGGACAGCAAAGATATTAACGCTGTAGAAATTGACAGCAATAGAGGCCTTTACCTAACTAAATACAGGTTTTTCAACTTTTCTAATGTATTGAAGGAGGTGATGACATCTTCAAAGTTAGCCCTAGCTCATGAGGTTTAAACACAAGCGGTAACTACAGTTCATTTTGGAACGGCTCCGCTAGTGGATTTTCTGGGATTATTGATGGCTGATTTTTCTAGCTAATTAGTTTTCCCTGACTACTTTGCAACCAAGATTTTTACTGACGTATTGATGGCGATCGCCATTTTTTCGATAACCCAGAGATAAAAAGCATCATTATGGCTACTTCTCAATTCACCCTGACTCAAACTTTAGAAAATCCCTTACCTAATAGCACACTGTTTGCCAATACAGTGGCTATTTTGGGGACTCAAGCACTGATTTCCTCAGTTGGTGGTGAGGAAGGTGAGTCTGGTCTAGCAACAGTCTATCTCTTTGACACCCTTACAGGGACAGCGGTACAGAAATATCTCAACCCCTCTGCTAAGAGTGGTGATATGTTTGGTAATTCCATAGCCATCTCTGAGACAACTGTACTGATTAGTGCCCCTCGTCATAACGATAAAGGGGAAGTTTATCTCTACGACAAGCTATCAGGAAAACTTTTACAAACTTTCTCCAAACCCAATGGCTCAGGAGGAGACTACTTTGGTTACTCAGTAGCAATGTCTGGAGACAAAGTGCTGATTGGTACGCCCTATGACGATCGCGGGGCCTCAAACAGTGGCAGAGCTTACTTGTATGACGCCAAAACTGGAGAACTTTTGCACACTTTTGAGCATCCTGAAGCTGATGCTGGAGACTTATTTGGCTTCTCGGTGGCGATATCGGGTAACAAAGTTGTCATTGGTGCTTTCTTAGATGATATTGGTGAAATTGCTGATGCGGGAAGTGTCTTTGTATATGATGCTGATACTGGCAAACTTTTACATACAATACTCAACCCTCAACCGGGTGATGCCGATCTATTTGGTAATGCCGTAGATATTGATGGCGACAAAATCGTAGTTGGTGCTCGCGCTGACGATGTAGGTGCCGTTGATGCTGGTGCAGCTTATCTGTTCGATGCTGTCACAGGGGAGTTGTTAAAAACCTTAGCAAACCCCACTCCAGAGCCAGGTGATAAGTTTGGCGTTTCTGTCGCCATTTCCAAAAATCAAGTATTGATTGGTGCCAGTGGTGACGACACAGGCGCAGCTAACAGTGGAGCAGCTTACCGATTTGATGCCACCACAGGCAAGTTGTTAGAAACTTTTATTAACCCCAGTGCTTATGAAGGCGATCTCTTTGGTAATGCCGTCGATCTTGATGGCGGTAATGCACTGGTAATTGGTGCCTTTGGAGATGACGGTAGTCAACCCAACACAGGTGCAGCTTACGTCTTCGAGAAAGCTAGCGACAAATACTATGTCAGCGCCAATGAAACTGGTACTGTCAGTGGTATCGATTACTCAGATGAAGATATTTTGGTGTATGACAGCAAAGAAGGAACCTGGTCAAAATTCTTTGATGGTTCCGAAGCTGGGTTGGGTGCTAGAGGTGTAGATGTCGATGCTTTCTATGTTGAAGACGATGGCAGCATTTTAATTAGCCTTGACAAGAGTGGTGTTGTATTAGGCGATTTAATTGTGGATAGTTCTGACATTATCCGCTTTAAACCAACAACACCAGGTGATTACAGCACTGGAGCCTACGAATTATTCCTCGATGGTTCCGCAGTAGGATTGGAAGATACCGAAAGAGAAAACATTGATGCCATTACCTTTGCACCAAATGGCGATTTAGTTATCAGCGTCAACGGTAACTTTAATGCAGGTGGGGTGACTGCTAAAGATGAAGACTTACTGAGATTCAATTCCAGTAGTCAAACCTGGGAACTCTATTTTGTTGGTGCGCAAATAGGTCTGGATACTAACATCGATGAAGATGTGGATAGTGCCTGGATTCATAGCTCAGGCAACATTTTACTCAGTAGCAGAAGAGATGCCGTTCTTGGCATAGGTGATACCAGTATCACTGGTACTGGTGCTTCTATCTTTAAAGTCGCTCTCAATAGTGACAACACTATTGGTAGTGTTACTACTTTTTGGGATGCTGCTAGCGCCGGTTTGGAAAGTGGCGTTGATGGCTTCCAGATATTTTAGTAGCGCTGTCTGGTAATTGGTAATTCGTAATTGTTAATTGGCGGTTAATTTCTGATGTAAATTTCTCAACTCCTGAATCCCCAACTTTCCCCAAACAAATTACATAGAAAAAACTTCCCAATTATTAATTACGAATTATCTTTATTTTGCGCTCTTAATTTCCAATTCATAACCAGTACTTTATTCTTGATTCCTCATGCTCAATTTAGTCACCAAAGTGCGATCGCCTCCTCACATAACGAAGTTTAAGTTCGTATTTTCAATTTAAGAAATATCTCAGATCAGCACAGTTAAAAGTTTTCAACGCAAAGTTACATATTAAGTAAAAATTATGGTTAATTTGACATTACGACGCACCATTGATACATCAAGATTTTCGCCCGCTAGTCCCGATCCATCAGGTATCGCTTACGACCCATATACCAATCGGCTAGTGATTGTTGATGGCGAAGTTGAAGAGATGTCAATCTTTCAGGGATCTAACGTCTTTGAACTGGGTATCAATAGTACGCAAACAGCTTGGGATCGCCGATGGAGTACAACATCTTTCTCCGATGAGCCAACTGGTGTAGATATATACTTTAATCCTAATAATCCAAACGATCCGTTGAACGGACGGATGCTGATTTCTGATGACGATCAACGGGAAATTTATATTATTGATCCCATAAATGGAATTTATGGCGATGCTGGTGATAGCCGGGAAATCTTGTCTACGAGAGGTTTTGGTAGTGGCGACCCTGAAGGCGTAGCTTGGGGCCCCAACGGAACGATTTTTGTGCTTGATGGGGTGAACGCAGAAGTATATCAGATAGACAGATTGTCGGGAGAAGTTATCAACCAATTTGATACGGCTAGTTTAGGAATTCGCGATCCGGAGGGTATCGATTATAATCCGCTAACTAATTCCATCTACATCATTGGGGAACCGATAAATACCATCGCCGAAATTAGCACAACTGGAAATTTAATTCGCAATTTGACTATTTCTGCACCAGGTCTACTCAAACCAGCCGGTTTAACAATTGCGCCTACTAGCAATGACCCCAATAGCTTAAGTATATATGTTGCCGATCGCGGTGTTGATAATGACAGCAACCCCAATGAAAATGATGGTAAAATCTTTGAGTTTACCCTACCACCTCCACCCACAGGTGCAGATTTAGAACTCACACAGACAGTTAGTAACCCCACCCCCAAAGCCGGCGATACAGTCACCTTCACCCTAACATTAAGAAACAGAGGCCCAGAAAACGCCACCAGCATCCAAGTTAAAAACTACTTACCGGCGGGATTCACCTTTCAAGGAAACCCCAGTCAAGGTACTTACAACAGCACTACAGGTGTTTGGACTGTAAACGCGCTTAACAGTGATAGTACTGCTACTCTCAGCTTGGTAACAACAGTACAAAACACACCAAGCAATCTCATTACCAACACCGCAGAGGTAATAGCCTCATCTAAAGCTGACCCCGACTCCACACCAAACAACAACAACCCCAACGAAGATGATCAAGCCAGTGCTACTTTTGGGCCACAAGTCATCACCAGGGAAATTAGGATTAATGCTAGTAGTGATGATGCCGAACAAAAAGGAACGAGCGTTGATATAGATAGTTCCGATTTAGAATTGGTCAATGATGGTAGTAATCAAACCGTTGGGTTGCGCTTCAACAACATCATAGTACCCAAAGGTGTGATTATCACCAATGCTTATATTCAATTTAAAGCTGATGAAACTTCTACAGACGCAACTAACCTGTTAATTCAGGGAGAAGCAACTGATAATGCCACCACATTTACCACAGTTAGCAACAATATTTCTAGCCGTAGTAGAACCTCAGCATCTGTAGCATGGAATCCGGCTGACTGGAGTGTTGTCGGTGCAGCAGGTACTAACCAACGCACGAGTAATATTGCTGCGATCGTGCAAGAGATTATCAATCGACCGGGATGGCAAAGTGGTAATTCCATCGCCACAATTATTACGGGTACTGGTAAACGGGTAGCGGAAGCATTCGAGGGCGATGCGCTGGGAGCGCCTCTATTGCGGATCGAATATATCGAACCAACAGCACCTCTGGGTTCAATTGGCGATCGCATTTGGAATGATGCTAATGGTAATGGTATCCAAGATACTGGTGAAAGCGGACTTACGGGTGTTACTGTTAAGCTGCTCTCTGGTAGTAATGTTCTTGGCACACAGGTAACAGGTGCTAATGGTACATACACATTTAGTAATCTTCAAGCGGGTACTTATAAAGTTGAAGTAGTTCAACCTAGTGGATATACACAAACTGGCGATCCTGATACTAATAAAGATAACAGTTCCCAAGTTACTTTAGCAGCAGGGCAAAACAACCTCAACCAGGACTTTGGTTATCAACTTTCCGCAGGTGGTTCAATAGGCGATCGCATTTGGAATGACGCTAACGGCAATGGCGTCCAAGATACTGGTGAAAGCGGGCTGACGGGTGTTACTGTCAAGCTGCTCTCTGGTAGTAATGTTCTTGGCACCCAGACAACAGGTGCTAATGGTACATACACATTTAGTAATCTTCAAGCGGGTACTTACACAGTTGAGGTAGATACTAATACCTTACCTACGGGAGTTAGACAAACTGGCGATCCTGATAGTATTAAAGATAACAAATCCCAAGTTACCTTAACAGCAGGGCAAAACAACCTCACCCAGGACTTTGGTTATCAATTCTCAACAGCCCCAACGGTTATCCAGGTGAGAGTCGCAAATAGTAGCGATGATGCGGAACAAAGTCTTTCTGGAAGCATGAGTTTGACTAGTACGGATTTAGAACTAATTCGTGATGGTAGCAGAGATCAACTTGTAGGTTTGCGTTTTGTCGGCGTAAATATTCCTCAAGGAGCCAACATTACTAATGCTTATATTCAATTTAAGGTTGATGAACTGACTTCAGTCGCAACTAATCTGACAATTCGTGGGCAAGATGCGGATAATGCTGCCACATTTACCACCACCAGGGGTGATATTTCTTCCCGACTCCTCACAGATGCTAATGCTGTCTGGAATTCTGTACCTACCTGGAATACTATGGGTGCCGCAGGTGTCGATCAACGTACTCCGAATCTGGCTGCGGTGATTCAAGAAATTGTCAATCGTCCTGGTTGGAGTAGCGGTAATGCCTTGGCAACAATTATTAGCGGTACTGGGGAACGGGTGGCGGAATCCTTTGATGGTGACCGACTCGGTGCGCCTTTACTCCATGTGGAATTTACTGTGTAATAAGTTTTAAATCTGACTTTTACGCTAAATTTTGCCACTAATGACTTATTTTTTGAAACTGACGTACTTTACTCATCGAGCGTTTTATGAATTTACCAAAATTGGGAGTTTCAGGCTTTGATTAATCAACACTTTGACAATAAATAGATCCGCACTATTCAGGGTTTAGCAGTGCTAAACCCATACAAAAAATGTGTTTTTCTATCGCTTATATTTGGCAGTTATTATCAATGTGTAAGTCCTGTTTTTCTTCCAAATTTATCAATTTCATGAAGACAAATCACAGAAAATTAGGGTTAAAAAAAGCCCTCAACATGACATCAGTAATGATGAAGAGGATTTACTATGGCTACAATTCGAGTTTCCCCTGGTTCCTCCATTCAACAAGCTATCAATGCTGCGGTAGATGGTGACATCGTTATTGTTTCTCAAGGTATATATAAAGAAGCACTGACGATAACTGGGAAGAGAATTACCTTAGCTTCGGAATTTTATAACACTGCTGATCCAGGCGATATCATCGGCACAGTTCTGGATGGAGGTACCAATGGTCGAGATGCTTTAGATCTAATTACTGTTACTGGCGCTGTTGGGACAAAAATAATTGGTTTTACCATTCAAAATGGCAATGATGGTATCCAAATCAATAATAGTACTGGTGTAGAAATTATTAATAACCGCATCACTAATACAGTTGATGCCATCGATTTTAAAGGGAAAACTAGTGGTGTAATTCGCAAAAATACCCTAGAAAATAATACTGATGATGGTGTTGATTTAAACAAGGATGCGTCCGTGATTGTGGAAGATAATACTATCCGCAATAACGATGGTGATGGATTGGAAATCCGACTGCAACCTTACACTGGTAACACCTTAGACATTATCATTCGCAATAATCTCATTTCTGGCAATAATAATGATGGAATTCAGCTCATAGATTCTGCTGGTTTATCTAATCGCTACATTCGCATCGAAGGAAACCGGATTGAAAAAAATAATCAAGCTGGTTTGGGGTTGATGGATAATGAAGAAACCACTGAAGACTATCGAGCGGCTAGTATTCCTGAATCCATAGATGTTTTGAATAACACATTTTATGGCAATAACTATGGGCTAACCGGGGGAGATAATTTAGTAGCCCTGAATAATATATTTGCCGGTCATACTAAGATTGCCATGAAGGGTGTGAATGGTGGTTCCACTGCTGCATATAACTTGTTTTGGCAAAATGGGACTGACATTCTCGATAGTAATGTCAATGCCAATACAACGTTATTTGCCAATCCCCTGTTAGATGCAAACTTGCAATTACAAACAGATAGTCCGGCGATTGATGCGGGAATTGCTGCGTTCCAATGGCGGGGGAAAGATGTACTTAATCTCCCTAGTAGTGCATATAAAGGTAATGCCCCAGATTTGGGAGCTTGGGAAAGTAGTTTTACTACCCAACCCCTAGGTTCAATAGGCGATCGCATTTGGCATGATATCGATGGCGATGGCGTACAAGATTCTGGAGAAAGTGGCATTGCGGGCGTTACCGTAAAACTACTTAACTCTTCTAAGAATATCATAACCACTCAGGTAACGGGTAGTAATGGCAACTACTTATTTAATAATCTCCCGACAGATACTTATTATGTGGAGGTAGATAAGAATACGCTACCTAGCGGGGCTACGCAAGCTGGCGATCCTGATGGTGGTAACGATAATACGGCAAAAGTTATCTTGGCTGAAACAGAGAACAACCTCAATCAGGACTTTGGTTATCAACTTCCGCCTTTAGGCTCAATTGGCGATCGCATTTGGAATGACGCGAATAGCGATGGCATAGAAGATGCTGGTGAAAGCGGGATTGCAGGCGTTAGCGTCAAACTGCTGGATTCAGATAATAAGATTCTTGCCACTAAGGTAACTGGTAGTAATGGTAACTACTTGTTTAATAATCTCCAGGCAGGAACTTATACTGTGCAAGTAGATAGCAGTAAGTTACCTAGTGGTACTACGCAAACTGGTGACCCAGATACTATTAAGGATAATACCTCAACATTTACCCTGGCAGCAGGAGAAAACAAGCTCGATTGGGATTTTGGTTATAAATTGCCAACATCTACCAAGGTGATTGAAGTCAAGGTTTCATCTAGTAGCGATGATGCCGAACAAAGAATCTCTGGAAAAATGAACTTGGACAGTTCCGATCTAGAGTTAATTAATGATGGTGGTAATGACCAACTTGTAGGTTTACGTTTTGTTGGCGTGAATATTCCGCAAAAAGCTATCATTACTAATGCTTATATTCAGTTCAAAGTTGATGAAGCTAATTCAGTAGCAACCAACCTGACAATTCATGGAGAAGATGTTGATAATGCTGCCACATTTACAACTATCTCAAGGAATATTTCTTCCAGAGTAAGAACAGATGCTAGTGTTCTTTGGAAAGATGTACCTATTTGGAATACTGTAAATTTAGCAGGTGTTGAACAACGTACTCCAAATCTCAAGGATGTGATTCAAGAAATTGTTAATCGTTCGGGTTGGAGTAGTGGTAATTCTCTAGCAACTATTATTAGTGGAACTGGATCGCGAGTCGCTCAATCTTTCGATCGCACGCCACTCGGTGTTGGTTCTCCTGTGTTGCACGTAGAATTTACTGCCTAGATTTCGTTGAGGGGAAAATGTCTAGCAGAAGTGAAAAGTGAAAAGCAATTCAATTAAAGTAACTGCTTGCGCTGAGAAAGACTTACTCTTTTGGATTGTTCAAGTAACTAAACGTTTGGGGAGGAGGCAATAGTTATCAGCTAATCGGTAGTCCTGAGCAATCAGGAAAATTTAAGCAGCAAGCGAGCGCGCATATTTTGATTTTTTACTTCTGCTGTTTACAGCTATTTTTATTTCTCTAACAAAATAGCGAATCTCACAAATATAAACTTTGGTAAAAATCTGGTTTATCAGTTTATATGTGTAAGAAAATATTGAATATATAAGACAAACAATTTTCATGTTAAGCATTGTAAAAGATTTAATTAGCAAATTAGAGTATCAGGGAATTGCTTACTGCCATTGGAAAAGTAATTTGTTCCTAGCAGATGCGTTATCAGGGATTGGCGATCTAGATATTTTAGTAGACCGCAAAGACTCGCAAAAATTTGAAAGTGTTTTAGCAACTTTAAATTTTAAAAGAGCAAGAGAAATCCTACCTGTCAATTACCCAGCAATTCAGCATTTTTATGGACTGGATATTCCCACAGGACAATTGGTACACCTGCACGTTTATTATCGTGTGGTTACAGGGGAAAGTTTATTAAAAAACTACTGTCTACCCCTAGAAAACGTACTGCTACATAACACTACAAATGTAGCAGGCGTGCCCATACCAGCAAAAGGCGGAGAATTAATCGTGTTTGTGCTGCGGATGATGGTGAAGCACGCGGCAATTTTAGAATATCTGTTGTTAAAGCGGAGTGGAGAAAATTTAAAACAAGAACTGGATTATTTATTTGATGAAGAGGCGCAAAAACAATATCCATTACTCCTGCAAGAATATTTACCATCTGTAGACATTAATCTATTTAATCAATGTCTTGATTGTCTGCGACAAGAAGCGCCATTTTTGAAATTCTTTTGGTTATCTATTAAACTGCGACAAAAGTTAAAACTTTTTAATAGATTACCGCCTATCGCCGAATGGTTATTAAGAGGAAAGCTGTTTATTCAACGGGTATGGTGGCGTTTATACGGTTCGGGAAAATCTAAACAACTGACATCTGGTGGTGCAGTAATTGCTTTTGTCGGTGCGGAAGCAACTGGTAAATCAACATTAGTTAAAGATACGCAGATCTGGTTAGGGAAAGTATTTCATATTAGTTCAGTACATTTGGGTAAACCACCATCAACATTGTTGACTTTTTTACCTAATTTAACAGTACCTTTATTGAGAGGGGTAGCTACTCAAGATAGAATGAGTACTGTAGTCACAGATACAACTAATCCAGGAAAAACTGTATCCTTACTATATGCAGTACGTTCTGTTTTAGTAGCTTGGGACAGATGGAAATTAGCAATTAAAATCCGGCGTCAAGCTGCTAATGGTCAACTAGTAATTTGCGATCGCTATCCATCTCCAACTGTAGGTGCAATGGATAGCCCTAGATTAACAGTTCCTCCAGATAATGGGGGAAAAAATCGGTTTTTGCAATACTTAGCTAATTTAGAACATCGCCTTTACAACCAAATACCCCCCGCAGATATCATCGTCCGCTTGAGCGTACCTGTAGAAGTGGCGATAGAGCGCAATCAACAACGGCAAAAACAGGAACCAACCGAGTATGTTGTCAGCAGACATACTAGTCGAATTGTGCCTTTGTATCCCAAATCTCAAACTATTGAAATCAGTTCCAATCAAACACCAGAACAGACGATCGCCAATGTGAGACGTTTGTTGTGGGAAATGCTTTAAGCATCGTTGCATTAGCTACCACATTACTCAAAAACAAAATACAGACATGCATATTATCGAATCCCCAATAATCAATCAAGAAGTACTAGATCGGCAACTCAACTACTGGAAACAGCAACTAGCAGGAGCAGCCCCGTTACTAGAATTACCTACCGATCGTCCTCGTCCAGCAGTGCAGACTTACCAGGATGCTAGCCAATCATTCATCTTCCCAGTCAGCTTGAGTGATGCTCTCAAACAGCTTTGTCACCAAGAAGGGACAACTTTATATACACTTTTATTAACAGCATTTATTACATTACTTTATCGCTACAGTAAACAAGAAGATATTATTATTGGCTCGACTATTGGGGAACGTAATCAAGCAGCAATCCGCACTGACTTATCAGGGAATCCGAGTTTTCCAGAATTATTAGCTAGGGTTAACTCAGTCACATCAGCGGCTTATGAGCATCAAGACTTGCCTTTTGAGAAGTTGTTAGAAGAACTGCAACCAGAGCGATCGCTCAGCTATCATCCCTTATTTCAAGTATTGTTTAATCTGCAAAATGCTGTAGAAGAAAGCACGTCACACACAGCAATATTTGACTTAACTTTGTCAATGGAGGAAAAAGACGGAGTAATTAGCGGTACATGGAACTACAGCACAGATTTGTTTGATGATGGCACTATTACCCGGATGATGGAAAACTTCCAGACATTGCTAGCAGGTATAGTTGCAGACCCTCAACAATCAATTTTGCGATTACCCTTACTTACAGATGACCAAACACAGCAGTTGTTAGAGCAAGGAAATAATATCTTCAGTGAATATCCTGAAGATAAATGTATTCATCAATTATTCGAGGCGCAAGTCAGCAAAACACCAGACAAGATAGCAGTCGTCTTTGAAAACCAGGAATTAACCTACCAACAACTCAACACCAAAGCCAATCAACTAGCCCATTACCTGCAAACCCTGGGAGTCCACCCAGATACCCTAGTGGGAATTTATGTAGAACGCTCCTTAGAAATGGTAGTCGGGCTATTAGGCATACTCAAAGCAGGTGGCGCTTATGTACCCCTAGATCCCGCCTATCCCCAAGAGCGAATAGCCTTGATGCTGGAAGATTCCCAAGCACCAGTGATTGTGACTCAAAGCCACTTGCAAGCAGGATTACCAGAAACATCTGCTCAAGTGGTTTGTTTAGATAGTGATTGGCAAATCATTAGCCAACAATCATCAGCAAATTTAGCTGTCTCCAGTCAACCAGAGAATTTAGCTTACACCATCTATACCTCAGGTTCCACAGGTAAACCCAAAGGTGTACAAATCATTCAGCGAGCGGTGGTCAACTTTTTAACATCGATGCAGCATCAGCCGGGAATTACCGAAGATGATGTGTTATTGGCTGTGACCACCATTTCTTTTGATATTGCTGTTCTGGAGCTATTTCTACCCATCACCGTGGGCGCAAAAGTGGTGATAGTTAGCCGACAAACAGCCGCCGACCCCATCGAATTAATGCAGGTAATTGCAAAATCACAAGCCACAATCATGCAAGCCACCCCTGCAACTTGGCGAATGCTGTTAACCGCAGGTTGGGAAGGTAAACCAGACTTAAAAATTCTCTGTGGTGGGGAAGCTATACCCCGCAGCTTGGCGAATCAACTCCTCGCAAGAACTGCGGCGCTGTGGAATATGTACGGGCCGACAGAAACGACGATTTGGTCAACGGTTAACTGCATTACTCCAGGGGATGGAGCCATTGATATTGGACATGCGATCGCTAATACCAAAATCTACATCATCGATAGCAATGCCTACAATTATGGTTCAGTGGAATTAGTACCGATTGGTGTACCGGGAGAATTGTTAATTGGGGGTGTGGGGTTAGCTAGGGGTTATCTTCATCGCCCAGATTTAACGGCGGAGAAATTTATACATGATACTTTTAGCAAGCATCCAGGCGATCGCCTTTATCGCACTGGTGATTTGGCGAGATATCTAGCTGATGGCAGGATCGAGCTAATTGGGCGGATTGACTATCAGGTGAAAATCCGTGGTTTCCGCATTGAGTTGGGTGAAATTGAAACGCTGTTAAATCAGCATCACTCTATCCAACAGGCTGTAGTCGTTGCGAGAGAAGATGTACCTGGCGATAAGCGACTAGTGGCTTATGCGATCGCTAAATCCATCGTCCCCACCACCAGCGAACTCCGCGCTTTCCTCAAGGAACATTTACCTGAATACATGGTGCCTAGTGTCTTTGTGTTTTTAGACACTATGCCCTTAACTCCTAATGGCAAAGTAGACCGCCGTGCCTTACCTGCGCCGGAACAATCCAGTATTAATTTAGACAGAGAATTTTGCCCCCCCGGCAATCCTACAGAAGAATTATTAGCGAATATTTGGTCACAAGTCTTAGGTAGAGAGAAAATCAGCATCAATGATAACTTCTTTGAACTCGGCGGACATTCACTTTTAGCAACGCAAATAATTTCTCGTAGTCGCCAAGCTTTCTCAGTGGAAATCCTCCTGAACACGCTGCTAGAAAATCCCACAATTGCAGCTTTAGCGGCAAAAATTACCCAAGAGCAAACCAAAGGCGTTAATCTGGGCGCATATCAAGCAATTCCTCCCAGAGAGAACCCTGATGTTGCTCCCTTATCCTTTGCTCAAGAGCCACTGTGGTTATTAGACCAACTAGAACCCCATAACTCAATTTACAACTTACCTTTTGCAGTGCGCTTGCAAGGGGAATTAAATCTACCAGTACTGCAACAAGCCCTAGATGCGATCGCCGTACATCATGAAGCAGTACGTACCAACTTTATTGCCGAAAATGGCGTTCCCAGACAAGTAATTAACCCGCCACAGCCAGTAGAACTAAAAATTATCGATATCCAAGAGACTGGGGAAGCAGAACGAGAAAGCCAAATTGCTCAATTGCTGCAACAAGAAAGCCAACGCCCCTTCTATTTAGAATCAGACTTAATGCTGCGGGGTTGCTTGCTGAAATTAGCTCCCCAAGAGCATATTCTATTGCTAGCGATGCACCACATTGTCTCTGATGGTTGGTCAATCAGCCTAGTGTGGCAACAATTAGGCGAACTTTACCAAGCTTTCTTGGACAATCAACCAAATCCACTGCCAACATTACCCATTCAATATGCAGACTATGCAACTTGGGAAAAAGCATGGCTCACAGGTGAAGTATTAGAGCAACAACTCAACTACTGGAAACAGCAACTAGCAGGGGCAAATCCTTTATTAGAATTACCCACCGATCGCCCTCGTCCCGCAGTGCAGACTTACCGGGGTGCTAGCCAGTTATTAACAATACCATCCAGCCTCAGCGAGGGACTGCAACAGATTTGTCGCCAAGAAGGTGTCACTCTATACATGATTTTGCTGGCAGCCTTTCAAACCTTGCTTTATCGCTACAGCAAACAAACAGATATTATTGTTGGTTCTCCCTTCGCTGGGCGGAATCGGCTGGAAGTTGAAAATTTAATCGGCTTTTTTATTAAAACTTTAGTTATTCGCACTGATTTATCAGGTAATCCCAGTTTTCAAGAATTACTCAAGCGAGTGCGTTCGGTAACATTAGACGCCTTTACCCATCAAGATTTACCCTTTGAGAAATTAGTCGAAGAACTACACCCAGAGCGATCGCTTAGTTATCACTCTTTATTTCAGGTGATGTTTATCCTGCAAAATGTACCAGTACAAGCAGGTGAACTATTTGGTTGTACCACCACGCCTGTAGACATTGCCGAACAAAAGTCATTATTTGACTTAACTTTGTCAATGGAAGAGATAGACGGAGTGCTGATTGGCAAATGGCACTATAACACCGATTTATTTGATGATGCCACCATTACCAGAATGATGGGACATTATCAAACCCTACTTTCCGGGATTATTGCCGATTTGCAACAACCAATTGCACAATTACCTTTGCTGACTGTTGCGGAAACACAACAGTTGCTGGGACAAGGGAACGATCAAGGCAATTATTCCCAATATCAATGTATTTATGAATTATTTGCAGCGCAAGTAGAACGCACACCCAACGCGATCGCTGTAGAATATGCTGGCGAGCAATTAACTTACCGCGAACTCAACAACCAAGCCAATCAACTAGCACATTATTTGCGTTCACTGGGTGTCGAAGTCAATCAACTGGTAGGAATTGCCTTACAACGTTCCCTAGACATGATAGTCGGCATTTTCGCCATTCTCAAAGCCGGTGCCGCTTACCTACCCCTCGATCCCACTTATCCAGCTGAACGCTTGGCTTACATGGTGGATGATGCCCAAGTATCGGTAATTATCAGTCACAATCAATGGCGATCGCAACTGCCATGCGAGCAAGCGGAAGTTATCTGTTTAGATTTAGATTGGCAAGAAAAAATTGCCGAATGTAGCCAAGAAAACCCCACACCAATCAATACAGGTGAAGATTTAGCCTATATTATCTACACTTCAGGTTCCACAGGCAAACCAAAAGGCGTAACTATTACTCATAATGCTTTAAGTGTATTTACACAGACAGCCATTGCTGAGTATGAAATTACAGCTAGCGATCGCGTTTTGCAATTTGCTTCTTTAAACTTTGATGCGGCGGTAGAAGAAATTTATCCTTGTTTATGTGCAGGTGGGACTTTAGTCTTGCGTAGCGATGAAATGCTGGGCGACTTACCAACATTCTTCCAAGCTTGCAAAGATTTACAACTAACGGTACTAGATTTACCCACCGCCTATTGGCATCAACTAGCCGGTGAATTAAAAAACACCGATGTTAGTTTACCAGAATCCTTACGGTTAACCATTATTGGTGGTGAAAAAGTTCTCGCAGAACCAGTGCGGCGCTGGCAACAATATGTAGCCCAATCGCCAAACAGCGATCGCTTAAAATTGGTGAACACTTACGGCCCCACAGAAACCACAGTTACCGCCACAGTTTATACCATACCTAATAGCAGCGAAGCGATCGCTGGTGAAGTGCCCATTGGCCGTCCCTTAGCCCATCTTCAGACTTACATCCTCGATTCCTATCAGCAACCGGTACCCATCGGGATTGCAGGGGAACTATATATTGGCGGCGAGACTTTAGCCCAAGGTTATCTCAACCGTCCAGAACTTACCGCCGAAAAATTCATTGCTAATCCCTTTAGCCAGCAACCACAAGCCCGTCTTTACCGCACCGGCGACTTAGCACGTTATTTACCAGATGGAAACATTGAATTTCTCGGACGCATTGATAACCAAGTGAAAATCCGGGGTTTCCGCATTGAATTAGGGGAAATCGAAGCCAGACTAGCCCAACATCACAGCATTCAAGAAACAATAGTCATTGCTAGAGAAGATATCCCCGGCGATAAGCGCCTAGTAGCTTATTTAGTGGCTAAATCTTCCACCCTACCCACTACTAGCGAACTCCGCGCTTTCCTCAAGGAACATTTACCTGAGTACATGGTGCCCAGTGCCTTTGTATTTTTAGATACTCTACCCTTAACCCTGAATCGCAAAGTAGATCATCGTGCTTTACCCATACCCGATCAATCTCAGCTAGATGCAGACAAAATCTTTGTCGCACCGCGAGACAATTTAGAAGCACAACTAACCAAAATTTGGGAAGAAGTTCTAAATATTCAGCCCATAGGAGTCACAGAAAACTTCTTCGAGTTAGGAGGACATTCATTACTAGCAGTGCGCATGATGGCACAAATCGAAAAAGTTTGCCACCAAAAACTACCATTAGCGGCGATGTTCCCCACACCAACTATTGAGCAGTTAGCCACAACCTTACGCCAAAAAGGACAGTCATCACCCTGGTATTCTATTGTACCAGTGCAACCAAAAGGATCGCGATCGCCTTTATTTGGTATCCACAGTACGCGCTATCATGCCTTAGCTAATTATCTGGGAACAGAACAACCGATTTATGCATTGCGCTATGGTCTAGCAGTGGAAAATGGCGAAAATATGCCAAATCTTCCCGAAAAAATGGAAGATTTAGCCGCCCATTACATCCAAGAAATGCGCATTATCCAACCCCAAGGCCCTTATTACCTCATGGGCTTGTGTATTGAAAGCATCATCGCCTTCGAGATGGCGCAACAGTTAACAGCCCAAGGCGAAAAAGTCGCCATGCTGGCGCTATTCGATCCGACTATTGAAGAAGGAGCAAAACCCCTATCTTGGCCAAATAAACTTTTGAATATCGTTAAAATTGGGCCTGGTGAAGTAATCCAAAGAGCGAAGAAAAACTTAGTCAAAAAAATTCTCACTCGCAACCAAAAACAGGCAGTAAATAAGGCACAAGTAAAATATAAAGATTATGTTCTCAAACCATATCAAGGGAAAGCATCTATCTTTAAGCCTGTCGATCATATCTCTTTATCCTATGATTACGAACCAGATTTTGGTTGGGGTAAATTAGTCAAAGGTGGCTTAGACATTTATGAAATTCCTGGTGTTCATACTGATATATTCCAAGAGCCGAATGTGCAAGTAGTGGCAGAAAAATTAAAAGACTGTTTGGATAAAATCCAAGACAAATCCCAAAAATGACAACTTAAATACATGCTGAATATTAACTAGTAATAGCAATATTCAGCATTAATTCAATAAAATATCTGGTAAAAAATCAGGGAAATCAATTAGATGTTAGAAATTACATATAGACAAGAACAATCAACCTTAAAACTTGTAGCCCAGTTATGCCAAGCATTAGAAAATGCTGGAATTAATTATTGTCATTGGAAAAGTAATAACGCCCTAGATCGTTCTGCGAATGGGAAAAATGATCTAGATTTACTAGTAGGTCGGGAAGATATACAAAAATTCACCGAAATTTTGTGGCATTTTGGTTTTAAACAAGCCAAAGCCCCGAAAGACGAACAAATGCCCAGCGTTATAGACTACTATGGCTATGATACAGATGCAGATAAATTAGTCCATGTTCATGCCCATTATCAATTAATTGTTGGTCACGATCGCACAAAAAATTATCGCCTCCCAATAGAGAAACAATTCCTCGCCTCTGTCACCCAAGGAGAATTATTTAGAACTCCCACAGCAGAATATGAATTCATTGTGTTTGTGATTCGGATGATTCTCAAATATTCAACATGGGATGCAATTCTCGGTCGTCAAGCCGATTTACCAAAAAGCGCTCGGAATGAATTAGCCTACTTACAAGAGCGGGTAGACTGGATTCAAATTTATGGCATATTGAATCAACATTTACCTTATATTGATGCCGAATTATTTAGCACCTGCGTGCAATCATTACAAACTAATTACCCAGTTTGGGAGCGCATTCAACTAGGGCATAAAATCCAAAAACAATTACAAGCTCATGCTCGCCGCAGTCATATTTCAGATGTTTATTTAAAAGTTTGGCGGCGATTTCTTAGAGCAATGAAACGACGCATCGTCAAAGATTTACCCAAAAAATCCTTGACCAATGGTGGCGTCATGATTGCTGTAGTTGGTGGCGATGGTGCGGGGAAATCAACAGTCATAGATCAACTATATAGCTGGTTATCTAAAGACTTTGAAACCATGCAAGTACATTTAGGTAAACCACCTTGGTCTGCAACAACCGTACTCATCAGAGGTTTATTAAAAATAGTCCGCATAATCTCCACAGCATTTAGCAAACAAGACTCAGAAACCAACTATTCACCCTTGTTATGGGAAGTATGTGCAGCACGCGATCGCTATCTCCATTATGCCAAAGCACGACGCTTTGCTACCAATGGCGGGATTGTAATTTGCGATCGCTTTCCCATCCCCCAAATCAAATTAATGGATGGCCCCCAAATCGAACGGCTAGTAGATCCTAGTCAAATGAATGGATTTCGCAAATTCTTACTGCAATTAGAACAACATTGGTATCAATATATTACTCTCCCCGACTTATTAATAGTTCTGAAATTAGATCCAGAAATTGCAGTTCAACGCAAAACCACAGAAAAAGAAAGCCACGTTCGACCCCGTTCTACAGAAATTTGGCAATTAGATTGGCAAGAAACACCAGCCCATGTCATCGATGCTAGCCGTTCCAAAGAAGAAGTGATCGCCGAATTAAAATCTTTAATTTGGTCAATACTTTAATCAAAACATCTCAATATTTCTTCTCTCTTCTCTCCGCGCCCTCTGTCTTGAAAAGTTCTGATCGGAGGAAACCTCCGCTCAGACTTTTCGCTGCGTCTCTGCGGTTCATAAAAACCCCACCCCAATTAACTCCCAGACAACCATTATGAACAATCTCACTCAAAAAACCAGACCCCTGGTAATAGAAATAGTCGGAGTCGCAGGCGTAGGTAAAACAACCTTAATCCAAACCCTATACCAACAAAAACAAAACATACAACTAGGGGTACAAATCAACAAAATTAACCAAATTCCCTTTTGGATAAATAACACCCTTTCCCTACTACCAACCTTTCTCAAAAATTACCGTCATAGCCGATGGTTGAACAATGGAGAAATGCGCTCCCTCATCTACTTACAAGCATGGCTGCAAGGATTAGCCCAACAAAAATCTAGCGAACATTTCGCCACAATTTTTGACCACGGCCCAATCTTTAGACTAGCTGCACTGCAAGAATTTGGCCCCGATATCACCCACAGCCAAAAATTTCAGAAAATCTGGAATAACTTACTGAATAATTGGACAAATACCTTAGATATTATTATCTGGCTCGATGCCCCAAATCCAACCTTAAGAGAACGAATTCAAAAGCGCGATCGCTACCACGAAGTTAAAGACAAACCCCCAGCAGAAGTCTTTCAATTTTTAGAACGTTATCGCCAAACTTATCAACAAATAATTACCCAAATAGCTAACAATAGCTCAACCACAATCTTAAAATTTGATACCCAGCAAAAATCTCCAGCCCAAATAGTAGATGAAATGCTGATTTCCTTAGACACCAAACTAGAAAAATTACCTGCAACAATCAGATGACTCTCGAACAGAAAGCAACCAAAGGAATTGTCTGGTCAATCGCCCAAAAATGGGGGATGCAGGTTATTTCGTTTGTCACCTTCCTCCTTCTATCACGGTTATTAGAACCAAAAGCATTTGGGTTGGTGGCTATGGCGACAGTATTCACCGCCTTTATTGAGATTTTCATGGATCAAGGCTTTAGTGATGCGATCGTCCAACGCAAGGATCTAGAGCCAGAACATTTAGATACCGCCTTCTGGACTAGCGTACTATCTGGGATTTTACTTGCAGGAATTGCGATCGCCATAGCTAAACCAATAGCCGGATTATTTCAGGAACCCCAGCTAGTACCAGTAATCATGTGGCTGGCATTGAGTTTACCAATTGATGCCCTAAGTAGTACCCAAAAAGGTATTCTCCGGCGCGAAATTGCCTTTAAAAGCCTCACAATCCGTTCCTTAGCCTCAGCATTTGTCGGGGGAATAGTTGGTGTCAGCATGGCGTTTTCCGGTTTTGGTGTTTGGAGTTTAGTGACTCAAACCCTCGTGCAAAGTTTAGTCGCTACCTTAGTTTTGTGGCGAGTTAGTAATTGGGTACCAGGATTTCGCTTCTCTAAAAAACATTTTCACGACCTATTCAGCTTTGGTTTTAATGTCGTCGGCATTAAAATTTTAGAAGTTGTTAATCGGCGCTTCGATGACTTTTTAATCGGTTATTTTCTAGGGCCAATTGCCTTAGGATATTACACCATTGCTTACCGCATCATCTCAGTAATTTTCATGCTCCTAACAGGAGTCACAACTCAAGTAGCATTCCCAACATTTTCGCGGATGCAACATGAGCCAATCCGCATCAGAAATGCATTTTATCAAGTCACCCAATATACAAGTTTAATTTCTTTTCCTATCTTCCTCGCCGTCGCTGCTTTATCTCCCGAACTAGTAGCCTTATTATTTGGGGCTAAGTGGTCTGCTAGCGTCCCCATCATGCAAATATTGTCATTAATTGGCATTCTCTTCTCAATTTCCTACTTTAATAACAGCGTCATTAAAGCCACTGGTCAACCTGCTTGGCTATTCAAAATTATGCTACTTAACACCATCTGTAATGTCCTGGGTTTCTTGGCAGTTGTTCGCCTAGGAATTGTCGCTGTTGCTGGTGTTTTAGTGGCCATTGGCTACTTGCTATATCCCACATCTTTGTGGTTAGTACATAAATTAATCAAAATTGATTTTAAAACCTATCTTTTGCAATTTGCTGCACCATTGATTAGTTCAGCATTCATGCTAATCGCCATTTTTGCAGTTAAAACCATAGCGACAGAAATCGAATTACCTTATCGTCTATTTATTTACATCTCTATTGGCTTCCTCAGCTATGTCATGATGATTTTATTAACAGCACGCACCTTAATATTTAAAATATTAGAATTAGCCAGACTAGCATTTCAAAAATAAATCAAGCAAATCAGTAAATGCACCAAACTAAATGACAAATGACCAATGACAAATGACCAATGACAAACCCAAATATGAATACCACAGAAAAAAGATTAGCTATTTTTGTTCCTTCCATGAATGAAGGCGGTGCTGAACGCTCAATGTTAAGACTCGCCCAAGGAATTGCAGATAAAAATTACCCCGTAGATTTAGTCTTAGCGCGACCAGAAGGGCCTTATTTAGATGAAATTCCCCCCAATGTACGCTTAGTAAATCTCAAATCATCGCGAGTCTTAAGCAGTCTCCCAAAACTCATCGGTTATCTGCGCCGCGAAAAACCTTATGCCTTACTATCAGTATTAGACTATGCTAATATAGTTGCCCTCTGGGCGAGAAAATTCGCCAAAATTCCCCAAAAAGTCATAGTCAACGAACAAAATACCATTTCTCTAACATCAAAACATTCATCACAAAAACGCCAGCAATTAATTCCTTGGTTTGTGAAAAATTTCTATCCTTGGGCAGATTTAATTATTGGTAATGCTCAGGGAGTAGCAGATGACTTAAGCCAAGCGATAGGATTAAATAGCCAAAAAATTGACATTATTTATAATCCCGTTGTTACGCCAGAATTGCAACAAAAAGCCCAAGCTTCCTTAGAACATCCTTGGTTTGCGCCTGGACAACCGCCAGTGATAATAGCTGTGGGTAGACTTACTATCCAGAAAGATTTTCCTACCCTGATTCAAGCTTTTGCGCAAGTACGGCGAACTCAAACAGCCAGATTGTTAATTTTGGGCGAAGGGCCAGATAGAAACGCGCTAGAAGACTTAATCAAACAGTTGGGTTTAGAAAATGATGTCAGTCTCGCTGGCTTTGTGAAAAATCCCTATGCATATATGACTCGCGCCTCCGTCTTTGTCCTTTCCTCTCGATGGGAAGGTTTACCCACAGTTTTAATCGAAGCACTTTATTGTGGTATTCCAATTGTGGCAACAGATTGTCTCAGTGGTGCGCGAGAAATTCTCAAAGATGGACAATACGGTCAACTAGTACCAATTGGCGATGTCAATGCAATAGCTCAAGCTATAGAAAAGGTTCTAGTCGATAAAATCCCACCAGCACCTGTGGAAAGTTGGCGTCCTTTTGAATTAGAAACAGTTGTCAATCAATATATCAACATTCTGTTTGCGAGCTAATCATGAGACGGTTTATTTATCGGTTATCTTTGCTAGTAATTTTTCTCCTTCCTTGGGAATTTGCCATTGATATTCCTGTTTTAGGAAAACTGAATAACTTTGTTGAATTATTTGCTGGCGCTTGCTGGTTAATTGCGATTGTGACTAGCGGTCGTTTTCGTCAACTTCATGCTTTTCACATTTTATTTTTAATTTTTATCGCCTGGAATGCAGCTTCTGTTTTTTGGAGCGTAGAGCCTACTAAATCATTTAGTTTTCTATTTAGTTACATTCAAAGATTAGGATTAACTCTGCTAATTTGGGACACATATACCACATTTACTAACTTAAAAAATGGGTTACAAGCATATGTGCTAGGCGTATATGTAGCCGTTATATTCACCTTATTTAACTTTTTAACTAATAATACTGGAGGAAATTATCAACGCTTCGCCGTTACAGGTTTTCAGCCTGATGATAGTGGCTTTAATATGGCATTAGGTATACCAATTGCTTGGTATCTGGCTTCTACAACTAATAATCAAGATTCTCATTGGTGGAAACTGATTAACTATATATTTATCCCAGCAGCTTTGATAGGGATTATTTTAACTGGAACTAGAACAGCTTTAATTTGTACTTTACCTACCATTTTGCTGATTTTAAGTTCTTTTAAACGTCTTAAAGTATCTACTAGGATTATTTTAATTATCTTATTTTCTGGAGTCGTATTTAGTTTACAGTTTTTTGTACCAGAGACACTGTTTCTGCGGTTACAAAGTACTGGTAGTGAAATCACATCAGGTGACCTCAATGGTCGATTAATTATTTGGCGAGAAGGTTTTGCTTCGTTTTTACAACATCCATTTCTAGGGGTAGGTTTAGGTGCAATTCGCACAACTAATAGTCTAGGTAAAGTAGCCCATAATTCGTTTATTTCCGTTTTGGTAGAAGTTGGTGGAATTGGCTTATTGCTGTTTTTAGCTATCTTCCTATTGGTTTGTTATTTAGCATTGCGCCAACCAAAAGTTCACTCAATGTTTTGGCTGACTTTACTAATAATTTGGACGATAGGTGCTTCTACTTTAACTTGGGAATGGCGCAAGCAAACATGGCTATTTTTTAGTTTAGCTGTTGTCAGTGGTACGTTATTTAGAGATTATTATCTATCGCGGACTAAGAGTATCTTTAAGCGATATGTATTAAATCACGAAAACTCAATCAAGCAAATTTGAAATTTTTGATTTTTGATTTTTTATGAATCAGCAAATGATGCTACATCAAGACAAGAGAAATAACAAAAATATTGACTATGATTGGCCGTTAATTCTGGCTTATCACAGTGTCAATCAAGAACGTAAAGATTCCTTAGCTGTCAGCACAATTGATTTTGACAATCAACTAGCCTGGTTAAAAAAACAAGGCTATCGTTCTCTGACTTTAGCAGAATTTCTGCTTCAGCCTGTGAAAAAGGGGGAAAAAGTTGTCATTATTACTTTTGATGATGGTTATGCAGACAATTACCATTTGGCGTTCCCAATTTTAAAGCGATATGGATTTGTCGCCACTATCTTTCTAGTATCAGATTATATCAATACAGACCAGATATTTTACTGGGATGTTCCCAAAATTTCCAACAATTATGAACAAAGTTTGTATAAATTGCTGACTTGGGAACAAGTACAAGAAATGCTGGATTATGGGATTGAATTTGGTTCTCACACCTGTACCCATCCGGAATTATCTAGTCTATCGCGGGAGCAATGTATCGAAGAAATCACTCGTTCTCGTCAGGATTTAGAGGCGAAATTAGGACGAGAAGTTGTATCTTTTTGCTACCCGCGCGGAAAACTGAATACAGAAGTAATTCAACTAGTTGAACAAGCTGGTTATCGCGGTGCTGTTGTTACACCCAAGCGTTCGGGAATTCCTTTAAATCCTTACACCCTCAGACGAGTTGGTATTTATCAACAAACTACACCATCAGTTTTTCGGCTGAAACTCACGCCTTTGATGAGAAAAAATTACGAACGTTTTAAATGGCTACTTGGTGCTTAGGTAAGGAATTTAGATGATGAATCAGCACAATAAACCCCTGAATATATTGCATATCATTATTTCGGTAACTGATACTAATAGTCAATTTAATGACCATTGTCTACCGATGATGGATAAACGCAACATCGCTATTTGTACTTACTATAAATCAGCGAAAAAAATTCCTTCAGAAATTGCTACTTTTGAGGGCGATAATACTTTGATTGGTTTCTTTCGCGCTCTCAAAGCAGCTTTAGATTATCAAGAATATGATGCGATTCATGCCCATGCAGTACCTACTGGCATATTATTGCTGTTAGGGATGATTATTTTTGGTAAATATCAGCAGTTCATTGATGCAACCGTCTATACAATTCACACTTCTTACGCAAATTTAAAACCCAGAAATCGTCTGCTGATTATTCCCATATTTGCTACTTTTAAAAAAGTCATACCTTGTAGTCATGCTTCTTTTACAAGCTTGCCAAAATTTCTCAAAAATTTAGGCGGTAAAAAGTTACAAATTGTGCAGAATGGTGTGGATTTATCTAGAATCGATCGCGTTTTAGTAGAGCGTGAAAAAACTCTAAAAAATGATGATGTCACCCAAGATTTTATGGTTATATCTATTGGGAGATTAATCAAAGTTAAAAATCCGCTATGTCTTTTGAGAATTTTTCAAGAAATTAGCGATCGCACTATTAACCTACTATTAATAGGTGATGGTGCCATGAAATCTAACTTCATCGCCGAAATGATCAATCGTCAGTTAGAAAATCGCATCAAAATGACCGGATTAATTGCCAGAGAAGCGGTATATCAGCATTTAGCCAACGCCGATTTATTTGTCTCTACCTCTTGGGTGGAAGGACTTCCCGTAGCAGTTTTAGAAGCAATGGGTTGTGGCTGTCCCGTAATTTTATCGGATATCCCACCACACCGAGAAATTGCTGATGGCGTCGATTTTGTACCTTTGATTCATCCTGACGATGCAGTTGGATTTGCTGAAGAAATAACCCGGTTTCGTCAAATGTCCGCCTCTCAAAGAGCAGAAATTGGTCAAAAATGTAGACAACTCGTAGAAGAAAAATTCAGCTTAACCGCCATGCATCAAGGATATGAAGCAGTTTATCGCCACCATTATCAGCAAGCTCATCAAACAGAGAAAAAAAATCAGAAATTCCCCATCACCATTGACCATTGACAAACATCATGCAAATTGAATTAATTGGCTGTACAAGTGCAGGTAAATCTACATTAATTAAGCATCTACTCCAAGTTTGCCAACAACAGGGCGTTGCAGCTGTTACAGGTGATGACTTTGTCTTGCAAAAATTTCGCCTCAATGGGATTAAAAGCTATTTCTGGCAAAGGTTTATTGTAGATTTGTTGGCATTATTTGCTTGCTGGCTGAAACTTTACAGAAACTTTAAACTATATCTATTTGCTAGCAAGATTATTAGTAATCTACCTGGTACAATAAACCTGGTACAAAAAATCATGATTACCAGGAATTTTCTGAGAAACCTGGGGGTTTATGAAATCATCCAGCATCTCAGTTATCCACAAGAAATTATTTTATTGGATGAAGGGACATTACATATAGCCCATTACCTCTTTGTCCATGTTTCTGTGGAACCTAATAGCCAAGATTTAGCAACCTTTGCTAAATTAATTCCTGTGCCAGATGTGGCGATTTATCTTCAGCAGCAAGAAGCGGTTTTGATTGAGAGAACTTTAACCAGGGGACATAAACGCATTCCCAATAATTCCTATGCGCAAGTAGAGCGGTTTATTAAATTTGCTGTATCTATCTTTGATGAGCTAATCAAATTTTCTACTATTAAAAATAATTTATTAGTAGTAGATGCTGAGCGCAACATCCACACAGCGACAGATAATCAAAATAATTCATCTCTACTGGTAGCGAAGGGACTACTAGAACAAGGAATAAAAGTGAATAAGGAGAATATAAATTTTGTTGACTGTTGACTGTTGTACGGGCGGGTTCATAGATATCCTCACTGATTCATGAAGATCTCCCATAAACCCGCCCCTACTGACTGTTGACTGTTGACTCTTAAGAAAACTTCTTACCAATGACAAATGACAAATGACTTGACTATTTAGATTATTAGGTTGCATTTAATTGATCGGGGTGAAAATCTATGACACATCAAATTCTCATCACTGGGGGAGCGGGTTATATCGGTTCCCATGTAGTGCGCCAGCTAGGAGAAGCAGGGTATGACGTAGTAGTTTATGATAACTGCTCTACAGGTGTTGCTACTGCGGTGCTGTCGGGAAAATTGGTAGTCGGAGATTTAGCAGATATCGAGAGTTTGTACCGCACTTTTGCCCAAAATCAATTTGCAGCAGTTTTACATTTTGCTGCGAGTACAGTGGTTCCTGAATCTGTTGCCCAGCCCTTAGATTATTATGCAAATAACACTCGTAATACCTTAAATTTATTGCGTTGTTGTCAAACTTTTGGCGTCAAAAAATTAGTATTTTCTAGTACCGCCGCCGTATATGGCAGTCCGGAAGAAAGTCCAGTATCAGAATCATTTCCCACCATCCCCATTAATCCCTATGGACGCTCGAAATTAATGAGTGAGTGGATGATTCAAGATTATGGATTAGCTTCAGAATTACAATATATAATTTTACGCTATTTCAATGTAGCTGGTGCCGATCCAGCAATGCGGATTGGTCAATTTACTCCCAATGCAACACATTTAATTAAAGTGGCTTGTGAAGCAGCTTTAGGTAAACGTCCCTCGTTGAGTATCTTTGGTACTGATTTTCCCACAGTTGATGGTACAGGCATTCGCGATTATATCCATGTGGAAGATTTAGCAACGGCGCACATCGATGCATTGCGGTATTTACAGACGGGGGGTAAAAGTCGGGTGTTGAATTGCGGTTATGGACATGGTTACAGCGTGCGCCAAGTCATAGCCAAGGTGAAGGAATTTTCGGGAGTGGATTTCCCGGTAATTGAAGCACCAAGACGCTTGGGAGATCCAGCTTGTGTGGTAGCGACATCAGAGGAGATTCGTAAACTGTTGGGATGGAAGCCGCAATACGATCGCCTGGATGCAATTGTGGGAACAGCTTTGGAGTGGGAGAAGAAGCTAACTCACGCAAAATCAAGCTTCAAGGAGTAAACAAGATGAATTCATTACCAAAAGTCGCTATTTTGGGCGGCCCCGATGTAGATGCGCGAATAGAGTTAATGGATTTGCTCAAAACAGACTTTCAGGTGAGTGCGATCGGTTCTGAACCATTGCTACAAGAGAAATTCTCCAAAGCTGGTTTTGCATATAACCTCTATCATCTCGATCGCCGGGTGAACCCGATCGCAGATTTTATCAGTGTCATCCAATTAGTATCTCTGTTTTGGCAGTTAAAACCGCAGGTAGTCCACGCTTTTGATAAAAAACCCGACATTTGGGGTCGTTTAGCCGCTAAAATCGCTGGTGTTCCCGTAATTGTCGGGACTGTGACGGGGTTAGGTTCCCTCTACGCCAGAGATAACTGGAAAACTAAACTTACTTGGACGATTTACCAATGGTTGCAGACATTAATTTGTCACAGTTGCGATTTGACGATTTTTCAAAATCATGACGACGCTGAGGAATTTCTCGCCACTGGGGTAGTTACTCAGGAAAAAGCCAAGATTATTTTAGGTTCTGGGGTATCTACCAAAGTTTTCGATCCTCAGAGGGTGAGTGAGAAAGAGCGATCGCAACTGAGAACAGAATTAGGTATCCAATCTGATGAAATCGTCGTCACCATGATCTCTCGTGTCATCCGTTCCAAGGGTGTACTGGAGTTTATGGAAGCAGCTTTAAAGCTCCAGACGCAATACCCAAAAGTACGTTTCTTGTTAATAGGCGATGAAGACAAAGAAAATCTCGATTTTCTGACTCCCACCGAACTAAGCAAACTCAAGCAAAACGTAACATGGCCAGGCCCTAGACGAGATATACCAGTCGTTTTAGGTATCTCTGATATTTTTGTCTTTCCCTCAGCTTACCGCGAAGGTATCCCCCGCGTGTTGTTAGAAGCTGCATCGATGGCGCTACCTTTGATTGCGACAGATTCACCGGGTTGCAACGAAGTCGTTGAGAATGATGTCAACGGGTTCTTAATCGCACCTGGGAATGTGGCAGAACTCACCCAGGCAATTGAGCGCCTGATTGCTCAGCCAGAACTCCGGCAAAGCTTCGGCAAAATCTCGCGTCAACGGGCGATTGAACGTTTTGATATCGCCGTCATTGCTGAGCAGACAAGCTCAGCCTATCGCGAATTACTAGCAGCAAAAGGCTTGTATTTAACCAGTGCTAGTTCGCTGGTGTGACCGATTTTACTTAATTTGATTATTTAATTTAGAGGGCGAATCTAGCCATGTCTTTGCAACTTAAACCCAGAATCGAACCAAAAACCTTAATTTACCGCAAAAAGCAGCCTTTATATTACCTCAGCAAACGTTTATTTGATATTGCGGTTTCGGCTTCTGTATTATTATTATTTGCTCCCTTAATTCTTATAGGTGCATTATTAGTTAAGCTAACTTCTCCCGGCCCAGCCTTTTACAAAGCTAAACGGGCTGGATTAGGCGGTAAACCATTTTATATGCTGAAAATCCGTTCTATGTATGTCAATAGTGACACTGTAGACCGGAGAATTACAGAGAAAAATGACAGTCGGATTACCCCTGTAGGCGCTATTCTCAGAAAGCTGAAAATTGACGAATTACCGCAATTTTGGAACGTGTTAACTGGAGATATGTCAATTATTGGCCCTCGTCCAGAAGATTGGGATCTCGTAGAAAAATATTACACTCCCGAACAACGCTTAACCCTAGAAATTGTGCCGGGGCTAGCTTCGATCACCGATCTTAATTGGTATCCAGATATCACCTACCATCATCCTTGCCCTGCTGGTGTATCTGCGCAAGAAGACTATATCCAAAGACACTTGCCAATTATCATCGATGAAGCATTTAATTATATGGAACAGCAAAGCTTCCTCTTTGATTTGAAATTGATGGTACAAATCGCCTTGGCCATATTGATGTATTCCTGGGCACCACCGAAACGGCAACGAGTGTCATTAAGCGATACAGCGAGTTGAGATAAGGGCATTGGGCATTGGGCATTGGGCATTGGGCATTGGGCATTGGGCATTGGGCATTGGGCATTGGGCATTAGGCATTAGGCATTAGGCATTGGGCATTAAGTATTTATTTACCCCCTCTGCTTCCTCTGCTTCCTCTGCTTCCTCTGCTTCCTCTGCACCCCTGCCCTCTGTTCTACCTATCCCATACGTGAAGCAAGGAGAAATATGGCAAAACAGGTTCTAGTAGTAGCGGCTCATCCAGATGATGAAATTCTCGGTTTAGGGGGAACAATTGCCCGACATGTGGCTGAGGGCGATCGCGTTACCACTGTCATTATTGCCGATAATGGTACGGCTCGCTATGAAGATGACACCATTAATTCTGTGCGACAAAATGCTTACGAAGCCGCCCATAGGCTGGGTGTGGAGAAGGTGTTATTTGCGGGTTTCGCCGATCAAAAACTGGATACCTTACCTATCCTAGAAATTACTCAATGGATTGAGAAAGTTGTCAAAGATATCCAACCGCAGATTATCTACACCCACCATCGCGGCGATATGAATCGCGATCATCAAATTGTCCAGGAAGCTACTTTAACTGCGGCTCGTCCCTATAGTACGCCTTATGTCGAGCGTATTCTGTGTTACGAAACACCCTCTTCGACTGAATGGGCAGGTTCCTATCCTGAAAAGCAATTTATCCCTAATCTCTATGTAGATATTACACCCTATTTAGAACAGAAATTATACGCCATGTCTGCCTATGCTACAGAGTTAGGGACTTTTCCCCATCCTCGCTCCTTAGAAGCCTTGCGGATTCGTGCAATGCATTGGGGAAGTGCGATCGCCGCAGGAGCAGCAGAGCCATTTTTTTTGGTGAGAGAAATTCAACGATAATACAGCCCATGAACCAATTAAACCTACTGCTAGCTGGATTATCTTGGGGAATAGTACTTCTCGTCTCCAGCTGTGCTGTTGGTAACAGTGCAGAGGAACGAGTCAAAAACTATGTTGTGAAAAATACCACAACAAATTCCCAACATCCTTTAGCTTTCCCTGGTGCAGAAGGTTTTGGCGCTACTTCAGTAGGTGGTCGTGGCGGTCGCGTGATAGAAGTTACCAATCTCAACGACAGCGGCCCGGGAAGTTTGCGCGCCGCCTTGGAAGCTGAAGGTGCGCGGATAGTAGTGTTTCGCGTGGCTGGGGTAATTACGCTAAAAGATACCATCCGCATCAAAAATTCCTATCTCACCGTTGCTGGACAAACTGCACCAGGGGGCGGAATTATTCTCAAAGGAACTGATAACAATATATTAAATATTCGTAAGGGTGCCCATGACATAATTATTAGATATTTAAGATTGCGCAATGGTTCAGGAAAAGCCAATGGTTCCGGTCACGATAATTTAACAATTAATGGGGGATATAACATTATTGTTGACCATGTTTCTCTGAGTTGGAGTACAGATGAAAACGCTTCACTTTTTAGAACTACAAAAGACCCAGGAATATATAACGTCACCATTCAACGTTCAATTATGGCTGAAGGTTTGAAAGGTCATAGTAACGGTTTAATTGTCACTGGAAGAGTGAATGAAACCGATCCCACAAACCCGATAGAAGATTGGCGTAAAATCTCACAAATTTCTATTCATCACAATCTATTTGCCCATAATACCCATCGCAATCCTAGAGTGACATCTGCTGCTTCGGAAATTATCAACAATGTCATGTACAACTGGAAATATCAAATTGGCGAAACTACTCGCGGGTCAATTATTGATGTGGTTAATAACTATGCGAAACCAGGGCCAATGTCCAATACAAAAAGGTTATTTTTGCATGAGGATCACAATCCCCAAAGACCTAACGACCTGCCCTATCCTGACCCTTCTATTTATACGAGCGGTAATGTAGTTGCGGCGGTTCAGGTAAATACAAAAGCAGATAATTGGGGACTCTGGCAATATAATTTTTCTTATAAACCTTTACCAGATAAATTTCGCCGTTATCATCGATTAACCCAACCAAAAATTCCCGTAACTATTGAATCTGCTGATGCAGCTTACAATTCAGTTTTGGCTGATGTTGGTGCTAATGCCAGATTAGATTGCTTAGGAAATTGGATAGAAAATGCTGATGCAGTTGATAAAAGAATTCTCAACGATGTCCGCAACAACACAGGCCCAAAAGACGCTATTCTAAATCCCAGTGTTGTAGGTGGTTATCCCCAGATAGCAAAGGGTAGTGTATGTAGCGATCGCGATCGCGATGGGATGCCAGATGAATGGGAACTCAAACATGGTTTTAACCCCGATAATCCCTTGGATGGTTCCCAAGATGCAGATGCAGATGGATATACCAACGTTGAAGAATATTTAAATGGCAGCAGTTGAAGAGACAAGGGGGCAGGGGTGCGGAGGAAGCAGAGGAGGCAGAGGAGGCAGAGGGGGTAAATAAATACTTAATGCCCCATACCCCATGCCCCATGCCCAATGCCCAATGCCCCATACCCCATTAACAAATTTAATTTAACATCCCCATATTTATGACAGAATTCCTTCCTTTTGCTTTACCCGATATTGGTGAAGAAGAAATTGCCGAAGTTTTAGATTCTTTAAGGTCTGGTTGGCTAACTACCGGGCCGAAAACTAAACGTTTTGAAACAGATTTTGCGGAATTTATTGGTAATGATGTCGAAGCGATCGCGGTGAATTCGGCAACATCAGGATTGCACTTAGCCCTGGAAGCTTTAGGTGTTGGTGTTGGTGATGAAGTAATCACTACAACTTATACATTCACTGCAACAGCCGAAGTAATTCGTTACCTGGGTGCAAATCCTGTATTTGTCGATATCGATCCGCAAACATTAAATATAGATCCGACAAAAATTGAGGCAGTAATTACACCAAAAACTAAAGCAATTATACCCGTGCATTATGGTGGGCTAGCTGCGGATATGCAGCCAATTTTCAACATAGCCCGTAAACATAACTTAAAAGTAGTTGAAGATGCAGCCCATGCAATTCCTACTACCTATAAAGGAGAACTTATAGGTAGTTTAGAAAGTGATGCCACTGTTTATAGTTTCTACGCTACTAAAACCATTGCCACCGGTGAAGGGGGAATGTTAGTAACCCGCAATCCCGAAATTGCCCAACGTTGTCGCGTGATGCGATTACATGGTATTAGTCGCGATGCTTTTGATAGATACACTTCAACTAAACCGAGTTGGCATTATGAAGTGATTGCTCCTGGCTTTAAATATAATATGACCGATTTAGCCGCTTCCTTGGGTATCCATCAATTAAAAAAAGCCTGGATGCTTCAGCAACAAAGAGCAAAAATCGCTGCCTTGTATGATGAACATCTCCAAAATTTACCTTTAATTTTGCCACCCAAAGTGCCAGGTGATGATATTCATTCTTGGCACTTATATGTAATTCGCTTAGATGATACTGTCAAAATTAGCCGCAATAGCTTTATTGAGCAGATGGCTACCAGAGGAATTGGCTGTAGCGTTCACTATATTCCGTTGCATCTCCATCCTTATTGGCGCGATACATATAATCTTCGGCCAGAAGATTTTCCCATCGCCTTATCTACTTATGAACGTATAGTTAGTTTACCGATTTATACGCGCATGACCTTAGATGATGTCGAAAGAGCGATCGCGGCAATCAAGGAAATATTAGCTTGATCTGCGCTACATTTTTTTACAGATTGTGGCACATTAGACAAAATTTAGCTCAAATCGATTAAACTACTTAAGTATCAGCGTACTTACAGGTGTCGAAGTAGTTGCCTGTTTTTGAATTGACTTAAAAAACTGCCAATTTTTCATAAATAAAACATCTACCTGATGCCAACTTAATAACAAAAATTAGACATGGAAAACTTACCAACATCTGATAGCAATTTTATCAGTACAAAAAAAATCTGGGCTGTATTTAATCGCCGTTGGTTACCAGGATTAGCAGTATTTATACCGATAATGTTCCTCACATCCATAGCTGCTTCTATAAGACAACCTTTATTTGAAGCCCAAGGAAAATTATTGTTTCAGAAAAATAATACTATTTCTTCTCTGACAGGCGTAGGAACTGAAATTAACAGGTTAGAAGCATTAACCAGAAATACTGAAAGTAGCCCTTTAAATACAGAAGCGGAAGTAATTCGTTCTGTATCAATTGTGAATAAAACTATTAGTCGGCTCAACTTAACAGATGACGAAGGAGAACCTGTAATATTTGATAAATTTATCAGCCGCTTAACTGTCAAAAATGTTCCGGGTTCGGATGTTCTAGAAATTGCTTATCAGGATCAAAATCCTGAGACAGCTGCAGCTGTTGTAAATATGCTGATGAATGTCTATTTAGAACATTATGAGTCACTCTATAAAGCAGAAGTTTCGGCGGCGCGGAGGTTTCTCGAAAAGCAGTTACCCATAGCAGAAAGAATTGTTAGACAAGCAGAAGCTAATTTAGCAGCTTTTAGAGAGAACAATAATGTTGTTTCTCTCCAAGATGAAAAATCAGAATCAGTGAAAGAGATAACGCAGATTCAAAGTAAAACTGCGGAAATTAAAAATCAAATTGCCAATCTGACTTCGCAAGCGCAAGAGATCCGTAAGCAATTGCAGATGAACTCAAAAGAAGCAGTAACACAGAGTTCTCTCAGCCAGTCAGCAGGAGTTCAAGACACCATACAACAAATTCAGCAAGTCGAGGTGCAACTTGCTGAAAAGCGGACTGTTTTTAATGATAATCATCCGCAAGTTGTGCAATTACAAAGCAAATTAGCGGCTTTAAAGCAGTTACTCCAAGGGCGAATCCAACAGGTTGCTGGAGGTTCGCCAGTAACAGCAAATAGCAATTTACAAATAGGACAAATTAAACAACAATTAAGTAGCAGGCTAGTAGAATTAGAGTCTACTCGTCAAGGTTTAGTGAGTGAATTAGCTTCTGCATCTAATTATGAAAATAACTACAAGCAAAGACTCACCAAAATTCCTCGTTTAGAACAACAAGAACGTCAATTAGAAGGAAAAGTACGAGCCTCCCAATCTACCTATTCCTTGCTGCTGCAAAAATTGCAAGAGAGCCGCATAGCCGAAAATCAAACAGTAGGTAATGCTAGTAAAATATCAGAAGCAATTGTGCCGCGATCGCCTATTTCCTCTGCTTTAGTTTATTACCTGAGTGGCGGGTTACTTGCTAGTCTAGCTGCTTTAGCAACTATGTATATTTTAGACGTTCGCGATAAGACTATTAAGACCTTCGATGAAGCCAAAGATTTATTGGGATTGACTATATTGGGTGTAATTCCCACATTTAATAAGTCTAAAAAGTACATTCGTGGCGAAGAATCATTAGAATTTCCTGCATCTAGCCTAGTAGTCAGAGATATGCCGCGATCGCCAATTAGCGAAGCCTTCCGGATGCTCAGAGCCAACTTAAAATTCATGAGCGCTGATAAGGAATTAAAAGTGATTGTCATTACCAGTTCTGTACCAGGAGAAGGTAAATCAACAATCGCTGCTAATTTAGCCTTAGCAATGGCGCAAATGGAGCGTCAAGTATTATTAGTAGATGCAGACTTGCACCAACCAGTACAACATCAAATTTGGGAATTAACTAATAGCCAAGGACTCAGCAATTTAATTGTCGGACAGTCAGAAATTAATCATGCTGTCAAAAAAGTCATGGTTAATTTAGATATTTTGACTGCCGGTGTTGTACCTCCCTCACCAGCCTCGTTGTTAGACTCAAAACGGATGGCTTCTTTAATCCAAAATTTTGGTTCTAGCTATGATTTTGTGATTATTGACGCGCCCTCTTTAAACGTTGCGGCTGATGCAGCGACATTGGGACAAATGGCTGATGGTGTTTTATTAGTAGTTCGTCCTGGCGTAGTTGATTCTGTGAATGCGGCGCTTGCTGCGGAGATTTTAGAAAAATCTGGTCAGAATGTTTTGGGACAAGTTATCAATGCTGTTATTCCCCAAAATGAAAGCCATAGTTACTACTATTTCACCAAGGAAAGTGACTTCCAAGAACATGCTGTTTCTAGCCAAAAATCACAAGCTGATAGGTTTTGAAAATGGGTTAAAGAATAGCCATTCAATGGGGTGTTTAGTAGGGTGTGTTGTCGCGTAGCGCAACGCACCAAATTACTCAAAATTACAAAACAAAATTCCAAAATTAAAGGTGCGTTAGCCGACGGCGTAACACACCTAATATTGCAGTCAACAAATTTAGCTACAGCCTGTAAGCTATTGATATTTAGCTATACAAAGATTTGATCCAATGCCATTCTTGAGTCAAACCTTCTTTGAGAGAGACTGCTGGCTGATATTGGAGAATTTTTCTGGCTTTCGATACATCAGCTGCGGTATGGCGTGCATCTCCCATAGCTTTTTCTATATGGTTGGTTTTAATTGGTTTACCAACGATTTCTGCCATTGTGTCTAATACTTCTGTTAAAACTACTCTGCTACCACCACCAATATTGAAGATTTCGCCCACAGCATCAGGCGCAGTAGCGGCGGCTAGGTTAGCGGCGACAGCATCACTAACAAAGGTAAAGTCTCTTGTTTGCTGTCCATCACCATAGATGGGAATGGCTTCATCTTGCAATACAGCTTTGAAAAATTTATGGAATGCCATATCCGGGCGCTGTCTGGGGCCATAAACTGTAAAGTAGCGTAGAGATACAAAAGGTACGCCAAAGTTTTTGTGATACAGACCGCATAAACGCTCGGCTGCTAGTTTGGTAATACCATAAGGAGAAACAGGGCGAGGTGGAATATTTTCGTGGGTAGGTAAGGTTTCAGCATCACCGTATACACTGGATGTAGAGGCAAATACTAGCCTTTGCAGGTTTTTTGCATCTTTGGCTGCTTCTAGTAAAATTTGTGTCGCGTTAATGTTGCGTTCAGTGTAAGCACGGAAGCCGCTACCCCAACTGGCTCTGACTCCTGCTTGTGCTGCTTGATGGTAAACTACCTCTACATCTTGGAGTAGTGTCGGCCAATCTAATAATTGAATATCGCCTTCAACAAGTTTAAAGTTAGGATATGCTTTTAAAATTGCTATATTCTTGTGTTTTAATGTGGGATCGTAGTAATCATTAAATTCATCAATACCTATTACTTCTTTATCTTGTTGCAGTAATGCTTCGGCAATGTGAGAACCGATAAATCCAGCTGCCCCTGTAACGATGATTTTGGTCATATCTCTAATTTTTATATATCCTCTTCATCTTTGCATACACAGATTAATACTTCGGTTGGTAAAAGTCACTACTTGCCCAGTATTTTTATTTAATCTTTTTAATCAGGATAAAAAATAAAAGAGGTCTTTATATATTAATACGGTTAAGTTAAGAAAATTCGTCTATGGAGTCAAGGATAACAGAGATTAGAAAAAATAGCCTTACCGAAAAACTGGGTTTTAAGGCTCGCCCACCCCAGGTTTGTTCCTCAAATTCATCTATAAAATTATTGTAATATTTTAGACTTTTTACGCTACGACACATACTTAGATTTTTCAATAATCAAATTGGATTCCTATATTTGTGAGTAAAAGTAACCACGCCACCTAGTGCCTGCCATTCATACCATTTGTCGTCAAAGTGTTTGTGCCATACACCATTATCGGTACGGTTAGCTTTTAAGATTTATGCAGTCGCCAGCAACAAATTTTGCGATCGCTATTTTTAAAATTGCTGAATACTGGCATAAAAAAGCTGCTAAATGCTTGAAACGAGCTTTCAATTCATGGAAAACACCAGGGGATAGAATTTTTTATTTTCAATTTCTGAATTCGAGGTGCATAAACTGCTAACCCTGACCGTGTAAGTCAACAGCACAGGTAATATCACCAATCGACACTAGCTAACAATAGGAACTAGGAGATGGAAGATTATGGGTATTTCAGTAGTGATTGCTGGGGCAATTGGTAAAGCGATCGCCTCTAAAGTTGCCACTATAGCGATCAACAAAATTCTCGCGATCGAAGTTCAAGAGCGTGGACTAGGACAATGGGGAGAACAGATAGTTCTGGGTATCTTTTTTGGTGAAGGACTCGTTCCCGATCTCAGCTTTGAGAAGCAGACAGAGTTGCGATTTGCCGAGCTAGATCGGCGCATCGACCAGGTGAATCGGGATCTTGAAAAGCTAAGAAATGAGTTGCAAAAATTCAAATGGAGTGTAAATACCAAGTTTTATGAGGAGCGTGAAGAAGACCTGTGGAAGGACATTCTCGATTATGAGGAAAAAGTGCAATTCTTCTATCCAAAAATTAGTCAGTTGGGACGAGATATCAAAAAAAATGGAACTTCAGCGAACCTTGACCAAATCAAGCAAAAAGCCCGTGAGATTGCCCAAAAAATCCTTGATAGTGATGTGCCAGTGAATATCAATCTCACTTGCACTAGACTTTTAGGCAAAGAAGTGGGAGTAGAAGCGGAGAAGGTGCGTGGCTTCTTGGAAATTTGGACTAACCTTGCAATTGAGGAGGTAAATGAGCGGGGTTGGCAAGATGGGCAACTGCTACGTATTTATGAAGCAATCGAGAAGAAGTTTATGCAAGTATTGCTGCGGCAACTTCAAGGTATGCGCCTGTTAATGGAAGCTTACAGCGTCCCTGATGTCTTGGGTACCTATGAGAATGGACTTGAATATTTTGTCAAAGAAGCTTACCCGATGCTGGCTAAGGAGATTGAGGCATTTCAACGCTCCATAGAAGCGATCGCAATTAACGTCCTGCCCCTACCTGATGCACCTTTATCAACCCTGGAAATCCCCGCAGATATTGCCATCATGTTAGGTTGTGCAGACTACTTCTGTGGCGAGATCCTCAGCGGGCGCAAACTAGCCAGCGATCCATCACTCCCCCTCGATCCAACACTTACCACCCTTCCCGTACTTGCAGGTTGTTGGGGACGGGCGATTATACCGGGTCGTCGCTGGATCGGGCGCAAAGGTGGGTCACAAGAGCCAGCGCGGCTGAAACTGATTGACGGTCAGCAAACGTTTTATTGCAATGGCGTACTCACAGTTAAGACAACCAAGTTTTTACCCAACAACGATCGACCTAACGGTTACCTCCTCTATATCGGCACAGAACCGAGAGCAATGAATGAACTTCTGATTGCTCACTTTGTCCCTACGGATATTTTGCCTGCAAGCCTTGTAGGGCGAGAAATTGAGGTGCAACTTGAAGACCTTCAAGGCGATCTTCTCGCTTCCACCCAAGTTGTGATGTGTCAGGTGGAATCTGAGTCAATGGTAGTACCACAAACAGTCTTTGGCTCATTCACCATTGCTTTTACAGGTGGTGCAGAGATCCGCAAACGCTAAGTATGTAATGTTACATATCACACAAACAACCAGTACATTTAATTTTAGGAGTTAAGTATCATGATTCAACCCAAATTCTCAGTTTATCAGGACAATCGTAGCGGTCGAGTTTTTGCTGAGGTTGTAGGATACGGTGATGCAAATGCATCTTCCTACAATATCGATCCGGGTGAAAATCAGAATGCGCCAGTTAGCCGTTACCTTGAAGTTCAGCAAGGAGATGAAAATAATCTACTGAAGGTCAGCTTGAATACTCAATCAGAGTTTTTAGATTATCAAGTTGGAGAATGCTCTGGTTTGAGGTTGAAAAGTACCGCCGCGATCTATCTACCAAGGGACAAAGGAGTTCAAGCTTTGGGTATTGTGCAAGATCGACTGCAAATGGGCTTTAATTTGCCACAACTTCCAGGCGATCGCCCAGTGACAATTATCCTCCGCACCAACATTGAAAGTGATCTGGACATTATTGAAATTAAACTCAATGGGCCTTCATTTTCTCAGCCTCATGTTGTCAATGAGACACCGGATGGAATTTTAGAAGAGAAATTTACCTTGACACAGCCGGGAGAATATTCGCTTACAGCAGGTTATCAACTAGCAGTACAACTACCCAATTCCGGACTGGGTGGGCGCGATATCAAGGCTGAGATGTTTGCCGAAATAATCAGCCTCCCGTTCTAATTAACGTCTGCAATCAAGGCTGTTGAGACATTTTGAAATGGGGTGAGACAAGAGTTGTCTCGCCTCATTGGCGATCGCCACTACTACCAGGAGATTGTCAATTTTTATATGTTGCTAAGGGACTTCCAAATAAAAAAACATCCCAATTATTAACTTGCCAAGCCCGCAACTCGTAGGGGCGGGGTGACCCATTGGTGTCAACTTAAGTTCTCTGGCTTACCCAACAGACCGCCCACAGGCTGTAAGCCTGGGGCTAACGCTACAAAGCCCACAAAGGTGGGCTAAATTTTCTAAGCCCACCTTTGTGGGCTTTGTTCAGTTAGCCGCACCCTTGCAGGGTGACGGCGGTTTGTTGGGTAAGCGAGGGGTTGGGAGTGAGGACAAAACCTTGTCAACCAAAAGGGTTTCACGTTAAGTTGACACTAATGGGGGTGACCCCGCCCCTACAATTTGGGATAATTTATTTTTTGTAAGTCTCTAATAATTGGGGAATGTGATCGTATCCATCCACGCCAATAATTGCAATAATTTTCGGGCGATGTTGTTGGAGGAAATTTGTAAAGGCTTCCTCCCCTATTTGCCCTTGTAATATTGTTAAGAGTCCGGCTGCTTGTCGCCATTCACGAGAAGCAATTTGCTCTAAAAGATACATGCCCAAACTACCAGTGTAAATGGTTTTTTCAAAATTTTGTAGTTGATAATAAGCTTCAGCTAAGTATGCTAAATTGCGTCCTTGGAGATATAAATCGCCAGAAATTTGTGCTGTTTTAAAGCCTTCTTCTAAATATTTAATGGCGGCTTGTGATTCGCCAATTACTAAATGGGCAATTCCTAAGCTACTAAAACATAGGGCTTTACTTTGAATATCACCTAATTGTTCGGTTAGTTTTAAACCTTGTTGTAAATAGTTAATTGCCATTTCATAGGTTTCGGGTTCTAGCTGTTCTAGTTCTTGGGCGTGCATGACTTCGCTGTAGCCTAAGTTAATTAGGGCGTTGGCTTCGCCTGTACGTAGGCTTTGCCCGCCGTAGGCATCGCCTACTTGACGGCTAAGAATTAAGGCGCGTTGGCTGTGGTTAATGGCTTCTACGTAATCTTGCTCTTGCACATAGGTACGGCTGAGGTGGTTAAGATTGGCAATTTCACAGGGGCGATCGCCTGCGGTTCTGGCGATTTCTAATGCTTGTTGATGAAATTCAATAGAACGTTGATATTGTCCTAAAGCGCGTTGTGAATAGCCTAATAAAGTTAAAATTCTGGCTTTTTCTTGGGTTTTCTCGACTCTGCGCAGTGGTTCATCTAAATAATCTAAAGCATCCCGCAAATAGTTACCGGAAAATGAAGCAAAAATCCCACCGTAAAGGGGAAAATAAGGACGCAGGGCAAAATTACGGAGAATTTGCAGCATGATTTGGGATGCGCCATTACTGTAAACTGGGGCTAGGTTGTGAAAACCGCTAGCTAATTGACTCCAAATCACTGCAAAGGTTAAATAGGTGGAAATCGATAACTTAGAACCAGCTTGCACATTATAAGCTTGTTGGTCAAACCAGTTAACTAAACCCCTTTGCAAATATTGCAGAATTAATGCCATTTCTACCCAATCACTTAGGGTAATTTGCTGATTAGCGGCGAATTCAATTGCTGAACCTTCTATTGCTAAGGTACGCAGTAGGCTGTGGGGTACTTGACTATTTACCTGCTTTGCCCAAGTTGCCCAAGGGCCGCTTTCTCCGGGTACGCCACCAAACCCTAGTGATTGATTTTGCTCGTACATCCAGCTAACTAAATGTTCTTGCAATCGCTGCCAACTCGCTAAACCTCGGTTAATTCCTTCAGATATCTGCTGTAAATCTGATTCTGGCTGGGCAAATTGCTGTATAGATTTTGACAACTGCTGTAGCTGTTGAGAATTGAGGGGCTGCTTTTGATTGGGATCGGTAAACCTAAGAAAAGTTGCTAGTCGTTCATCAGCGGCAGCTGTGGTAATTTCTTTGACAGCAGAAACGATCGCTTGTGTAGCTTTGTTGTGTTCTTGCCACCGTTGCCATTGAGTTTGAATAGTCTTAATTGCCCTTAAACTGCGGGTAGCCTTAGCTTTTTTGAGTTCATCCTTTTCCCCATCTACTTGGTTTTGGATGGCTGTAGAGCGATCGCTCAAAACTAACTCAAATACTTCTCCTGTCCCAGGATTCACCCCTTTGAGCAACATTTGATACACCTGCTCTACAGAGCTAATTTTGCCCTTGAGGGTGGTGTCCACAATTTCGTCAATTAAAGCCAGGTAGCGATCGCGCAATGGGAGAGAGTCTGACACTTTAGCTACTGATGAATGTACGTCATCTTTATTTTAATTGTTGTCGTGGCAGACGGAGCACGCTGAGCGTTCGCGTAGCGTCTCCCCTTGGGAGAAGTCGAAGCGTGCGCGGGGCAGAGGGAGAGAAGGAGAAAGAGAGATGCGAAGAAATACCATGCCCAATGCCCCATGCCCATTGACAAATGACTAATGACTAACCGCTTTCATCGGCAAATTGACAATAAATGTTGCGCCTTGGCCAATTCCCTGGCTTTGGGCTTCGACTGTACCGCCATGCAATTCTACGAGATGGCGAACGATGGCTAATCCTAATCCTAGCCCACCGTGCGATCGCGTGCTGGAACTGTCGGCTTGGCGAAAGCGTTCAAATACATAGGGTAGAAAGTCAGGAGCAATTCCGCCACCTGTATCGCTGACTTGCAGTTGAATGCGATCTTGTATCCGTTCTAGTTGTATTTCCACTCTCCCGCCTTTGGGTGTGAATTTGACGGCGTTGGAAAATAAATTCCAAAAGATTTGTTGCAAACGGTTGACATCGACCAATACTATCCCCACTGCCGGATCGTATTGGCTGGTGATGTGAATTTCTTTAGCAGCTGCGGCGGGTTGTAATGTCTCAATTGCTGCTTCTAAAATGGGTATCAGTTCTACTAGCTGAAGATTTAAGGAGAGTTGACCGTGAATAATTCCCGATACATCTAATACATCTTCAATTAATTGTGCGAGGATCTTGCTATTGCGGTCAATGGTGTCCAAAGCGCGGGTGGTTGTCGTTTCGTCTAATTTGCGCTTTTTGAGTAGCTGTATCCAACCAGTGATGGCGTTGAGTGGGGTACGCAGTTCATGGGAAAGAATCCCTAAAAACTCATCTTTCAGGCGGTTGGCGGTTTCGGCTTCTATTAGCAGTCTTTCGCGTTCTTGTTCTGAGAGTTTGCGTTCGGTAATATCAATCAAAAATCCATGTAATAACTGCGGTTTTTCTCCTTGACGCACTACATTGACAATGTCATATATCCAGACTAATCTGCCATCGGCTGCCAACATTCTGTATTCAAATTCATAATTATCCAATGTTAGAGCAGATTGTAAACAATACTCAACTGCCCATTCTCGATCCTCTGGGTGGATGTGTTCTTCCCAAAAATTCTGGGTATACCACTCTGTTGCGGGATAACCGAGAATCTCTTCTGTTTGTGGCCCAACATAAGTAAACTGTCCCGTATTCGCATCTACTTCCCAAGGAATTACCCGAACTTTTTCTGTTAGTTTTCTAAACCTTTCTTCACTCTGTTGTAGAGCTTTTTGAGCTTGTTTGGTCTCTGTAATATCATTGATGAGGGCAACAAATCCTTCTACTTCAGACTGTTGATTAAATTGGGGAACATAAGTTACATTTACAGCACGTTTTTCACCAGTTGGGGTATTAATTAGTGTTTCGTAATTGATGCGTACTCCTGATAATACCGTTTCTATATAAGGACTAATTTCTTGATAAACTATATCGCCCACAATTTCTTTAACTTGCTTACCATACATTTCTGAGGCTTTCATGCCAGACCATTCTTCATATTTACGATTATTAAAGCGATAACGTTGCTGGCTATCGACATAAGAAATAAATACGGGTAAAGCATTAGTAATCAATCGCAATTGTTCTTCTCTTTGCCTGATTGCTGCTTCTGCTTGCTTACGTTCGGTGATGTTACGCCATGTGGAAACTCTGACGTTACGACCTTTATATAGACAATTTTTACCGACTATTTCTAAATTTAAAATTGTTTTATCTTTTCTCAGACCCATGACTTCATAAGTCTTTTCATACCCAGATTGCAGATTGTCTTGGAGAATAGGGCGCGATTCTGGGGTCAGGAATTCTGTAATGGAAATGCCGATTATTTCATCAATTTCATAACCGAATATGTTAGCAAAAGCTGGGTTAGCATCAAGGACTTTACCATTGTCGTGAATTAAAACTCCTTCAACGGTAGCATCCGCTAAGGCATGAAATCTACTTTGGCTTTCGCGTAAAGCATTTTCTGTTTGTTTAATATTACTTAAATCCAGTACAAAACTAATGATTTCTTCTACACCATTAGTTAATAAAGCGGAACCGAGAAGAATGGGAACGCGGCTACCATCTTTGCGGAAATATTCTTTTTCAAAAGCTTGGTTAATACCTTGATGGCGCAGTTCAACAATTGCGCGATCGCTAATTTCTTGATATTCTGGCGGTGTCATCTCGCGCCAGTTCATTTTGCCAAATAATAATTCTTCCCTGGTGTAACCTACCATTTTTAAGAAAGCATCGTTAGCTTCAATAATTGCCCCATTCATATCAGCTACAACTACGCCAATAATATTAGACTCTGCTAACCGTCTAAATCTGGTTTCGCTGGCTTGTAGCTGTTGTATACTTTTCTCTAAACGACGCTTAGCAGTGCGCAATTGTGAGTTCAGCCAGCTAATAAGTGTTGTTACCAATACAAACAAGGCTAAGCGCAAGAGGCTATCTAGAGAATAAATCAAAGGCGAAAATACTGGCGTTAAAAAAAAGTATGCCACAGAGATAGTTGCTAAAGTAGTGGCAAATAACCCTGATTTCATACCGCCATACCAAGCACTTACCGCCACAGCAGCAAAAAACAGCAAAAAAATAGTTGGACTTAGCAGTGGCTCTAATAAGAAAGTCAGTAGTAATGCGCTACCAACTGCCAAAACTGCTACTGTATAAGGCAAAATTCGGAGGATTATTCCTTTCAATGTGGCCTCTCCTTTGATGCAGCTAATCGCAGCCAATTTCGCCACAATTAGCTAAACAAAGCGATTGTAGATTAGTTATTTTATCTTGAATAAATAGGGAACAGATAAGAACTTCTAGTAAATCTATCTAAAGTAATAAAAACTCATAGCCGACATTAATTACTATTATTGTATAACAATCTACTGAGAAAAAATTCATTTGTCTGCTATTGCTGAAAATTCTATTGCCTAATGAGAATTTGCCACTGCATAGAACTTACATGAATGCAGTAATTTTGACAATCTATATATAATGACGATTGCTGTCATTGAATTTAGTCTAATTTATTATTTGGTAATAATAGTATACATAGATTTTATTGATGTTTTCTTAGTAGAAATTCTCTTGATTCCAATGAGAGTAATTTACTTTAGGAAAAGAGATTTTTTTGGAGCAATATTTTAGCAATCATTCGATAATAATAATGGTATAGAAATTAGCTTTGATAGAGAAAAGTATCTAAGTATTTTTCAGGTAGCTAAAAATGTAATTCTGCGGGTTTTGCTTGCTCATGCTCAACTAAGTACATTTTGCGTTATTAGTAGATAAATGTGAAACCGTTGGCATAAAGCGCTAAATGGCTCGTACCCCTACATTAACTTTCGATCGCGGTACACTCATACTACATCCCCCACCAAAGGGTAAAGCCTGGATGGACTATGCCACTTGGGATGATAGAGTGGAAAAATTTCGCGTACCCGCAATTCAGTATCGTTCTCTAGTAGAAGCACTGCAAGCACAAGAGGCGTACTTTATCGATGAAGCTAAGGAATTTTATGCTTTAGATTTAGTCGCCACTATGGAAATGGAACCCTACCCCCATCAAAGTGAAGCCTTAGCAGCGTGGAAACTCGCGGGGAGACAAGGGGTAGTGGTACTTCCTACCGCAGCGGGTAAGACTTATTTAGCGCAAATGGCAATGCAAGCCACACCCCGCAGTACGCTGATTGTAGTGCCAACCTTGGATTTAATGCATCAATGGTATGCCCATCTAGTCGCAGCCTTTCCCGATGCGGAGGTGGGTTTATTGGGGGGTGGTTCCAAGGATAAGACAGCTATCCTAATTGCAACCTACGATAGTGCAGCAATTCACGCCGAAGCCTTGGGAAATCGCTATGGATTGCTAATTTTCGATGAATGTCATCATTTACCGACAGATTTTAATCGAGTAATTGCCGAATATGCGATCGCACCCTATCGCTTAGGACTCTCCGCTACTCCAGAACGCACCGATGGGAAACACGCTGACTTAAATATCCTCATTGGTAGAGAAGTATATCGCAAACGGGCTGAAGATTTAGCGGGTAAGGCGTTAGCAGAGCATGAAATTGTCCAAATTAAGGTGAAATTATCCCAACACGAGCGTGAGAAATACAACGAGTTAATTCAAACTCGTAACGATTTTTTACGCGATTCGCGGATTTCTCTGGGAAGTATTCAAGGTTGGCAAATGTTTGTGCAAATGAGCGCGCGATCGCAACCTGGGCGTAGAGCTATGTTAGCACATCGCGAAGCCAAAGAAATCGCTTTAGGTACTGATGGGAAGTTGCGGATTTTAGCGAATTTATTGGCGAAGCATTATCCGGAAAGAATCATTATTTTTACGGCTGATAATGCTACGGTTTACCGCATTTCCCAAGAGTTGTTAATTCCGGCAATTACCCATCAAACACCAGTCAAAGAACGTCATGAGATATTAACTAAATTTCGTGAGGGTGAATATAACACTTTAATAGCTTCCCATGTGTTGAATGAAGGGGTTGATGTTCCTGCTGCTTCGATTGCAATTATTTTATCGGGTACTGGTTCGACAAGAGAATATATTCAACGTTTGGGGAGAGTTTTACGTAAGGGAAATGTGGAAAATAAGCAGGCGATATTATATGAAGTAGTGGCTGAAGATACTAGTGAAGAAAGAACTTCGGCGCGACGGAGAGGGGTGGATAAGAGTAATGAACCACCTTCGCATAGCGTCTCGCAGAGAAGACGCCAAGAACACGAAGGGAAGAAGGATAAGAGAGGACATTTACAAGTTGTATATGGAAGTGGAAAGCATAAAAGTGCAAAAGCGGCGGAACAATTAGAAATCAATTATTCAACAAAGCGCGATGAAGATTCTTCTGATTTAACTTAGTTACTCAATACAACTTTCCTCTCTGCGCCTCTGGTTACTGAGCGGAGTCGAAGTATGCGTCTCTGCGTGAGATAAAAAATATTACTTAAATTACGAATTACGAATTACGAATTACGAATTACGAATTATTATCTATGCTACCCTCAGATTTATTAATGCACCGCCACAACGGCGAAGAAATTATCCCCAAGCGGTTAAAAATAGATGATAAACATTTAAATCTCGCTACCGAATTAATTAATTATTTTCAATCAGCCGTTGGTAAAACTCAAGGTATACTAGAACGCCAACTAGCAGAATTTGAAGGTGACACTACAGATTACCGTGTAAAACGCGGTTTAGCTTATATTCTTAAAAGTAGCTTTTGTACCTTTGAAGTTGTTAGTCCCTTAGAACCGCAGATGTTACGTGAAAGGGTATTTGCACTATCTGCGAAATCTGTTCCTAGCCGCGAATCAACCCAAGCGACTTTAACTAAAATAGCTGATGAATTAACTCACGAATTAGAACGAGAAATATTACCAGAACAAGTTCATAATGGCTTATATGCCGATTTAAATGAAAATAAAATTTTAACGGTTTTTGATGCACCTAAACCGCAAGATTTATTACATCGCTATAATTTATCCCAGGTACAGGGAGTATTTTATAAAGCCAGCCAATTAATATTAAATGCTCATCGCAATATTCCCGGAGAATATAAACTATTATTCCGCTATCTTAAGCTCTTTCAATTAATGGCTTATATCGAAGGTGATGCCGATCATGGGTTTACAATTACCATTGACGGGCCGACAAGTTTATTTAATCCTAGTACAAGGTATGGATTAGCGATCGCCAAACTTATCCCCGCTTTACTTCACGTTACCCGCTGGAGTCTTTCTTCCACTCTCCAAACCCGCGACACCTATACCAATACTTGGAGAACTGGACGTTTTACCCTCAATTCTGAATGTGGTTTAGTCACTCATTACTCCCCAGGTAAACCCTACGACAGTATGCTCGAAGCCTCTTTTGCTGATAAATGGGATGCTTTAAAATCTGAATGGGTATTAGAGCGAGAAGTTGATTTAATTCCCATTCCTGGTAGCGTCATGATTCCCGATTTTCGCCTAGTCCATCCTGATGGGCGGACATTTTTATTAGAAATTGTCGGTTATTGGCGTCCAGAATATTTACAAAAAAAGTTTTCTCAAGTACGTCGTGCGGGAAGAGATGATTTAATTTTAGCAATTTCTGAACGCTTAAATCTAGAAAAAGCAGGAGTGAAATTAAATGATGTCCCAGCCAGAATTATCTGGTTTAAAGATAAGTTATTACCAAAATCGGTGTTAGCGGCGATGGAATAATTATTGGGCATTGGGCATGGGGCATTGGGCATGGAGCATTGGGTGGTATCCTGAATAATGTTAGCTAAAATTTTTATTAAATAAGTAATAATAAATTTCCCTAAGTAGTATTTTAAATTATCGCCATTATCGAACCATTAATTTTATTAATCAATTAAATCAAAATTTAACCAAGCCAAGGGAAATTAACCCAACTATATTACAAAACATAATCTAGATTGAAAATTCTGACAAATGACAAATGACCAATAATTTAGATTCCTATCGAGCCTTAGCACTGCAAGTTACCTGTCATGCAGTCAATCAAGCGAGCGATCGCACTGAAGCTCGTGCTTTAATGCAAAATACCATTAACCGCTTATCACAGCAAATCGCCGCTAGTATTGCATTTATTGGTTTTGACTGTAAATTAATTGTTTTACCAGAATATTTCCTCACAGGTTTCCCCTTAGGTGAATCTCTGACAGTGTGGGGGGATAAAGCCTGTTTAGAAATGCATGGGGCTGAGTATGAAGCCCTCAGTAAAATTGCCCAAAAGCATCGGATATTTTTAGCAGGAAATGCCTACGAAGTAGACCCCAATTTTCCTAAATTGTACTTCCAAACTTGCTTTGTTATTGACCCCTCCGGAAATATCGTCTTACGATATCGGCGGTTAAATTCTATGTTTGCACCCACACCCCATGATGTGTGGGATAAATATCTCGACTGCTATGGATTAGAAGGCGTTTTTCCCGTAGCGAAAACTGCGATTGGGAATTTAGCCGCTTTAGCATCTGAAGAGATTTTATATCCAGAAGTCGCCCGTTGTTTAGCCATGCGCGGCGCAGAAATTTTTCTCCATTCCACCTCAGAAATTTACAGCAAAAATTTAACGCCCAAAGACGCAGCTAAAATTACCCGTGCGGTAGAAAATACAGCATACGTTGTTTCCGCTAATACCGCAGGTATCGCTAATATCCCCATCCCCATATCCTCAGCTGATGGCGGTTCTAAAATTGTTGATTATCAGGGAATAGTTTTAACAGAGACAACTACAGGCGAAAGCATGGCAGCCTTTGCAGAGATAGACCTAGCCGCCTTAAGACGCGATCGCAAAAGACCAGGGTTAAATAATTTACTTTCCCGCCAGCGATTTGAATTATATGCCCAAAGTTACCTTCAGTCGCAATTTTACCCACCAAACACTATGCTGGATACAGAAGTAGACCGAAAACACTTTCTGCAAACACAACAAGCCACCATTGAACGCCTAGCCCAATTAGGCGTAATTTGATGGTAACTGGTTGACTGTTGACTGTTGACTGTTGACCGTTGACTGTTGACTAATCCTCAATGCCCCATGCCCCATGCCCAACTCAATCGATGTTCGCAATCCTCGGACTGGAAAATTTGATTATGTGATTATACCGCCGCCGCCTAAGTTGCTGGCGCAGTTATGTAATCGGCTGCGGCGGGCGCAAGTTCGTTGGCAGCAACTAAGTATTGATGGGAGAATTGAAGTATTACAGGAATGGAAACAAGCGATAGTAGCAGAACGCGATCGCTTAACTGAAGCTTTAGTCAATGATACCGGTAGATTGTCAATTTCCGAGATGGAAATTGACTCCTTCATCTCTGGTATCGATCGCTGGTGTCGATTAGCACCAGAGTTACTGCAAGACTCAGCCAAAAATACCGCCATTCCCTTTATCGCCTTAAAACAAACAGCCGTTCCCTATCCCCTTGTCGGCGTAATTAGCCCCTGGAATTTTCCCTTATTACTCTCCACAATCGATGCTATTCCCGCATTACTCGCAGGTTGTGCAGTTATTGTCAAACCCAGTGAAATAGCGCCCCGTTTTGTCGCCCCATTAATGACAGCATTAAATGCTGTGCCCAAATTACGCGATGTTTTTACCTTTATTGAAGGAGCAGGTGAAACCGGAGCAGCTTTAATAGAATATGTAGATTTAGTCTGTTTTACAGGTAGTGTCGCCACAGGGCGAAAAGTTGCCGAAGTTGCAGCCAAAAGATTTATTCCCGTATTTTTAGAATTAGGTGGTAAAGATCCGGCGATCGTTTTAGAATCAGCTAATTTAGACTTAGCAACCTCAGCAATTTTATGGGGTGCAGTTGTAAATACCGGACAGTCTTGTCTTTCCATTGAGCGAATTTATGTTGCCGAATCTATATTTAATAAATTTGTTTCCTTATTAGTTAATAAAGCCCAACAGATAAAATTAGCTCATCCCACATTAGAAATCGGCGAAATCGGGCCCATTATTGCCGAAAGACAAGCAGCAATTATTAGCGATCATCTTTTAGATGCTGTTGATAAAGGAGCAGTGATTCATTGTGGCGGTAAAGTTGAAGAATTAGGTGGCGGTTGGTGGTGTCGCCCTACAGTTTTAACTCAGGTCAATCATTCGATGAAAATTATGACCGAAGAAACTTTTGGCCCCATTATGCCAATCATGTCTTTTTCGCAAATTGAAGAAGCAATACATTTAGCTAACGACTCAATTTATGGTTTAAGCGCATCTGTATTTGCTGAATCAGAAGAATTAGCTTTAGAAGTTGCCCAACAAATAGAAGCAGGAGGTATTAGTATTAACGATGCAGCTTTGACTGCTATCATGCACGAAGGCGAAAAAAATTCATTCAAATTTTCTGGTTTGGGTGGTTCGCGCATGGGGCCAGCAGCGCTGAAAAGATTTATGCGTAAAAAAGCTTTTCTGATCAAAACTAATTCTGCAAATGACCCTTGGTGGTTTGATAATGTTTGACAACTGTACGGGCGGGTTAACAGATATCCTCAAATATCCATAACGATCTCCCATAAACCTGCCCCTACTGACAACTGACCATTGACCATTGACCATTGACCATTGACCATTGACCATTGACCATTGACCATTAACAATATCAAGGAGTTTTCTATGTCTACAATCCGCGAAGGAATGCCCGTACTTGTCCGTCATGAAGGAGAATGGGGAGGTACTTATACAGTAGTAGATAATGCCGGAACAATTCTCGATAAATATCAGTCTCACTTGAGCTGTCAATTCCCTGAAACAGGCCCCCATCCCTATTACCAAATCAATCGTTATACCTGGGCTGACGGGAAAAAAGAAGAATATGAATTTCCGGGAATATATCGTGACAAAGCCCTATTTTTTGATACCGAACGCATTACCGGCAAAGCTTGGGAAATAGACGATTCTACAGTTATATTATGGTTTGCTTATAAGAACGCACCAGATATGAACTTGTATGAAATGATTCAAATTAGTCCTGACAATAACTATCGTGCCCGTACTTGGCATTGGTTTAAAAATCATCAAATTTATCAACGTACCCTAATTCAAGAAGAAAGATTAAAATAGTTATTTGTCAGTTGTCAGTTGTCAGTTGGTATTTTTCTGCATATCTGTGTATTTTCTTGTCTCGTTTATTACCCATCCTCATGAGTATATTATCCAGTAAAAAATTTCGCCTAGCGGCAGGTTTAGCTACTTTATTATTTGTTGGATTAAGTGGAAATCATTTATCTGCTCAGTCAGACAATCAACAGATAAATCAACAACAGCAAACTATACAAAATGTTGCGGTTGCACAGCAAGAAGAATCTCTAGCTCAACCATTTCTTTCCTTACCCTTCATTCAATCTGTTCAGCTAATCGCTACAAATGTGTTAGATACTTTAAGCTATCGCCAAGGGTCTGAGCAGAATCTTCAAGCATCTGGACAGAATTTAATATCAGCTGCAACACCATATCGAGCTATTGATGAATTAAAAAAATTTAAATTTAATGTTAATCCCAGTCAAGTTTTTAAAAGCGGAAAATTACCAAGTACAAAAATAAAATTTAATCAAACAGATTTACTTACTGTTATTACTAATACGAGAAAATATTACCAAGACCATGCCAATGCAGACCCTGATGTATTACGCAAAGGGATACTTGAAACTCAAGACGTGACGGTAGACGATGTTCTCAAAACTTTAGATTTTATGATTGCGGTCTTAAAAGAAGATATTGCGAACCGTCGCACTACTCGCTTACAAGATCCTAATTTTATTAATTCTAATTTTAGAGTAATCAGATGGTCTGCCTATAACCCAAAAATTAAAAATCAACGCCAATTGCGACTGACAAAGTATGCGGTATTCATTCATAATGGTTCACGGAAAAAAACTGCTAAATTTAATATTCCCATTTATAGTTTAAAAGACAATTTCACCGCCGATAAATTCTATACAAGATATACAAAGCAGGATGTATTATCAGGAATTTATGAACCCGGTGGCAAAGAATTTGGCAAAGTTGAACCCCTTGCATATTTAACTCGCACTGGTCTGGAAGAAGCACTCATGCAGGGCACAATATTAATTAAGTTTCCAGATGGTAAGCAAGGTTATTTCAATGTTGATAGAAGTAATGAAATACCTTATGTTCGCGGATTAAAAGCAACTGCACAAAAACGTTACTGGTATTTTAGAGAAGTTGATGATATTAAAGGTTATGGATATAAAATAGATGCGAAAATATCCATCAAACCAGGCGTAACTTTTGCTGGTGATGTCCTGAATATTGGTTTGGGTAAAATAATTGTGTTAGAGCATAATGCAGGTGGAAGCAAACAGCTACAAATGGGCGTAGTGGCTGATACAGGTGGAGCTTTTTTACCTAACCTCTATCAACTGGATCTTTTAGCAGGTATTTTTCCCAGTCAAACAGAATTTGTCCGCTATATCAGCAGATTACCTGAATATGCTAATGCGTATATTTTAGTGAAAAAATAGTGATGGTGGTTGACTGTTGACTGTTGACTGTTGACTGTGGTCACTGAGTTTATCGACGTGTTGAAGTTAGACGGTCATGTGATTTTTAACACAACGAGAGCATGAAAATATCTCTTCCCTAGCCCCTAGCCCCTAGCCTCTAAACCCTATTTTCAAGTTAGCCATTCACGCCAGGTTTTGGCACAACCAAGCGTGAAAATCTGTTTTTCCCATGCCCAATGCCCAATGCCCCATGCCCATTTTCAAGCTAGAGATCCTAGAAGTGATGACTCGCGCCTTAGGAGAAGCCACCATTGCTGATTTGTTAAGTTTTGAAAATTACCCGTACTTAAAACACTCAATAACTATAAAGTTATTCAAGAAAGTAATCGCGCTTACTAAGAGTTTAAGAGATATTCAGTATGGGTCGTAATTCAGACAATCGTTCTCAAGAAAACATCAATCACACAGCATTGCTCACACCTCCCGTAAATTCAGGGAATATACCACCCGCAGATTCACGCCAACGGGTGAAGCAGTTTATGCAGAACATCCAGGATGAAATTTGCAGCGCCTTAGAACAGCTGGATGGTGAAGCCAAATTTCGTGAGGATCATTGGGAACGCAAAGCTGGTGGTGAAGGACGGACTCGTGTGATTCGCGAAGGGCGAGTGTTTGAACAAGGTGGCGTCAACTTTTCGGAAGTTTGGGGTGATACTTTACCGCCCTCAATTTTGACTCAGCGCCCAGAAGCAGCCGGACATCAGTTTTTTGCTACTGGAACCTCAATGGTGCTACATCCTCGTAATCCCTACGTACCAACGGTACACCTTAACTATCGCTACTTTGAAGCAGGCCCCATTTGGTGGTTTGGTGGTGGCGCAGATTTAACACCTTACTATCCCTACGCAGAGGATGCGATTCATTTTCACCAAACATTTAAATCTGCTTGCGATGCTCACCATCCAGAGTATTACCCAACCTTCAAACGCTGGTGTGATGAATACTTCTACTTACGCCATCGCCAAGAACAAAGAGGTATAGGCGGTATCTTTTTTGACTATCAATATGCCAGTGGAACGCTGTATGTATCTTCCCAGACGGATACACCAGCAGCAGTTTACAGCCAGCAAGTAGGAAAAGTTACACGTAATTGGGAAGATTTATTTGCCTTTGTGCAGAGTTGTGGTAAAGCATTTTTACCTGCTTACTTGCCAATTGTAAACCGACGCCAAGAAACTGAATATAGCGATCGCCAGCGCCAATTTCAACTATACCGTCGCGGTCGTTACGTAGAATTTAACCTAGTGTACGACAGAGGAACAGTATTCGGATTGCAAACCGATGGTAGAGCCGAATCTATATTGATGTCCCTACCACCGCTAACACGCTGGGAATACTGCTACCAGCCAGAACCCGGCACACCAGAAGCACAACTAACTGAAGTTTTCCTGCAACCGCAAGATTGGGTATAGGGCATTGGGCAGACGCGATTCATCGCGTCTCTACAATTTTCATTTCTTTCCCCCTGCTCCCTGCTCCCTGCCCCCTGCATATTCTGTGTGAGGATGTATTTGTGAGATTAAAATTACAAAATTTGCCAGAAAAGGACGAGCCTTTGCGTCTGGATTGGCTAACGGTGCTATTTTTTGGGGCTATTCATGGATTGGCATTATTGGCTCCCTGGTTTTTTTCTTGGTCGGCTGTAGGGATTATGCTGTTATTGCATTGGCTGTTTGGCAGCATTGGTGTTTGCTTAGGCTATCACCGACTCCTCAGCCATCGGAGTTTTAAAGTGCCGCGATTTTTAGAATATGCGATCGCTATTCTGGGTGCTTTATCATTACAAGGCGGGCCTATCTTTTGGGCGGCTGGACATCGTTTGCACCACGCACATACCGAAGACGAAAATAAAGATCCTTACTCCGCCCGCAAAGGTTTCTGGTGGAGTCACATGCTGTGGATTTTTTATCCCCGTGCAGAGTTCTTTAATTATGACTACTACCAGCGATATGCTCCCGACTTAGTGCGAGATCCCTTTTATCGCTGGCTAAATACTAACTTTCTTTTTCTGCAAATTCCCGTTGCATTGTTGCTGTATGCTTTGGGCGGTTGGTCATTTGTCGTGTATGGTGTATTTGTCAGAGCCGTGATTCTTTGGCATACAACCTGGCTGATTAACTCAGTCACTCATATGTGGGGATACCGCACCTTTGAAATTAACGATAACTCCCGCAATCTCTGGTGGGCAGCTTTACTAACCTACGGCGAAGGCTGGCACAACAATCACCATGCTTATCCCCATGTAGCCAGGTGTGGTTGGCGTTGGTGGGAAATTGATATTACTTGGTGGGCGATTTGGTGTTTAAAAACAGTTGGCTTGGCAAAGGATTTAAATTTGCCACCAGCACAGGCTACGAAAGCATAGCAGTAGATGAAAAACTCCACCCCCTTGTGGGTGGAGTTTCCCGCCGACTTCCATGAAATCATACATTCTCGATAGCAACGACGGGATTCGCACCCGCATCTCCTGGTTTACTCCAAGGAATTCTACTGCTTGAACTACGTTGCTGGTGGCAGTGAACCGAATCAAACGGTTATCCTCCTACCTTGAGAGGGTAGGCGCTTTACCACTAAGCTACACTGCCGGGTTAATTAATATATTATTCTCTCAGCAATAGCAACGACGGGATTCGCACCCGTATCTCCTGGTTTACTCCAAGGAATTCTACTGCTTGAACTACGTTGCTGGTGGCAGTGAACCGAATCAAACGGTCGTCTCCTACTTGAAGAGTAGGCGCTCTACCACTAAGCCACACTGCCTAGTTATTTACTTAGTTAATTATAGTTATAGTTAATTATTGTGTCCGGTTAAAAACCTACTATTAGGGATGACGCGGGGAACTCGGAACCGCACAGATTGGGGATTAGGGGCGGCGGGGAAGCGAGGACGCGGGGAGATTAATAATAGTAATTACCCGGACTTATATCAAGTAATATCGCATTTTAAAAAAAATAGCAACGACGATGGGGTATGGGGCATGGGGCATTGAAAATTTTTCGTCCTGATTCTCCTTGTTCTCATTTTTCTACCAGTCTATTTCTGTGTAATCTTTAAAGAATTTACCAAAAGGGGTCTTTCCTTCATTAATACCCAAATAAATGAGGTCGCAAATTCGCGCAGCTGCATCAACAATATCAAAAGGGGGATGCACGCCGCGTTCTTGCATGGATTTGCCTTGGTGATAAGGATGTTGAAAGCTAATCCAGCCGGGGTCTACAGCATTCATAAAAATTCGGTGTTTGGCATATTCTTTGGCACAGGTACGAGTCATTTGGTTGAGTGCAGCTTTTGCCATGTTGGTGTGGGGATGTCGCCAAGGTTTGTCAACGTCGTTAAATCGCCCTTCCATTGAGGAAACGTTGATGATGTATTTGGCAGTTTCTTTTTGGTTGCTCATTAACGGCTTGAGTCTGCTATTAATTACAAAAGGTGCGATCGCATTAATGATATGCACTTCCAATAATTCCCAAATACTGACTTCATCATCTTTCATCAGCCAGCTATTAAATTGACGCAAGTCAAGCTGTTGTCCGTCATCGCCATACATTCCTGGTGGGAATAAAGCAGAATTATCTAACTTATCCTCAGGAATTAGGGGAATTTGGGAGAGAAATGCTGAGTTTTCTGGTGGTATTTCTGGAGAAGCTAAGGTTGGCAGGAAATTATCAGAGTTGCCGGCGCTTAAAATATGAGTCTGACTCAGTAAACCTTGCAATTCTGGCGGTAAATTTTGCACAGGTAATGATTCAAACTCAATTAAATGCTGATAAAAAGCAGGTGGACGGCGTACTGTTTGCGCGGCGTTGTTAATAATAATATCGAGTCGGGGATAGAATTTGAGGATATGTTGGGTAAACTGCTCAACACTATGGAGATGTCGCAAATCTAGCCCATAAATTTGTAAGCGATTTCGCCATGTTTGAACATCTGGTTCAGCAGCGTATCGTTTTGCCGCATCATGAGGAAAGCGCGTTGTGACTATGACAGCAGCACCATCTCGTAACAATCTCAACGCTACAGCATAGCCAATTTTCACCCTAGCTCCAGTGACAACAGCCGTCATCCCCTGCAAATCAGAACTTTGCTGACGTTTGCTGTAGTTAAGATTTCCGCAATTATTACAAATGCCAGTGTAAAAATTATGTTCTTGTACAAAAGTTGCTTTGCAGACAATGCAACGTTGTTGTTTGGGCATTGGGCATTGGGTATTGGGTATTGGGCATTGGGCATTGGGTATTGGGTATTGGGCATTGGGCATTGGGTATTGGGTATTGGGCATTGGGCATTGGGCATTGGGCAACAGTCAACAGTCAACCATCAACCATCAACCATCAACCGTCAACCGTCAACCATCAACAATTCTCTAATTTATTTATACTTTGTCCCGTTAGGCATAATCGCACCTGTTAATTTAGCACTACTGAAGTCAGCACCTAAAATATTTGCACCTGAGAAATTGGCATCATATAGATAGGCTTGGCTGAAGTCAGCGCCTAAAAGGTTTGCTTCTTGAAAATTTGCACCTACTAAGTTTACATTGCGGAAATCAGCGCCAATGAGATTGGCTTTGTAGAAATTTGCTTGTCTAAGATGTGAACCACTGAAGTTAATACTATTAAGATTAAATCCACTAAAATTAAATCCCCAAAGCTGAGAGTTTTTCCAATTAGCTCCGCTTAAATCAGCTTCATGTAGGTCAGGTGTGACAAGAATAATATTACACAAATTCGCTTTGTGAAATTTTGCACCACTAACTTTGGTTTCATCTAATTTCGCACCACTCAAATTTGCTGCTGTCAAATTAGTTTTACTGAGATTAGCTGCTTTTAAATCTGCTCTACTCAAGTTCAATCCAGCTAAATTTAATTCACTCAAATTTGCTCTAACTAATTTAGCTTCGCCTAGTTTGACACCAATCATATTAGCTTCGCGGAAATCTGCTGCTTCTAAATTTGCGCCTGTAAATTTACATTTACTGAGATTCGCTTTTCTAAAGCTAGCTTTGCTCAGATTTGCTTTAAAAAAATTTACTTTATGCAGGGTAGCTTGACTAAAATCAAATTCACTTAAATCAGTGCGGCTGAGGTTGGTACCGTGAAGATTTGCTCCTTGTAAAATCGCCGCAGTTAAGTTAGCCCCATTAAGATTTGCCCCACTCAAATTTGCCCCACTCAAATTTGCGCCGCTAAGGTTAGCTTTGTAGAGTTTAGCTCCACTCAAATCAGCAGCGCTTAAATCTGTCCAACTTAAATCAACTTGGCGAAAATTGAATTTTTTTAAGTTAGCTCTACTGAGGTTAACTTCACTTAAATTTAACGCTAAATATTCACTGAATTCTACTTCGGATATATACTCTAATAATTTTAAATTCTCTGCTCTCCATTCATTCCAAAAATCTACACCTTTTTGTAGTAGGGACAGCATTTCAGTTTGAGTTAAAGAATGAGGAATATCTGACATAGGGAGATTAATTTAAGAAGGCAGCGCCTCGGCTTTGCCCGGCTAACGAGGCAGGGGGATAAGATTTACAACTGACCATTGACTATTGACTATTTGAAAACAGCCTAACAGCTTCACCAAAGGGGAATTGATTTAAGTCTAGCCCACCAGGAGTAACTACCCACAATACGGGGAGGTTTGGCGGTTGTTGAGGGAATGTACCATAGCCATCTGTAAGGTATACACAAACACCATTACTGTACCAATCACTCTGTTTGTTAACTGTATCGAAGAAAGGAACGAAAGATGTACCGCCACCGCCTACTGGTTTGGGAAGGGGACTATTTTTAGTAAGTTCGTAAGGGCTGTAAGCTTCGGCATCAGCGTAATAAAGTTGACATTGAAGATGGGGGTAAGAATTGAGAATTCCCACAACTTCGCTGAAAAATAGCCGCAGTTCTGCTTCGCCTACCGAACCACTGGTGTCAACTGCCACAAATACCTTGACGCTTTCGCCTTCGAGTGATTCTAGGTAAAGTCGCTGGCTGATAAAGCGACGGTCAAAGCCTGTAAAATCTGTAGGCGTTCGTACTAAGTAGCGCCAGAGATAAGAACGCCAATCTAATTGCCCTTCTGTGAGGGCTGTAAGTTCTCGCTGAATTCCTGCGGGAATACTACCTTGATTATTGCAGCTGTGGGCAACTGCGATCGCCTGTTGCATCGCATTACGCCAATGGGTTTCTAAAGCTTTCTGGCGCGTTGCATCTAAACTACCATCAGATTTCCCGCCTATTGGCTCGTATATTAAATCAGGTTGGCATTTTGGACAAATTTTCCGCTCTTTCAACAAAATTTCATAAATTTCTTCCACACTTAAATGCTCTAGCTGTTGGTTGCGCACACCACCCGCCGGGAGTTCAAAACTTTGCTGTTGCGCAATCATCCCATTAACCACAATATCAGCCGCTACATTCCATAAATTGCGTTCTCGTGCGCCACGCCGGGTAACATGCAACAGTGCGGCGTGTAAGACTTCGTGTAATAATAAGCCATCAAGTTGTGAAGAAGAGAGCGATCGCAAAAAATCTGGATTAATAAAAATATCCTCCCCATCCGTCGCCGCAGTGGGAAAACTTTGCGTAATTAACACTTGTGCAAACAAAGCCAAAGTTGCAAAAAACGGAGATTTCATCCGCAACCGCAGCATCGAAGCACTGATAAGTGTGTTTAAATGGTCATTAGTCATTGGTCAACAATCAACAATCAACAATCAACAGTCATCTCCTTTCTCTAACTTCTGCCTTTTCCCTAAAAACCCATTAATTCCTGAAATTCTTGCATAAATTTCTGAAGTTTAGGATCTTTTTGTACTAACTGTACTAATGCACCTATTTGCTTTTTACTGCGCATACTGCGAAATAAATCTGTCGCAAATAACTGCACCCATTCCATTGCGGCTGCTTGGGATATCCAATTAAAGGCGTTATGTGCTTGGTTTGCTGATTCGGCGCGAATGGCTAAACCTATGGTTGTCGCGTAACGAACCGATGGTTCCGTCGGAAATTTAATTCGCTCGCCTTTACCTAAGAAAATGTCAGTTAAATCGGGTAAGTTCTGATAAAGCTTAATAAAAGCATTGAATTCAGCAGTCGTTCCTACCCCAACAGCCGGGGTAATATCCAATCCGGCTGTGTGTAATTGACTCGCCATTACCCAAGAACGAGGTGAAGGCCAGGATGGCTGCTGGGGGTCGAGTTTGTGTAACAAGGTGGGACGAAAGGAGAGAAAGGCAATAATTTGCTCGTGAACTTCCGTAGATAAAGCGTATGCTTTGAAACTATTAAAATCAGCTTCTACTTGCAGGTGTAAAAAGCGGTTAGCTAGGGGGGAAGGCATATCAAACACTGCTGCACGGTCTTCTTTACGGTTCCCAGCCGCCCAGACAAACCAACCTTCTGGAACTACGTATGAGCCGACGCGACGGTCAAGAATTAATTGTTGGGCTACACCTTGCATCGCTGGGGGAGCCATATTTAGTTCATCGAGAAACAGGATACCCTTACCATCACGGGGTAAAAATTCCGGTGGATACCATTTAGAAATACCGTTTTCAGCTACAGGTAAACCCCGCAAATCAGTGGGCGCAAGTTGAGACAGACGCACATCCACAAAATCGATTTGATATTTGCGCGCAATTTGAGCAACAATACTAGATTTACCGATTCCTGGCGGGCCCCAAATCATCGTACTGAGAGATATATTTTTGCTCAACAGGTTATCGAGGTAACCTTTGAGGTCTGCTGGTGTCATGGTTATGATAATCTTTGAGAATATTTAATGTTTTTGTATTGTATTAAGATGCGCTACTAAATTTAACAACAATGTAGATCTACACAAAATAGGCTTAAGACTTTTAAGCTAATAAGTAGCCATCATGAACTGCGTACACCACAACGGATGAAAAATTCATTAATCCCCCTGCTTTTTCAAGCTAGCTAATTACGAGAAAATCTCACAACCAAATATAAAAATCTCTCCCAATGCCCAAAGCCCTTTTTCAAGTTAGAATAAGGCACAAATTAGCTTTAGGCTAAGATGATAGACCCTATATTATACTAGATTAAATTATACATTATTTACGCTTATATACTGAAGCTTCATAAAAATATAAAAGCTACAAATAAAATTTGAGTAAATTTTGACTTTTAATTTCCGCACACCAATACTAACTTCATCGAATCTTTAATAATTTGCTAGCAAATTCAAACTAAAAAACAGTTCTGTTTACCCGGTTTTCCATATTAGAGCGCGTTGACTACTTCCTAATCATTACAAGCAACACTAGGCTTTGAACTTAACAAGCTGGTATATTTTGCCCATAACCTATGCAGCAAGTACAATACCCTATTTTCTATTCATCAAAGTTAGCTTTTACCTAAAAAAGCAAAATCTTTACTAAATTAATACATAACAATATACCTAGAAAATGCTAGGTATTACTGTAAATCATCTTGGCTGCATCTAAATACAGTCATGTTTAAAGGAGTTTATATTTTATAATACTTAACATGATAGAGGAAAATGAACAAAATCTCACACAAATTCTCCAGCGAAAACTTAGTTACTATCTGGAGAAGTTATCCATTAGCAGACAAAGCCAAAATCAACAAGAAGAGCTAGCTTGCTTGAGCCAGTTAGGCGCAATATACGAAAAATTATTTGAGTTTTCGCAAGCTCTGCAATATTATAAGCTGTTACTTGCTTTATCTCAGCAAATAGATGTAGTAGATTGGCAGGAAATTGCTCTATACAACATAGGCAATTGTTATCTTCAACTCTGTCAGTATCATGATTCAATTAAATATTTTACTCAATTACTAAACGTTACTTATAATACAGGTAATAGAGTATTACAAATATCAGCTATATGGGGATTAGGAACGAATCACTATAATCTCGGACAATATACAACAGCCATTGAATTTTTCCAGAATCAGTTGGTAATTAGTTGTGAGATAAATGAGCGTATGTGCGAGAAAAACGCTTTAGGCTCATTGGCAAATATTTACCAATGTCTAGGAGATTATCAACAAGCACTTGAGTATGAACAAAAAGCTCTCCGCATTGCTCAAGAAATGGAAGATATTCAAGCGACAGGAGAATCACTCGCTAATCTTGGCGGAATTTATCTTCATTTACAGCAGTGGCAAAAAGCAATTATTTCTTGTAATCAATCACTATTACTCGCCAGGGAAATTGAAAACCAAAACTTGGTAATGATTAGTCTTCACATTCTCGGTCAATCACATAAAGGGATTGGTGAGTATGAAAAAGCAATGGATTTTTTGCGAACTGCTTTAGAAATTTCCACGAAGATTGGTAATCAACGAGTTCGTAGCGCAATTTTGCAAGGTTTAAGTGATGTATGTAGCCAAATAAATTTACTTCAGCAAGCGATAGAATATAATATAGAATCCTTAAGTATTAGTCGTCAAACAGAAAATAAATTAGGTGAAGCATCAGCGTTAGCAAGAATAGGTGCTACATATCAACATTTAGGAAGAAACGATCGCGCTTTAGAATACTACCAACAATCTTTAAAAATTGTGCAAGATCTGGGAATTAAACCCAGCCAGCAACAGTTGCTATTTAATATTGGTGCTATATATTACAGTGAAGGTCAATTCTTTAAATCTAGACAATTTTTAGAATCTGCCCTTATCCTAGCTCAAGCAAGGAAAAATAATTTTGAAGAAGCGCAAATATCACTTACTCTTAGCGCGACTCTGCAAAAATTAAACCGATATCAAGAAGCAATTTACTATTGCTATCAAGCATACAGAATTTATAAATCTTTAGGAGATGAAATACAAGCACAGCAAATGTGGCAATATCTGCATAAATTAGGAGCCAAATTTTAAGTTATAGACCTAATTAACTCTAGACTTATATAATCTAATATCTAATACTCAGGGAAATAATGTTTGCAGCAAATAAATGATTCATTAGAGCACAACATTATTATGCCACTTTTAACAAATTGGTATAAGTTAGTTAGCATAATTTTATATTATTGTTGAAATTGTTGCTGATTTGGCGGCAATGTTTGGGGATTTTCAGCGGGTTTTAATTGCTGAAACAAAGCAGGGGGTGTAGCATTGCGAAATGCTCCGCAATAATGCATAGTCATTACTGCTTTAAAAGCCCAATGATCTGATGGGACATCGCTAAAGGGATTTGGTAAAGTCTCTGCTTGATTCTGAATGCAAGCATTAATCACTTGATTGGAGTTTTTCGGTTCATTTTGAATAGAATCTTGAGCCTCTGCGGTTTTTATTAAACTCACATTAGTTGCTAATAAAACCAGTGTCAGAATTATTTTATTCATAAAATAAATGCTAAATATAGGACGATTGTAATTAAGTTTAATTAGAAAAAACCACACATTTAATAAATTTAAAGTGAGGCATTTTTACTCCAAAATCCAAAATCTCATTTCTCAATAGTCAATGCTTGAGAAATATGCCTAAAAATCTGCCTAAAGTACTATAGTCACGCAAATATGCAAAATCAATAGACTAATAAGTTGTGCCATAGACATATACCAATCTCTACATTATTTACAAAGTTTCTGAAAAATCGCTCTTAAACTAGACGATCAATATATTAAATATAGATTAATTCTGAACTATGAGTTAGGTAAATCAATAATGGTGCAACAAATCCAATCTAATCAACCACAATATGTTTGTATGATTCCCATTGAGAGTCTTACAGGGAACCAAGAAGAAGAAATTATGACTTTTGGTGGATCTGTTAATGAAGTCCAAAAAAAGGCTGAACAATTGCTAACATCTACCTATGGTTGCAATTATTTGCAAATTGAAGAATTGATGCAGCAGGCAAAAATTGAACTAATTACTCCCTGGTGTACGCCAATTAAAGCACAAGAAGACAAGCCAAGGTAAATATAAACAAGCGATCGCCTATTTGGGCTAAAAGTTGGGTATAAAATAGTTGAGCTTGTTGTCAATACCCTTGAATGAAAATCTCAAATTAATCTCAACCATGCAAATATTCAAAACTCTTTTACGGGTTCGACACTACGAGATGGATGCTCTCGGACATGTCAACAACGCTGTCTACCAAAATTATCTAGAACAAGCAGCTATTGAGCACTCAGAACATTTAGATTTAGGCTTAGATGTCTATCGAGAATCAGGCGGTGTATTTGTGATGCGTCGGGTAGAAATTGATTATCTGCGTCCAGCAGTTGCAGGTGACACTTTAGAAGTTACTACCTGGCTGCGGGAAATACGGGGGACTCGTGCTTTCCGAAAATACGAAATTCGCAAACAAGACCAAGAGGATTTGTTGGTCACAGCCGAAGCGCTGTGGGTATGGGTGGATGGGAAAACAATGCGCCCACGACCGATTCCCAGCCTAATGTTAGAGAAATTTCAACAAACCCTAAAGTCTTGAGTTTAGCCTTCAATATCAGCACAAATTTATTATTTTTCAGGAGATGATATTAGACTTTTTTACCTTAACTATGTAAATTTGATACAGTTAAGGAAAATTATTCCCGATATTCGAGACAATGATGTGAAATATACAAAATATCAGCCTGTAGTCACACCACTCAAGATTATGCCAGTAAATTCAGATTCCCAGGTCAAGATTATGGAGCAACACCAACAAGAAGAACGCGAAACCGCTGCTCAAGAGTTTCAAGCAGCCTTGGAGGAATTAGAGGAGATTTTACAAGACAAGCGTCCTGAGGATAAAGCTAAGGCAGGATTTAATGATGGGAGTGTCAGTGATGCCCAACTAGCTCAAGAAGAACAAGATTTAGCATCTATTGATATAGAAGCTTTTGAGGATGCAGTAGCGGATATTGAGCAATATTTAGCTGAACGTCAACTATAATTGCCTTATTAATGGATTTTTTGCCGCTGGACTTCGTATAACATTAAAGCTGCGGCGATCGCCACATTCAAAGACTCTACGCCTGGACTTAGAGGAATTTTTACTTGTCGATCTGCCATTGCGGCGATTTCTGGTGATAAACCAGCACCTTCATTTCCTAATAAAATCAAACTGGGTTTGCGCCAGTCTACTTCCCAGTAAGTTAAAGTCGCACTGGGTAAGGTGGCGATGACTTGCATTCCTGCTTGCTGACTTGTTTGAATTGTCTGTTTTAAATTCTCCGTCACCGCCATTGCTAGACGAAACCATTGTCCAGCAGAAGCGCGTAAAACTTTTGGGTTATCTAAATCTACACTATCCCCACTCAGCCATAATCCTGAGGCTCCAGCCGCCGCCGCAGTGCGAATAATCGTCCCCAAATTACCGGGATCTTGCAAAGTTTCCACTGCGAGGACAACGCCAGTCACAGGTAATGGGGAGGAGCGATCGCTTTTTTTGGCTGTGGCGACTACACCATCTGGTTGGACTGTCGTGGCGATCGCGGCGAGAACTTCCGGACTGACAATTTCACTGCGATCGCATCGCCTACAAGCCTCCTCCCACAGTACAGGATGATCTGCTTGCCATTCTGGCGTACAACACACCGCCACCAACGGATAATTGACGGCAAAAGCTTCTTCCAGCAGATGCGTCCCTTCTAATAAAAATAGCTGCTGCTTGTGTCGCTCCTTCGCGGAGTGCAATTTGCGAATTTGCTTGACTAAGGGATTTTGTAAACTGGTCAACACGATTTTAGACTTGAGATTTTGTAGCCATTCCATTTGGTCGCCAGACTTGAAGCATCTGGAGCCTGCTTCCCGTGGATACAACTGTCTTGTTCTTAGATTAATCCAAAATCGGCAATCTAAAATCCAAAATTAATTATGCGGAACCCGGGACTTGAACCCGGAAGCCTTGCGGCACTAGAACCTGAATCTAGCGCGTCTGCCAATTCCGCCAGTTCCGCTGGCAATTATTTACAATCGACAATTTCTAACTATTACTCATTTATCAATATTTGTCAAGTCATTTGTCCATCTGTTACCGAGTATAGAGTTTTGCCAAAGACAGAATTTCTCTTGTGTCTGGTCTGAATAATTTCAAAATTCTTGTAACCCTTGCCTAGAGTAGATTTGAAGATTCACTAACTACCCAAAACCAGCTTTTATTTACCCCCAATCCGGGGACAAAATGTAGACAAATCAAATCTTTACTGTAGAATCAAAACCAACTTCAACCCTTTAAAATTGACGTATTTATTCTGGAGGTAGGCTTATTAATCCTTCTAGCAGCTTACCAGATGCTAAGTCCCCGCTTGAAGCAGACTCCTCAGTCTTGCAAATTTGGGGAGGGCATCCTTTGCGAGGTCATGTAAAAATTAGCGGGGCGAAAAATTCAGCATTGGTAATCATGGCTGGAACCCTGCTATGTTCAGGCGATTGCCGCATCCGTAATGTCCCATTATTGGCGGATGTGGAACGCATGGGTCAGGTTTTATCAGCTTTGGGTGTACATTTAAGCAGAAATGGTGACACTTTAGACATCAATGCTCGTGAAATTACTACATCTAAAGCTCCCTACGAATTAGTTACCCAACTGCGGGCGAGCTTTTTTGCGATCGGCCCAATTTTGGCCAGGCTGGGAGTAGCTCAGATGCCATTACCAGGCGGTTGTGCCATTGGTGCTAGACCAGTAGATTTGCATGTTCGCGGACTGCAAGCAATGGGAGCCGAAGTCCAAATTGAACATGGTATTTGTAATGCCTATGTTCCTGGGAGCAATGGCAGATTGAAAGGAGCCAGAATTTACCTGGACACCCCCAGTGTGGGCGCAACCGAAACATTGATGATGGCGGCTACCTTAGCGGATGGCGAAACCATCATCGAAAATGCGGCACGGGAACCGGAAGTAGTCGATTTGGCTAATTTCTGTAACGCAATGGGAGCCAAGATTCAAGGTGCTGGTACCAGTACAATTACCATCGTGGGCGTGAATAAGTTGCATTCAGTGGAATACAGCATTATTCCCGATCGCATTGAAGCTGGTACTTTTTTAGTCGCCGGCGCAATTACACGCTCAGAACTGACTCTCTCTAGCGTTTGCGCAGATCATTTAATCCCCGTAATTGCCAAATTGCGTGATATTGGCGTGACGATCATCGAAGAAGCTCCGGATTGCTTACGGGTGCTCCCAGCAACTAGCCTTAAAGCTACTGATATCGACACTTTACCCCATCCAGGCTTTCCCACAGATATGCAAGCGCCGTTTATGGCCTTGCTGACTTTGGCAGAAGGTGACAGCCTAATCAACGAATCTGTGTTTGAAAATCGCTTGCGTCATGCGTCTGAGCTAAACCGCTTAGGGGCAGATATTCGCGTTAAAGGCAACACAGCATTTGTTAGGGGAGTGCCTATGTTATCAGGCGCACCAGTATTAGCTACAGATTTGCGGGCATCCGCAGCTTTAGTCTTAGCTGGTTTGGCAGCAGAAGGCACAACAATAATTCAGGGATTGCACCACCTAGATCGCGGCTACGATCAACTGGATCTGAAGTTGCAGCAATTGGGCGCGAAAATTTTGCGAGTCAATGAATCAACTACCAATGCAGAACTGACCCCCAGCTCTAACAACTCTGCTGCATCGATAACGACATAGTTAGGTAGGTGGGCAATGCCCACCCTTACTAAATCGTTATACTAGCTTTAGGGAGGCTGTTTATCTAATTAACAGCGTTCCATAATGCTATTATTTTCAAGCTCGTTACACCATGTCATTATTCAAAACGCCGCTAATTGGTTTAAAAGCTGACTCCTTTCGTCATCCCTTAGACTTGGAAGCTACCAAAACTCTCAAGCAAATACCAGGTTTGGATATGATGGTGCGGAATTGGCTCGGGCCAATGGCAGAGCAGATTTTCTATGTGGAAAATATTGCTTCTAGCGTGCTGGTAGGTGAAAATCAACTGCCAGATTTACACAAATTGTTGGTAGAAGCTTGCAAAGTATTAGATATCGAGCCTCCCCAGTTGTACGTTAGGCAACATCCAGCCCCTAACGCCTACACTTTCGCTATGCGGGGTCAGCAACCATTTGTGGTATTGCATACCTCATTAATTGATATGCTGACACCAGAGGAAATTCAAGCAGTCATTGCCCATGAGTTAGGACACCTCAAATGTGACCACAGCGTTTACCTAACTCCGGTAAATTTATTAATCTTAGCCGCCGCCATTGTCCCCAATGTAGGTGCGGTAATTGCCCAAGCCATCCAGACACAGCTTTTAGAATGGGTACGCTGTGCTGAGTTTACCTGCGATCGCGCCGCTTTACTAGCTACCCAAAATCCTAAAGTCGTCATGTCAGTCTTAATGAAGTTGGCTGGCGGTTCCCCCACCTTAGCGCCCCAACTCAACCTCGATGCTTTCGTAGCCCAAGCCCGCGCCTACGATGATATTAGTAAAACCGAACTAGGGGAAATGGTCAAAGCCGCCCGCACTGCCCAATTAAGTCACCCCGTACCCGTATTACGCGCCAGAGAAATTGACCGTTGGGCTAGTAGTAAAGAATATCAAAATTTATTGCATAATCACGGGCAGAAATCCCAAGAAATTACCCCTAAAGGGGGATGGCGGAATTGGTAAAGAAGAAGGCAGAAGGCAGAAGGCAGAAGGAAGTGGATTGAACGACATCCTTATCCATGCACTATTTTATTGACAATTTTTGATACCTGATTGATAAAAAATTTAATTGCATTGACACTTCTTTAGCAGAGGCAGAAACCGATTCTTATACCATTTCACGAAAATCTTGATACATTTAATTCTTTCCCCTTGCCCCCTGCAACTTATTTGTATCAAACTTAAAGTAAAACTGTATTACCTTCTGCCTCCTGCCCTCTGCCCTCTGCCTTTTTTGTGAGATCCTAAAAATATTTCACATCTAGGCGAAAATCACTTGCAACCGATCAACCTTTTTGAATACGAACAGCTAGCAACACAGCACCTCTCACAAATGGCGCTAGATTACTACAGTAGCGGTGCGTGGGATGAAATTACATTACGAGATAACCGCGCCGCTTTTGAGCGCTGGAAATTACGCCCGCGCATGTTAGTTGATGTAAGCGATCGCAATTTAACTACATCTATATTAGGGCAGCCCCTAGCACTACCCTTACTCATCGCACCGATGGCTTTTCAATGTCTAGCCCATCCCGATGGGGAAATCGCCACAGCCAAAGCCGCCGCTTCCGCAGGTGTCGCGATGATTTTGAGTACTTTAGCCACGAAAACTATTGAAGAAGTCGCAGCCGTGGGGCAAAATTTTCCCAACGCTTTGCAATGGTTTCAGTTGTATATACATAAAGATAGAGGTTTAACTCGCGCCTTAGTTGAAAGAGCCTACGCCGCAGGTTACAAAGCATTATGTCTGACGGTAGATGCGCCTTTACTCGGACAAAGAGAACGCGATCGCCGTAACGAATTTTCTTTACCATTAGGTTTACAGGCTGCCAATATTGCAACTATCAAAGACTTAGATATTCCCCACGCCCAAGGGGAATCTGGCTTATTTACTTACTTTGCCAAACAACTCAACCCAGCGTTGACTTGGAAAGACTTAGCATGGTTGCAATCAATTTGTCCTCTACCCTTGGTAATAAAAGGTATCTTACGCGGAGATGATGCTATACGTGCAGTGGACTGCGGAGTCAAGGCAATTATTGTCTCTAATCATGGTGGCAGACAATTAGATAGTGCGATCGCATCTTTAGATGCCTTAGCAGAGATTGTCACCACTGTAGATAATCGAGCTGAAGTACTAGTTGATGGCGGTATTCGTCGGGGTACAGATATTCTCAAAGCCCTAGCATTAGGCGCAAAAGCAGTACTCATCGGTCGCCCAATTTTATGGGGACTAGCTGTAGCCGGAGAAGCAGGCGTATCTCATATTCTCACACTGCTACAAAATGAGTTCAGCCTAGCTATGGCCTTGAGCGGCTGTCAAAACCTACAGGACATCGATGCTTCTTTAATTATTGCTTCCCATGCCCCTAAATAATTATTAGAGTACTTGCCAGAAACTAGATGAATAGATTATGATAGGAAAGTTGCATCCAAGGGCGGGTGGCGAAACTGGTAGACGCACCACACTCAAAATGTGGCGACCTTGCGGTCATAGGAGTTCGATTCTCCTCCTGCCCACTGTTAAAAAGCTGATTTATCATCTATAAAAAATTTTCAACTAACTCTAGCAATATGCATTCTGCAACTAACATAGCTTTACAGTCTAAAGCTATAGACTTTTATTCCTTGATGCAGTTTTAGTAGTTGCTAAATATTTTTTCAAACACGGAACTTATAGCCAGGAAACGTGTCTACTGTTGTATGAAAGTTACATAGGCATCCATATCCAAATCTCAAACTGCAACCTTCAATATTAACTAAATTAGGCAAAATTCAAGTTACGGTTGAGGAGATGGAATATTGCACAGGGAACTCATAAGAGATTGAAGAATGTGTCATTAGTTTTATTGAGGTGCTTCTGATGCCTGCCACGGATTAGCATTGTTATGATTTATACTTTATTTCTTAACAGGTTCAAGTTATTAAGTATAATTTTCAACAAATGCTTACGTATTTATACTTAAATAAAGATGCCATCTTCCTAGAGGTGTTATGTTCAAATTTGTTAATTAAATATGAAGGATGTATAATAGTCATTAAGGATTAAAGGTGAAAATATGAGATTAAAAAGATGGGAATCGCCCCGTAGAGAAGGGCGAAACGATAAAGGTAAAGGCGGTTCAGCCAGAAAACGACAACTAAAAAAACAAAGGCAAATGTTGCGCCAACGCTTAAAATCAGAGAAAAAAGCAGACGATACTAAAAATAATGGTAAGGGAGAAGATAAGTTAATCTTCTCTTTTTTTATTTTTATCAAAGAGCGAAAAATTTTATCTTATATGTGAACTGCTCGGCAGTTACAAAAATCACAAATAACTACTTTATATAAATAAATATTTTGAATTTAAGAATAAAAATCGAATTTATCATTACTTTTGTGTAAATCCTCATTCAGGTAGATGTAAATCACTATGGAAGTATATTAAATAATTAATTATGCAATTAAAAACTACTTAAAAATCATTTTTTTGATTTTTGACAAACAGCGAAAAGACTTCTGGCAGAAGGGTTTGAGGTGTTTGGATAGTAAAATGTTTTTCCAGGACTAAAAATTAATATTTACTATTTACGAAAAAATAAAAGTAAGTAAATTTTTATATTTATCTGCATTTTAATATCAAATTAATTTAATTGTCTGTACTTACAAATTACAGCCGATAGTATATTTTACCCTGTAAAAATCATCAATAACTAACCACACTTAATGCGAATCAAAAATATTCAGCCACAATAATCTAGATTAACCAAAACTTAACCTGATTTTTTATTCCTTGTCATAGGGTATTCTAATTGACCAAATTTATATATTCAAGACAAATGGCTCTACCTTCCCAGCCTTATTTGACCAAATAGTTAAAAAGTGATTAATCTAAGCCGATAATTGAATTACATTTAAACTCAATGTAATGTTTGCATAAAGCAAAAGTAAACTAATTATGAAGTAACCATAAAGTTTGTTCGGAGTATTGGGAAAATCCTTAGTTCAACGTGTAAGCTTATATACGGTGGTAATATATTTAAAAATACCAGGGTTACCAGAATTTACGGATAAAGCTATTGCATCTCCGCGTGTGTGTGCCAGACCATGCCATAAGCTTAGGAAGAAAAACAGCAATAGTACCACCTAATTGTTTCCCAGTTGGAAATGTACTAGTTGATGTTGATAATTTTTGTCTTTGACACCAGGAGGAATTTATGGGAGAGATAGCGATTTTGCCTACAAAAGAAGTTCTGGATTTTCCCATTACTGCCTTAAGATTTAAAGATCAGATGCAAACGATCGTTGACTGGGCGATCGCCCGCGAAAGTAGAACAGTATGCGTAGCCAATGTCCACATGCTCATGGAAGCTCATTGGAATCCAGAGTTTGCTACTGTAGTTAAAAATGCAGATGTCGTTACGCCTGATGGTATGCCTTTAGTGTGGATGATGCGGCTAATGGGTGCGCGTTCCCAAGATCGCGTAGCAGGAATGGATATTCTCCAAGAATTATGTAAGCTAGCGCAAATACAAAATTTAAGCGTCTACTTTCTCGGTTCGCACACAGAAGTTCTGTCAAGAATGCGGAAAAGACTAGAGCAAGAATTTCCCAAACTGAAAATAGCGGCGATGGAACCTTTACCATTTCGCCCTCTTACCGAAGCTGAAGACACAGCTTTAAACCAAAAAATTAATGCTAGTGGTGCAGGTTTGGTATTCGTATCTCTAGGATGTCCCAAGCAAGAAAAATGGATGGCTCAGCATAAAGGGAAAATCCAGGCTGTCATGATTGGTATTGGTGGAGTTTTCCCAGTGTACGCAGGCATTCACAAGCGAGCGCCAAGACTAGTGAGAGAATTAGGATTTGAGTGGCTTTATCGCTGGATTCAAGAACCGCGACGGTTGTGGGGACGCTATATGAAAACAATTCCGCCTTTTATGTGGCTGGCAATTAAACAAATACTTTCATCCAATCGTGCCACAGAAGTCTTAGTTGACAGCACTGGAGATTGAATCATTCACTATTATAGTCATTTACTCTTAAGCATCAGGGAAATCCATGCTGTTGGATATCCTGCCTTTAGTCGTGAAAACTAAAAGCCATCTGCTACCTAATTAAAGTGTTCCAGCCATATTGCTGTTTCTGGATTAACGGAAGCCACCAATAATTTTTCATCTAGCCATGTTTCATGAAAAATATTTCTTCTAGCGACAAGAATATAAAGTACTTCCGTACCGATCATCTCAAGGCCGATCTCAAAAGTCGGTCTGTTAGGGGTGGTGCATTTACCATGATTGCCCAAATCTTCAAGTTCAGCTTGAATTTGGTATCTAATACAGTGTTGGCTCGACTACTAACACCGCAAGATTATGGCTTAATTGGTATGGTCACTACGGTTACTGGGTTCGTTCTCCTGTTTAAGGATTTGGGATTGTCAATGGCTACAGTCCAGAAGGAGGAGATTAATCACCAACAAGTTAGTAATCTATTTTGGATTAATGTAGGATTAGGTGTATTGACCGCGATCGTCACTATGGCGATCGCACCTGTAATTGCAGCTTTTTATCATGAACCCCGTTTAATTTGGATTAGTCTAGCACTAGCAACTGGGTTCATCATTGGCAGTTTGGGTGTTCAACACTCTGCGTTGCTCAATCGCCAGATGGATTTTAAAGCCCTAGTTATTAACGATCTTCTCTCAATGGGGATTGGTTTGGCGGCGGCGATTGTTGCTGCTTGGTATGGATTGAGTTACTGGGCCTTGGTAATTATGCCTTTGGTTACAGGATTGGTTGGTACTGTGGGACTTTGGATGGTTTGTAGTTGGCGTCCAGGTTTTCCTAGTCGAAAATCAGATACTCGCTCCATGCTAGCCTTTGGCCGTAACCTCACAGGTTTCAGTATCATGAATTACTTTTCCCGCAATCTAGATAACGTACTGATTGGGAGAGTTTGGGGTGCGCAGCAATTAGGTGTATATGCCAAAGCTTACCAGTTATTACTCTTACCACTCAATCAAATTAACTCACCCATTGCGGCTGTAGCTGTACCGACCTTGAGTAGATTGACAGATTCTCCAGAACGGTATCGACAGACATATCTGCGAGTTCTGGAAAAAATAAGTATGCTCACAACACCACTCGTTGCCTTTATGATTGCCACATCTGACTGGTTAGTGTGGTTACTTTTAGGCGATCAATGGGCGGAAGTGGGTCGTATATTTTCTATTTTAGGTATTGCAGCTTTTACTCAACCTGTGGCAAATACTACTGGATGGATTTTTATTACCCAAAATCGTACTAATCATATGGTGCAATGGGGCGCAATTGGTAGTACTTTATCAATAATTTCGATTATTGCTGGGTTACCTTGGGGCGCAAGCGGAGTAGCTGCATCTTATTCTATATCAGGGCTTCTGATTCGTACCCCAATACTGTTTTGGTTTGTTGGACGTGCTGGTTCAGTGAGAACCAAAGACATTTACCGCACAATAGCTCCTTCTACCTTTGCTTCATTATGCGCCTTTGTAGTTATGATTGCCGTTCGTCGGTATATTGATTTTCCCCATCCTCTAATTGGTATTGTTATCGCATTTGTCATCAACCTAGGAACAACTTTATTAATACTTGCGGCTTTTCCGGCAGGAAGGAAGGCACTTCAGGATTTTAAGGACTTAATTCCTGTCATCTTTAAACGAAAAAGGAAAGATATACAAAAATAAAGCTCTAAGGATTGGGTTTGGTGGAAGTTAAGAATTTATCCGAGTACTAACTTACAAAAATTTCAGTATGAATACAACATTCAATGAAGAACAACCCAATGATATCTCTAAACTATTTCAGACTGTAGTTGATGGTGGGTATTGTATTGGCTGCGGTGCATGTGCATCAGTTTCCGATTCACCCATCACCATAAAATTAGATAGATACGGTCGTTTTTGTGCATCGCTGGAACAATCAAATGAACAAAAAAATGAAAATTTAGCCATACTAGATGTATGTCCTTTTTCTGATACTGCTCCTAATGAAGATGAGATAGGGAAAGAGCTTTTCGCTCAAGAATGTCAGCATCATAGTCGAATTGGTTATCATCTAGCAACTTATGCTGGATATGTTACAGAAAATAATTTTCGTAAATACGGTAGTTCTGGGGGAATGGGTACATGGATTATAACTGAACTTTTCAATCATGGATTAATTGATGCCGTCATTCATGTGCATGAGCAAAAACCCTCAGAAACTGATTCCAAGCTGTTTAGTTTTAGAATTTCTGAATCGGTTGAGCAAATCCGTGCAGGTGCAAAGTCACGTTACTATCCAGTTGAAATGTCAGAAGTACTGAGCATTGTACGGAACCGACCAGGAAGATATGCAATAGTGGGAGTTCCATGCTTTATTAAAGCAGTTCGTTTGCTGGCAAAAAAAGATCAAGTAATTAGCGATCGCATTCATTTCTGTGTTGGTCTTGTATGCGGACATCTGAAAAGCACTCGCTTTGCGGAAATGTTTGCTTGGCAGTGTGGAATTGCACCTGGAAAACTCCAATCTATTGACTTTCGCAAAAAAATACCTGGACAGGATGCTAATAAATATGGTGTTGAGGTTAAAGGATCTCAGAATCATCAGGAAGTTAGCATAACTAAATCAAATTTTGAATTCTTTGGTTATCTGTGGGGACATGGCTTCTTTAAATATGAAGCATGTGATTATTGCGATGATGTAGTTGCTGAAACGGCCGATGTCACAGTTGGAGATGCTTGGCTTCCTGATTATGTCAAAGATAGCCAGGGAACTAATGTTATTGTTGTACGTAATCCAGTTATCAAACATCTAATTGAGGATGGGATAAACGGTGGACGGCTACATTTAGATTATATTAATGCAGATGCTGTAGCTAAATCACAGGATAGTGGTTTACGTCATCGGCGTGAGGGTCTAGCCTACCGTTTATATTTGAAAGATAAAGCAAAGCAGTGGCGACCTAATAAGCGAGTTAAAGCAGCGGCTAAGCATCTTAACGAGAGACTCAAAAAGATTTATATATTGAGAATGCTAATGGCAAATGAGAGTCATATTGCATTCTATAAATCTATACAAATGAACAGTTTTGATGTTTTCAAAAAAATGATGGAGCCTCTTGTTACAACTTATGATTCTCTTTACCAACCACCCTTATGGAAAAAAGGGTTATCACGTATTAAGAAATATCTTAAGCGTCGATTTCAAGAAATGGGATGGGACTTACTTGCATCGCGTATATGAAGTATTAGATGTAAATAGTTATTTAGTGTTAATAGGAGTTGAACAGTGAACGTATTGATTACAGGGATTACAGGGTTACGCAATCGCGGAGTAGAAGCATTAGTTGTACCCACAGTGGAGCAGTTGCGTCAGCGTTCTCCTCATCTCCCAATTAGTATTTTGACAAGAACGCCTGATTATGATGAAATTCGACTGCATCAGTATGACACCAAATTAATTGAAGCTACCCCTTTTTCTAATTCTTCTTTGCGTAGTCGTCTTCAACGATGGCGTGCCAAGCTCCCATTTTCTAAGACTGTTGAACCTCAAGAAACACCTGCTATGAAAGCAATGCGTGAAGCATCAGTTGTGATTGCTTCTGGCGGCGATGTCTTTAGCTCTGATTATGGCTCTCTCCACAGACATCTCCAACCACTGCAATTAGCATTAGAAGCGAATTTACCCGTAGTGTTTTTGGCTCAATCCATCGGGCCATTCAAAACCGATGAAGAAGCCCAGGCTTTTGTAAACGTTGCCCGCCGCTCAAAGCTGATTACGGTTCGGGAGGAGATTTCATACAAATACTTAATTCAAAAACTTGGTCTTTCGACAGATTTGGTCAAACTTACTGCTGACCCTGCTTTCTTGCTGGCTCCACCTCCGCCTCAGCAGGTAGCTAATATGCTGAGTTCTTACTGCATTAAAAAAGACCGGCCAGTTATTGCTGTCGCAGTGAGTCAGGGGATAAGTAAGTATTCTGGTTGCGATTACGAAACACATATAAAGGCTTGGCAACAGGTAATCAAAACAATTATTGATGAACTCAATGCCCAAGTTCTGATTATTCCCCATGTCCAGGAGACTTACGCAAGTAATGATGATCGGATTGCTGCAACACACCTGCTCAGAAGCTTTGATTTCGATCCACGCATTCGCTTGGTTGGAGCCGATCACTCAGCTGCGGAGTTCAAAGGGCTGATTGGAGCCTGCGACATGGTGATTGCCGAGCGGATGCACGCTGCTATTGCCGGACTCTCCAGTGGTATCTGCACTGTTGCAGTTGGGTATTCTATCAAGGCAGAAGGAATTATGACCAACCTATTGGGAACCGAGTCTCTTCATAAAGGTTTGCTCATCCCAATTGATCAGTTTCTTGACCCTGATAAAACCTATACTGCTATCTGTAATGCCTGGAACTGCCGACAAGAAATAGCCGCTCAACTCAAAGAGGTATTGCCAAGGGTTAAGAAAGATTCAGAAAGTAACTTTGAAATGATTTCTCTGATATTAAATCAGATGTAAGAAAACCTAGACAAGAAGAATCCAGTTTAGCAACATATCATTATGAAATATAGATTTTTGGCAATACTTGTCAAGATATTTTTTAATAAATCACAAAAAAATGTTTCTAGATTATGTTGCTTCTCTGGATAAATTATATAGTTTAGCAGACATTTATGTAATCCAATTTTTTCAAAGACAAGCATGAAAATTAAACCATTAAACCCTTTTTATTATGGTGTTCCTTTTCTATCAAACACATCTTTTTCTCTATGCACAGGCAGTAGTTTGGATTCTCATAATTTTACAAATTTGGAATAATTTGTGATTGTTTTTAGAAACTATATATACCTAGCAAAGAAATTTGCTTCTTTTGCAAGAAGCTTCTCAAAAATGGTTCTAAGATTAGAAATGTATACTAGAACTTCAGTTTAAATCATTGCTGATCGACTTGAAAAACATAGAAATAGTTTATGAAAATAATGAATTTAGCAACAAATCATGACAGAATGACTAGCTTACGAGTAGTATTTGCACCCTGGTACACTCAGGAGAATCCATATCAAACACAGTTGACTGAAAACTTGATTGCCTTGGGTGTTAACATAGAACCTACTAGTTGTAGTACTTTAAATTTATTATCCACAATTAAACAAAAAAAAGCCAATATCTTGCACATACATTGGCTAGACCATTTCTTTTTACGAAAAGTTAGCTTTTTAAAGTCTTTATTGAAACTAACTTTATTTACTATTCAGTTATTAATTTTGAGGTTAACAAACGTTAAAGTTATTTGGACTGTTCATAATCTTAAAAATCACAGAAATCAGCACTTAATACTAGACAGACTTGGTTCTATTTTGGTGTCTAGAATAGCACATGGACTTATAGTTCATAGTGAATCAGCTAAACATGAGGTTATGAAAACATTTTATTTACGGAAAGATAATAACATCTTTATCATCCCGCATGGTAATTACATTGATATTTACGAAAACAGTATCAGCCAGCTAGAAGCAAGAAAGCAGTTAAATATTCCCCATTCAAGTTTAGTATTATTATTTTTTGGATTAATTCATCCTTATAAAGGTGTATTGAAACTAATACAAGCCTTTAAGCAACTAAAATACGATGACGTATTCCTTTTAATCGCTGGTAAACCATGTGATGAAGTTATGGCTGCTCAACTTAGCAAAGAAGCAGAAGATAACAAAAATATTAAATTTATACCTGGATTTGTAGAGAATAAGGAAGTTCAGGTATATATGAATGCTTGTGATCTAGTTGCATTACCCTATCGTGAATTTCTTACATCAGGTGCTTTGATTTTAGCTATGTCATTTGGCAAAGTCTGCATTGCACCGGATAAGGGCTACATCGGTGAAGTTTTAAACGATCAAGGAGGCTTTTTATACGATCCAGATAGTGAAGAAGGTTTGTTAAAAGCTTTGAGTTCTGTAGTTGATAAACGAAGTGTTCTATCTAATATGGGCAATTATAATTATAAGTTAGCGAGCCAATGGAATTGGAATTATGTTGCCAAGTTAACACTTAATGTTTATGAACATTATCTTAATTATTAAGTAATATCAAGCCCTATTTTTAAGTCTGCATCCACTAAGTAAATATTTTTGAAATAGAGCATGATTAACGGTATAGCCTTATGACACTATCTTTTGTTTCGGTAATTATTCCAGTATTTAATGATTCTGAACGATTAAAGCTTTGCCTGCAAGCTTTAGAAAACCAAAGTTATCCACATAATATGTATGAAATTATTGTAGTTGATAATGGTTCAGATGATGATATTAAAAGTATTGTAGAAAAATTTCATAAATCTGTCTTTACGCAAGAGCTAAAAACTGGTTCTTATGCGGCTCGCAACAAAGGAATCTCAATTGCGAAAGGTGAAATTTTAGCTTTTACAGATTCAGATTGCATTCCAGCCGTAAATTGGATTGAAAATGGAGTGAAAAGTCTGCTTAGTACACCTAATTGTGGATTAGTGGCTGGAAAAATAGACCTTTTTTTCCAAAATCCCGATAAGCCAACTCCTGTGGAACTATACGAAAGCATTGCTATGGATTTTCCCCAAGAAAGATGCTTAAAACAAAGCCGCTATGGTGTTACAGCAAATCTTTTTACATTCAAATATGTAATTGACAGTGTTGGTTGTTTTAATGATACTCTCAAGTCTGGTGGCGACAGGGAATGGGGACAGCGAGTTTACGCGGCTGGATACCAGCAAATTTATGCCGATAACGCTTTTGTCGCTCACCCTGCTAGACATTCATTTTCCCAGCTTCGCCAGCGAGTTGCTCGTTTTGCTGGAGGAAGCCACGATCGCTTGATGAGTAAAAATCCTTCATTAAGGGAAATAGCAGTAGATTTATTGGAAACTTTCAAACCTCCCTTTAGAAGTTTTTATATAATTTGGAACGATGAGAAACTGCATGGAGTTAGCCAAAAGTTGCAGTTTACTTTGGTAATGCTTTTTATAAGATATGTAAATATTTCCGAAAAATTAAGATTATATATGGGAGGTAAATCTAAGCGAGCTTGAATTTGTGATAGCCCTCCTATTTGATATATGAACAAAAAGGATAGGGAAGACAAGGAAAATAATTATTTGTAACTCATGTAAAATGGCTAGGCATAATTCTAACATTATCTATATCTGTATTTATAGTTCCCTTTTCTACTAATTCATCAATATGACATCCTCAACTAATTTCTCATCTATAGAAGCAAAACCGCTAGTTAGTATAATCATCGACAATTATAACTACGAACGTTTTTTGAAAGAAGCAATAGATACTGCTTTAAATCAAACATATAAAAATATTGAAGTTATTGTTGTTGATGATGATTCAAAAGATAATTCCCGAAAAATTATAGCAAGTTATGGCGATCGCATTGTTCCTATCCTCAAAGAAAATGGTGGACAATGTTCATGCTTCAATGCAGGTTTTGAGGCTAGTCGCGGAGAAATTATTTGCTTTTTAGATGCCGATGATATTTATCTGCCGGAAAAAGTTGCAAAAGTTGTGGAAATATTTAATACTTCTTCAGAAGTGGAATGGTGCTTTCACAATCTCCGGTGGGTAGATGAAAAGGGGGAATTATTACCCCAATTAAGTACGCAACGTCCTACTATTGAATGTGATTTTAGAGATGTTGTCAAATCAGGGAGAATTCCTCCTCCTCTTCCCGCAACATCTGCATTATGCTTCAGAAGATCGCTATTAGCAAAATTTTTGCCTATGCCTATATCTAAAGCTGTTAAATCTACTGATTTCTATTTCAAATTTATGGCAGTAGCACTTAGCAAGGGTTACTTCCTTGGTGAGGTTTTAGCATTTCACAGAATACATGGTAATAATGCAGCTACTTTAAAAGTTGATAACCAAAGCCTTCGGGCTGTGCAGTATATAAGCAATGGTTCTTGGATTAGACAGGAGTTTCCAGAGTTGAAAAAATTTGCTAATAAGCTAGTTTCTGTGGGACTTTCTAATAAATGGCAGAACAATAAAAAAGATGCTGTCACCCAGGAAATTCTAGAAAAATATATGAATGTTACTTCCCTAGTAGAACAACTGGAAATTAATTTAAGAGCAGCTTACTACTATATGAAATCTAAAGTTGTCAAAACTAATTGAAATTTGTTTTTTTGTATACATGAGCTAAGTAGAAGATGAGTAAAAGCATTATTATCACTTATCCCCGCTCTCTTACTAGTCCAGGAGGAGGAACGAGGAGTTGTTTACAAATTGCTCATCAGCTACAACAGATGGGTAATGAAGTCATTATTGTATCTGTCTCTTCTGATGCTGCTACTGAGAAACTAAAAGGTAAACCAGTACCAGTTATCCCCGCACCACCAAGTCGCTTACACGATCTTTGGGATGGCAGTTCAGTTGCCAAGATTGTCAAAAATCTGCTGACAGAAAAGCCAGTTGATGCAGTTTTAAGCTGGGAACATGAAGCTGCATTTTTACCAGAAGTATTAAAATCGAAAAAAATTGTGTTTGGGATGATAGCAGCTCATCCTTCTTACACAACATGGGTAAATCGGCAAACAGGATTGCAAGCCATCAAAAGGTTGAGCGATCGCTGGTTTCGTTGGCGACTTTTTAAATGTGCGGATGTGATTTTTGTTTCCTCAAATTTTACCAGGCAAGAATTGCTGAATTTATTTGCAGTCAATGAGGAAAAAATTAAAATTACTCATCGCGGAATAGATGATGCATTTAGCAAAGTTAACCGATCGCCAAAACAATCAGTATCCAATTTGATTTTTTACGGCTCCTTTGCTCCCCCTAAAGGAGTTTTTGATGCGATTGCGGCTTTAGGTCAAGTAGCAGCCAAAGGTTATAAAAATTGGACTCTCAAATTAGCTGGTTGGGAATATGAAGCCCAGATAAAGCAAGCAATCCGCGAACACCAAATTGAAAGCCACGTCTTAATGTTGGGACAGCTAAATACCCAAGAACTAATTCGAGAACTGGAAGATGCTGAGTTGGCAATTTTACCATCACGAATAGAGTCTTTTGGCAGAGCGATCGCTGAAGCCCAAGCTTCTGGATTACCAGTGGTTTCTTACGATAGCGGCTCAATTCCAGAAATTCTTGAAAATGGAGTAACAGGATGGTTAGTACCAGTTCAAAGAGTGGATTTGCTAGCCAATGCAATTGTGGAAGCTATGGAAAATCCAGACAAGGCTTTTCAAATGGGAATGGCAGGACGCGATCGCGTCACCCAAAGATTTTCTTGGGAACAAACTGCAATGGCAATTCTCCAAGGTATTGAAACTGCAAAACACCAGAGTTATAACCCTAAAAAGCAGGACTGGAACATGTATTAAAAGTCTAAAAAACTATTTGATTTAAGGAGCAATTCCTAAGTATGCTGCAAGAAATTCGCTCTCCCAAAATTAGTTTTAATCTACTAGTTTTACAGTTGATTAGAAACTGTTTTCAAATCCTACCAACCAAGAGAAGCCTCTACAAAAAACTAACTAATAGTCGATATATAAAATTGTTTTTGCCACACCATTACACTCAGATGGTTGCACGGCTGGATAATGGCATCTTCATTACAGTTGATGTCAAAGACTATAACGGACGAATGCTGTATCTGTGTGGCATGGCTTATCCAGAAGTGGTTGATACTTGTCGCTATTTGTTGCGATCTGGAGATTGTTTTCTGGATATTGGCGCTAACTATGGTGCTGTTGGTTTATCGTGCAGCGATATTGTGGGGGCTGATGGTGGTGTGTATTTGTTTGAACCACAACCAAATTTGTGTCAGCGCTTGCGTGCTGCCATTGAAGAACAAAATTTATCTCGCGTCCAACTTCATGAGGTGGGTTTGATGGATCGAGACGACGTGCTCGAAATGTCTTTGCTGGACAATCACTCAGGCGAAGCCAGCTTTGTGTTTAACCAACAGGAATCGGCAAATAAAATCCGCCTGGAGGTCAAAAACATCGCTACCTATTTGCCTCCATTATTGGCTGGAAGGTCTTTTGGCTCAAAGGTTGATGTGGAAGGGGCTGAACCTTATCTTTTGCCCTGGTTGATTCAGCAGCAACAGATGCGTTTTGTTGTTTTTGAAAATACACACTTACCAATACAAGAAAGGAAACATCTGTTTGAGTCAATGACAGGGAACGGCTTTACTTTATTTGGAGTCAAAAATAAAGGCAGCCAAACCTACTTAGATCATTTCAGTGATCCGGAGGATTATTCTCGCTATCACGATCTGCTTGCAGTCAGAATCAAGCCATCTTTGTCTATTCCCCACCGCTTGAGACCAGATATATTGCACACATTACAACAAACCTAAATCGATCCTCATTGATGTCATCACATATTTTTGCATTGAACATAAGAGCATGATTGACTTAAGGGTAATGATGAATATAAATATTCCCAATATACCTTTCGCTGATGCATCTTTTGATGCAATTCTTTGCAATCACGTATTAGAGCGTATCCCCGATGACGGTAAAGCAATGAGGGAACTCTACAGAGTACTCAAACCAAATGGTTGGGCAATTCTCCAAGTACATCTAGATAATAATTTAGCAGAAACATTTGAAGATCCGCAGATTACTTCTGAGTCAGATAGAATCAAATTTTACGGTCAAAAAGACCATGTGCGGCTTTACGGACAAGACTATAAAAATAGGTTAGAAGCAGGTTTTCAAGTCCAAGTACATGATTACATTCAAGAACTAGGAACGGATTTAGCCGAAAAATATCGCTTGGTGAGTGAAGATACTAACACCGAAGATGTTTATTTTTGTACTAAATAAAGGAGTGATAAGAACATGAAACAAGCTATCGCCGAGAATGTGTCTGCACTCCGGGTACTGTTTATCAGCCACACATACGTAGTTGGCGTGAATCAAGGCAAGCTAAATGCGATCGCCCAAACAGGTGAAGTAGAAGTCGGCTTGCTGGCTCCTAGCAACTGGAAAGCCCTAGAATGGAATCGTGTATTTGCAGTAGAAAAACCCTACCCCAAAATTAAAGTTTATACAGCCCCCGTGTTGTTTACAGGTAAAGGTGGCGCTCATATCTACGCACCTTGGAAAATCTGGCAAGTAGTCAACGATTTTCAACCGGATTTGGTGCAGGTGGAAGAAGAAGTCTTTTCCCTATGTGCCTTTGAGTTAGCACTTTGGAGCCGAATTACAGGTAAGCCATTAGTAGTTTTCGGTTGGGAGAACATGGATAGAACCTTATCCATGCCACGCCGTTGGGTGCGTCAATTTGTGATCGACACAGCCAAACTCATGCTTCCTGGTAACCAAGACGGAGCTAATCTACTGCAAAAGTGGGGTTACACCGGATTAATGGAAGTCATCCCTCAGATGGGAGTAGATACTAGTTTATTTAGTCCACGCCAAGGCGATCGCCAAAATCCAGAGTTTCGCATCGGTTTTTTAGGAAGATTAGTCCCAGAAAAAGGTATAGATACTATATTGGCAGCCGCTCGCATACTTCAAGAACGTGGACTGAAGTCTCAGGTAATTCTTTGTGGTTCGGGTTCCCATGAAGACGCACTTAGACAAGAAGCTCAAAAACAGCAAGTTGCAGACTTAGTAATTTGGCGAGGATCGGTATCCCACAAACAAGCACCAGAAGAAATCAGTCAGTTTGATGTATTGATTTTACCATCTCGCACTGCTTCTACTTGGAAAGAGCAATTTGGTCATGTGCTAATCGAAGCAATGGCAATGGGTGTTCCTGTAATTGGCTCTAATAGTGGAGAAATTCCTAACGTCATTGGGCGTGCTGACTTAGTATTTCCCGAAGGAAATGCCCAAGCATTAGCAGCAATTCTCGAGCGCATGATCTGTGATCTCAATTGGCGACAAGAACTAGAGCACTACTGCATTACCAGGGTGACTCAAAATTATACCCACGAACGCATTGCCGAACGTTTAATCAACCTCTGGAACAGAGTCCTAAAGCAAAAAATAGGAAAATATGTAACTACCGTCAATAGCTAATCACTAAATCTGTGGAGTTTAACTGTGATGAACTTATTTAATTACCAAATGAGGTACTAATGCGTGTACTGATTGTGCGTACCATGCCTAATTTTAGTATGGACATTTACGCCGACGGCATAATCTCCGGACTAAAAGTTGTGAGACCACAATGGGAAATTGTGGAGTTAGCACCTTGTTCCATAGATAGAAATAGCCGCTCTTTATTGCTGAGAGCGAAAAAATTTTATGAGCGTTTTTGGGGATTTCCTCGCACCATACAAAACCAAGTAGCAGACATTTTTCATATCATCGACCATAGCGAGGGACATATTGTTAATTGGGTAAAAAACCAAGGTAAACCAATTGTTGTTACTTGCCATGACTTAATTAACTACTTTTATCCTGATAATCTTCAAGGTTCAGTGCAAGTGCCTTTTGTCAGTAGCAATTTGTGGTTTCACTCTGTAAAAGCAATGCAGAATGCCAACCATATTCTGGCTGTATCTTCTGCCACTGCTCAAGATGTGACACAAATATTAAACATTCATCCGCAGCAGATTACCGTCACTCCCAATGCTGTTGAGTCTGCATTCCACATATTACCCGACAATCAGATTGCCTCTTTTCGGCATAAACAGGGAATCTCACCAGAAACTATCTGTTTGCTGAACGTTGGCGGAAATCACCCACGGAAAAATATCTCTACCATTCTTCAAGTCGTCAAAATATTACAACAAAAAGGACTAAACATTCATTTTTGGAAAGCAGGTGCAGCATTTACTTCAGAAGAGCAAAACTATATTCAAACGCAAGCCCTAGAAAATTATATTACCTATCTCGGACAACCAGATAAACAGACTTTAGTGCAAATTTATAATGCTGCTGATATCTTAATCGCTCCTTCAACCCACGAAGGATTTGGAATTACTATTCTTGAAGCAATGGCTTGTGGTACCCCAGTAATTACCTCCAAAGTTTCTGCTATGCCTGAAGTTGCAGGAGATGCGGGAGTTTTAGTTGATCCAACAAATGCTCAGGAAATTGCCGAGGCAGTATATCATCTCCACAATAACCCTATTGATTATCAAAAATTAAAAGATGCAGGTTTGGCAAGAGTAAAATCCTTTACTTGGGAAAGAACCGCAGAGAAAATCGCTGAAGTATATGAGGAACTACTTGAGAAAAATAAAGCCCAAACTAATTAGAGCAAAATTTATTGTGACAAATTATATTCCTCAATAATTCTAGAAAACTTTCTATTGTTTAACTTAATTTTCAGAGGCATTCTAAGTATGAAAGTTCTGATATCAGCCTATTCTTGTGAACCTGGTAGAGGCTCAGAGCCTGGTGTAGGTTGGAATATTCCTAGGGAAATTGCTAAATATCACAAAGTCTGGGTATTGACTCGACCGGATGAAAGTAAAGAAATAATTGAAGCAGAATTAACTCGTAACCCAGTCCCCAACTTGCATTTTGTTTACTTTACCCTGCCTTTTTGGCAAGATAGTTTGCGATGGGGGCAATCCGGAGCAATGCAAATCCATTACTACCTTTGGCAAATTCAAGCATATTTCATTGCCCGGAAATTACATCGTGAAATTGGCTTTGATTTAATTCACCACGTTACTTTTGTAAAATATTCCAGTCCTAGCTTCCTTTCACTATTACCAGTTCCCTTCATTTGGGGGCCAGTTGGTGGTGGCGAATCGGCACCTAAATCGTTTTGGCAAGATTTTAGTGGACGTGCTAAGGCTTACGAAATTGCTAGAAATATTGTGCGTGGATTTGGAGAACTCGATCCTTTTGTATATCTAACTGCTAAAAAAAGTGCTGTAGTCAGAGCAACTACAGAAGATACAGCACAGCGACTTTATCGCATGGGTGTAAATGATGTGGATATTTTACCCGAATCTGGTTTACCAGAGGAAGAAATAGCACGCCTTGGTCAATATCCTATGCCCGATAGTGCCCCCATCCGATTTATCAGCATGGGACGGCTGCTGCACTGGAAGGGTTTCCACTTGGGATTGCGTGCTTTTGCTCAAGCCAATTTAGCAACCGCAGAATACTGGATTGTTGGAGATGGCCCGGAATCACAACGGCTTCAGACTCTCGCCGAAACATTGGGTATTGCTCCAAGAGTCAAGTTTTGGGGTAGATTACCCCGTGAGCAAACTTTAAGCAAACTAGGAGAGTGCCATGTATTAGTTCATCCTAGCTTACATGATTCTGGAGGTTGGGTGTGCATGGAAGCAATGGCAGCAGGAAGACCAGTAATTTGTCTTAATTTAGGAGGCCCGGCTGTACAAGTGACAAAGGACACAGGCTTTAAAATCCCACCGGGTAATCCTGAGCAAGCTGTTCAAGGTTTGGCTGAAGCCATGATTCGCCTAGCAAAAGATGCAGACTTGCGTCTACAGATGGGACAAGCAGGAAAAAAATTAGTCTATGAGTCGCACAGCTGGCAGGCTAAGGGTAAGGAATTAGTTCATCTGTATGAGACAATCACCTCGTCTCGGTAGTTTTTATTGAACCTTAAGATTTTTAAGCAAAAGGCGATCGCTCTTTTTACACTTTTTAGCTGTCCAGGCTACCGCAAATTTTTGATTCCAACATAGCAACTACAATTTTTTGAGATTATACCCCATACATAAGAGAAGCAACGCTAATGCGTATCTTGACTATCCACAACCGTTATCAAATTAAAGGAGGAGAAGATGAGTGCTTTGAAGCAGAAGTAAACCTGTTACGACAAATGGGACATGAAGTTGAAATTTATGAAGAAAATAATGACAAAGTAGCAGTTTTAGGGAAATTAAACATAGCTACGAGAACAGTTTGGTCTGATGAATCTTATCAAACAGTCAAGGGTTTACTAGCATCAAAACCTTTTGATGTGGTTCATGTTCATAATTTTTTTCCTATTGTCTCACCTTCAGTTTACTATGCAGCTAAAACAGAAGGTGTTCCTGTCGTGCAGACCTTACACAACTATCGACTGTTATGCCCCAACGCTTTATTTTTTCGTGATGGGCAAGTTTGTGAAGATTGCTTAGGGCAATTCATTCCCTATTCTGGCGTTGTACATGGTTGTTACCGCGATAGTAAAGTCGCTAGTGGCGGTGTTGCAACGATGCTGACTGTACATCGCCTGATGGCTACTTGGAGTAAAACAGTTGATTTATACATTGCTCTGACTGAATTTGCTCGACAAAAATTTATTGCGGGTGGTTTACCAGCAGAAAAAATTGTGGTCAAGCCAAACTTTGTCAGTCTTGAACCTACTGTTGGTAATGGATGTGGCGGCTATGCTCTGTTTGTCGGCAGACTTTCAGTGGAAAAGGGTTTAGATACAATTTTACAAGCTTGGGAACATCTTGGGACACAAATACCTCTCAAAATTGTAGGGGATGGCCCCTTAGCCGACCAAGTATTGGCAGCGGCAAAAACACTTCCACAAGTGGAATGGCTGGGACGCAAAACGATGAGCGAAGTACATGACCTGATGGGGGAGGCAATGTTTTTAGTTTTTCCATCAAAATGGTATGAAACCTTCGGACGTGTTGCCATTGAAGCATTTGCTAAAGGTACTCCAGTAATTGCTGCTAATATTGGTGCGATCGCAGAGTTAGTAGATTCTGGTCGAACTGGGCTGCATTTTCGCCCTGGTGATGCTGATGATTTAACAGCCAAGGTAAAGTGGCTGCTAGCCAATCCCTCTAACCTCTCTCAGATGCGGCAACAAGCAAGAGCCGAATTTGAAACCAAGTACACTGCTGTAAAGAACTACCAAAGAATGATGGAAATTTATCTTCAAGCACAAGCTACCTCTACTTCAGACAATTGATTGTTTCTGTACTTGAATCTCAGTAATTACAATATTTTGCTCAAAAATATACAATAATGACATAGTTTTTCATAATAATCTTGGCATCACTGATGAAAAGTTGTGCCAACTGAGGAAAGAAAATAAATGAATGCACAGACAGCAGTTTATAAATCTCAGCAGGGATATATCAAAAATACAATTTTGGTATTGCTAGCCTTTGCGACCGCCTTCTTCCCGCGAATTATTAATAGTGTTGGTGCACCTGATCCGATCAACTTTGTTCACTTCGCAATAGTACCCCTAGCATGTGGCATTGTCATCACAAAAACCAGAGTTAAAAACAGAAAGCAAATCTTAATTACTTGGTCGCTAACGTCTGCTCTAGTAATTCTGCTAGGAGTTATGACCGCAAGCGCACTTTTGAATGGTGCAGGTCTGATTAATGTATTTGTGGCATTTATGTTACTTGCTGAGCCATTCATCATGTTAATAGCGATTATTTGTATTCCTTTTTCTTTAGAAAGCTTGAAACAATTTAGACGCTGGATACTGGGTTTTATGATTATCCATATTTCATTGGCCTTGATCCAAAAAATTCTTTTAGAAACTGGAATTCTGCAAAGAAATCGCATGACTATTGAAGATAACATTCAAGGAGTCTTCTATCTCACAGGCGGTGGACATGTTGTCTCTGCTATGGTCGCCATGTCTTTCAGTTTATATTACTTCTTTACTGCGAAAAATATGCCAATTTTGATTCGCTCTGGCTTTGTTTTCGCTGGGTTTCTGGTACTTCTATTTGCTGATGCTAAACAAGTACTGTTGGTATATTTAGTAGCCTGGGCTATCCTAATTTTAATTAGTGTAAAAGATATTAAATTAACATTGCAATATGTAATTGCTGCTGTCCTCATTGGCTACATACTTTTTTGGTGTATAGAAAATTTAGAAGCTTTTAGAGCTTTTAAAACCTGGATCAGACCAGAAATTTATGGACCTAATGGTGATGCCACAATACTTAAAACATCACCTTTCCGAATTATTCCATCATATTATAAATCATTACTAAACTGGTTTCTCGGTCTGGGCCCTGGTCATACCGTTGGGCGATTAGGTGGTTGGATGCTAAGAGACTATTGGAATTTACTCGAACCACTTGGTGCTACTATTCATCCATGCAGTCAAGCAGTTTGGTCTGTATGGCGTGGTAGTTATCTAGACTCCAGTTTTTTCTCTCCTTTGTTTGGCTGGGCAGCAATCTGGGGAGACTCAGGTTTTTTCGGTTTAGCAGCTTACTTGTATCTGGCATTAATGGTCTGGCGTCGGATATGCCTAGATGACTTTTCCAAGTTAATGATCCTGACGGTAATGGTTAAGGGACTTCCAAAGAATAAATTATTCCAAGAAAAACAAGAGACAGGTTTTCTCAAGAATGATAATCATTTTAAGGGGGAGAAAAGGGGTTGCTCTCGGCAACCCCTTTTCTCCCCCTCATCTATGCATGAAGAATCTATACACTTGTCGTCTGCTTTGAAGTTAAACAGTGTAAATAAGGGATGTTTTGTAGCTAAAT
>NZ_JACJRE010000018.1 GCF_014697075.1 Tolypothrix sp. FACHB-123 | reverse complement strand
CGCTCGGCTTATGGATTTAGAAACTTTGAAAACTTCCGAATTAGATGCTTGTTAAACTGGCATTTTGATTGTTAGTTTAGCATAACAAGTACTAAAGAACCCACAAATATAAGATTTGCATTTATTAATGCTTTGTGCCTTGCTTGGGATCTAGGATATAGCCAAATCACTGAATAAGTTTAGATGAAAATCATGAGGGTTTAAACTTGTGTTGGCAAAATTTTCTGCAAGCTTTGGTTAAGTAATCAAACTCAGATTGCTGTTCGTAATTTGCAGGTAGGATTAGTTATATAGTTGTTTTTGAGAACCTTTGCTACTGAATTGACAAATTCCATTGGTTCTATTGGCTTAACAAAGTAAGCGTGGAATCCTGATGCAAGTGCTTCCTGTTCAACAGTCTCTTGTGCATAAGCAGTCAGAGCGATCGCGGGAATGGGGTTTAATTGATTTGTGGACATGGCTCTAATTTTTCGCATCAAAGTACAGCCGTCTATTTCCGGTAAGCCAATATCACAAAGCAATATATCGGGTTGCATTCGTTCTAAAACTGCTAAAGCTTCGTAGGCCGATCCTGTAACTACTACATCTGCACCTGCATCCTCTAGTAAAAAAGTGAGTAAGAGTTGTGTATCCTCATTATCTTCCACTAGCAAAACTCTTAAACCTGCTAAAACTAGAGAATCTTCCGGAATTTTAGCATTGAGGATCTTTTCGGAAAGCATATTTTATTCCTATCTCCAAATTTTTTCCGAAAGTTAATAGTTTCTTTAGGATTCTAGCAGATTAAAAAAATATGAGCAAAGAATTAAAATTCGGCTGTCAATTTAGGAAAAAATCGGGTTTTATGCTGCTATTTCTATCTGGGGATAGATGATAAAGAGTTGTCGCTAAATAATATTAATCTTTAATCTAAGCAAGCTCAACAATAAAAAGATTTTATATCTATAAAATCTTGTTCTGTAATGAATAATTAAATACGTATAATTAAGAACTGTGGGCTATTTTGTTAAAATTCGCTGATACTTACTGCTTATATTTATTTGCATTATGACACAGGTAAACTAATTTGTGGGCAATCTCTTTTAGTGGTAAGATCCAGTCTACAGCAACAGCATTAATAGCAGCTTTTGGCATGACAGGACATTCAGCAGTAGTAGGTTCTTGAACAATTGCAAGACCATGTTGTAATTTCACCATTTTCAAACCTTTCACGCCATCTTCATTTGCGCCTGTTAATATTACACCAATAACTTTCTCTCCATAAATATCAGCAGCAGACTCAAACAAAACATCTATGGATGGACGAGCATAAGAAACTGGTTCATCTGTAGAAAGGGCAAAAAAACCTGGTTCAACTAATAGGTGGTAATCAGCAGGTGCTAAATAAATATATCCTGCTAAAATTTCATCTTTATCTTCAACTTCGCGGACTTTTAAAGATGTATGTTCCTGCAATAAGTTTCTCAATGTATCGCGAGATTCTGGATGCCGATGCTGCACAACTATAATTGGAAATGCAAAGTTGTCTGGAATATTTTGCAGCAGAATTTTTAGCGCTGATAATCCCCCAACAGATGCACCAATCACCACAATTTTAGCCGCCACTAATTCAACCTCCGGTAGAGCTTTTCACCTTTGATCAGCTCTTGGTATTGTTGGTCATGGGTGGTAAAACGAATTGATTCTTGTTTTCCTAAACCTAGGATACCAAAAGGACAAAGGCTATGATAAAAAAGTTCATGTACGCGCTTTTGTAAAATTTGGTTAAAATAAATCAAAACGTTGCGACAAATAATTATGTGAAATTCATTAAAAGAGCTATCTGTCGCTAAATTATGCTGAGCAAAAACAATATTTTCTCGTAAAGATGCACGAAAAATAGCATTATCATAAGCTGCTGTATAGTATTCCGAAAAACAATGTTTACCACCAGCTTTGAGATAAAGTTGGGTGTAATCTTGCATGAGTTTTAAAGAAAAAATGCCTGTTTTCGCTTTTTGTAGTACTCCTTCATTAAAGTCAGTAGCATAAATACGGCAACGTTGATAAAGCTTTTCCTCTTGTAATAAAATTGCCATTGAATAAACTTCCTCTCCTGTTGAGCATCCAGCGTGCCATATGCGAATAAAAGGATAGGTGCGTAATAAGGGAATTACTTCCTTTCTCAAAGCAAGATAAAAAGTAGGATCGCGAAACATAGAAGTTACATTTACTGTTAGACTTAGCAAGAATCTTTCTAAATATTCGCGATCGTGCAATACTCGCGCTTGTAAATCAGAAACGCTGGTGAATCCCTCTTTTCTTAAAAAATGATGAATGCGACGTTTGAGAGAAGATAAAGCATAATTGCGGAAATCGTAACCCCAATAGCGATATAATCCTTCAAGTAGTAAATGAATTTCGATATCTTCTAACTTTATTATTGGTGAATTCATAGCCAAAGCAAGCAACCTTTAATTAGTGATTTTGCTGTAAAGATTGCGCAAAATCCAATTTTTCATATTTGTTCGCCATCTCTAGATTAATATGCATTAATCTGTACCTAATTTATTTAATATAAACTAATTAAAACTTACAATTTCTTGCTGATTCTTACGACTATCTCAAGTCAGAGAGCTAAATCATCTAATAGTTAGAGTATCAAATAAAGATTTATCTGAATTTTGGCAACAAGATTAATAAAATATAAAAATATTTAATTTCGCTCTAAATTAAATGTAGGATGGTTTTTGCTTTGCTGGAGAATAAAATCTTTAAATTGGTGGTACCTATTTAGTGGTATAACCAAACGCGCAGTAGAGAAAGTAATTGTTCTGTGTCTACAGGCTTAGTAATATAATCTGATGCTCCGGCTTCGATGCATTTTTCTCTATCACCTTGCATAGCCTTTGCGGTTAAGGCAATTATTGGTAGAGAACGGAATTGCTGTTGTTGGCGGATGGCACGAGTTGCTTCATAACCATCCATTTCTGGCATCATTACATCCATCAAAACGGCATTGACATCAGGATTAGCTTGCAAGATTTCAATACCATCTCTACCATTTTCAGCGAATAATACTTGCATTTGGTAACCTTCTAGCAAACTAGTGATGGCAAAAATATTGCGCACATCGTCATCAATAATTAAAATCTTTTGATGGGCAAGTATGGGATCAGAATTGCGCAGTTGCTCTAAAATCTGCCGCTTCTGTTGGGGTAAATTGGCTTGGATACGATGTAGAAATAAGGCAGTTTCATCGAGTAACCGTTCAGGCGATCGCACATCTTTGATAATTATAGTTTCTGCCAAACGTCGCAATTGAGTTTCTTCTTGACGGGAGAGTTCTTTTCCTGTATAGACAATGATAGGAATCTTCAATAAGTCAGGTGTTTGTTTAATTTGCTCAATTAGTTCTAACCCGCTCATATCAGGTAGACCTAAATCTAAGACAATACAATCAATCTGTTGCGATCGCAGTGTCTCTAAAGCTTCAGCAGCTGTATTAACTGCGGTACTGTGCACATCGCCATTGCCGATCAGCTCCATAATACTGCGGGCTTGGACTGGATCGTCTTCGATGACGAGTAAATTTTTCACTTTCCGCTCAATAAAAGCTTTAATATCAGTTAAAGCGCCTGTGAGCTGTTCTTGGGAAACAGGTTTTTGTAGATAAGCGATCGCGCCTAACTCTAAACCCCGTTGCTGGCGATCGTCAATAGATAATATATGTACGGGAATATGGCGAGTTTCTAAATTATGTTTGAGCCGATCTAACACCATCCAGCCATCCATATCTGGCATACAAACATCGAGAGTAATTGCATCGGGTTTAAATTTTTGAGCTAGCGCCAAACCTATTTGTCCATTTACAGCCAGCAATACTTTAAATCCTTGCTGTTGTGCCATTTCTCGCAAAATCCGAGCAAATTTAACATCATCTTCAACCACCAGCAACACTCTGTCACCTGGGCTAATATTTTCTCTATCGTCTGCAATTTCCGGTTGAGAACGGGGGGAAGTAGGAACTGATAAAGATGGAGAAATTAGGGGAATAGGAAAATTTGATTGTTTATCTTCCTGATTTTTATCCCTTACAATTTTTCCGGCTTGACTTGTTAGATTGGTGGGAATTCTTTGCAGTGGTAAATAAAGAGTAAACGTGCTTCCCTTTCCTGGTTGACTAAGCAATTCAATTCTTCCACCTAACAGATGAGCTAATTCGCGGCTAATAGATAAACCTAAGCCTGTACCCCCATATTTACGGCTAGTTGTACCATCTGCTTGTTGGAATGCTTCAAAAATCAACTGCTGTTTTTCTTTAGCAATCCCAATACCCGTATCGCTAATCGCAAAAGCTACTGTATTTTGCTCTGCTAACCGAACTAGTAAACTGACTTCTCCTTGTTCAGTAAACTTAAAAGCATTCGCTAATAAATTATTCAAAATTTGTTGTAAGCGTTTGGGATCTGTATTAAATGTCGGCGGTAATTCCTGAGAAAATTCTAGATTAAAATTTAGATCTTTATTTTGTGCTAATTGTCTAAAGTTGGCTTGTAAGTGACTTTTTAAATCAATAAAATTTAATGATCTTGTTTCTATTACAAAAGTACCAGATTCAATTTTTGCTAAATCTAAAATATCATTAATTAAAGCCAATAAATCGTTACCAGCAGCGTAAATTGTTTGGCTATATTCGATTTGTTTATCAGTTAAATTTCCTTCAGGATTTTCTGACATTAATCGCGCCAGAATTAACAAGCTGTTTAGCGGAGTGCGTAATTCATGAGACATATTAGCTAAAAATTCTGACTTATATTTAGAAGATAAAGTTAATTCTTTAGCTTGCTCTTCCAAAGATAGCCTTGCTTGTTCAATTGCTTGATTCTTCACCTCAACTTCTCGTTTTTGCACTGCTAATAATTCTGCTTTTTCTTCCAACTCTTCATTTAAAGTTTGTAATTCCTCGTTAGATTGTTTTAATTCTTCCTGTTGTTGTTGCAATAGTCGTTGCGATTCTTCTAAATCTTCTGCTTGCTTTTGTAATAATTGATTGCTGTTTGTCAGTTCTGCTTGTTGAGTTTTTAATTCTTCCGTTAATTCCTGAGATTGCTGGAGGAGTTCCTGAGTTAGCATATCGGCATTAATTGCATTTAAGGCTACACCGATCGCTTCACTAACTTGCTCTAGAAAAGTTAAATGTAATTCCTTAAAAGCTTGCAATGATGCTAATTCAATTACCGCATTTACCTGATTTTCAAATAACACAGGCAACACCACAATATTTAAGGGCGGTGCTTCTCCTAATCCCGAACTAATACGAATATAATCATGAGGTACTTGTGTGAGTAAAATTCTTTGTTTTTCTAAAGCACACTGACCAACTAAGCCTTCTCCCAAGCGAAATTGATTTGCTAAATTTTTTCGCTCTCTGTAAGCATAGCTACTAAATAATTTTAATATTGGCTGATTTTCTCGAGTTTCCATTAAGTAAATTACGCCATGTTGCGCTCCTACTAAAGGCGCTAATTTAGACAAAATTAATTCGGTGATAGTGACTAAATTTCTGCGCCCTTGTAGGGTATTACTCAATTCCGCTAAATTCGACTTCAGCCAATTTTCTTCTTCATTTTTCTGCTGAGTTTTTTGTAAATTTACAATCATTTGATTGAAACTGCTGGTGAGTATACCCACTTCATCTTGGCGTTTTGTCGGTGGTAAGTTGGTCGATAAATCACCATCAGCAATCTTGGCTGCGACGCGAGAAATTTGTTCCAGCGGTTTGGAGATATGGCGAGATAACAAATACCCAATTAAAGCTATAAATATAAAAGATGTGGGAATCCCATAGGTAATAGTGGCCAGAGTTTCGGCTGCGGCAACTTTGGCTTTGTTGGAACGCTGATTTAATAATTGATTCTCTTCTATTTTCATCTCATCAGTTAGGGTGCGGATTCTATCCATTAACCGCTTACCTTCATCGTTGAGAATTTCCTTTCGAGCCGCTTCTAAGCCTTGATTTTGCCGCAACTCAATTATTTTTTCCATCACCTTCAGCCGTTCATCAATGAGTGGCTGTAACATATCTAGCCGACGTTGATGATTAGAGTTATCAGTGGTTAAACTGCGGAGTTGTGTGAGAGGTTGATCTAAAGATTTAATTGCCGCCTGATATGGTTCTAAATATCGCTTTTCACCAGTAATTATGTAACCACGTTGCCCAGTTTCTGCTTGTTGCAGTTTGCTATTTAAGTCTTGTAGCGATCCCAATACTTGGTATGTATGATTTTCCAAGTAAGAAGTTCTAATCAATTCGTTAGTAGTGCGATAGGAGATGAATCCCAACGCACTTAAAATTGTCAGGCCTAGAGCGAAACTAGCGCCGATTTTGCTGCCAATCTTCAAACGGTTTAACATTTCCAATGTTAATTACAACTATCTCAGCTTTAAACAAACAAAGCAGTATCGAGCAAAGGTGACGAGAAATTCGCGTCTAAATTGCAGAACTATTAATCAGGGTTGTTGACGGTTGACGGTTGACGGTTGACGGTTGACGGTTGATTGTCAACATCCCTGACGATGGATTGTGCAACTTAAAAGCAGAATAGCTTAACTTAGGTCATCACCGTCATGACTAAAATATGATTTTTATTCCTGATGACTAACAAAAAATATGTAAAATATATTACATTAAAACAAATACTATTTTTTTATTAAAATAATTTATACTAAATTTTTCTACGAGTAAAATATACACAAGATTTAAAAGGCTATACTAATCTCCTATCTGTAGCGCGTGTTAAATTAATTCTATAAGTTTTAGGTTCAATAAATACCTTTATTCCTTAATTTTGCTTACGTAATAATACTGAAAACAGGAGTCAAGGCAATGTACGGTCTAGTCAATAAAGCCATTGAAGACATGATTTGTAAATATCACGGTGAGGATACCTGGGAAAAAATTAAGGAAAAGGCTGAACTTGAGGATATTGACTTTTTTGTGGCGATGGATGCTTATTCTGACGATGTTACCTATGGTTTGGTGAAAGCAGTTTGTGAGGTATTGGGGATGCCTGCTGAGGAAGTACTCACAGCCTTTGGAGAATACTGGGTTACCTATACTGCGGAAGAAGGCTATGGAGAACTGTTAGCTACGGCGGGACAATCTTTACCTCAGTTTATCGAGAACCTTGATAACCTCCATGCGCGGGTAGGGTTGAGTTTTCCCCAGCTTCGTCCCCCGGCTTTTGAATGCGAACATAAGAGTGAAAAATCCTTAGAACTCCACTATGAATCTACTCGTCAAGGATTAGCGCCGATGGTAATTGGTTTGCTCCACGGATTGGGAAAACGCTTTCACACTGAGATAGATGTCACCCAAACTAGTTTTCGCGAGCAAGGCGATGCTCACGATATCTTTTCGATCAAGTACAACGATGCTCACGCCGATGATCAATAATCAGGTTGCTGGTTCAAGTCAATTCAGTCTGAGTGCCGACCAATTTGCAGCTTTATTTCCCTTCCATCTAGTCATAGATCGACGGATGAAAATTGTCCAGATGGGTGAGGTACTTCAACGCATTCTGGAACCGATCGCAATTGTTGGTAGTGCTTTAGAAGAACATTTTCAGATTAATCGGCCCAACTGTCCAGTTAACTTTGAAGCTATTTGTCTACAAACGCGATCGCTGTTTCTGTTGCAATCTCCACACAAAGAAATGCAACTGAAAGGACAAATGATTTATGTAGAAGATAGCGATCGCTTGGTGTTTCTGGGTTCGCCTTGGATTACAGAAATTACCGATCTCAAAAAGCTGGAATTGAGCATCGATGATTTTCCTTTATATGACTCAGTTTCCGATTATCTGTTTCTCTTACAAGCGAAAAATTCCGCCCTTGCAGATGCCAAAAAATTAACCACCAAACTCACACAACAACGGGCAGAATTAAGGGCTACAGCTTCACGATTGAGAACCCTGATTGAAAGTCTACAAGTCGGTATTTTACTAGAAGACGAAAATCGACAGGTGATTCTGGCAAATCAAGAGTTTTGCGATCTATTTGGTATTCCTCTGACACCAGAAGCTTTACAAGGTGTAGATTGTCGCCAGTCAGCTCAGATGAGCAAACAACTTTTTGTGGAACCAGAGAGATTTATCCAAGGCTTGGATGAGATTGCCAACAAAGGTGAAATAGTGATCAATCAAGAATGGCAACTCCAAGATGGACGCATTTTTGAACAAGACTATGTACCAATTATTGTCGATCGCAAATTTTATGGGCATTTGTGGAAATATCGCGATATTACCCAGCGCAAACAATCGGAAAATGCCCTCAGGTTAAGCGAAGAACAGTTAAAGTTAGCTTTGGATGCAGTCGAAGAAGGACTTTGGGATTGGAATTTAGCGACTGGAGAGGTTTATCGTAGCCCACGCTGGTGCACAATGCTGGGATACGATCCAAAAGAGTTGGAAGACGATATTAAAGTTAGAAATAGATTGATCCATCCTGAAGACCAAGGGTTGGTGCAACAACGGCTGATAGATCATATTAAAGGTCGGACACCTTATTATGAAGCCGAAGTCCGTTTGTTGACGAAATCAGGAGAATGGAAGTGGATTTTGGATCGGGGTAAGTTGGTGAACCGTGATTTCCGCGAAAAATTTCTGCGGATGGTAGGTACCCATCTCGATATTACCGCACGCAAACAGGCAGAAGCCGAGCTACAACAGCAGTATCAACGGGCTTTGCTGCTCAAGCAAATTACCGAAGAAATTCGTCAGTCCTTGCAACTAGAAAAAATCATCCAGACAACAGTCAGGGAAGTGCAGCGGATTTTACAGGCCGATCGCGTTCTCATCTTCCAAATTTATGCTGATGGTTCTGGCAAAGTTGTACAGGAGGCGGTAATCTCCGGATGGTCAACGACCTTAGACAAAGATATTAACGATCCTTGCTTTCATAAATACTTAGACTTGTATCGTCAGGGAAGGATTAGCGTCACTAATAATATAGAGCAAGCCGGATTTCAACCTTGCCATGTCAAATTTTTACAGCAGTTTCAAGTCAAAGCCAATTTAGTAGTACCAATTTTGGTGCGGGAAGATTTATGGGGGCTGTTGATTGCCCATCAGTGCGATCGCCCCAGACAATGGACTGAATTAGAGTTAGATCTTCTCAAACATCTAGCCGATCAAATGGGTATTGCCCTTACTCAAGCGCAATTACTCACCCAGGAAACGCGCCAAGCTCATTTGTTAGCACAGCAAAACAAAGAACTTAGCCTCGCCAAACAAGCTGCTGACGCTGCCAATATGGCTAAGAGTAATTTTCTGGCTACCATGAGCCATGAAATTCGCACGCCGATGAATGCGATCGTGGGAATGACGGGATTACTTTTAGATACTCCCTTGCAACCCGAACAACTCGACTATGTAGAAACTATCCGTAATAGTGGCGATACATTATTAACGATCATCAACGACATTCTCGACTTTTCTAAAATTGAGTCTGGTAATTTAGAGCTAGAAGAACAGCCCTTTGACTTGCAAGTATGTGTTGAAGAAGCCTTAGATTTGCTGGCTCCCCAAGCAGCCGCCAAAGGCATTGAATTGATGTATGAATTCCAACCACGCACGCCAACGCTGATTATTGGTGATATTACCCGTGTGCGCCAGGTTCTGTGGAATTTAGTTAGTAATGCGGTTAAATTTACCAATGACGGCGAAATTGTGGTAAAGATCGCCGTGCAGCCGCAAATTTCTACCCAAAAAACTACAACCGGCGATCGCGTCTGCTACGAATTTCTCTTTGGAGTCAGCGATACAGGTATTGGCATCGCGCGCGATCGCCTGGATAGACTATTTAAGCCCTTTAGTCAGGTTGATGCTTCCATGACTCGCCGTTATGGCGGTACTGGCTTAGGATTAGCCATCAGCAAGCGCCTGAGTGAAATTATGGGGGGTAGAATGTGGGTAGAAAGCGAAGCAGGGATAGGTTCTACCTTTTATTTCACTGCTACCTTGGAAGTCGATGCTTCTGCGATTGACAGTACTGTCAATATATATCCAGAGCTATTGGGTAAGCGATTACTACTCAAAACAAATAACGCCAATTTACGCAAATGCTTAACTTGGCAAATTCAGAGTTTAGGAGTAGATGTCCAAGCTGTAAAATCGAGTCGGGCAGTTCTGGAGTTCATAGCAGACAGTCCCTTTGATATGGCAATATTAGATATTGATAGTCCCGATTTGGATATCCTAGAGTTAACATCTCGTATCCGGGCTATACCCAAACAGCAGGATTTACCTTTAATCATGTTCAGTTTTAAAGGTAAGCAAACTGTCGAAATCAAAGAAGTAGCTCCTGAGTTTACAGCGTTTTTGCAGAAGCCTGTGCGGCAGTACCAGTTACACAATACACTTTTACAAATAGTACGTGGTAACTGGTCTACCCGCCGCATCGATCAGAAAATTACCATTCCTTCTTACTCACGCTTACCAACACCAAATCTGCCCAACATTGATGCTCAGATGGGTCAGACTATACCTCTGAAAATTCTCTTAGTTGAGGATGTGTTGGTAAATCAGAAAATTGCCCTGAAAATGTTACAAAGGTTGGGTTATCGAGCGGATGTGGCTAATAATGGACGTGAAGCCCTAGAAGCCTTGCACAGGCAACTCTATGATGTTGTCTTTATGGATATCCAAATGCCGGAAATGGACGGTTGGGAAACCACTATCCGCATTCGCGAGGAATTTTCTGAGAACGCTCAACCTTGGATCGTGGCGATGACTGCCCATGCACGTCCCGAAGACCGTCAAGAGTGTTTAATTGTCGGCATGGATGATTACATCAGTAAACCAATTAGTTTAGAAGCGATAGAAGCAGTCCTGAGGAAGTTTGATATTCTGGCGTATCCAGAACCGGAATCTGAAGCGGAATCTGCATTGCCCTCTACATCACCCGCATCGGATGTCAAATCGGATGATTTAGAGGTAATCGATCGCAGTTTTCTGCAAGAACTACGAGCAATGGCAGGTAGTGAAGGCGATTCTCTCGTCACAGAACTGATTCAGGTTTATCTAGAAGACACTCCAGCGAGAATCCAGACAATTAAAGATGCAGTGGCGAATGGCGATCGCTCCAAGTTACAAAAAGCAACTCATGCTTTGCGATCGCCTAGTGTCAGTATTGGTGCTGTTCGCCTGGGAGAAATCTGTGAAACTTTAGAGAATGCTGCCCAAGAAGAATCATTAGCACAGCTAGGCGATCTGGTCGATCGTCTAGAGAGGGAATATAATCATGCGATCGCGGCTTTGCAAAGCCTGAATTTTCTTTAAAACTAATAACTAAAAAATGACAGAAATCTCTCACTCGCCAGTAAAAATTTTAGTTATTGATGACGATCGCGTTATCCAACTAGTGTTAAAGCAAACCCTTCAAGCTCAGGGATATGAAGTAATTTTGGCGAATAATGGTCTCCAAGGAGTAGAACAAGCGGATAAACATCATCCTGCTCTGATTATTTCTGATTGGCAAATGGAGGAAATGGATGGCTTAGAAGTATGTCGCAAAATTAAATCCGATCCATCTCTATCAACGACATTTTTTATCCTCCTTACTTCACGCAAGGCGGTAGAAGATAGAGTTGAAGGCTTAGATACAGGTGCAGATGATTTCTTGAGCAAACCCATAGAAGTAAATGAGTTAAAAGCACGAGTGCGTGCGGGATTAAGACTCTATCATATGAATCAAGAACTCAAAAGATTAGCTCAAGATTTACAAATCCAAAAACAGCTTTTAGAAACAGAATTAAATGAAGCTGCGGATTATGTCAAATCTATTCTTCCCGCACCGATATCGGGAGCAATTACAATCAACTCTCAGTTTTTACCCTCCAGTCAATTAGGAGGCGATTGCTTTGATTACTATTGGCTAGATGAGCAACATCTCATCATCTACCTCCTAGATGTTTCCGGTCATGGATTGGCGGCGGCGCTACCTTCAATTTCTATCCATAATATGTTGCGATCGCATTCTCTCCCCAAAGCCAGTCTTTATAATCCATCTGAAGTTTTGCAAGATTTAAATCATGTATTTCAAATGGATCGACACAATTCTCAATACTTTACTATTTGGTATGGAGTTTTTAACCTTAGTTCCTACCAATTAACTTACTCTAGTGCTGGACATCCTCCAGCTTTATTACTATCGCCTACTGCTGACTCTAGTTTAGAGTTAAAACAATTAATCATGCGCGGTTTACCTATCGGCGCATTTGCCGAAGCCCAATATCATAATGCTGTATGTGATATCCCCAATGGCAGTAAACTTTATGTTTTTAGTGATGGAGTTTATGAGGTAGAAAAGTCTGATGGGAATATGTGGGATTTTCCCAGCTTCATCAATTTAATTACTGTCTGCAATCAACAATTTCACACTGGGGTAAACCAAATTTCTGAAGCCATCAAAAAGGTGACAGGTAGTCAAATTTTTAATGATGACTTTTCTTTATTAGAAATTGATTTTAAATCAGAGTAAATTGCTGCATAAATGCAGAGCGATCGGCAATAATTTCAAAAACATTTGTCGTATTACTGAGTTCGAGAATCATTTTTATTTGTTCATTTAGGCAACAGATTGCTAACCTGGTATTTTTTTCTTTCAGCGTTTTGAGGATTAACAGCAGAGCACCAAATCCAGAACTATCCATAAAGGTAACAGATTGAAAATCAATTAAAAAAATGTTGACTCCATCTGCAAGAAATTCACTCATTTGTTCGAGAATTTCTCTACCTTGTTTACCATCAAAAATTCCTACAGGCTGAATAATTTTTACCATGTTATCCATAAGTTTGATTGCCCAGTTTTTCTGAAAATATGACAAAGGTGATACTTGAATAATTTGCACAAATGTGCGTGCAACAAATAGATTTATATCAAGCTACAAAATCTTCTAATAAATTACTCAATTTCAAAAAGTATTAAAAGATTATTAAAAGGCTATATTTTTCTGTAATAACAAGCAGTTTTTATTTCCTGCTTCATGAGTATATTTAACAGTCCAACCATAGTCTCTTTTGAGTTTGAGGAGAAAAATACAGCCCCAATGTGCTTCGCGCTCCAAAGGATTAAATTGGCGATCGCTAGTTTGTTGATTTAGCTCTTCTAAAACTGCTTCTAAATCAAAAATTTCACCTCGATCCCATATACAAATTTGAAAAGATTGAGAGTTAATTGTTGCTGTTAATTCCACAGGAGTTTGTGGACTCAAGTTGATGTGAGCATGACGAACTACATTTGTAAATCCCTCAATCAATGCAGTTTGACCTTCTATCCACATTTGATAAGGTAGTTGTTGACAGTTAAATTGATTAAACCATTCGACAACTGTGATCATTTCATCTAAATCGCTGGCAACTTTTAGAGCAGCATCATGGATTAATACATCTTTTTGTATTGACATTTATACTGCTCCCGAATCTTTTTGGATCACGACAAAAATTGTTTTAAAAATTAACTTTAAATCATAAAGTAAACTCCAATTATTTTGATAGCGTAAATCCAGTTCGATTACATCCTCAAAGTTACGGATTTTAGAGCGACCGTTAACTTGCCATTCTCCACTTAGTCCTGGTCTGACATCTAATCTTTGCCAATTGGCAATTTCATATTTTTCTAATTCATCGGGAGTTGGTGGACGAGTTCCTACCAAGCTCATATCGCCAATCAAAACATTCCAAAATTGGGGAAATTCATCTAAACTAGTTTTGCGCAGAAAGCGCCCAACACGGGTAATTCGCGGATCGCGATCATTTTTGAAAAAAGCACCAGATGCTTGATTAGGAATAGTATTTTTGAGTGCTTCTGCATTCGTCACCATTGAGCGAAACTTCCAAATGCGAAACCGTCGCCCCATCCAACCACAGCGAATTTGACTAAATAGTACCGGGCCGGGACTATCAAGTTTAATCGCGATCGCAATTGGCACAAATAATAAGGCGGTGAATACCAAGCCGATGGTTGCACCAACTATATCAATGGCACGTTTGATGGGCGATCGCACGGAAGGATGGGTTAAGGGTGGAAGCTGTTCGGTTTTGCGGTTAGCAGTGGGAATAATCGCCTGGGTATGGGGTTCAATCTGAAATATCTGCTCTAAACCTACCAGAGAAAAAGCCAATTGTACCTGGGGCTGGACGCTCCAAAAAACTAATTGAATATTTTTCTCCTTGGCTGATTTATGATTACTAATTAATGAGCCGACACCACTGCTGTCTATAAGTGTGGTTTTACCAAAATCTAAGATAATTTTGTTGAGGGTGTTGTCTTCTAACCAACTTTGAAATTGTTTGCGGAAAGATACAGCCTCAATGACAGTTAATTTCGCAGGTAAATGAGCTAGGAGAATATTATCTTTACGAGTAGTATCTAGAGCTATTGTGGTCTTGGGATGAGAATTCATGATTTGGATACACCTACAGAAAGTTCTGGGTAAGTTTGATCAAAACGAGATTGCAGACTCTTACACAATGCGATCGCAGTTGCATGAGAAACATCAGCAATCGAAACTTGTTTGGGATCTGCGATAAATCGCACTAAATCTCCTGGCGACCAAGCTATCGGCACATTTAGCTGTGATAGTGCTAGTGCTAGTTCTACTTGATGATCGTCCACATGTTCGCCAAATTTTTGGCTGCGAGGTACCAAAATATAAGGTTTATCCAAAGAATCTAACAGCAGTAAAGTTCCTTCTCCACAATGGGCAATTACTATTCGCGCTTGCTGAATTAATTCCTGAAATTGTTCTTCTTTGACAGAACGGTAAACCCTTGCACCAGCAGGTAAAACGGCGTTAGAACTTCCATACTGGACAACAATTTCTTCCTCAATAAGTTGAGTTTGTAACAACACCTCAATCCAATTCATCAGGCGATTAAAAGGATACTGTTCTGTACCAACTGTGACAAAAATCATACGCTTTCCTGGGGAATGATGAGTTCGGCTTGGGGATAACGGGCTTGTAGTTGCGGCCATTGCACATAAAGCACGCTGAGAAAAGGCAAAACTAATTTTGCAGATAAACTTAATGTCTGAATCCGAGTTACAGATTCAATAAATGCTGTTTTGCTACCAAATAATTTGCCCAAAATTAGAAAAGGGACAGCAACACCTGCACCTGTAGAAATAATCAAATCAGGTTGAGTTTGACTGATGACTTGAAAAGCTAACAGTAAATTCTTAAACAAATTCGGTAGGTTCCGATTAGTCGGACTAAAAGCCCAATACACTGTTTCTTGGGCCAAAGCAGCTTGCGTAGTTGCAGTTTTAAAAGTTACCCAAACCCGTTCATGCTGCTCCCAATAGGGACGCAATTGCTCTATACCTTTAAAATGCCCCCCAGAGGAGCAAACAAGTAAAACTTTCATAATTTTCCCTTCAAATTGATGGTTTGGCTATTTGTTCTTGCTGAATTCGTCGTTTTTGACTTGCGCCGGTGATTTGCATCATGAATGTTTCTAATTGCTGATATACAAATTGCGGTAGCAACCAAAGTAAATAAGCAGCACCAAAAGAGATTAATGTACGTCGCGGTTCTTCTAACAAGATCCGCCAATGGAGTTTAATGGCTTTGTGTAGCAAATCAACCGCCATTTGGGGCGATCGCTGTCTTGTCGCCCGACGCGCTAAGTATCTTAGTTGATAGGCTCTAGCTTTATTTCCCCAGAGTTCGACAAACTCAGGATTGTAAACCTGGGTTTTGACGAGGATTCGCTCCCAAGATTCATATTGTTTGAGAATATTGGCTGACAAACCACCCATATTTACTCGATAGAGGGTGAGGGCTTCAGGTATTCCTTCAATTTGCCAAGTAGTTTGCAAAGCAATCCGCAGCCAACATTCAATATCTTCCGATTGACGAAAGCGATCGTCAAAGTAAAAATCTTCTACCTCTCCATAGAGATTTTCTTGGAACTTGATATCCTCGAAGACAGCGCGGCGTATCACCACCGACGAACCATTACTGATGGGATTGCGGCAGAATAAATATTCTGGGGTAATCTCCGTCAATTTAGGCATCTGATAAATTCCTAGAGGCTTACCCTCATCATCTATAAAGCTAGAACGAGAAAAACTCACTCCCACTTGGGGCGATTGCTCTAAATGTTGCAGATGTTTTTCTAGCTTCTGGGGTAGCCACAAGTCGTCACTATCAATAAAAGCTAAATATTCCCCTTGGGCGTGACGAATTCCTGTGTTTCTAGCTCCCGCCAAGCCTCGATTCTGCTGGTGAACTATTTTGATGCGCGGATCGTTAAATTGCTTGCATATATCAATACTTTTATCTGTGCAACCATCATCAACAATGATAATTTCAAAGTCTCGGTAAGTTTGTGCCAGAACAGACTCTATTGTCTGAGCAACTGAACGTTCTGAGTTGTAAACAGGAATAATCGCAGATAAATTCATAATTTGTAATTTTTAACCCTGAGTTTCTGGACTCACGCTAGTTTGCTCAATGGAAGAGCGATCGCGGCTTTTATTTGCAAGGACAATCTTCTCCATCACTAACGCCCCAAATACTGCAACTATGGTCAATAAAGTGCGCTGTGGTTGATATCGGAATAATCGCCAATCGGAAAGTAAGGCGCGAATCATAAAATCAACACCTACTTTCGCAGGTAATCGCAACCGAAAGGCGCGACGAGCTAGATAGCGTAAATGTAGCGCTTGCGCTAGGTTAAAATGACGCTCAACCAATTGGGGTGCATAGGTTTTCGCTTTATCTACCAATTGATTCCAGCCTGCTTCCATACTATATAACTGAGAGGATAGCCCGCTGCTACTGGTACGATATTGAGTCAACACTTGGTTGATACCTGCAATCTGCCCATCAGTGGTACAACTAACCCTGAGTAACCATTCCAAATCTTCGGAATAGCTCATGTCGTGGCTAAAGCCTCCCACTTGGCTAAATAATTCTTTGCGGATAACCCAATTAGAAGTGGTAGTAGTAGGGTTTTCCGACAGAAAATATTCTGCTTTCAATTGGGTTAAACGACCAGTAGAAATTTGTCCGCTAGGTTCACCAGCCTGATTGAGTATTTCTACTTGGGCAAAGCTGACCCCTAAATGAGGATTGGCTTGTAAATGTTCCCAATGTAGATGCAGTTTGTTGGGTAACCATCGATCGTCAGCATCAAGAAAGGCGATGATTTGACCTTGGCTGTGTTCCACTCCCTGGTTGCGAGCAACAGATACACCCTGATTATCTTGATTTATCAGATGAATCCGGGGATCTCTTTGTTCATACTCGCTGACAACCGCTACCGTGTCATCCGTAGAACCATCATTAACAATGAGTAGTTCCCAATCGGAAAAGGTCTGTTTTTGCACAGAAGCGATCGCCTCTGGTAAAAATTGCGCTGCATTGTAGGCGGGTATTACCACTGATATTTTAGGTATCATCCTTGAGCCTCCTGCAAAAATTTTGGTAGGGTCTGTCTTGTCGCCCACAGGGTATAAAGAGGTTGTAAGATGAGGTGGGTTGCCATCACAGCTACAGCAGATCCTAAAATTCCCCACTGTGTTCCTACGCAAATAGCAGTAGCTAAACAAACAGTAAATCCCAGATTCCAGCGCAATTCAATTTGTGGTTGACCAAAGGCGCGGAACATCAAAGAGGCTGCATCGGCAAAGGGACGAGATAAAGCGGAGAAACAAATCAGAATTAAGATAGATACAGCACCACGTTCGACCCATTTCTGCCCAAATATTAAAGGAACATAGAAGGGGGCTAAACTAGATTGCAGCAGCACTAGAGGCACAATCATCACAGCTATTTTGCGTAGGCTTTGTAGATAGCGTTGGGCAAATAAGCTGGGCTGAGAGTTCAAATCGCACAGATCGGAAAATAGGGATACGCGAATGGCATTAATGACACTCAAGCTGATTCCTAAACCAGCATTAAAGGCGAAGTAATAAACCCCTAAAGCTTGTACACCTACAAATCGACCAATCAAGAGATAATCGACGTTTTCCCGAAAGATGGTGAGTAATTCTACCCCCAAAATCCGGCTAGCAAAGGAGGTAATTTGTCGCCATTTCCCGAAGGTGAAAGATTGAGTCATCCGCCAAGGATGATATTTAAAGGTGAGAATAATCCAGATGGGAGCTACTAAGAATTTGGGTAAAACGATCGCCCACATTCCCATACCAGATAAGGCAAAAATCGCTGTGAGAACGTTATCTGTAGATACTTGCACAGAACTAATCAACGCCAGAATATTCAAGCGATTTTCTCTGCGGATCAGGGCTGTTTGCACCATCGCCAAAGGATAGATCAGGTAGGTGATGGCAATTAAACAAATCGGCAGGATGAGATGGGAATTATTGTAGAATTGGGCGATCGCTAAAGATACTAAACATTGGAGAGCAAAGAGAACCAAAGCAATCAGCCAATTTAATCCATAGGCTGTACGGCATAACTCCTCTACCTCAGATGCATCAGCCTGGACAATTTTATCGGCAATGCCATTGCGGGTAAAGACGCGAATAAATTCGTAAGTCATCAAGACAATGGCGGCGAGTCCATAGTCTTCAGCGCTGAGAAACCGGGCGAGAATGACTGTAGTTACCAGGCGGAACACCCGAATCACCAATTCGGAAGCCCCCATCCAGCCAATATTACGGACAAAGCGGTCTTTTTTAAAAGTTGCTAGAGCTTGAGCGATCGCTTTCATAACAGTTCCTCTAGCAAGCGTTGCCAATTAGATAGATAATTCTCCCAAGCATTGCAAGCTGAGGCTCTTCCCTGTTGTCCCATCTGTGCTAATTGCAAAGCTGGTAGCTCTGCTAATTCTTGAATTGCTTTCGCCAACGCTAAGGAATTTTCTGGCGGAATCAATAGCCCACAGTTTGGCATTTGTTCGCTCAAACCATCGACAGCCGAGGCAATAATCGGTTTAGCAGCAGCCCTGGCTTCTAAACAGACGTTACCCCAAGGCTCCCAGCGAGAGGGAATGACTAACGCATCACACTGACCCAAAAAAGCAGGGACATCATCAATTCGACCGAGAAATTCAATATTAGAGGCAGTTGCAGCTAATTGTTTTAACTTGGCTTCGTCTGTTCCGCTACCGCCAATCTGTAATTTGATTTGGGAATCAGGAAGTTGTTTGACTGCATCAATGAGAATATCAAACCCTTTTTGATGGCAAAACCTGCCATAGGCTCCTAAAACAAAGGGTTGATTTGCAGATCTGGGTTTAGGGGGAACAGCTAAGAATTTATCAACAATCCGCGCAAACTGAATCAGCGCCAGGCGTTGATGGGAAACTAGTTTATTTTTCTGCATCCATTGCTGTTGACCAACAGAAACAGCAATTACGCGATCGCACATGCCATAACTCAGTTTTAGCATCCCATGAAACCGCGCCACTGAGGAGACATTAAAGGCTTCAAAGCTAGCTGAATAATGGTGTTCGTTGATGATCAATTTAGCTGAACGCTTCAGATTCCACAGGGATAACAACCCCCGCCAAGAAGAAGCCCCATGAACCACGATCGCATCCGGCCGCTGTTGTTTGACAATTGCAGCTGCATCAGCCAAAGGTGCAATGATAAACTCAAACTTTTGCGACAAACGAGACATTTCGATACTTTTTAATGTGGCGCTGATCCCACCAGTCCAGCCCATGCTTTGACCGCCTAGGATATGACAAATCTTTGCTTTCATGTTGGTACGGCTCGGCTATAGCATGTTTGGAAGTCTTGTTGCACCTGTTGGCGAATCGCTACATCATCGAAGGTTTGATTAGCAGTAGCGGCGATCGCATCTATGGAGGTATCAGGGTTGAATTGTTGCAGGCTGCACCCAGGAATCCCCAAGCGTTGGGTTAAATCTTTGCCTTTATTCGAGTAGTACAAATTAAATGGAACTTTACCGCTAGCGAGAGCGAGAACTGCGGTGTGATAACGAATGGCGACAATTAAACGGCAAATCGCCAATGCTCCCATTACCAGTTGCCAATTGGGCAATTCATGAGTGACGCTAAAGGGATTAAAAATCTTCAGTTCTGGAACTTGGCGAGCAATTTCTTCTGCTACTGCTAAGTCATTATCAGCGCCGTAGGCTTGAGATTGAATCAGCAAAACCGGTTGATATCCCTGTTTATAGAGGTGACGACACAAAGTCACCAATTGAGTTTGAAACTGCTGATTATCATGGCTATACATCGAGTCAAAAGCACGCAAAGAAATCAAGGCGGCTGATTCTGGGGGAACATCTAGAGCTTGTAATACCTGTTTTGCTATTGTCTTCGCCTCTTCACTGACACAGAGACTAAAGGCGACATCAAAAGACAAAATAGCCTTGACCCCAGCTTGAGTTAAACGTTTATGGCTTTCGGCATCTCGCACACAAACAGCCGCCAACCGCCGCCAGCAAAAAGCCAAAGCCTGAAAACTCAACCCATGACACGATCGCGGAATTGACTGGCCAAACACAAAGGTATGCCGGGGCTTCCGCTGCAATTGCAGGAGATTTTTGATAAAAGCTTTTGTAATCAACCCTTCGCGAGCATTATTGAAAATATCGCCACCTACACTTATGTATGCATCACAAGTGCCAATTTGCGGTAGGATTTGCAATCCAGGAATATATTGTGGTTCTAAATCTGGAAATTGAGCTACAACTTTAGCCTCAGATGCTAGAGCCGTCAAGGCGCTATAAATTGCGGCATCACCAATATTTAAAGTTGAATAGGTATTTACTAGACCGATGGTGCGTCCCATGTTGAATTAACAAAATTATGAATCCAATAGTTAGCGTTGCTGAATCAGAGAATGATTTAGCAAAATATGAATCGAAGTTTTAGATGGCTACAGTCGCCAATTCAGCCTGCAAATATACAACGCCCTATACTTAAAATCACTGGTAGATACCTAAAATTTCCACATAGACACACAACTTCTTCGTTGTGGCTAAGTGTCAAAGTGCGAGGGTTGTGAAAATCTACATACCTTGCCTAAATCCCTGATTTCCCCTCACTTATGCATCAGTTCTGACCGCCCACAAGTAGCAAATAGCTTGCTTGGCGATCGGTGGATGATGCCAATATCAACCAATGTATTATTTTTATAATCTATTTTCAAGGCTGATGTCGAATGTTAGTATAATTTTTCTTGTTTTTTGTTGATTACGGATCGCTTGAAATTAGCGGTAAATTACATAATTCAATGGAAATTATTGCAGGTTTATCCTGATTATTGCTAAATTTTCGCCTTGAATTCTGTTTTCATCTTTAGTTAAATAAGATCTAAAATTCATCCTGATTATCGACTTGTAATTTCGGAATTTAGCGTATATATTTACACTCTAGAGACTTTGGATTTTTTTAAGTAATTTTAAGTAGACAAGGATTAAAATTACTGCTTTTATCTCTATTAAATACTGAGGTAAATGATTGAGCAATGCTGAAACGGTTAATTTTGAATACTATATTTTCCACTTTATGCTTTGTAACACCTTGTTTGGCTTTACCTCTGTCTCCAGGCGATCGCTTAAAAGTAAGCATTCCTGAAGGCGAAGAGTTCAGCGGTATTTTTGAGGTCAACTTAGACGGTAGATTAGAAATTCCTTATTTATCTCCTTTACCTGTAGCTGGGTTAGAACCTCAAGAGGCGCAGATGAACCTGGCTAAGGCTTTGATTGATGGCGGTTTTTTCCAGCCTTCGTTTTTAAGGGTCAATATTAGCGTAGTGCAGTGGGCACCAATTGAGGTATTTGTCAGTGGCGCAACATTTTTACCAGGGCGGGTGTTAATCAATGACCTCTCGCCAGCTGAGAAAACACAACCCCCGATAGCGGTAAATGGACAATATCCACCTCAGCGTTACTTAGCGGTTGCTATCCGCGATGCTGGGGGAGTCAAACCTACTGCTGATGTCAAAAATGTACAATTGATCCGCAATGGTCAAACTCGTGTGATTGATTTATCAGGTGTATTGACAGGTGAACCCTTTGAAGATTTACCCCTGATGGCGGGCGATCGCATAGTTGTCCCAGATTCTGGACAAATGCACAATGAACTCGTGCGTCTCTCACAAATTACACCTTCACAGGTGAAAATCTTTCTTTCCAATCTGACTGTACCAGCTACGGGCAATGCCAGCTCTGGTATTAGTCGTGATGCCACATCCCTTCCTTATGGTACGCGCTTTTCCCATGCAGTAGCAGCAGGTAACTGTGCTGGCGGAACAAGAGGAACCAATGCTGAACGTAAAGCACTACTAGTGACTACTGAACAGTTAACGGGGAAAACTACTTACTTGCAGAGTTATGTGAATGCGCTATTGACAAAATCAACTGATGATACAAATAATCCCTTTTTAAAAGCAAATGATATTGTCGTCTGTTATGACTCAAAAGTTGTGCAATTTCGAGATATCATCAACACCATTTTATCCCCTATTCAGATCATACGAGATTTATTCAGATGATAAAGCGGCGTGCGATTTTCAGCAAAGTAAAAATCATCCGTCTGCTTAAAGGCCGTTGGCTTCGTTATACCATCCTGAGTTTGCTAGGCAACACATTTATTTGGGGGTCATCACTCCAGTATTTAAAAGTTACCAAACCAACCTATACCAGCGAATTCGCTCTGATATTGACTGGTGCTAGTTTTGGCGTTAACGTTAACCTGCCGGGAATTGGTCAGGCCACATCTTCTAGTGGTTCTGCCCTCGGTAGTTCTACTTATGACCCTAGAGCTAACTATGAATATATTTTTACTAGCGATCAAGTTTTAAAGGCAGCAGCTGCGATCGCTAAAATTCCCGAAGATAAATTTGGCAAACCCCGTATCAAACTGATAGATAACACAACCATCATGAAGTTTGAGGTTACTGGCAAAAGTCCCGCAGAAGCACACAATAAATCTCTAGCTTTGTATCAAGCTATGGTTCATCAAATTAATGCCTTACGAACTGGAGAAATCACCCAACGCAAGCAACCCACACAGCAAATCTTGCTGAGCGCCCAGCAGAAGTTACAGGAAGCTCAGAAAAAGCTCTCAGAGTACAAAATCCGTTCTGGCCTCAGTTATCCTGAGCAAGTGGGTAACCTATCTACCAACATTGAGCAGTTGCGCCGCCAAAGAGCAGAATTTAAAGCCCAAGAACAGCAAACAACTATACGACTACAACAGCTAGTCAACGATTTGGAACTATCTCCCCAAGAAGCAGCAAATGCTTTTATGCTCCATGCAGATCAAATCTTTCAACAAAATCTCAAAGATTATAGTGAAGCAACATCAAAGCTGGAAGTTTTAATCACTAAGTTTGGCCTTAATCATCCCCAAATGGTGAAAGAAACCAAACGACAAGAGGCGGCTTTGGCTGCTCTACTCCAACGTGGTGAATCTCTGTTAAGGAAACCAATGACGATAGAACTACTTCAGCGTTTAGCTCTAGCTGTTAACGGTTCTAGCAGGGATACATTATTTCAAAGTTTAGTATCTTACCAATCTGAGCAACAAGGGCTAAAAGCTCAGGTAAAAACCCTAGATTCGGAAATTAAGCGCCTAGAAAATCGCTTAGATCTTCTCTCTCAACGCCAATCTACCTTAGATAACTTAAAGCGAGATGCACAAATTGCCGAAGCTGTGTTTGCTTCCACCCTCACCAAATTGGATTTAGGCCAAGGAGATATTTTTTCCGCCTATCCATTAGTAGAAATGGCGGTAAAGCCTGATTTACCAACTGAACCAACGGCTCCCAAAAAAGGCTTTATTCTAGCTGGAGCCGCAGCCGGTTCTATATTTTCTACCGTTGGTTTGGCCTTGCTGTGGATTCGTAAACCTTGGATAGATAAGTTATCTAAGTGGTTGTCCTGAAAATGGGGGCTTAGGGGCTAGGGATGAGCAATTTTCATGACAACATCTTGTGATTTATTACATAAAATTCTAGCTAAAAAATAGACAAAAAACAGGAGGGGAGACGCGCCAACTGAGATGAAAAAAAAGCAGATTAATCCAGATGATATTTATCCGCAAAATGTACCAGAAAAAGTAGTTTGGTGGGCAGTTTCTAACACCTATTTTATCTGGATTTTCGGTGGGCTGTATGTGGTTGGCGCTCTCATGGGTTGGATACTTTTACTATTTCTATTAATTAAAATACTGGCGCAAACTCAAGACACGCCACCAGAAGAAAAAATTTCTATATCTTGGATTCTTTGGGTTTGGGTGATTGGGATGATAGTGATGGAAATAGCTTTAATAGCTGGTCATTTAGATTACAATCTCCCAACTGGTTTAATTATTAAATCTTCTATTGGCTGGGCTAAAGGTTGGGCTGCACTTGCGCTTTACCCTTTAGCAGGATGTTTAAAGATTCGTCCACAAGTAGTTTATCGAGCAGTTTGCATTGTTGGTTTTCATACCCTGTTGATTACCCCTTTTTTACTGTTAACTCCTTCTTTGCATTTACCCCAAATTCTTTATGTCTCACCACTAAAAGCTGTAGGGGGGCCAGGTAATGAATTTTTTGATGTCCCTCTTTATGAAATTGACGGTAGCACAGGTGATTTACGTTGGCGGCTATTTACCCCTTGGGGGCCCGCATTGGGTTTTGTTGGTAATGTAAATTTTATGCTCGCCTTGCAAGAAAAAGATAAAAAATGGCGTTGGTTTGGATTAATTGGTTCAGTACTAATGTGTCTTGTATGTAAGTCACGTTTGGCTCAGGTTTGCATTGTCATTATTCCCTTACTCACAAAAATTCTTTCTAGTTTAAATCGTCCACAAATATTAATTGGACTAGGATTTGTTAGCTACCTAGGTGGTATTTTTTCTCCATCTATTATTATGGCTGTCAATAACTTTTGGGAAAATTTCAAAGCAGCAAGAGCGGGATCTACAAGGGTGCGTATGGCGCTAAAGCGAATTGCTGTAGAGCGCTGGAAAGCTGAAGCTCCAATTTGGGGACATGGTGTAGTTGAAGATGGCCCCCACATTGTTGAACATATGCCTATTGGTTCACACCATACATGGGCTGGAGTATTATTTGTTAAAGGAATTGTGGGATTTATGGCACTTGCTATCCCAATGGCTTTAAGTTTTTTCTATTTATTAATTAGGTCAATGGATAGTAGACGCCCAACTGCAAAAGTGGGGCTAAGTATTGTAATGATTCTTTTTCTTTATACCTTTGGAGAGAATTTAGAAATATTAGTTTATTTATATTGGCCGGGATTGTTGGTAATGGGCATTGGTTGTCAAGAATGAGAAGTCAGTCCAGATAAAATTTGTTTCATCACCATGTAGAAAATAGAAAAAACAAGGAGAACTTAAATTTTAGATTTTGAATCTTCAATCCAAAATCCAAAATCTAAAATCTAAAATTCAATGAATTGTCTTATACTTCGTTTACAGGTTTCACCAAATTTAAATCGTAAGGACGCTCAATATCATCCTCACCTAAATATTCACCATTTTGAATTTCCAAAATTACCAGGGGAATCGAACCGGGATTTTCTACTTTATGGAGTGTTGCCGCCGGAACATAGGTAGACTCATTGCGATTCAATAATATTTCCTGCTCACCACAAGTAATCTTGGCAACACCAGAGACTACAACCCAATGTTCATGGCGGTGATAATGGATTTGTGGTTTAATACCATGTCTCGGTTTGATTTCTACACGACTAATTCTATAGTTATCACCCTCTTCTACAACCTCTACATTTCCCCAGTATCTTGCACCGGAATGGTCAGAAGATTGAGTACTATTTGATTGATTGTTGTTCTCATGCTGTGTCATATCTAATTTTTCCACCTAATAGTTTTCACTATATGTTTTTTCCATAATTTAGCCTAAAACAGGCGAAGCAATCAAAGGATATTAAAACATCACCAGCATTTCCTAATCCCTAGCCCCTAGCCCCTAGCCTCTAGCCCCTAACCCCCCGTATACTGAATCCGATAAATGCGATTATTGGCTTCTTCAGTGACTAATAAACTGCCATCAGGTAATACAAGTAAGCCTACTGGTCGTCCCCAAGTAGTTGGTATAGATGGATTTAGCAAGAATCCAGTCAGGAAGTCTTCATAGTAACCTTGCGATCGCCCATTATTATCGAAAGGGACAAATACAATTTTATAACCAGTGCCGCGATCGCGGTTCCAAGAACCACGAAAAGCGACAAAAGCACCGTTACGATATTTCAGAGGAAAGGTTTTACCATCATAAAACTGCAAACCCAAGGCGGCTGAGTGCGCCTGAAACAACACATCTGGTGTTCGAGTCTGGGCTACCAAATCAGGGCGTTTGCTTTTGTTATTGGTTGTCTGACGGGGGTCGAGATTATTTGGTGTCAGATAAGCATAAGGCCAGCCGTAAAATTCTCCCTGTTGCAGGCGTGTCAAGTAATCTGGTACTAAGTCATCGCCAATTCCATCCCGTTCGTTAACCGTAGTGTAAAGTTCCTGGGTTACAGGGTGAAAGTCCAAACCGACTGGGTTACGCAAGCCATAAGCAAAAATCTGCTTTTGCGAACCATCCAAATTCATCTGCTGTACTGAAGCCCTAGGTAAAGATTCTTCATCTACATTCGATTCTGAACCAACAGAAACATATAGTTTTTTACCATCAGGTGAAACTACTACGTTCCTTGTCCAGTGCTGGTTATACCCGCCTCCAGGTAAATCAGCAATTTTTTTACCTGTACCAGTGAGTTGTTGTTGACCTTGATTGTAGGGAAACTGTAGCACAGCGTTTGTATTGCCCAAAAAGAAGGAATTACCAGCAAAAGCCATACCAAAAGGTATATTTACTCCATTTGTCGCACTGGCAAAAGTCTGGCGCACATCAGCTACCCCATCACCGTTGCTATCCCGTAACAGCTGAATGCGATTTTGCCTAGTTTCCGTTACTAAGACATCCCCATTCGGAGTTAAAGCCAGCCAACGCGGCGCACTTAAACCTTCAGCAAAGATATTCACTGTAAATCCTGGTGGGACGCTCAGCACTGGATTTTCTGGAATAGGCACAACCTCCGGACTTTTGGAAGCGCTATCTGTAGCAAAAGGCGCGGGTAAATTTTTCAGGTTAATCCGGATTGGTGTGGGTGAAAGCGGTTCAGTACGGATAATATTTTTTGATGCTGTTGAATTTTTTGCTGTTGGAACTGAAGATGTAGATGGTTGCGGTGTGACATCATCCAAGGAAGCGCGAGTCTGGTTACAGGCTGTAAGTGCAGTAAATAACAATAATAGTGGCAACAAATGGTGAGGGAATTTCATCATTAGAGGCTTGCAAAAGTGGCAACAGAATCGCTAGCTAGTAAATATTACTTTTGAGTGTAGCGAAAATGTTGAAATTATCCATCCCTCTGGGGAAAGGGGCAAAAAATTCAAAATTAAGAAATTTCCCATGCCCTATGCCCATAATCATAACCATTAACTAAAAGGCAACAGTAAACTATTTTTAATTGATTCCCGCAGGTTTGGGGTGACTTCAGCAGAACTATTGAGGCAATCTAATAGTAGTTGATTAGCATACCAATACTGTTGTAATTCTTGCCAATCTTGTTGATTAAACTGCCAAGCCTGTCCAATTTGGCGTGAATTTATCATCAGAGTTCGCAATTGTTCAATCCAAGCTTCTCCATTATTTTGCCACCATATTTTTAATGTTTCTCTACTTTGTTTTTGTGAGGGTAGCTGTTTTTCTAAATCTTGTAGCGATGTTTGTAAAGATGGCTGTTCCTTCAACAAATGTTTTAGATCAAGAGCTAAACTTAAAGCAAACAAGCGTTGGAAAAATATGTCAGCAGTCATGGTTAAGCTGACTGCAAGGGCATGAGTTAAGGCTAAATCTAAGGCTAAATCATTCGAGAGATTTCCTGCTAACCGCCCATCTAAAGATATGGCAAAAATCTGATTGCGAGCTAGGGGATGTTCTGGTGGTAAAGCAATAGTAAAGTAAAAGGCACGGATACTAGCTGGATGATAATATTCCTTGATAGCAGAAGATTTTTCTATTACCCAATTAATAAAATTGTTTAATTTTCCCTTGGTGCTGGCTAAAGAATCAATTTTTTGCTTCATTAGCTGCAACAAATCATCAGCAGGTTTTAACATCCCTATAGTGAGTAAAAATATTTCTCTCCACCGTTCTTCATTAATGCGATCAACTAGTTCTTGGAGGGTGAGAATATTAGCATTGGCAGAAATTTCTCTGGCTGTGAAATACTCTTGAAATGTTAAATGAGAAAAGGAATAAATTCCTCTAGCTCTTTCAATTAACAATCCATGTTGGGCTTCAATTGATTTTAATACAGCCTCACTTTCTAATTCTAAAGCATCTGCATCTTTTGTTGATTGGGGAAGCTGAGATAAATAGTCAGCAATGAGTTGCCTCATTTTATTTTCTGGGAGAAAATACTGTCCTTGTGCAAAAGTAATTGCGGCTATGTGACTCAAGAGTTTAATTTTTTGCAGTAGTGATAAATTGCGATAAACGCGATCGCGTTTAATTCCTCTGGCTTCATCCCAACGAATAAGTAATAAATCTAATCCTTGTTTATACAGTTCAGCACGTTGAGCCGGAAAATCTTCAGCAAACTGAAATAATAAACAGGTGAGATTTAATAAAATTGGTGTAGCTGCCAATTCCAAAATGGGAGCATTTTCTGGCAGTTCCAATTTTTGCATAAACTTATGTGCCAATTCCTGGGCTTTGGCTGGAGGTTTCTTAGCTATTACTAAAAACCATTTGTATGCAAAGGTGATAATTTGTAATTTTGTAAAATCCGCAATTTCAACTTCAATAAAACCTTGAAATCTATAATGTTGGGCGGCGATACGGCAAGTAATTATAATTTTATTTTGATGGAAATTTTCAATAAATTGGCGGATATTTTTGGTAATTCTTTCGCTATCTTCTTCAGAAACCTCATCTAAAGCGTCTAAAAGAATTAATACTTTTCCTTGAGATAATATTGTAATAATTTCCTGTTCGGTAATATTAAAATGTGCAAAACTATTATGAATATAACTGACTAAATTAGTATGGGGTAAATCTTTAGTATCTTCAGCTAGGTTTTTCAAATTGATAAAAATTGGCAAGCAATCTGATTGGAACAATCCTTGATTGCAGCTAATAGCAATTGACTGTAAAAATGTCGTCTTACCAGAGCCGGGTTTGCCTAAAACCATCAGCTTAGAATATTGTAAAACCGCTTCTAGTCCACCCACTCGCTGTTGTCGGACTTTACCTAAGCCAAATCTATCAAATTTATCGGAGTCAGACTGTTGTAGTTCATGAATATCTACCCAGGTTTTACTACTCATTTCCTCCAAGATATTGACATCTACGTAAAGTTCATTTAAGGCAATGGGACGGGCAATATCTAGAAGATGCAAAGTCCCGCACTGGGCTTGGATTTTGCCATAGTGAATAGAACGCAGCCTGTCTACTAGACTGTGAATATTTAAATTGTTCTGGAAAGCTTCCTGGGCTGGTTTCTCTACAGGAATAACTTCTTCTTCTGGAGACTTTTGTAAGATTTCTGCTGGATCTAATTCTAAAGCCAAGCAAATCTCATTAAAGGCTTGGCGATCAATGGGTTTACCAGTAAAAAACTTCCAAATAGGCTGACGAGTTTCCAAGCCAACAGTCGCAGCTAAATACTCTTGCGTCCAGCCTTTACGCTTAAACGCCAGTTTAGCTTTTCTAATACCTTCTACGGATGCTTGTAGCGATCGCTTTGCCATTCTTCTAATCGAGAAATATATAATGTTTTAGTTTTTCGTATACAAAATAGACAAGTTATACAAGTTGGACGTTAACTGATACTGGAAACATAACACAATCACCAAGACAACTTACTTATAATAGTCTCAAGTCAGCCAATTCTACATACCCAACTAGCTTATGGCATTGCTAAACAATATTTTGCCTTGTCGAGCAATGCCGAAGCTTTTTATTTTAAACAGGTTGATGTTATTTAGAAAAAATTTTCCAATTCTGCTGCTGGTAGCGGACGGCTCAAAAGAAATCCTTGCATAGCATCACAGTTATTTTGGCGCAAGAAATCAAGTTCTGCTTCTGTATCTACACCTTCAGCTATGACTCGCAAATTAAGATTGTGAGCCATTTGAATTACAGCTTTGGTAAGTGCGGCTTTTTCATCATTTGAGTCTACATTGTGAATGTAGTATCGCCCTATTTTTAATGTATTAATAGGTAATTCTTTGAGGTTGGTTAAGGAAGAATAGCCAATACCAAAGTCATCAATGGCAATTTTGACGCCTAAAGAACATAATTTCTGCATAATAGCGATCGCTTTATTTAAATTCTGCATAATTATATTTTCGCCAATCTCTATTTCTAAGCGTTCTGGTGCTAATTTATTTTTGATTAATAACGCGGAAATATCTTCGATAAAAATTGGGCAGTAAAATAGACTGGCAGAAACATTGATGTTAATTGTTAATGACAAAAAATCTAGATTATACTGCCACATTTTAATTTGTTCGCAGATACTGCTAAAGACCCAATTTTCGAGGGGTAAAATTAAACCCTTAGCTTCTGCAACTTCCATAAATTCTAGTGGCGGTACTGAACCTAATTCTGGACTTTGCCATCGCAATACATTTTCAGCAGCAATAATTTTTCCGGAAGCAATATCTACTATTGGTTGATAATACAACTCAAATTCTTGAAATTTATCTTGTTTCACTACTCGCTGGAGATAAACTTCTAATAATTGCATCTTTGGTGAGTTAGCCATAGGTGCAGGCTGAGTTGATAACAAGTACTTTTTTAATGCAGCTTGTTTTTCCAGACGGTTGACAATCGCACTCAATAATTCAGCGCGGGTAAATGGCTTAGTGAGGTAGTCATCGGCTCCCATATCCATCCCTTGGCGAAAGTCAGCTTTAGCAGATTTAGCCGTGAGAAAGATAAAGGGAATTGTTGCCGTTAAGGGGTCTTGACGTAATGTGGTTAACACGCCATAACCATCAATTTCTGGCATCATCATGTCGCATAAAATTAAATCGGGATTTTCCGATGCTGCTAAATTTAGCCCGATTCTGCCGTTAGCTGCGGCAATAGTATCAAAATCTTCAGCCTCTAATAAATCTAAAATATTTTCTCTAACTAATTCTTCATCTTCAATAACTAAAATTTTTGTCATAGTTTTAACCTATGGTAAGTTGTTTATTTGTGGTTTATTTAATGGCATTATGACTTTAAATTTTGTGCCAACTCCTAACATGCTGTCAACAGAAATTTCTCCCCGATGAATATCCACACACTTTTTAACAATTGCTAGCCCTAATCCCGTACCCAGAATATTATCTACATTACTTGCCCGATGGAATGATTCAAATAGATGTGGTATGTCTTCAGGAGGAATACCTATACCTTGGTCTTGAATTTCAAATATTACTTGCCCATTTTGGCAATTGAGAGTGAATTCTATATTGCTATTAGAGGGGGAATATTTGATGGCATTTCTCAGTAAATGAGTCAGAATATGTCCTAACAAATTTTTATCCATAAAGCATTGGATAACTGGCAATTGGCTAGTAAAAAATATCATCTGCTGAGCATTGTGTTCTAGCTCAACTTCTGCCACCAATTGACCGCAGTATTCAACTAAATCAAAAGCTGTGGGTTTAAATTCCAATATTCCCGATTCTGCTTTGCCAATAAACAAAATATCATGCAACATTTCAGTCATGCGGTTGACAGCAGTTTGGATACGTTGCAAATGAATAATTTGTTTTTCTTCAGTCCATTTATGGCGATAATGTTCTAATAACTCGGCGGAAGAAAGAATGGTACTCAACGGCGTGCGGAATTCATGGGAAGTCATGGAAATAAACCGAGATTTGAGATCGTTGAGTTCTTTTTCTTTTTCTAGAGCTACAATCAGCTCCTGTTCTAATTGGTTTTGTTCTGTAATATCTGCCCAGTAGCCAACAAATTCTACTGACTTACCAGCCTCATCTTTGACTAACCTACCTGTATCATACACCCAACGATAGTTGCCGTCTTTGTGTAAGAAGCGATATTTTAAATTGTAGTCACCTTGCTCTAAAGGTTGGGAAAGGTGAGCAAACACCCCAGATACATCATCTGGGTGGATATGACTCGACCAAAAACTGCTATCTTCAATAAATTCCCTGGCTTCATAGCCCATCATTACCTTGACATTTTCACTGATAAAAGTTGCACCAAAATCGCCTGAATTTTTGCAAGTGTAGATGACGGCGGGAGTAGCGGAGAGTAAGTATTGCAGCCGTTGTTGGCTGACAAGTAGTGCAGTTTCTGAAAGTTTGCGTTCGGTAATATCTGTTTGAATGCCGATGTAGTGGGTCAGGGTGCCCGTAACATCATAAACTGGAGAAATGTTTAACTCATGCCAAGCGACTCCCCTATCTCTGCGGTAGTTACGGAGAATTACGGTGCAATCTTGACCGGTTTGCATTGCGGCATTGAGTTTTTGTAAATCTGGGAGATTAATTTCATCATTGTGGAATAAACCAAAGCTTTGTCCAATAACATCGGCTGCACTGTAGCCTGTCATTTGCTCATAAGCAGAATTGACATAGATGATTGGGCCGTTAGGGATGCTAGCATCAGCAATAATAATGCCATTACTGCTAGCGGCGATCGCGCGATCGCGCAGTCTTAAACTTTCCTCTGATAGCTTGCGTTGGGTAATATCCTTATAGATACAGACTATGCCTACAGTTTTATCCGTAGCATCTTTGAGGGCATCAGCACATAAATATACTTGTAAAAGCCTGCCACTACGGACTTGCATTGTTACTTCACCACGCCAAGATCTACCACTTTCGAGAGTATGCAGTACTTGTTCATAATCTGCTTGCTCGGTGAAAATAGCGGATATTCCCCCAATGGTTTGTAATTCTTCTAAAGTGTACTCATACAGTTTGGTAAATGCTGGGTTAATATAAAAAGTTTCCCCACCAATATTGCCCATACAAATAGCATCACTGGCGCTTTCAATAGCTTTGCGAAACCGTAATAATGATTCTTCAACTGATTGCCGTTCGGTAATATCAGTAGAGATGCCACAAATAGCATAAGTTACGCCACAAGCATCTTTCAACGGAAAATTAATTGTTAAATAACTGCGTAATTCATCAGCGTGGGGGACGACTTCTTCCACAGTTATGGCTATACCGTTGCTAATTACACGTTGGTGATTACCTGCAAACTGATCGGCAATTTCTTGACTCCAAATCTCATAAATACTTTTACCGAATATTTGCTCTTGTTTAATATTAAACAGCTGTTCATATTGCTTATTAATTAATAGGTATTTATTGTCAGTATCTACTACATAAATTATTGTGGGAGAGTTATCTAAAATTGCTTGCAGCAGCTGTTGAGTGTTGTGTAATGATGTTTCCGCTTGTTGACGCTGGGTAACATCGCGACTTATACCTCTGTAACCTTGGAATTTACCTTCCGAGTCAAAGAAGGGGACACCACTAATTTCTAGCAAAACTAAATTGCCATTGTGATGAATCTGGGTATTCTCCAGATATTGGAATGCTTGGGGTGTGAGAAAAATGGCCGTAAAGTTTTCTGCAATATCTGGACGATCCAATTGCATAAACTCCAGGGGGCTTTTTCCTAGGACTTGTTCTGGTTCATAGCCTAAAATATCTCTTACCTTAGGGCTGACGTAGGTATAGCAGCCATTTTTGTCTACTTCCCAAATTAAATCGCTGCTGGTTTCTACTAAATTGCGGAAACGTTCTTCACTATTTCTGAGTGCTTCTAGGGTAAGTTGGCGATCGCTTAATCCTGCTGGCTGCTGGTTAATATTAATACTATTGTCTAAAAGTTGATAAATACTTTCCTTGGAGATTGTACCAATTAGTTGACCTTGTTCATCGACAACGACAAGCAAACCCAAGGCTGATTGACGCAATTGGGACAGCACTGTTGTGAGATCCTCTAGTTGCGATTGCTTGAGGGCGATCGTTAGAGGGTGCATTACTTGATCGACTTTGGTGCTTTGGAGATCGATTCCTGAAGCTACAAGCCTGACGACTTCTTTCTCTGTCAACCATCCGACTATTTGTGCAGCTGAGCCAATTACAGTACTTTTACCTTGCTGCGCCATCAAGGCGATCGCGTCAAACAATGATGTTTCTGGTTCAACCGTTAAAGGTGAAAAATCAATTATTGACTCTAAGCATTTTAGCCATAGAAGCTGCGGGATGGCTTGCATATGTTATTTCAAGCAGATTCTTGTTAGTGTGTTTTGGTTTTGGATTTTATTAAGTAAACTAGCTCTTTCGTCTGGGATATTTACAAGCAATCAAGATAACAGTAAGCTAATGGGCGTCTAGATTGCATAAGCCCTAATAAGGGCTGTTAAGTGTTGACAGCGCCGCACTGAGCCTATCGAAGTGTTGACTGTTAATTGTCATCTGTCAACAGCCCTCACGATGGATTGTGCAACTTAAAAGCAGAATAGCTTAGTGACTGTCAATTAGTAAATCTGGTGAATTTAGGCAGCAAATAATCTTGGTATAAAAAACAATTGATGTTTTTAGAATTTAGCATTTTTTATCTCATAAATTGTCAATTTTTATGAACTTGGCTGACCATAGATATAGCAAGTTATATTGTCTCTGCTTCAAGAGCGATCGCTCAGGCAGCATAGGAGTAAGTGAGTAGAGGGTTGGCATAGATTGGGAACCGATCGCTACTTAGATAGACTTGATATCAAAGATAATCTAATAATTCTAGATAATACGGAACCTACTGACAAAGCGTGGTTGATAGAAATGACAAAAATAGTATAAGCTAATCCTTCTAACAGTCAACTCTAGATAAATATACATGCACGCAGATAAATACCAGCGTTTATGAGCGTTTATCAGCAGTTGATTGAACTATTAGCAATTCAATCTCATCAAGGTGAGAGAAATTCAGCCCCTACAAATATATTTGTAGTTTTTTTTGAGAAATTGGTACAGTGAATTTACTAGAGCTGGGAAAATGGGCATGGGAAAGACAGATTTTCATGCTTGATTATGCCAAAACCTGGCGTGAATGGCTAACTTGAAAATGGGCATGAGGCATTGGGCATTGGGCATGGGAAAGACAGATTTTCATGCTTGGTTGTGGATTTTTTCCATGATTGACTAACTTGAAAATAGGGGCTAGAGGGGGCAGGAGGCAGGGGGGATGAGAAATAATGAAGCAATGCCCAATACTTCTCTTCTCCCAAGGGGAGACGCTGCGCGCTATGCCGTAGGCTTTACGAGACGCTCCGCGTAGCTTGCTTCTCCGCAGGAGTACGACTTCGCGGTAGTTGAGCATAGTCGAAACTCAGTACAAGTGCCCAATGCCCAATGCCCAATGCCCAATGCTCCATGCCCAATACCCAATACCCTTTTAAGGACGCGATAACATGTGTCGTTCGCCGTAACGCAATAACCTTTCAATAGTTGCTAAGCGATTTTCCCAGACTTTGACTTGATAGGGATTGTTGATGGCTTCTTGGCGCATCCAGATTCGCAATTGAGACTGGAAACGAGTTAGGGAAGCCTTGGCTGCAATAAATTTACTGGCTGAAGGTGCAGCCGCAAGCTGACTTAAAGCTGTTTGTAAAGCTTGTGCTTGATTATTAAACTGAGCAATCTCCGTTGCAGACATGCTGAGTTGTTCGTTTTGCAAAATCAGCTTCCATTCCCGTTGTAAGGTAGCGTAACGCACGACCGCAGTTTGAAAAGGTTGGCGGTGAGGAATGGGTTCTTTAGTTATCGGTTGTAATTTTCCTTGGGTATTACTAAAGAGTTGCTGTAACTCGTTGTTCAAGTTTTCGGCGGCAAAAAGTGCATAACCGCTGACAGGTAAATCTCTGACTAATTGCAGTTGATCGAAGGCTCCAACTGTGGGCAAGGAAAGTAAGCGAATTCCTGGTACTAATAAAGTTGCCCCTAATTTTGTGGAAGTAATCCAAGGTTGTGCTAGTCGTTGAAAACGGGGAGTATCTAAAGCGTAAGTCATGGGTACAACTAAATCTATATCTCCCTGTCTCGCCCAAACTTCCCAATGCTGTTGGATTTTCTGTACCCGTTCTATTTCTGGTAAGGGGAATACAGCAACCGATAAAATTAGGTTTGGTCGCTTTTGGCGTAACTGCTGTGACAGTTGGGCAACAAATGTATTTACTTGTTCGGTACGAAATGCTGTCCATTTTTGCCACAAATCGCGATCGCTTGGCGAAACTTTCAACGGATCTACGCCTGTACGTTGCTGAAACTGCTCTCTGGCTGCTTTACCATAACCGTACATTCTCCCGGCGGCTGGGTCTTGGAAGGGATAGCGAATGTAGTCTAATTGAATCCCATCGACTTGATAACGAGTGACAATTTCTTCGTAAAGTTTGAGTAAGTATTGCCGTAGTTGGGGATTAGCTGGGTCGAAGAATGGTTTAGTTTGACCGACAGGAATGATGTTGCCTCGATTATCATAATTCGCCCAATCGGGATTAGCTGCTAGTACTGGGCCGAGATAATTAGATGGCTGGTTGAGAACTTCGTTGTGGCGTTGATTTCCCGCTGCAAATACCCACACCCAGGCGTGTAATTCCATACCTCTAGCGTGAGCTAATTTGACTGCGGATGCTAAGGGATCCCAACCGCGAATTAAGGGGTTTTGTTGGGGTGCAACTTGGCTGGGATAAATGGGATAACTAGCATTAACTGTTTCAAAAAATACAGTGTTAATCCCTGCTTGAGAGAGGCGATCGAAAATTTGGGCGAGTCCCTGTTCGCTACCCGCACGGACAATTGTTCCCCGATCCAACCACACTGAACGGATTTCCGGTTGAGCTAATCGACGGTCGAGGGGAAACTGTTTCCATAACATGGCTTTGGCTTTCAGCCACTGCTGACGGGCTAAAGCATAGTTTCCTTGAGCAATCAACTGGGGTATGTTTTTGGCAATTTCTCTGGCTTGGGCGATCGCTTGTTCGCTATCTGGGATGGCTATCCCAGATCTACTGGCAACGAAACCAGTCCGATCTACTTTTAGTCCTGGGGTGCTACTTGCTGTGTTTTCTCCCTCACCAGAAGCGGAAACGGTGGCGGCGATATGAGCGCTTTGTACCCGTCCAATGAGATTTTCTAACTCTTGCTGAAGGGCGATCGCTTCCACTCTCCCAATCGGCGCATTGGAATTGGGTACCACATCCAAACGCACTGCTTCTTCTAGTTCGTCAATCGCTTCTCGCGATCGCTGGGGTGTCATATTTCCCAGGGGTCTGGGTTGGGGAGCAGTGGCAATCGCAGCTGGTTGGGGATTCTTGGCTGGGGAGTTTTGCGGGGTGGGAGTTGGCGATTTGGGTGTAGTTGGTTGTAAGGCTGTGGGCGATGTCGGTGGTTTGGGTGTGGTTGGTTGTAAGGCTGTGGGCGATGCTGGGGTTTGGGGATTAGACTTTTTGAGCGCCACTTCTACGGAATTAGCACAGCTAGGTGAGCCACCTTCGACTTTTCTGCTAGCGCTGGGAGGTAATTTCATGTAACGCTGAATAGAAGCTTGTAACCAAGCCCGATCTAATTCGGCGGAGGTGACTGTATCCACTCCCCAACGCCAACCTAACAAAGTAGATCGGTCGGTTGTCACCACAGCGGCGGGACTATCTTGGGCATTCCAAACAGCCGCCGGTGCACTCAAGCTTTCCCCGACTAATACACCGCCATGCACTTTACCATAAAGTCTCTCTTGGTTGAGCCATTCTTCTGGTAGCTTGGTTTTTGTGGGTTGTAACTGTTGTGTTTGACTGAGGCTGAATCCCCAGTAACCGCCTAACAGCGTCCGCAATAGCTGACGCACTCCTGATGCAGACAGACTACCTACAGGGCCGCTAGCAATTAAGCGTCCGCCTTTACTCATCCATTCTTCTAAGGCGATCGCTTGGGCTGGCGTTAAAGTCTCCACATTCGGCAAAAATAATACCCGGCGATCGCCCCAATCTGCCGGACTTCTAACATTATCCAGTGCAATTACACAATATTTCACCCCTGCTGCTTGCAAGCGGCTAGCGATTGTAGACCATTGATTACTATTATCTTGACTATAGACTATACTCAATACTGGTTCTTCATCTGCCGCTGTTGCTGGTAGAATTCCCAAACTATTTATTAATAAAAATTGCAAATTAAAAATGAAGAATCCGGCTTTTTTAATTATTAACTGTATATTTGTAATGCGATTTTCCTGATTCTTCACTCCTCACTCCTCACTTTATTAGTTATTTGTCAAAGGTCAACGGTTAACGGTCAACCATCAACCGTCAACAGTTAAGTTTTATACTTTTGACTTTTGAATTTTGACCGGATCAATTTCAAGTTTTCGATTTTAGATTTTAGATGATTTAGGTTCATCTATAGGCGTAAGCTGAACAAATCCTGGCATCTGAAAATTTTTAGATGCAAAGATTTTTTCTTCCCAATCCAAAATCTCTAGACGCAGAGTCGTTTAAGCAATACAGGTATCGATTAATTCTTCAATTCCTGCTACGGGAAAGATTTTAGTTCCCAGTTTACTGGCGACTGCTTCAATACTCATATCATCTAAAAATAACAATTCACCATGTTTAAGCATGACATTTGGCAGCAAAATGCCATCGCCTAAATCTTGGCCTTGTAAATTTAAAAGTAGATCGTGCCCTGTTAATAAGCCTGTAACGCTAATTTTTTGTCCCCAATAATCGCTAGCTAATGCCCGCATATTTACTTGCAAACCCGCTACAGTATTTAACTGTTGGAGAATTGGTTGAAATGCTTTTTCTACTGCATTACCAACTACCCAAGTTAATTTTTTCTGGGGAGAAATTTCGGATGGTAGTGATTTTGCGGCGGCGGCGAATTGCTTGAGAAATAATCGAATCGAACCAACACCATTATCAATTTGCGGATATTCTTCATATTCTGCTTCACTAGGCAATTCCTCACCGGCAATTAAAAACCACTCATCAGCCAACCAAACCACACTGGAACCGAATTTTTGCCGAAAGTCTTGGGAGAGCGATCGCACTTGGGAAATCACTTCTTGCGCTTTTTCGGGCGTTACCGCGATCAGTTCGTCTTCTTGGGGACGAAACCGCGTTAACCCCACCGGTACCACAGCCACCGATGCGACTGTTGGCACTTCACCAGTATAAAATGACGCTAAGTCTTTGAGGGTTTGTTCCAAATGTATACCATCATTTATACCCGGACAAACCACCACTTGGGCATGAATTTGTAGCCGTCTTTCTTGGAACCACTTCAACTGTGACAAAATTTGCCCAGCACGGGGATTTTTCAGCAATCTAGTTCTAACTTCCGGTTCTGTAGCATGAACAGAAACATATAAAGGAGACAGGCGCATTTGTTCAATCCGCTGCCATTCCCTTTCTGGTAAATTAGTCAAAGTTAAATAAGAGCCGTACAAAAAGCTTAAACGGTAATCGTCATCTTTAAAATACAAGCTAGAACGCTTACCCGGTGGTTGTTGATCGATAAAGCAAAATGGGCAGTGGTTATTGCACTGAATTAAAGCATCAAATAAAGCCGATTCAAATTCTAGCCCTAAGTCTTCATCGTAATCTTTTTCTATTTCCAAGTGATGGGTTTTACCAGCCGCATCTAAAACTTCTAATTCCAAAACTTCATCAGCACATAAATATTGATAATCAATCAAATCGCGGGGGCGTGTACCGTTAATTGCAACGATCGCATCTCCCGCTTCAAAGCCAATTTCAGCAGCTATGGAATCTGGTAAGACTTTACTAATTCGGGCAGGACGAATGGTAAGCGCACTCATAATATTAATCCGAAATCGTTTATTAATTATCTAGGCAAGGCAGAGAGTTTTATGAAATTTCTATAAAGCTCTCTGTCTGCGACAAATTGCAGTACTCATAGAAGAAAATTTAGCCAAATACTCATCTTAATTTATGAAATCTTCATAAAAATGTTTTGATAACTTTACACATTCTTTAACTTACTCCCAGCAACCTGTGAGATCGATTTTATTCTCGTTCTCCATTTTTGACTGAGATGAAAATGGTATTGCATAAGCTGTAAATCTCTTATCTAAAGAACTTAAGTTTTTACGGAATACCAGAGGCTGTTTACGTATAAATAGTGAGACTTTGTCAAAGTATCAAATTTCACTCTCAAATAACCGAAACAACAGTTTATGACCAATAACAATAGTCCAGTTACTTATAATTACGTTTCTCCTGGTGTAATTAACATCAAGGATGCAAATGGCTCTACGACACAAATCCGCTTCACCAGCACAGGTCAGGTTCAAAGCATACAAGATCCACTCAATCGCGTAACTCAATTTAGTTATGATGCCAATGACTATCTTAGTCAAATCACTGCACCAGGAAATAGCATTTCTAAATTTAGCTATGATGCTCAAGGGCGATTGTTGAGTCAAACAGACCCCTTGAATCAAAAGGTAAGCTTTACCTATACAGGAAATTTGGATTCGCCGACTACAGTAACAGATCAGAAGGGACAAGTAACTCAATATAGCTATAACACCTATGGTGAGTTGAGTGGAATTACTCATGCCAATGGAACGTCGGAAACTTTTAGTTACGATCTATCAGGTAATTTAGCTCAAGCCAAAGAACGCAGTGGCGATACATTCCAATATACATACGATAGTCAGGGGAAGGTGACGCGCAAGACCTTTGATGACGGCACTTTTGAAAGTTACACTTACAACACTAACGGGAAGATTAGTGCCATTACCAAGGGAAGTGACACAATTAGCTTCGACTATGACACAGAGAATCGCCTCACTAAAATTACTTATCCTAATGGACGCTGGCTGCAATATAGCTACGACAGTGAGGGAAAGCGGACAAAAATGGTGGATCAGAGTGGATTCACCGTTAACTATAGCTACGATGCAGATGATCGGTTAACTGGGTTAACTAATGCCACTGGTGCGAGCCTAATTACTTACACTTATGATGCAGTAGGGCGTTTGAGCCGAGAAACCAACGGTAACGGCACTTACACAACCTATAGCTATGATGCTGCCAATCAACTTACCGATATCTCGAATTATGCTGTCAATGGTACGGTAAACTCCTATTTCCGCTACACCTACGATAGTTTAGGTCGTCAAACCAGCGTCACCACAGCAGAAGGAAAAACAACCTATGAGTATGATGCCTCAGGACAGTTAACTCGTGCTTTTTTGGATTACACTAATGCGAGTTTGACAGATCAAGATTTGCGTTACACCTATGATGCGGCGGGGAATCGCATTAGTAGCACTGTCAATGGAGTAACAACAAACTATACCGCAAATAATCTCAATCAATATACTCAGGTTGGTAGTGCAATTTATACCTATGATGCAGATGGGAATTTAATTAAGGTTGTTGATGGCACTCAGACTTGGACTTACGTTTACAACGATGAAAACCGCTTAATTAGTGGCACAACACCCCAAGGGACTTTTGCTTATGAATATGATGCCTTGGGAAACCGCACTGCTGTTGTGTTTAACGGGCAACGCACAGAATACTTAGTCGATCCCATAGGATTAGGAGATATAGTTGGTGAGTATAACGGTAGTGGTGGGTTAATTGCCAATTACACGCATGGCATAGGTTTAGTCGGGCGTTTTGGCAGTGGTGGTGTAGCTAATTATTATGATTTTGATGCGATCGGTTCCACAGTTGGGTTAACAGGTGCATCAGGAAGTTACGTTAACCGCTATAGTTATCGTCCCTTTGGTGAAGCCATAACAAAAACTGAAGGAGTCGCCAACCCCTTTGAATATATTGGCCAATGGGGTGTAATGGATGATGCCAGTGGACTCGACTACATGAGGGCAAGATATTATTCACCTGCATTCGGTCGATTTATGAATCCCGATCCCCTTGGTCAGGCGGGTGGATTGAACTTGTATGCTTACTCACTCAACGATCCAGTTAATTTTCTTGACCCTTTAGGACTACAACAAAATACAAATAATAGAGGTGGGTTCGATTTTGCTAGAGGTATACGCGATCGCCAAACAGCGATAGAAAATCTCGATCCAGCTGCGTACAATGACGCAGGCAGAAGGATTCAAGATAGTAGTTCCAGATTTATCCAAGAATTGCCCAATCCAGGTAGCCGAAGTCCGTTGACGGGTCTGAGAAATATCAAAGACCTCATAGACGGAGGTGGTTTGACTCCAGGAGGTGACACTTCAGGTGGTACAAGTGGCTCAGGTGGGACAGAAGGGGCTGCTGATGCATGGGGAGGAGCAAAAAATGCCATTTCTCCCCTTGTCCTTGATCTGGACAATGATGGTATCGAATTAATATCTCTGCAAAACTCTACAGCTTTCTTCGACCTTGATGCGGATGGATTTGCAGAAAGAACAGGATGGGTTAAACCCGATGATGGAATTCTGGCACTCGATAAAAACAACAATTATCAGATTGACGATATCACCGAACTATTTGGTAACGCTACAACAGATGGTTTCATCATCTTAAAACAACTAGATAGTAATAATGACAATATCATCAATGCCAGTGATGCTCAGTTTGCTAATCTTAGAATTTGGCGAGATAGAGATGGGGATGGTTTTAGTGATTTAGGGGAACTCAGAAGCTTAAACGATTGGGGAATTAAAAGTATTAACCTCAATTACCAAACTGTTAATCTTACCAATGAAGGCAACCGCATCAGCAGTACCAGCACCTATACCCTCGCCAATGGGACAACAAGAGAAATTGTTGATGTCTGGTTCACTTTAGATCAGCTAACAAGTTACTACACCAAAGACTATCAACTCAAAACTGAAACCTTATTTTTGCCCATCCTCAAAGGCTACGGCAACTTACCAAACCTCTACATCGCCATGAGCAAAGATTCAACCTTGCTCAGCATGATGCGAGATTTAGTATTGCTAGATACTAGTAATTACGAACAGTTTTACAGCCAGTTCTTAACTCAAGTTGAAGCTTTGTTTTATCGCTGGGCTGGTGTGCAAAATGTCGCTGTTAATAGTCGTGGTGGAGGAATTGATGGCCGCAAGTTAGCATTTCTAGAAACTTTCTTTGGTGACAGTTTCCTTCAGTATGGTTCTAATCCTAATCCTGGCCCGCAAGCATCTAGAATTTTGCAAGGCATTTGGAACGATTTATTCCGTGAGTTGACTGGGCGATTGTTGGTTCAAGGATCATTACGCAATTTCTTTCCTCATACAACTTACAACCTTGCCAATGACAGCCTAGAAAGCAGCACAGATTTAAACACTGTTCTCAACAGTTTAGTTGCTAATGCACCTACTAATGGCGATCAGGCAATTATTTACTGGAGTTTTGTCATAGCTGGTTTGGATGCTTATGAAAACCGCTTTGGGCTAACACAAACCGAATATGACCAAAAAATCAACCAAGCTTTAGCTTCTAGCCAACTTTCAGGTTATCTCAATGCCTTGCGTCAGCCTAACGTTTTCAGCATCACCAATGACGTAATTGGCGGCACATCCGGTAATGACATTATTAATGGTGGGTTAGGCAACGATCGCATTAACGGTGGTAACGGAGATGATGTAATTAGTGGTAGTAGTGGCGATGATGACCTAGATGGCGGATTTGGTAATGACAAAATTAGTGGTAATGATGGTAATGACGTTATCAGGGGTGGATTAGGAATTGATACCCTGGATGGTGGCAGTGGTAATGATACTGTCAATCTCGATTTATCAGGTCAAACTATTAATCTGACAATTACCAACCCCAGTGGGGGAATTAATTTACCAGGAATTGTTACAGCCACTAATTTTGAGAATTTCACGATTACTACAGGTAGTGGTAACGACCAAATAGTGCAAGCGGCCTTAATCGGGGGAGTAGTTTACCGCAGCAATGATACTTTCAACGGTGGCGCAGGTAATGATACTCTTAATCCAGGTTTAGGTGTGAGCGATCGCGCTGATGGTGGTACAGGAGACGACCTGCTGATCCTCGACTACTCCATTGATGATGTCGGAAATGGGATGATTTTTAGTTCCAACCCAGTAACTGAAGAATCTACCGGCAGTGCAGGACGGACATCGACCACAGGAAATTGGATTGATTCAATCTCCTTCAGTGGTATCAACCGTTTCCAAATCACAGGTACAAGCAAAAACGACACCATTACCACAGGTGCAGGCAACGATACCATTAACGGTGGTGCAGGTAACGACACAATTAATGGTGGGTTAGGCAACGATCGCATCAATGGCGGTGATGGCAACGACACTATTACAGTTAGCGCAGGTAACGATACAGTAGATGGAGGATTAGGTAGCGATCGCCTAATTTTGGATTTATCTACTGAAACAACTGGGCGCACCTTCGGTCTCATCAATGGCGATCTAACTATTCCCGGTGTAGTCACAGCCACAAACTTTGAAGAATTTACCATCACCACAGGTTCCGGTAACGACACAATTAACCAACCCACCACAGTCAACTCAGCTGTCTACCGTCGCAACGACATCTTCAACACGGGTGCAGGCAACGATACCATTAACCTGGGGTTAGGTACAAATGACCGTGCTGATGGCGGTACAGGCGATGACCTGCTGATTGTGGACTACTCCGTTGACGATGTGGGTCAACAGATGAACTTTAGTGCTTACAGCAACAGTAATGGCGAATCAGCTGGCAGTGCCTACCGTTTTCCAGCAACCGCAAGCAACTATCTGGACAACATCTCGTTTAGCAATATCAACCGTTTCCAAGTTACAGGCACGAGTAAAAACGACAACATCACTACAGGTGCAGGCAATGACACCATACTCGGTGGTGCAGGCAATGACAGCATTAATGGTGGGGCAGGTAATGACAACATTAATGGTGGTATTGGTAATGACACCATACTCGGTGGTGCTGGTAATGACACCATTAACGGCGGCGATGACAACGACAGCATCAATGGTGGTGCAGGTAATGACTCGATTAATGGGGGCAATGGCAACGACACCATAGTTGGTGGTGGCGGTACAGATATCGTCGATGGCGGTGCAGGTATTGACCGACTGATCCTAGATTTGTCCAGTCAAACCAGTAATCAGAGCATTGGCTTATTAGGCAGTAACTTGACCTTAGGCGGAGTCACAGCCACAAACTTTGAAGAATTCACCATCACCACAGGTTCCGGTAACGACACAATTAACCAACCCACCACAGTCAACTCAGCTGTCTACCGTCGCAACGACATCTTCAACACAGGTGCAGGCAACGATACCATCAACTTGGGGTTAGGTACAAATGACCGTGTTGATGGCGGTACAGGCAATGACCTGCTGATTGTGGACTACTCAGTCGATGATGTGGGTAGGGAAATGTACTTGAATGTCTCCAGCAGTAATGGCGAGTCATTTGGCAGTGCCTACCGTTTTCAAGCAACCACCAGCACCTATCTGGACAACATCTATTTCAACAACATCAACCGTTTCCAAGTCACAGGTACGAGTAAAAACGATAACATTACTACAGGTGTTGGTAATGATACCATCAACGGTGGTGCAGGCAATGACAGCATTAATGGTGGTGCAGGTAATGACAGCATTAATGGTGGTGCAGGTAATGACAGCATCAATGGTGGTGCAGGTAATGACAGAATCAATGGTGGCGACGGCAACGACACCATAGTTGGTGGTGGCGGTACAGATATCATCGATGGCGGTGCAGGGATTGACAGACTGATCCTGAACTTGTCCAGTCAAAGCAGTAACCAGACCTTGGGCTTTCTAGGAAGTAACTTCACCTTAGGTGGAGTCACAGCCACAAACTTTGAAGAATTCACCATCACCACAGGTTCCGGTAACGACACAATTAACCAACCAACCACAGTTGACTCAGCCATCTACCGTGGCAACCAAACCTTCAACACAGGTGCAGGCAACGATACCATCAACCTGGGGTTAGGTACAGATGACCGTGCTGATGGTGGTACAGGTAATGACCTGCTGATTGTGGACTACTCCGTTGACGACGTGGGGCAACAGATGTACTTGAATGCCTCCGGCAGTAATGGCGAGTCATTTGGCAGTGCCTACCGTTATCAAGCAGCCACCAGCAGCTTTTTGGACTACATCTCGTTTAGCAACATCAACCGTTTCCAAGTCACAGGTACAAGTAAAAACGACAACATTACTACAGGTGTAGGCAATGACAGCATCAATGGTGGTGCAGGCAATGACAGCATTAATGGTGGTGCAGGTAATGACAGCATCAATGGCGGCGATGGCAATGACAGCATCAATGGTGGTACAGGCAATGACAGCATCAATGGCGGCGACGGCAACGACACCATAGTTGGTAGTGGCGGTACAGATATCATCGATGGCGGTGTAGGTATTGACCGACTGATCCTGGACTTGTCCAGTCAAACCAGTAACCAGACCTTGGGCTTTCTAGGAAGTAACTTCACCTTAGGTGGAGTCACAGCCACAAACTTTGAAGAATTCACTATCACCACAGGCGCAGGTAACGACAGCATTAACCAACCAACCACAGTTGACTCAGCTATCTACCGTCGCAACGATACCTTCAACACAGGTGCAGGCAACGATACCATTAACCTGGGGTTAGGTACAGATGACCGTGCTGATGGCGGCACAGGTGATGACCTGCTGATTGTGGACTACTCCGTTGACGATGTCGGTCAACAGATGAACTTTAGTGCTTCCAGCAGTAATGGTGAATCATCTGGTAGTGCCTACCGTTATCAAGCAGCCACCAGCAGCTATCTGGACAACATCTCGTTTAGCAACATCAACCGTTTCCAAGTCACAGGTACAAGTAAAAACGACAACATTACTACAGGTGCAGGCAATGACACCATACTCGGTGGTGCAGGCAATGATTACATTAATGGTGGGGCTGGTGATGACACCATACTCGGTGGTGCAGGCAATGACAACATTAATGGTGGCTTAGGCAATGACAGCATCAATGGCGACGATGGCAACGACACTATCAACGGTGGTGGCGGAACCGATATCATTGATGGTGGTGCAGGGATTGACCGACTGATCCTGGACTTGTCCAGCCAAACCAGTAACCAGACCTTGAGCTTACCGAGCAGTAATTTCACCTTAGGTGGAGTCACAGCCACAAACTTTGAAGAATTCACTATCACCACAGGTTCCGGTAACGACACAATTAACCAACCAACCACAGTTGACTCAGCCATCTATCGTCGCAACGAAACCTTCAACACAGGTGCAGGCAATGATACCATCAACCTGGGGTTAGGTACAGATGACCGTGCTGATGGTGGCACAGGTGATGACCTGCTGATTGTGGACTACTCCGTTGACGACGTGGGTCAACAGATGAACTTTAGTGCTTCCAGCAGTAATGGTGAATCATCTGGTAGTGCCTACCGTTTTTCAGCAACCGCAAGCAGCTATCTGGACTACATTTATTTCAACAACATCAACCGTTTCCAAGTCACAGGTACAAGTAAAAACGACAGCATTAACACAAGTGTAGGCAATGACACCGTCAACGGTGGTGCAGGCAATGATTACATTAATGCTGGGGCTGGTGATGACACCATACTCGGTGGTGCAGACAATGACAACATTAATGGTGGCTTAGGTAATGACAGCATCAACGGCGGCGATGGCAACGATTACATTAATGGTGGTGGCGGTACTGATATTGTCGATGGCGGTGCAGGGATTGACCGACTGATCCTGGATTTGTCCAGTCAAACCAGTAACCAGACCATTGGCATACTGGGCAGTAACCTCACCTTGGGCGGAGTCACAGCCACAAATTTTGAAGAATTTACCATTACCACAGGTTCCGGTAACGACACAATTAACCAACCGACCACAGTCAACTCAGCCATCTATCGTCGCAACGAAACCTTCAACACAGGTGCAGGCAACGATACCATCAACCTGGGATTAGGTACAACCGACCAAGCTGATGGCGGCAGTGGCGATGACCTGCTGATTGTGGACTACTCAGTCGATGATGTGGGTAGGGAGATGAACTTTTATGCCTACGAAAATAATGGCGAGTCCTCTGGTGTTGCCCAACGCTATCAAGCCGCCAGCAGCAACTTTTTGGACTACATTTCTTTCTACAATATCAATCGGTTCCAAGTCACAGGCACAAGTAAAAACGACATCATCACTACAGGTGCAGGCAATGACACCGTCAATGGTGGTGCAGGCAATGACCGCATTAATGGTGGGGCTGGAGACGATATTCTAGTTGGAGGCTTAGGCAATGATACGCTAACAGGTAGCAGTGGAGCAGACAAATTTACTGTCAATGCTGCTAATCAAGGGATTGATGTTATTACTGATTTCTTGAGTAGTCAAGGCGACAAAATTTATGTTTCTGCCTCTGGTTTTGGCGGTGGTTTAGTAGCAGGTGCAACAATTACATCTGAGCAATTTGTCTTAGGCACAGCTGCGGGTGATGTTTCCGATCGCTTTATCTATAACTCGACTACTGGAAATTTATTGTTTGACATTGATGGTACAGGTAGTCTAGCAGCTACACAAATTGCTGTACTCAGTTCTAAACCTGCTTTGAGTTATAGTGACATCCTTGTAATTGCTTAAGCATAAGCGGTAATTTTTTTGAATAATACAGTGGTCAGCCCAGCTGACCACTGATTTTTTTAAATATTCTTCAAGAAACCAGCACTAATGGCCCCCAAGATTAATACACCAAATACTAATCGATACCAAATAAACACCCAGGTACTGCGGGTTTTGAGGAAGCGCAGTAATCCAGCGATCGCAATATAAGAAAAAATAGCAGATGAAATCACGCCTGCAACTAAGGGAATTATGCTGGCGCTACTTAACCCTGCTTCGACAACACCTTTTAACTCCACTAACCCCGCTAGGGTAATGGCGGGAATACCCAGCAAAAATGAAAACCGGGCTGCTGTTTCCCGTTCTAATCCCATAAATAACCCCCCTGTGAGGGTAGAACCAGAACGCGATACACCAGGAATTAATGCTAAAGCTTGCGCTAAACCCATCAATAGCCCGTCATTCATGTTCAGTTTTTCAAAGTTGCGCTGACGCTTACCTACCTGTTCTGCTAATCCCAGCAACAGTGACATGACGATCGAAGCCACAGCGATCGCACTTAAGCTTCTAATGGGAGAATTATCAAAATCTGGGATAAATTTTTTGATTAACAGTCCAAAAAAAACAATGGGTACTGTTCCCAAAATAATCCCCAAAGCTAGCCGCAAGTCATAATCATAATAATCTTTCAGGGAAATTGCTCTGACCGAACCCTTGATAATGCGTGACAAATCAGGCCAAAAGTACCACAGCACTGCTGCAATACTACCCAATTGAATAATTGCTGTAAAAGCTACCCCCGGATCGCCCCAACCCAGCACCACAGGTACAACTTTTAAATGGGCGGTACTACTAATCGGGAGGAATTCTGTCATCCCTTGGACAAAACCTAAAATAATTGCTTGCAAAATATTCATTTGTTGCACCCCCTCATCCACTGGGCTAGGCTGGGCGCTGAGAACTTGCAGCGGAAATGCGGCTACGGAAACAGTAGCAGATACCGCACTCAACATTAAGAACCTTTGACGTTTAAATAAAGCCATTAGCTTACCTGCGATCGCTGAGACTACAACCAATTACACAAATCAACTATCTGGCGAACTTGCCAGGATAATACAAAACAAAGCTGCGGGTTTTTATTTATCCCCACGAAGCCGCGCCATTAATTTAGCACTCTCCAATTCAGAGAGTAGCGGTTAATGGCTAGCTTTGCGCTCAAATAGATTAAGGCTTGACGATTATCTTTTAAAGTTTGTGCGATCGCGAATAGTTTGGGCATGGGGCATTGGGCATTGGGCATGGGGCATGTCTCCTTTGCCTCCCTTGTCCCCTCATCCGTTTTCCGCAAAATCAGGTAAGATAAATATGCCCCAGGGGGGGATTTTTTCGTGTGATATCTTAAGTAAGATAAAGTTTAGTAACAATTATTAAAAACGTTGATTAATAATACATTGTCATCTTACGGTACTTCTACCAACCCTATAGATACTGAGTTACACAGCATTACTCAGGGACATACAGGTATAGGTGAATTAGAGACAACACTCTCGCAATCGCCTAATCTGCCAATTTCTCCTGCTGCGACAAAGCTTTGGCTAGTGTTAGCGGCGGCTGTATTTTTGGTATCTGTACCAGTGTTTATTGAAGCACCGTTAGTGCGATCGCTTCCTAGTTTAAGTTTGGCGATGACAGGATTTTGGGTATGGCTGAGTTTTACCTTAATGTCACGTTCAGCAACTTATCTTTGGGGTGATTTGCTCTTAGGTTTCAGCTGGAGTTGGCTAGCAGGCGCGATTTACTGGGGATGGTTACGCTGGGAACCCTTATGGCATTTACCAGTAGAGTCGATAGGATTACCTTTTGCCTGTTGGTGTTTGGCGCGGAATTGGAACAAAGTTGGTAGTTGGTTTTATTTAGGTTCTTTATTCGGTACAGTCTTAACGGATGTATATTTTTATGTAGTAGATTTAATGCCTTATTGGCGGCAAATTATGCGAGTAGAGCCTGAGGAAGTCTCAGAAATTCTACAAACTGCTCTCATGCAAGTACAAACACCTTGGGGGCAAACTTGGGCAGTCATTCTCGCTTTGCTACTGTTAAGTTTGGGAATTGTACCTTTATTCAACCAGCAACGACACTGGTATGCTTTTGGTGGGGCAGTTTTAAGCACTATTTTAGTAGACAGCCTATTTTTATTAGCGGCAATTTTGGCTTAATCAATTCGTAGTAAGGACTTCAGTCCTTTGTTATGAAGCACTTTGGTGCTTACTACAAACTGATTTAAAATATATAGTTTGTTATTATTTATACTTTAAAATTTTGTTATTTTTTAATTGGATATCCCCAATTTCAGAATTAGAGATTAACAAGCAGATAGCGTGAATCTGGTAATGTTGTCTTTACTGGTACAGTGACCGCAGCTAATTTCACTGGTGTCGGTGCTTTTATCAAAGGTATGATCTTGATATTAGAAACCATCAATAATGCACAATAATGCACAATAGCCGTGATTCAAAATTTACTGCTAAACATTAGCGAATTGCTGCAAACAGAACTGGCTGGATTCATCCCCCAGCCAACAAATCATATTCTGGCTTTACCACTTACTGATACCACAGATGAATCCCTACCACTCATTGGTATTTATCCTAGTAGCTTAGAAATCAGTCAAAATATTAAAGAAAGCAGTTCTAATCAGCCACAGTTACAAGAACTGCACCAAGAAATCATCATCGATCTTCAACAAACAGGGTTGACTTATCAACTAGATAAAACCCCGGTTCGGGGTTTCACTCTCTGTCATCTCATTTTTGATCAGGAACAAGTTCTTCTTGAGGAAGATACTGATTTTACTATTGATTATCAACAAGCAACAATTACCTTGAAAAAAGATTTGTCGAAAGCTAGTAAAATTCTCATAGATTATTCGTTTATGAGTATTCTAGTCATTCGGGAATTTATTCAAGAATTTTTTATAGATATATTGGACGCTCGCCTAACTAATATTGAAAAATTTTCTTCTTTAATCTTAGGGATTCTTCTCACTAGTAATGATGAATTAATTAAGAATTATAATTTTCATAATCCAGTTACCCAATACCAAACAAATAAAATTGTCACTACTCACCTGATTAGTCAAATTCGTTTGATTAATGGTAATTACATCAATCTTTTTAGCCCATTTAAATTTCAATTGAGATTGAAAGTAATAGGACAATTAAAGCTTAGCAAGACAGTTAGAGAATCCGTATCGCCAATTCAAGAGATTCAAATTTCTCAAAATCTGAATTCTTCAGGACGGGAAAACCCCGCCCCTACGGATTTTTAAAATCCCATTGCTTCGGCTACGGCTCCTAATTCTGCGGCAATTCCCTGTTTGAATTGACTGTTGCTGTGCTTAATAGCTGTATCAGGGTCTTTCAGTCCATTGCCGGTAAGGACGCAAACGACGGTGGCTCCTGAGGGGATTTGGTCTTTGACTTGCAACAGTCCAGCGACGGAAGCGGCGCTGGCTGGTTCGCAAAATACACCTTCGGTTGATGCTAAAAGGCGGTAAGCATCAAGAATTTCGGCATCGGTGACGGCGTGGAAGTTTCCTTGACTGGCTGATTTGACGGCGATCGCTTTTTCCCAACTCGCTGGATTCCCAATGCGAATCGCTGTAGCAATGGTTTCCGGGTGCGCTACTGGCTGGCCATTGACTAAGGGGGCTGCACCTGCGGCTTGGAATCCCATCACCTTGGGTAAGCGATCGCATTTCCCAGCTTGGTGATATTGACAAAAGCCCATCCAGTAAGCAGAAATATTTCCCGCATTCCCTACAGGAATACACAGCCAATCTGGAGCATTACCCAGCACATCGACAATTTCAAATGCGGCTGTTTTCTGCCCTTCTAAGCGGTAGGGATTAACCGAATTCACCAAGGTAATGGGATAGCTTTGGGCCATTTCCCGGACAATTTCCAAGGCGCGGTCAAAATTTCCTTTAATCGCTAATACTTCCGCACCGTATAACAAAGCTTGGGCTAACTTACCTAAAGCTACATACCCATCGGGAATCAGCACAAAGGCATTCATTCCCCCCCGTCTGGCGTAAGCAGCGGCTGCTGCTGAGGTGTTACCCGTACTGGCACAAATCACCGCCTTAGCGCCTTCTTCCTTCGCTTTAGAAATGGCCATGGTCATTCCCCGGTCTTTGAAGCTACCAGTGGGGTTGAGACCATCGTATTTCACAAACACGCGCACTTGTCTACCAATGCGTTCTGCGATCGCTGGTACTGGGATCAAAGGCGTGTTACCCTCCAACAGAGTAACAACCGGCGTTTTTTCGCTGACAGGCAAGTATTCACGATAGGCTTCTATCAGTCCAGGCCAAGGTTGGCGATGAGATTTAGCAACAGACGGGCTTACAGTCACGGTGATTTATACAAATTTTTTTAGTGCAAACAGAAAAATACCAGTGGTACACATCTTGCACCACTAGCGGCGCTCAACACAAGAATCAAGTAATTTCTTATGGCTTTGGCGTTTTACCATAAGTTTTATTTACCGTTTTCCTCACAGCTTTGTGATGTTTTCTCTGGAACACATCTGTGACAATTGGAGTCTCTTATCACATAACTCCAAATCTATTAGAGTAAGTGATAGAAACGATACAATTATTTAACAAAGCTTAAAACTACATTATTATAATATCTCTAATGGTGTGAGTTGAGTTGTGGATCGAGTTAACTATGTCTACCTATTCATCTAGTGTTTCTGACCGCTCTTCCCAAGAAGCTTGGGCAAGCAAGTTAAACAAGTCTTATTACCAAGACGATCAGCAAATCAAATTTATGCACTTGCAAGCAGAGATTGACTCTTTGCTGATGCAGTTGCAGAATCTCAAAGAGCAACGTCTGTCTAGCAATAGCCAAGAACGTTAAGCAAACCGTAGTCTGAAGTCTGGAGGCTGAAGGCAACATCAAGAAATTGTCTTTATTTCTTAGCTGCCGAAGATTCAATCCAGTAACCTTACTGATGAGGTTGCACTCACTGCCACTGAATTTATGATTAGCCTCCGATAAGGCACCCTCCGGGTGTCTGCATACTTCAGCCGGATTGTTGCTGTTATTCAAAGCGTTGATTTTTCTTTGACCAGCGCTTGAGGCTATACTTATTGCCATTCTCCACTAACAATGCCAGAGATGACAGGTCTGACAGCTTTGCGATCGCTGTCAGTGATTGCTCGGAATTTGATTGAAAATCAGTATAAAGTACTTTACCACTATTAGACAAGATAAGAGTGCGGGGACGAGATAAATTTTTTGTTGGTTCAATTTCCTGCTTCAGCGATTCCTGCAAGGCGGCGATCGCTTCTGTGGAAATAGTCAGTACAGTTTCTGGCTGAGGATTATTGGTTAAATTCATCACCTGTACAGGCCAATAACCTAGTTGTTGCTGCATCTGTGGCACGCTTGGCATAGTACCTGGGGGAATTTGCCCTGATTTTTGTAAAGTTCGCCACACCGTAGGTAGCAATATTTTCACCCTGGCGGGATCTTGTTGAGATAGTTGTTCCACCGTCAAGGGCGATGGTTGTACCCATTCCAGCGCCGCATCTGTCAAAGCTAATGGCTGGGGTTGCAGCCAGTTATTTTGGTCGTTAGCAATTTTTTGTCCGGCTACTAATAGGCGTAAAACTCCATCCTGTATTTTTATCCCTTGAATTGTGGCAGTAGTAATTTGTTGTTCGCCATTGGGTAACCAAATGACGAGTAAAATTCCTGGATCAGAATAAATACCTAAAGTTTCCCAAAGAAATTTCGCCGGAGAAATTTTTGGTAGTTGTAAATTGGCAAAGGGAAAATTTAGCCAGCGTTTACCATCATGAAATGCACTCACCTCTATCTGATACCAAACTTCGTTATCTGGAAGTTTGAGAGTTCCTTGGGGGTTTGGTCTTAGCCAATCGCTGCTAATAACTTGTGTTATTGGTTGTACTGCACCAACAATGCGGCTGGGATGAGTGGAAATAATTTTCGGTTTGACTCCTTGATGATTGAGCATGACTAATAAATCTTGAATGCGAGTTAGAGTATCGGAACTAATTTGTGGTTGGGCTTGCAACCAAGAAATTGCCCGTTCTTCTCCTCGTTGCACTGCTAAAATTAATGCTCCCCAAGCTGCAACTTCTGAGCGTTTAGGATTGACGCGCAATGCAGTTGTGGCGCGATTCCATAACCTACCGCCATCCATTTGCAGTAGGGTTGCAATTTCTTGGACATTCTCTGATGATGCAGCAAATACCTGTAAAGCCTTCTCCCAGCGACCATCAATCAAATCTGCGAGTACCTCTTGGCTAGGAATTGCCCAAATTTGATCGGCTTGGCTTTTAGTGATTTGCGAATGCAGTTGAATTACAGTCATTTGTGCTTGTGCTGCTGGTGGAAACGCTTGTTTTCGCTGTTTTTGGATAGATTGCAACCATTCATAGGCTGGCGTCCATAATCCATTGCGGGCGAGTAGCAAAGCATCTTCGTAAGCATTATCTTTGAATGCTGGTATTTTCAGGGAAATTTCTGCTAATTCAATGGGTTGAGCCGCCAAATTTAAAGGTTTAACTTGATAAATGCGTAACTGTGGTTCTAACCCGACTGTTTGATCGATCACTAATTCTTTGGTAGCATCGCCAGTTACTTGCTGCCATTTAGGTACTTGTCCATTGGGGCTTTTCCACGCCAACATCTCATGCAACTGACTGCGTTGGGAATTGTAGTAGACAATTTTACCGTAGGCGATCGCACCTGCGCCTTGAGGTAATTTACCTTGTAAATCAAACCAAATACCTGATGATGACTTGTCACTGGGAAAGGTTTCTAACTCATTTAAGGGTAAGGGAAGGCTGTTTTCTGCATTGTCTACTCTACTAGCTTCATCTGTGGAAGCTAAAACAAAGGCTTCTTCCGGCCCGGCCGTCTTTAATTGGGAAACCAGATGATAATATTTTTCCGGTAGGGATTGAAATTCCAAATCTTGGGACTCTTGATATACCCTCAGTTCGACAATTACTTGACAATCTAATTGGCAATTGGAGCGCTGTTGAATAACTGGTAGTAAGAAAGAGTTTTTTTTATCCTTAGCCAAAGTTAGGGTTTGCCCAGCTACAAGCTTTTTTTGACCCAGAGCGATTTTAATTTGTTTGAGCGTTTGAGGTCGTTCACCCTCATTAACAACTGTAATTTGCGCCCATTCTGGTAAATATTTATTTAGCCAAATAATTTTCTCTGGATTGAAGATAAAGAGAATGCTAATCCAGGCAAAAGTCATTACTAATCCCACACTGCTAGCCAATGCAGCGATCGCTAGTGTTGATATTAACCAATTTCCCAACTGACTATTGTTTTGGGGTTTCACAAACAGATACTTCATACCTGCACGAGGCTGATTTTTCCCTAAAGGCTTGGATGTCAGTTTTCGCAACCGATTTGCCATGCTAATTTTCGCTCTATCCAGAGAATATATTTGAGCTAAGTAATTTATCTTTTATACTCGCGCTGGGGAAATATTGCCCAGACATTTTTTAGTCTAATTTGCTCAACATCAGTAAAATTACGCAAAATATTCATAAATAAACTTAAATACACTTAAAACTCGCATGAGTAAATCGAGTAGAAGCAGTTGAACTAGGGAATGATTATTCAAAATAAGATTAAAAGCTGGATGCTCGTGGCAAATTTCTCCCTGCATGACTCTTAGTGCAATAATTCATATTTGAGCAACCAATCATAGATAAAATCAATATCCAGCGATCATTAGCATTATTAAAAGTACTTTTATTTTTTAGTTATTTTTAAGTTTTTTTTTGACCAGTCAAGATATTTTTATCACAAAATATCAAACTTTATCTTCCAGGTATTAAGTATTTTTCCTGAAGAAATTCATAGTAAGTTTACTGAAGCTTTTTTCATGATTTTCACAATAACCTGATGATGTATTCCTCACCATTGCAATGAATAAAATTAAATTTGCTGCCTCTTTTACAAGCTAAAAATAAACGGGTGAGGAAGCCAACACACGCTTCACGGAAAAATCATGAGCCTATCATTTACAAGTGCTAATCAATTTCCAGTTGATTCGCGTCCTTCTTCTGTCGTAGTCAAAGACTTAAACGGTGACAAAAAACCTGACTTATTGGTGGCGAACGTTGATGACGAAAACATCTCAGTATTCTTAAACGATGATCGTGGCGGCTTTGATGAAGCTATTAATTTTACAGTCGGGACAACTCCTACTTCCATTGCGGTGGGAGCTATAAACAATGATGATCGAGTTGATTTGGTAATAGCGTCCGCTGAAAACAAAAGCATTTCTATATTTTCCAACAATGGTATAGGTGGTTTTAGTACTCCCAGCCCGATCGCGTTAGATATTAAACCTTCGATGGTTGTACTAGGAGATATCAACGGTGATGGCAAAATTGACTTGGTAGTGGGGGATGCTGAAAAGGAAAATGTATCCGTATTTTTCAACGATGGTATGGGCGGATTTGATCCTCCTACCAATATCACAGTCGGGATTGTACCTTCTGGCGTTGTCGTGGGAGACATAGACGGCGATCAAAAACTTGACTTGTTAGTAGCAAACTATGCCTCTGGTAATGTCTCAGTACTGTTGAACGATGGTAATGGTGGCTTTGGTAATACCACTAATTTCACAATTGGGACAAGTTCTAATTCTGTTGTCTTGGAAGATATAGATGGTGATGGCAAAGTTGACTTAGTATTGTCAAACCCTGAGCAGAAGCAAGTCTCGGTGCTGTTGAATGACGGTAAGGCGGGTTTTAGTACTGCGACTAATTTCACAGTAGAAACATCTTTAGATTACGTTGCTGTGGGAGATATAGATAATGACAGCAAATCTGACTTGGTAGTAGCAGATGCTGAGTCTGGTAGCATCTCAGTACTGTATTATAATTCCGCCCCAACAGAGTTAATATTTAGCGCTGTCAGCGATGACGATGACGATGACGATGACGATGACGATGATGAATATGGTGATGGTGACGACGATGATGAATATGGTGATGGTAGTGGTGATGATGACAGTGATGATGCTTATGGCGATGATGACAAACTTATTGGTATCTTCCGCACCACTGATACACACAAAACAGAGAAACACATTTACAGTTTAGTTCAAGGCACTGGTGATACTGATAATGATGCGTTCATTATCGAAGAGGGTCGTCTAAAAATTAAATATTCTGCGACTAAATCTATTTACAATATCCGCGTCCGTACTACTGACAGTGGAGGACTTTTCGTTGATAAAGATTTTTCTATTAATTTTGAGCAGCTTGGGTTTTTTACAACTTCTGAGGTGAAAACCACTATCAAGATAACTAATGTTACTGAGAATATCTTTACTGTCAAAAGTAAAATTAAAGGTGATAAAGCAAAACTGTCAATCAAAATTGAAGGTAGTAATTCTCAAACAGTCAATGAGATAGGTGTGTTTGTCGTTGACGATGCACAAGGTACAATTGACGGAATTGCTCCTAGTGCAGTTGGTTACGCAGAAGTAGCTCTCAAGCGAGCAAAGATAGTTTGTTCTGCTATTGCTAATGCACCCACTGGTTTTAATCCTGCCGATCTGCCAAACTTATTAGAATTCAACTCAGGTACAAACTTGAGATTCTACACAATCAAAAGCAGCACAAGTTATTCTGTGCTGTCTGGACAAACTTCTTTCTCCGAGGTAGTCTTTTCATCTGCGACCAATCTCAGTGTGGTAAGCACAGAAACTGAGGGGTTCTCTCTAGCTTGGAAAGGTTTAGGTATTGGAGGTAGGGATTTAGTCATTAAGTTTAAGGAAACTAATCAAGACATCCCTCTAGGTACAGCTTTGCAAGGAAAACATCAAGGCGAAGTCATTGATTTACGGGAAGCCAAAACTAAAGTAAAAGCAGAATTTATAGTCCACAGAGAAGCTGCTTACGACAACTTGATAGGCTTCTGTAGAATAGACGATGCAGATGGTGGAATTGATAGCGATCGCGATGGCAAAATTGACTTCCGTCCAGGGGATGCAGGTTATCTTAAAGCAATGCTGCGCGCTCGTGTTGAGGGTATTGATTTAAAGGTAAGCAATCAAGGTACAGCTACTTTCAGCAGCAGTTTTGAATCAGGTTGGCTGTTTGCACCTTATATTATTGCTAATACCACTGTGGAAGCAATTTTAAATAGTAATTCCAGTGACTTAGCAGTTTACAGCCCATTTATCGGTGCGAATCCGGGAAAAAACAGTCATGTTCGCCTCTTAGGAAACAACATCTTTGCTTTTGAGGATACAGTAGGAGCCAGTAGCGATTGGGATTGCAACGATTTAATTGTTCAAGTCAAATTGTCTGCGACTACTTGAATATTTATGGTTGTTGACGGTTGACGGTGGTCACTGAAGCTCACTCGAAGTGTTGACGGTTGACAGAAAGGGTGGGGTCTGGAAATTTCTGGGTTAAACCCAGCCGTAATTACTACTAAAGGCGGTGTAGGAATTAACCTCACCGCCTTTGTACTTTTCCTTGTGGAGAATTTAGAAGGTGAAAGTGGTTCTTAAAGTACCAATTACGGCGTTATCCCCATTGGGAACTTGACCAGGGCTGGTTAACCAAATCACACCAGGAGTAATGGAGATATTATCGCTGACACGATATTTATAGAAGCCTTCAATGTGGTAAGGGCGATCGCCACCTACACTACCTAAGTATGGCTGGGCACCTGCAAAAATGCCTAAAAGGTTGCCTTTTTTACCTAAATCGGGTAAAGCGACACCAACGCCATAACTCCAGACTTCACCATTATTATTGCCAATTAAGTCTGTAACGTCGCTGTACATTAAAAAGCCACTAATTGACAGTTTGTCGCTGGGTTTGAAAGCCGCCCCAAAACCGTAGGAGTTACTCTGATATGGATTACCACCACCGACAAAGTTGGCTTGTGAAGTTCCAACTACACCACTATTGATAAAACCAGCATCAAATAAAGCACTGTTGGCGCTATGATAACCGTGAACGTAGGTTGCAGCCACGCTCAGACGATTGCCAAGGTTGAGGTTTAATTGTGCTAGAGCAGCATAATTACCTTCAAATAAACCTGCATTTGGTGCTGGGTTATTACCTTGGGATGCTAGGTAACCTAAGCTAATGGAAGGTTTGAAACTACTGTTTTCACCACCAAAGACGAAGTTAACACCTGCACCTGCACCACCACCAATCCGGTAAATTGGGCTTTCTGTTGCAAAGGTAGACAAAGCACCATTACCGCCGTCAAAATCCTCAAAGTAGGGGTTAACGGTAGGAGCGTAATCGGAGTGAATACCGCCAGTGGCTACTAAGTATACTTGGGAGTTACCCAGAGGGAAATAGTATGACAACCAGTCTACGGCAACACTGTTATTGGTAGTGGGTGCTAAGTTAAAAGTTTGAGTACCCTCAAATGTGTTATTTGGTAAAGTCAATCCCACCGCATTGCTAGTTGCAAGTCTAGTGTTTAGTGTATCTCTACCAGTGAAGCTGCTTTGGAAGTTTAAACGTACCCGGTTTTGAAAGACAGTTTTGTTATTGTTGTTCTCGCCAAAGGTATCAGTGACGACAAAAACTGCTTCACCAATTAACTTGGTTGTTGTCGAAAATTGATTTGCTTCTAATTCCGCAGTACGTGCTTCTAAAGAATCTACTCGACCGCGTAAGGTTGCTAGTTCTGCGGAGAATTCTTCTTGTAAACGCTGGAGGGTAGCTAAATCTTGTTTGGTGACTAAGTCAGCAGTTGCTGTGGCTATTAGTTCATTAACTCTATCTAAACAAGCATTTAAACCCGCAGCAAATTCATACCGAGTTAAAGCACGATTTCCCCGATAAGTTCCATTGGGATATCCGGCGATACATCCATAGCGCTCAACGAGAGATTGTAATGCTTGGAATGCCCAATCGGTTGGTTGTACGTCAGAAAATTGGGAAACTGACGTAACTTGAGACATTGAATCTTGATTATTAGCGTCACTGATTAAAACTTTGTTCTCATCAGTTTTCGCTTGAGCAAGTAATTGCTGACTAGCTTTTGGTTGCTCTATTGCAACGGCAGTATCAATGGTATTTTTTCCTGCTTCTGAGTTAGAAGCATTTAATATTTCCGCAGCCATGACACTAGACGAAGCTAATGCATTTGCACCCAAAAACACTGGTAGTAATACCAGATTCTTCCACAATGTATGAGACATATTTTCCGTTTTCCTCTCCACGAAATATCCATAATTAATTGCTATAAGCAACAATTAATGTGGGAATTTCTGCACACCTATAAAGTAGTATATGTTACATTGGGTTGCGATGTAAAGTCAAGTCCTAAGTAGATGAAGTTTCGACCAATAACTTGGCTTTGACCGTCTTTAGGTAAACTGCTGTTTATCCTTGATTTTACTTATTTGCTTCCATGCAACCTTTACCAAGGGTTGTTAATAATATTCGCATTTAAATTAGCTAGACAGAGCGATTAACTCTTAGCAACTTCTGCTGAATCAAAATTTTTCACCCCTGATATTTGTATCTATTATGCATAAAAATTAGTTATTCTCTACACAAAATACATTTTTTTTCTCCAGAAAATTCATTTGGTTTATGCAAAAAAATCAATTTGGATTTTCTGTAGCAAAACTTACAAAATTTTGATTAAACATATTCTCTTAATCCCGAAAGCAATCGGTAAATTGTATCAATGAATAAAAGAATATCTCAGTAATAGATAATAATACTTAAAGCCTATCATTAATATTTTTTGATTTTGAGGTAAATATGCTTGATTTTTGGCTTATACGAACATTTAATATTTACAACATTAGTTTATAGCAGTGATATTTTATATCAAATAAACCGATTTGACGTGTAAAAATTAGTAAGCGAATGCGCGTCAAAATTGCACAACTACTGGTGGGGAAAAGTTGACTGTTAACTGTTGATTGTCAACGGTCAACGGTCAACAGCCTGATCGAGCATGAGAGTTAATCATGGTTGGGCTGGTAGAGGTTAGGATTGGAGTTAAGAATTTTCAGTGCTGGTAGGATAACAGTAAAAGTTGTGCCGATACCAACATTACTGTCAACTAAGATTTGTCCCCTATGTGCATCAACACACTTTTTGGTGATTGATAACCCCAATCCTGTACCGGGAATGTTGCTGACATTCATTCCTCGATGAAAGGGCGTAAATAGCTTTGTCAGATCTTGATCGGTTAGTCCAATTCCTCGATCTTGAATCTCGAATTGAATGTAATCTGGCTCACAGCGTAACTTAAAGGTAACTTTGCTGGTTGGTGGCGAATATTTTAGAGCATTTTCCAGCAAGTTGGTGAGGATATGTTGCAATAAATTTGGATCTAGCTCATAGGTAAGATTTGCTGTTTCGTCGCATCCGTTCACGGTAAATACTAGTCTATCTGTGCTTTGCGAACGGGATTGGATATCTTCTATTAGGTAGGAGCAGAACTGGGAAATATTGACGAGTGTTGGTTGAAAGTGAAATTGCTCTTGTTCTACTTGGCCGAGAACCAAAACATCTGTGATCAATTGCGCCATGTGCTTGATAGTCGCTTTTCCCCGTTCGATATGAGCTTGTCGCTTTTGGGGGGTGAGAAGATCTGGCTGTTCAAACAGTTCCAGTGTCATGAGTAGGGAACTTAAGGGATTGCGAAACTCATGGGAGACAATGGAAACAAATTGAGATTTCAGCTCGTTGAGTTGTTTTTCTTTCTGTAGTGCTTGTCTGATAGCTTGTTCGGCGAGATGGTTGGCTAAGGCTACCTGAATAGCAATAATCAGATCCTGTTCTTCAAAAGGTTTAACGATATAGCCGTAGGGATGGGTAGCGATCGCTTGTGTTAAAGTTGCTTCATCGGCATGGGCAGTGAGAAATACAACAGGTATCTGAAACTGTTGGCGAATTTGCTCTGCTGCTTCAATTCCGCTTTTGTCGCCTTGCAGGTAAATATCCATCAACACTAGAGCGGGTTTGGTGGTAGCAACAAGTTCCAAAGCTTTTTCGGCAGAATTAGCAGTTCCAGAAACGCTATAGCCTAATTTTTGCAGATGTTGTTTGATATCTAGAGCAATTACCCATTCATCTTCGACAATCAAAATGGTGGGCGGAGAAGAAACTTGCGGCATAGACATTACAACCTTTTTTTCAAGAAAATCTTAAACTGACTGCCTCCTTGTCTATCTAGTTGCAGCTTACCTCCAAGTTGTTCTGTTAACCCGTAGATAAGTTGCATTCCTAGTGAAGTAGTATGCTTGGGATCGATATGAGCAGGTACTCCAATTCCATTATCTTTGACAACTAGACAATAATACTCAGTATCATGCTGCCAAAATTGCAAAGTGATTTCGCCTGCTTGCTGGGGAAAAGCATACTTCAAGGCATTAGACACTAGCTCATTGATGATTAAGCCACAGGGAACAGCTGTATCTATGTCTAGTTCTAGGTCTGCCACATCCAGCAAAACACGGATAAATGATTTGCTTGATGTATAGGAACGCACCAAGTCTTGAGCAAGTTTTTGCACATAGGTGGCAAAGTTAATGCGGGCTAGGTTTTGGGAACGGTAGAGCCGTTCATGAACCAGTGCCATTGTTTTGACTCGACCCTGGCTTTCAGTGAGTAATTTGAGTACGGCAGGATCGTCAATGCTACTGGCTTGCAGACTTAACAGGCTAGAAACCATTTGCATATTGTTTTTCACCCGGTGATAAACTTCACGCAATAAAACTTCTTTTTCTTTGAGGGAGGTGCGGATTTGTTCTTCAATTTGTTGGCGTTCTTGCAGTTCAACTTGGAGTTGCTTGTAGAGTTCAGACTGTTGAATAGCGATCGCCAATTGGTTAGCTATTTGCTGTAACAGATCTATTTCCCAAGACTGCCAATGACGAGGAGCTGCGTTTTGGTAGACGGCTAACAAACCCCAAAGATTTTCGCCGCTAAAAATTGGCGCGATCGCATAAGCTCTAGCTTGAAACTGTTCTAACAGGGCAATATGACAATCCTGATGCCCAACTGTGTAAATATCGGCAACGGCAAAGGTTTCGCGATTTTTGTAGCGTCCTCCTTGAGTTTCTTGCAAATAAGTATCTTCCCACACTTTCTTGATATTGGGTTTAACTAGCTCAACCCAGCCTAGTGCAACTGATTCGACGATAAAATTTCCACTCCAATCGTCATTAAACCGATAAACTGCCACCCGATCGGCTTGCAATGTTTGCCTGACTTCAGTTACAGCCGTTGTGAGTATGGCATCCAAATTGAGAGACTGACGGATTTCTTGGGTAACTAGCCGCAACACTTGCTCTTGTCTAGCTTGGTGGCGGAGAATTTCTTCAGCTTGCTTGCGATTGGTAATATCCATAGCAATTCCCGCTAGACGAATAGCTTGTCCCTGTTCGTTCAATACACAAGCACCTCGTGCGTACAACCAACAGCCTTCTCGGCGTAGCAATCGATACTCAACTTCAAATGAAGAACCTTGTGCGATCGCTTGCTGAGTTTTTTGGACTACATAGTCTCGATCGTCGGGATGAACGCAACTCAAAAATAACTCGAAGGTGGGATGGGGACTAATTTCTCTGCCATTTTGATCGAGAACACGTCCTTGGGCATCGGTTTTAAAGCCAAATAAGGCATATTCTTCTGGCGACCAATGTACCATTTTCGTCTCTGGATTCAACTGCCAAGTGCCCATTTTGGCAGCAGAGAGCGCCATTTTTAGTAGGGAAGTGCGTTCTTGAACTCGCTGTTCTAACTCCTGGTTGAGTTGTTGTAAAGCAGCATCGGCGCGCTGGCGATCGCTGAGTTCTTGTTGTACTTGTTGATAGAGTTGTGCTTGCTGAATGGCGATCGCTAATTGATCTGCGACTTTATGCGCTAGTTCTATCTCTTCCTGGCTCCAAGGAGCTTCTGCAATCGGCTTTGACAGAGATAAGCTGCCCCAAATTGTACCGTTAACGATAATGGGTGTTAACAACCAAGCAGGCGGAAGTATCTCGGAAATTTTCAGGTTAATCTGATCTGTAACGCTATCAATAGTATTTATCTGTACTACTTGGAGTTGCTTGAGTTGTGCCGCATAGGGATTGCCTTCATCAGGAATTTCTAAACCTGTTGTATCTAAAAGTGATGGATCTTGGCGATGGGTCGCCAGAACTTGCCAACATTGGCGCTCAGGGAAATACTGGACGATAGTAGTTCGATGCACGCCCAATAATTCTGTGACTTCTGCTATGGTTGTAGAGAAGATTGTTGCTAAGTCCAGGGAACTGCGAATGCTTTGAATGACTCGATTTAAGCTTTGTTCTTGCTTTGCTTGACGCTCCAAGGCAATTTGGGCTGCTTTGCGATCAGTCACATCTCGCGAAATACAAAGTATCGATTGGATGGTGTTTTCGCGAGTCACTTCTGGCGCGATCGCCATTTCAAAGCAACGCACTCCATTCAAGGTTGGCGTTTCAAATTCAATCAGCTGCTTTTGTCCTGTTGTTAGGACTGCTTGGGCAGCAGCTTCCCAGGTTTTAACCATCATCTCTGGCATTCCCAGTTCGCGACAGGTTTTGCCGAAAAACATCTCTGCGGGAATTCCTGTAATTTTTGTTAGGGCTGGACTAGTATAAAGATGCCGCAGCTGAGTATCGAAACGTTCGATAATATCCGGAGAATTTTCCACTAATGTTTGGTATAATTGTTGCGATTCTTGCAGCGCAGTTTCAGCAGCTTTGTGCGCCGAAATATCTGTAACAAAACCCTCCAAAGCCAGGAGTTGACCGCTGGCAGAAAATACACCCCGTCCCCGCTCCCAAACCCATTTCTGGGTTCCCGATTTCGTAATAATCCGAAACTCAAACTCATAGGGTTGCTGGCGTGCGACTGCTCGCTGCACCAATTGCCAAATGCGATCGCGGTCATCGGGATGAATTTCCTGACCACAGGAAATTGTGCGATCAATTAAGTATTCCTCCTGAGAATAACCAGTGATGTTAATTACTCCTTCACTGATAAATTCTGGAGTGTAATTGCGATCGTTAGCAACCCGGTACACGTAACCAGGTAGGTTGCTAATCAAAGTAGATAAGCGACGTTCGCTTTTGCGTAAAGCTTTAGCTGTTTGACAACGAGTTTGAGTTTGATACCAGACATTACGAACTGCTTGCACCAATTGAGCCAGATTCGTTGGCGATTTGATGACATAATCATCCAACCCTGCTTTCATGGCGGCGACGGCGATTTCTTCGTTACCTGAATTTGTAAACATAATCACAGGACAATCGCCCAACTGCGCTTTCAGAGTCTGCAAAACCTCTAGTCCGGTTGTCCAGGTTAACTGATAATCGCTGATTACCAAATCAAAGTTACGCTCTACCATCGCCTGCGTTAACTCATCAGAATTAACAATTTCTCTAATGTCAAGTCCTGGTAAATCGCAAGTCAGTGCTTGGACAATCAGAGCGCGATCGACTGGGTTAGCATCGATTAGCAAAATTCGTTGCAATAACTGCTCTCGGCTCATGATCGTCAGCTTCCAATAAGTTTAAGAACGAGTATATTTTGATGTCGATCTTAAGCTTTTACCACGTTTGTTGGTGGATGGAGTCAGTTACCAATCAAAAATTTAACCATTTTTGCGTCAAGTCTCCAGATTCTGACCCTGGTTAGAACCGTATCTGGTAAGTGAGAGTCAAGGCGATCGCATATGCAGAGATTATAGTTTTAGTAGGGGGAGTATAACAGTAAAGGTTGTACCTATTCCCACTGTACTATTCACAAAAATCTCGCCGCCATGTGCGTCAACACATTTTTTCACAATTGCTAACCCTAAGCCTGTACCAGGAATAGAACCGACGTTTTCTGCACGTTGAAATGGCTGGAATAAGTGTTTTTGGTCGGGTTCGGGAATGCCAATCCCATAATCTTGAATCCGAAAGGCGATCGCTTTTTCTTTACCTATTAATTCAAATTTGACTGTACCACCGGGGAGGGAATATTTAATTGCATTCGTCAGCAAATTACCCAAAATATGCCGCAGTAAGCTTTCATCCCAGAGAGCATCTGTAAATTCTCCCGCACTGGTAAATACAAGATTAATTTGCTTATCTTTAAGATTTAATTGCGCTTCTTCCACAAGTTGACGGCAAAAATTCTCTAAATCTAGACAGATGAGTTCGCAATGCAATTTACCTGAATCTGCTTGACCAATTAACGAAACTTCATCTAATAGCTGTGCCATGTTTTTGATTGCTGAGCGAATCATTTGAAAATGAGCACTTTTTTTTTCTTTTGTCAACTTATCATCGCTATTTTGTAACAAACCAGCCGCTAGGAGAATAGTGTTTAAGGGATTGCGGATGTCATGGGAAATCATCGAAACAAATTCTGATTTGAACTGGTTGATTTCTTTAGCTTTTACCAGTTCAGCCGTGCGTTCTTCTACGCGAGTTTCTAAAGTTTTATTAGTTGACCGTAATGATTCTAAAACTTGCTTGCGGGCGATCGCATAATGTAGGGAGCGAATCAACACATCTACATTTACCTGTCGCTTAACTAAATAATCTTGTGCGCCTTGTCTGACTGCTTCGATTGCTAATGCTTCATCATTGGTATTGGTGAGGACAACAATCGGTAAGCTAGGCGCATAATTAATTAATGTTGGCAAGGATGACAATCCTTCACTATCAGGTAGAGTCAGATCCAACAAAATGACATCATAAGAGCATAATGGCTGGTCTCTAGTTAATTCCTGGAGCGCATTCTGCAAGCGTTGAACATGAACTACACTAAAGTCTTGGGATTGGCCTTGCTTCAGAAACTCTTGTAACAATCTCGCTTCTGCCAAGTTGTCCTCAATCAACAAGATTTTTACTGAGCCTGTAGCCATCATTTTCTGGTTCTACCTCCTCTTTGAAAATGGGCATTAGGTATGGGGCATGGGGCATTGGGCATTGGGCATGGGGCATTGGGCATGGGGCATTGGGCATTGGGCATTGAGTATTTATTTAGTTATTCCCTCTGCCTCCTCTGCTTCCTCTGCTTCCTGAGTCCCTGCTTCTCTGCCTAAGACCTACTCTGTCGGCAACGTGGCAGTAGAGAGCCAAAACTCTTCAATTCCCTTAACGATTTGAAATAGCTGGCTCAGGTTGCGAGATTTAGTGATGTAGCAATTTACATGCAAGTCGTAACTGTGGAAAATATCATCCTCGTTGCGGGATGTTGTGAGTACGACTACTGGTATACGTTTGAGTTTGGGGTCGCTTTTAATTTCTGCTAGTACTTCACGACCATCTTTTTTGGGTAGGTTTAAATCCAAGAGAATGAGGTCAGGGCGTGGAGCATTAGCATATTCACCTTCTTGGCGTAAATAAGCCATGGCGTCCATGCCATCCCTGACTATTACCACTTGATGTGGCACTGTACTTTTTTTCAGTGCTTCTTGGATTAAGCGGATATCGGCTTTATTATCCTCGACCAAAAAGATTGTTCTGTGTTTTTCTTCCGTTTCTACGCTCACGCTCGCGGCCTCCGACTGGAATCGTAAAGTAGAAGCTTGCACCCGCACCTAGCTGTGACTCCACCCAGATTCTTCCCCGATGGCATTCTATAATTTTTTTACAGATTGCTAGGCCCATGCCTGTACCGGGATATTCTTCTCTGGTGTGTAGGCGTTGAAAGATGACGAAAATGCGATCGCTAAATCTGGGATCGATGCCAATACCATTATCCCGCACGGAGAATAACCACTCATCTTCTAATCTTTCGGCTCCGATATGGATTTGTGGTAGTTTTTTGCTGCGGAATTTGATGGCGTTGGCGATCAAATTTTGAAATAGCTGCATTAATTGTGTACTATCAGCCATCACAGTGGGTAAGGGGTCGTGGGTAATTATCGCTCCAGTTTCATGGATACGTCCACGTAAATTGCTGAGGGCACGATTTAAAGGTGTTTCTACCTCAGTTAACCCAAAGGCGATCGCTTGCATATCTACTTTAGAGTATGCTAGTACATCGTCAATCAGCGTTTGCATGAGACTAACTCCCTCAACGGCAAAGTTAATAAATTCCTTTGCGTCTTCATCGAGTTCTTCTTCATAGCGCATTTCTAATAGCTGCACGTAGTTTGCTACTTGATTTAATGGTTCTTGTAAATCATGGGAAGCAACATAAGCAAACTTTTTCAATTCTGCGTTAGAACGTTCTAAGTCTTGCGCTAACTGTGCTAGTTCATCGGCTTGGCGCAAAACAATATTGATGATGGCTTTGCGTAGTTCTAGTGCCGCTTTGATTTCCGCAAATTGCCAAGGTAAAGAAGTTAACCGAACTGTTTCTTTCCACAATTCAAATGATTTTCGGGGAACAAGGCGCAAATTTCCTTCTGATTGGTTAACTTCAAAAGCTTCATTGGGATTACCTCCCCAATTTACTGTTTGAATTACTTCTGGTCGAAACCATAAAACGTAATTCCGTTTAGAAATGGGAATAGCTAATAAACCACTGGCGACATTTTTAAACTTTTCCGCATCCGGATAAATTTGGGGTAGGGAATCTGTATAAAATACTTCTTCCTGCACATTATTCTTGAGCCATTGAATTAAAAAACTCAAGTCTTCTTCGTTAGGAGTCTCACCAATTACTGTACAATTATCGCCAAAACATACAGCTGCACCTTGAGCACTAGTTAAATCTAAAAGATTTGGCTGGTGTTTGATTAAGCCATCAATAAAGTTCTCTTCTTGAGACATATATTCCATCAAAACTGATTGAATATATGCCAAATTCATCCGGTAATCGTAATCTTCTGTTTCTTCTCTGGCAGAAATTTCTGTAAATATCACCCTACCTAAAAATTCGCAGGCTTTCCGCAATTCGTAAGAAACATATTTAGGCGATTGATGATGACAAGCAATTAAACCCCAAAGTTTGCCATCTTTAATTAAAGAAATCGTCAAAGAAGCACCTACACCCATGTTATGTAAATACTCCAAATGACACGCAGCCGCACTTCTGAGAATTGAATTAGTTAAATCAATTGGACGTTGGCTACTGGGATTTTCTACGGGAATGATTTGTACAGGTTCAGAATATGCATCTGGGATTAACCTGATAAAATTAGAAGCAAATAATTTTCTCGCTGGTTTGGGAATATCTGACTCTGGGTAATGTAACCCTAAGTAAGGTTCCATGCTATCTAACTTTTCTTCGGCAATTACAGAGCCATGCCCATCATCATCAAATTTATAAAGCATTACTCTGTCAAATCCCGTCACATTCCTGACTTCTTGAACGATTATTTGACAAAAATCGTGGAGGTTTGTGGTTTTTTCTAGTTGGTTAATAGAAGCTCTTGCTAAATGGTAAAAGCTTAAAAATGGGATATTTTCTTGAGAAATTGCTGGCTCCAATTCTAAAATTAGAATTCCTTCGGGATTGCGATGAAAAACTGCATCAAATACGACATAGTCATCGCCCTTTCTTCTCACCCAAACTTTAGTCGGATTGATATAATCGAGATTCCCTTCCAATATCCCTGCTTTAATTCTCTCCATTTGGAAAGGGTCGAGTAATTCTTCTAATTTTTTTTGCAAAATATTTTCGGGAGCAATGCCGAAAACATTCCATGTATTATTACTAACTTGTAGAATCTTTAACTCAGGCTCCTCCAATACCATCAGGACGCCGTGAGGCTGAATGCGGCTAGAAATGTGTATTGCTGCTTCTTTTAAGCTACTAACATTCATGCCTTGAACATCTAATTCCATTACCATTACGCTTCTCCTCTATAGGGCGGGAGCATCAAAAGTAAAGCATCAATAAGTTGTTAATTACTTATTGAAGGTTACACATTACTGATGATGTTTACAATTAAGTTACAGTTCGGTAAATGAATACCTTCATTGGGAATTTTGTCTTCAGCAGTATAGATTTCAAAATTTCCCAGTTGTTAGATTTAGGAAATAAACAAAGCTAATTAAAAAACTATAAATTACCTTTTATATATAATTATTGATATTTCATGACCCATTAACTGCGCTAGCTTAATTATTTGTATACTGATATTTTTTTAACTTTCAGTAGCATCACGCAGTATCTCCCTTTTCTGCTTTGCAATTCACAGTTTAACAGGCAGCCACATCATCGAGGGATAAGATATATGAAAAACAAGTGATTAAATAAACCGCTAAATATGTAGTTGTGTTACACCTAAGTTTGCTATTAAGAAAGCCAACAAATTTATATCGGCAATAATGTCATAATACTAAGCATTTTAATTGTTGAGTACGCTAAATTTTAGCGACTAACAGATGAATCCGAAAAAGATTAAAAAAATACATAATTTTTTATAATTTGATTTTACCGCCAAGAGTTTGATTAATGGTGCTTTACGGTGAATTATCTAATTTATGGGAAAAAACAATTAATTATCCGTAATTTTAAGCTACCCATCTGAAAATCAAGCAACATATTAGTAGATGCACAAAAAAGTTGTGTACTGGCGAATAATTTATTTATCGCAAACATTATTTGAATTTGTATAATCTTTGTAAAGTTGGTTAATTGCTAGCAGTTTGATTAAATCCAACTGGTAAACCACATTCGCAGTTTATAACCTTCAGAAGTCAGAGGTAAGCCCAAATAAATCGGCATCCAGAAGATAAAACCAAGCAAAATCAGAAAAATAATCGTCACCCCAACTCCACGGAATTCCCGATGATAGCTACGCAGACATTGATCGACAAACCAAGCGATCGCTAAAAATACAAACACCACAGCACACATATAATGATAGATAAACACGCACCTAGTGACTTTTACCCAAGGTAATAAATTAGCAGCATAATTTAAGACAATAAATAAACCAATCCAAGTATCAACTGCAAGATTAGCAGGTACAGACAATTGCTGATGTTTTCTCCAAGGAATGACGACTTTTGATAATAGCCATCCTCCTAAAAACAACATAGCAACCATCCCAGTCCACCACAAAAAGGGATTACCCATTGCATGAACATCATAAATTACTTTTCCATTAGCAGCAGATAAATTCGGCCCCATTACAGGTAAAGGATCGGTAAAATTATGAGCAGTTTGATAATAATAAGCCATTGGTCGAGTCATCAACGGCCATTTATACCAAGCCGCACAATAAGGATGCACATCTGGACTATTACCACCCAACTGCAAGTGAAAGTTTAAAATTTGTCGATGTACTTCAATAAAACCATATTTTGTATCTAATTGTAGGTGAGGAATCCAGATTAGACTGTATATCAATGCTGGGATAATTCCTAAATAAAACCCCATCTGAAAAATATTTATTTGCGTCAGCTTTTGTAGTGGTGTTTGTACCTTTTCATCTTGATGAGTAGCACGAGATTGCCGATTTAAATACGCATGTAACCAACGGAATACCCAAGCAGTCAGCCAAATTAAATAAGCACCTAAAAGAAACCATAAACCATTCCATTTGGTGCCAATTGACGCACCAAAACTAATACCAGCAGCAATTAACCATAAAGCACGTTTTTGTTTATTTTTTTCTAAAGCTAATAATAAAAACCACTGCCCTAATAAACCAAAAATTACAATATAAATATTATTTAGTGCATAGCGAGATTCAACAAGAAATAAGCCATCACAAGCTGTAAAAAATCCGGCAATTAAAGCAAAACTGCGACGATGACTAATTTGATAAGCAACTCCAGCTACTACTAGGGGAATAAATGAACCAGTCAGAGCATTTATCCAACGATAACTCCAAGGCGATAGTAAAGAACCTGCTAAACCATTAACTGGTTGCTGCCAAAAAGGAAATTGTTTACCCAACCAAATGCCAATGCCAATAATGTATTGACTTAATGGTGGATGGGCATTAAAAAAGGGAGTATTAGTGAGATAGTTATTGCCAAATTTAGCAAAGTAAACTTCATCAAATACTAGGGTATTGAATCGATCTAATCCCCAGAAACGCAAGGCAAAGGAGAAAATGAATATAGCCGCAAGTCCAATTCGGAACCAATTTTTAGTCATTTGTCAATTGTCAGTTGTCAGTTGTTAGTAGGGGCAGGTTTATGGGAGATCGTCATGGATATTTGAGGATATCTGTAAACCCGCCCGTACAGTTGTCAGTTGTTATTGGTAACTGACAAATCAAAACACATTCCAATAATCACTTTACCAAGACTGTAACTCGTAAGGGCGGGGTTATCCCGCCCCTACAATTTGGCATAATTGATTTTGTTGGTGCTATGCCTTGAGGCATTCGTCATTGGTCATTTGTTTACTTATGCTGCTTGGAAGCTATCTACTGCTACCTTACCATTATGTAGTTCTACAAATTGCCATTGTGATTTTGAAAGTGAACATGAAGTACCCACCACCAAGCATCAGTGAGATATTGGTGGTGGGTAACTTAGCGATTAGGGAATGTTGTTAAATCTGACGAGCCTCTACTTTGGCAATTTCTAACATTGTTTTTAAGACGGAATCGGGATTTAAACTAATCGAGTCGATTCCCTCTTCTACTAAAAACTGGGCGAATTCTGGATAATCGCTGGGTGCTTGTCCACAAATGCCAATTTTGCGATCGCATTTTTTCGCCGTTTGGATAGCCATTTTTACCATACGTTTAACGCCTTGGCTGCGTTCATCAAATAATCGCGCCACCAATGCAGAATCCCTATCTAGCCCTAATGTTAACTGTGTTAAGTCATTAGAACCGATAGAAAAGCCATCAAATACTTCTGCAAATTCCTCCGCCATAATCACATTATTTGGCAACTCGCACATTACATAAACTTGCAACCCATTCGCGCCTTGGTGTAAACCATTCTTTGCCATTTCTGCTAACACTAAGCGTCCCTCATCGGGAGTGCGACAGAAAGGAATCATGGGAATTACATTAGTTAAACCCATTTCTTCCCGTACTCGCTTAATCGCATGACATTCTAAAGCAAACGCTTGCCGATAACCTGGATCGTAGTAACGTCCAGCACCGCGCCAGCCTAGCATTGGGTTTTCTTCATCAGGTTCAAATTGTTTACCACCTAAAAGATTGGCATATTCATTACTTTTGAAATCAGACATCCGCACAATCACAGGTTTGGGATAAAATGCTGCGGCAATTCTGCCAATACCTTGGGCTAATCTATCAACAAAATATTGGGGTTTATCTTCATAAAGTGCAGTAATTTCGTTAATTTTTTCTTTGACAAATTCATCTTTTAAATCATCGTAGTGAATTAACGCCATTGGATGAATTTGAATTTGATTGGCGATAATAAATTCTGTCCTCGCTAAACCAACCCCATCATTAGGGATAGCAGATAAACTAAATGCTTCTTGAGGATTACCCACATTCATTAAAATTTGTGTGCGGGTGCGGGGTAGATTTTCTAACAGCACTTCCTGGACTTCAAAAGGTAATAAACCGGGGTAAACTAGTCCTTCATCGCCTTCTGCACAAGAGACTGTTACCTCTTGACCAGTTGTTAAAATTTCTGTAGCTTTATTACAACCAACAATTGCCGGTACGCCTAATTCTCTGGCAATAATCGCTGCGTGACAAGTGCGTCCGCCTGAGTTAGTAATAATTGCACTCGCCCGTTTCATAATTGGTTCCCAATCGGGGTCAGTTCTATCTGTAACTAATACTTCCCCTGGTTGGAATTGATCAATTTTATTTACATCTAAAATTAGACGAACTTTTCCCTGACTAATAGCTTCGCCAATAGCCCGCCCAGTAACAAGCGGCTGGGGAGATTTTGCAGCTTCTTCTGTTTTAACTAAGCGATAACTCCGCAGTATATTTCCCCGCTTTTGCGATTGTACTGTTTCTGGTCTAGCTTGGACTATAAATAGTTGATTGGTAATCCCATCTTTTGCCCATTCAATATCCATTGGAGTGTAATAACCATTGACTCGCGAATAATGATCTTCAATTACACAAGCCCAATTTGCTAGTTGTAATATCTCGTCATCGCTTAAAACAAATTTACCTCTTTCTACTTGAGGAACTAAAATATTTTTCGTAAATTTAGAGCCATCATCATAAACCATTTTGAGTTCTTTACTACCCAATTTTTTATCAATAATTGGGCGGAACCCAGCTTTTAAAGTCGGTTTAAATACATAATATTCATCAGGATTAATATTACCTTGCACGACATTTTCACCTAAACCATAGGCGGCGGTAATTAAGGCTGCATCTTTAAAACCCGTTTCTGTTTCAATAGAGAACATTACCCCAGCAGAGGCTAAATCGGAACGCACCATTTTTTGCACGCCCACAGCTAAAGCAACGCTAAAATGGTCAAAGCCTTTGGTATGACGGTAAGAAATAGCGCGATCGGTAAATAAAGAAGCAAAGCAACGATGACAAGCCGCTAACACGCCAGAAACGCTAACAACATTGAGGTAAGTTTCCTGTTGTCCCGCAAAACTAGCATCGGGTAAATCTTCGGCTGTAGCGCTAGAACGGACGGCGACATCTGTATCTGCATTGTAAGGTTCGCAGAGAGTTTCGTAAGCAGATGCGATCGCCTGACGCAGTTCTGGGGGAAATGGTGTGTGCATTAATAGGGCGCGTGCTTTTTTACCCCTTTCTTGTAAATTTTTCATATCCTCCACATCCAAGTCTGCAAACAGTTCCCGTAGCTGGGCGTCTAACCCCGCAGACTCGATGAAATAACGATAAGCATAAGCCGTAGTTGCAAACCCTGTAGGAACATTCACGCCTTTAGGTGTCAACTGCCGAATCATCTCCCCTAGTGATGCATTTTTCCCACCAACTAAGGGAATATCCGCAATTCCCACCTCATCAAACCAAAGAATCAGCGATCGCTCTTTTGTATCCACAGACAAAGTATTCTTCGCTACTGTTACCATCAGAATTACCTCACAAGTAAATGCTCTGGTTATAAGTGCAAAATCGCTAGTACTCCTAAGCATCCGGGGATAAGAGTCAAGCAGCAATCATCGGGGATCAAGGAGAACAACAAGCATTACAGAAATTCTCCTAAGTTTGTCGAGAACTTTTATTTGCGCCTTGGCGTGCTAGTTTATTTTGCCTATGTTCAATTTTAAAGATTAAATTTGGGATTGTGTAATAAAAATACCAAGATATAGTCAAGAAAGATTAACAATAATTTGAGATAATCACCTTATTGAGACAAATTGGAAATTAAAGATATAATTGAAGATGGCGCAATTAGAAAATCTCCTCAGAATGGCGGAAGACGAGCTAACTGAGTACAGTACTGACGCTCGTAAAATTGAAAAGCTGCGGCGCAAAATTGGTTTATCAGTATCTTTAGCCGAGCAACGCCAAATCAAGTCAGAATTATTAGCGATAATGCAACCCAATCAAATAGCCCAAATTGTTGAAGAACAAAGACAAGTAGTAGCCTTACCATTTTGGGGAATCGCCGGCTTAGGTTTATTATTAGGAATTTCTTTAAATCAACCCATCGGATTATTAGCAGCCATCGCTGGTTCTGTCGGTGCTTTTAGAATTCAAAAATGGGGTTGGCAATTACAAGCGAAGCGTCTATTATTGCAAACATTAGAAGATATCGAAGCGCGGATTGCTCAACCGAATAATTAACAATTCAAAATTCTAGAATTGGTCAGGACTTACGCAGGATGTAGGTTGGGTTGAGGAACGAAACCCAACACTCCAAAGTTTTGTAATTGTTGGGTTTCACAACCTTCTACCCAACCTACGTATCTGTCTCATTTTTTTCTAGAATTGGTATTAGGTTAATTCAGCCTATAAATTACTAAAGAGTGTTGAATTGTTCATTCTCCGCCCACAATATACACAGCAGAACCAAAATTTTCATCATCAGTACCAACAACAATACCGCCTTTAGCACCAGCAACAATCTCTAATGCTTCAATTTTGTGATAATGATTCCGGTAAATTGGTACAAAATGAAAACTTTGCTTGAAGACTATTTTGTTATTACGATATCCCAAAGAACCCGCAACATATACAGCCGATTGAAACGGCCCGTTATCACCAGGATCGCTAGCTGCACTAATATATATAACTCCTGCTGGATCTATTTTTAAATCGGAAATATGGCGCACATTTCCAGAGGGAAAAGGTACTACTAAATTGTTATAACCTGCGGTAACAATTTGATATTTATTCAAATCCAGTAATCCCCAATAAAGAGTTGCTGGTTGTTCTGCTTCGCCGCGATGTGCCCAAACTGCAACTAATTTACCATCTATATCCTGTAGAGCAAATGCCTCAAAATTACTACCTTTTGGATATGGTGGTAAATTAAACTCTTTAACTAAAGAAATAGTTTTTTTATCAGACTCTAATTTTAAATAATAAGCTTTTCCTAAACTAGTTAAAGCTATAAAAGCAGTATTATTTGTCCCAGGAATGGATGTTAAAGCTTCTAAATCTTCTGGTAATTTTGCGTTACTTGGCCAGTTTAACTCTAAATATTCAGGTTGCTGCTTACCTTTAATATTAATAATTGCTAGACGACCTTGATTAGGTTTTTTATTGTCATGGACAATAAGAAAACTTAGGGAATCACTTTGTTGTTCAATCAGCGCTATTCCACTGATACCAAATGGGATACCACCGCGCACAGGTAGCCAATCTTGCGCCCAAACTCGCTGACAGAGGAATAACAGTGTTGATAAGACTATGGAACTGATGACTAACTTGAGGAACCGAGATAGATTAAATTTTGCTGATAGGCGCATAATTGAGCATCGATCAGAGACGATGTGTTAATTGATGCTCAATCATATCAAATCCACGCGATCGCGCCACATCATCTACTAACTTTTAATAATCTTCACTGTGAATTGCAACCGCAATTTTACTGAAATATTTAAATATTTCTCCTGACTCGACACATTTTTTTAAGAGTGTTATTTTTGAGACTGTATACCAGTAACCAATCACTTCAGGAAAAATGCAACATGCTGGGATGGGTTTTTAGTGGTTTCGTTAAAAAATTAGAGCGTTCAGCAAAAAAAGTTTCACGAGATTTTGTAAATTCTAGTAGTAAAGAAATAAACGACTTGTTTGATAAACAAGTTAACCCATTAGCTGAAAAACTAGACTATATAGCTGAACAAAGAATAAAGCAAACTGAGGAATTAAAAACTCAGGTTAAAGCTGATATTGAGTCTCTGCTAGATAAAGCCGATCATAAACTTAAGAAAAATCTTCAGGAAATTAATGAAATACGTGAATCGGCTCTCAGAGATGTAAGAGACACTGTTGGTGAAGTTGATGCTTATGTAGAAAATAGAATAAATCAAATTTCTTTGACAGTAATGAAAGCCTTGAGCCAAACTAAAGAAATAAGTCAAATTATTTTTGAAGATATTAATACTTTAGAAGAGAAATTATTTCAAGACATAAACTATATAGTAGATAAAATTAATGAAAATATTGATGAAAAGCTAGAATTAATTCGATATGAATTAAAAAAGAATTTAGCTCATGCTCTACCGAATCCTTTCGATAAATGTAAACAAAAGTTAAAGATAGGGCTAAAGCCTGGAGCTATGCTATCTGACGTTGAGCTTTATGAATTAAATCAATGTTATGAAATAAGTAAATTAAATGAAAATAGTTCAATAGATGAAGTATTAAAAACTTATGGGCAAATGCAACTAAATGCAGCAAGAATGGCTGCATTAGTCAAAAAATCTCCAGAATTGAAAAGACGAGCTATTGAAGACTGGCTAAAGTATGGTTTACTGTGTGAGTTTTGGAGAAAAACTATGAGAGATTATGCTCATACAGACAATTCTTTATTAGAGTCTCAGCAATCACAAAAGTTTTTGTCCGGTAAATAAATTAACTATAGGTTGTTTATGAATAAAACTGATTCAAAATACGGAAAAACAGCTTTAGAATATTGTGAAATAGCTATAGAGGAATTAAGACGTACACAGGAAGAACTACAGGCAGAAATACAGAGCATTAGGACAATTCAGTCTGAATTTGCCAATTTAAAATCTGAACTTCAAGCTACTAAACAAGAGCTAGCAGCAACGCAAGCAGAACTTAAAGCTACTAAAGAAGAATTAGATAATACCAAAGTAGAGTTACAAAAGACAAAACAAAAAATTGAAGATTCATTAATACAAACCAAAAAGCAAACTGACTCTGCTATTGCAAAAATTAAATCTGTTAAAGCTGGTATTGAAGATGGTTCGATTGTTGCACAAAAGGCTTTAATGTTACGTGGTAAAGATGATAGGAATTGGATAAGATTCCGTGAACTTGATAGCGTCAATCATCATTGTTTACAAGTTTGGAGAATTGATGATACTTGGCATGATGATATTCGTGTCAAAGCAGCATCATTATTACAAGCAAGAGACGATCAACATTGGATGAGATTTCACTATATGAAAGATGGTAAATACGACACATACTGTATATGGGAACGTGGCCCTATATGGCATCATACCGTAAGAGTTGGAGCAGATAAGCTAAAACCATAATATTTTAATTTGTATTTAGCTATATAAAAATTCATGGAGAATGTGATGAACAATATTGATGTCAGTGACTGGAAAACTCCATTGGGATACTACGAAAGAGCAATAGAAGAACTCAGGCGTGCAAAAGAAGAATTGCAAGACGAGTTAGAAACTATCAAAGCTAGTAATGTACAAGCTTTAGAATCAAATATTAAGTCTTTTCAAACAGAAATACATTCATTGAAATCTGAGCTTCAACTTACTAAAGAAAAGCTTGAATCTGCTGAAAAAACTGCAATAGAAGCAGAAAAAGCTGCTAATGAAGCTCAGGCTAAAATCCAGAATTTTAAAGATAGTCTACCTGAATCAACTATAAATTTACAAATTATTGAAGAGTTAGCCCAAATTAAAGGGCAAGTATCTCAACTTTGTCAGACAAATCAAAAGTCTCCTGAAAGTGATTTACAAAAGGAGATTTTAGAATCTTTATCAAGCTTGCGATCGCAATTTTATCAACTGGAAGCCGAATTAACTCTCATATCACCGAATTCTGGAATAAACTACAGTAAGTTACGGGATTTGTTAGCAGAGCATAAATGGCAAGAAGCAGATAAAGAAACTTATCTCTATATTCTGAGAATTTCGGATAGAGAAGACGAAAGTTGGTTAGACGATGGAGAAATTAAGAAGTTATCGCGTCATGACTTGCGAATTATTAACAATCTTTGGCTGAAATATAGTGATGGGAAGTTTGGTTTTAGTGTTCAAAAGCAAATATGGCAGGATTCTAGAGAAGATTTTAAACGTTTTGGCGATCGTGTTGGCTGGCTGACAAACCTTGTAGACAGTGAATGGCGTAGATATGAAAAGGCTATTTTTAGCCTTGATGCTCCAGCAGGGCATTTTCCATATACAGTGAAGATAGTGGGTTTAGGTTACCGTAGTACTTCAGAAATTCCACATAGGTTAAAACTTTTCTTAAAGAGATACTAATTTCATAAAAGCTGCTATCTTCTCATCAATCAAACTTTTTTTAACCGTTTGCAATTTAATTAAAAAATTAGGTGGGCATTGCCCACCCTACTATTAATTGGGCGGATCGATACGATTAACAAAGGCTGCCCAAAGAATCATCGGTGAACCAACACCTAAACAGAATAACCACTGCTGCCAACTTAAAGGCGCTGTTTCAAACACATAATTAATTAACGGCACATGGGCAAAGACAATTTGCAAAATAATCGCCCCTAAAATCCCGAAAGCAATGGCAGGAACATCCACATTCTCTTGAATTGTGCCGTCCATTTTGGCAATTAAATTGGGGATTAATTGGCTAATGCTCAACAGATAAAATATCCGCCCAGCAATTAAAGAATTAATCGCCATCGTCCGCGCTAAATTTAAATCGCCTGTGGTTTGGCGGATATATTCAAATACGCCAAATATCACAATCCAGTTAAATAATGAAATTGCTAAAATCCGCTTTAACCGACTTGCTGATAATAACGGTTCGTTGGGATGGCGCGGTGCTTGTTCCATGACGTTTTGTCCTTTGGGTTCAAAGGCTAAGGGTACTGTCATGGTGATGGAGTTGAGCATATTTAGCCAGAGGACTTGTAAGGATAAAATCGGTAAATCTCTGGCTAATAATGTGCTAATCAAAATTGTCATTGATTCGCCACCGTTAACAGGCAAAATAAAGCAAATCGCTTTGATGAGGTTTTTGTAAACCGCACGCCCTTCTTCTACAGCTGCTTCTATGGAAGCAAAGTTATCGTCGGTAAGCAGCATATCTGCGGCTTCCTTCGCAACTTCTGTACCTGCGCCACCCATCGCAATCCCGATATCTGCTTGTTTTAAGGCGGGTGCGTCGTTAACACCATCTCCTGTCATGGCGACGATTTCGCCTTTTGATTGTAAGGCTTCGACTAAACGTAGCTTTTGTTCGGGGGCGACACGGGCGAAGACTACACCTTCTTCGGCGACTTGGGCGAGTTCTGTTGGTTCCATTTTTGCTAGTTCTGCACCTGTGAAGGCGAGAACTGAACCATTGTTGTTGATGCCCATACGACGAGCGATCGCCTGAGCTGTGATAGCATGATCTCCGGTAATCATCTTCACCTGAATTCCGGCTGATTGACAGGCTTGCACGGCTTTAATTGCACTCTCACGGGGCGGATCGATCATTCCCTGTAAGCCTAAGAATATCAAGCCATCCTCAATATCTGCACGATCTACTGTATTTTGCGCATCGCTAACAGGCTTTTTCGCTAACGCCAACACCCGCAAGCCTTGTCGCGCCATAATATTCACTTCCCGTTCGATGGAAGTTTGTTTTAATGTCTCAACACAATCGAGGGGACGAGGTTGTCCATTTGTATTTAACATCAAAGTGCAGCGCTGCAAAATTGCCTCGACGGAACCCTTGATATAGATGGTTTTACCCTTGGGTGTGGCGTGTAAAGTCGCCATGTATTGAAAGTCTGATTCAAAGGGTATCCCATCTAATTTAGGCATTTGCTTGATTAAGGTGGGCTGGCTAAATCCAGCCTTGTTTGCAGCTGTAATTAATGCACCTTCGGTAGGATCTCCCATGACTACCCATCTACCATTTTTCGTCTCTAGGTGGGAATCATTGCAGAGTAAGCCGGCGATTAAGCATTCTTGCAAACCCTTATCGCTGTTCAAATCTACAGGTTTCTCATCGTTGAGAATTTCCCCGTCTGGTGCATAACCTACACCTGTAACAGTATATTGATGTCCTCCTGCATAGATGGCTTGTACTGTCATTTGGTTTTCTGTCAAAGTTCCGGTTTTATCGGAACAAATGACAGTTGCACTACCCAAGGTTTCTACAGCCGGTAATTTGCGGATAATTGCATTGCGTCGCGCCATCCGGGAAACGCCAATGGCGAGGGTAACTGTCACCACTGCTGGTAAACCTTCGGGAATGGCGCTGACTGTTAACGCTACCGCCGCTTCTAACGCATCTTGAAGGCTGCGAGAACTTAAGCCGACGAAAAAGCACAGGGTGGCTAGCCCTAGCACCATATACAACCAATTTTGACTGAATTTATCAAATTTTCTGGTTAAAGGTGTGGAAAGGTTGGTATGCTGCTCCATTAGCTGGGAAATGCGCCCGGTTTCCGTCTCATTTCCTGTAGCTACGACAATTCCCGTACCTTGTCCAAAGGTAACAAAACCACCTGCGTAAGCCATGTTTTTCCGTTCGGCTAGGGCGGTGTCTGGGTTTAAGGTTGCGGTATGTTTTTCTATGGCTACTGATTCCCCAGTTAACGCAGATTCATCGATTTGCAAATTTTTTACTTTAATTAACCGTAAATCTGCTGGGACTTTATCGCCAGAGGTGAGTAATACAATATCTCCAGGGACTAACTCGCGGGAAGGGATGCGAATTTTTTGACCGTCACGGATAATTGTGGCTTCCGTAGTAATGGCTTTGGCTAAAGCCGCGATCGCACTTTCGGCTTTTGACTCTTGAATAAAGCCAATAATGGCGTTAGTAGTCGTCACACCCCAAATCACCCCAGCGTTGACAAAACTACCTGTTACCGCCTTCACCAACCCCGCACACAACAAAATAATTAATAGCGGTTGGTTAAATTGCAGCAGAAACTTCAACCACCAAGGTTTACCCGGCTTCGCCACCAGTTCATTTGCGCCCAATGTATTCAACAGCATAACTGCTGTTGCATCATTCAACCCATATTCAGCATCACTTTGCAAACGCGCGATCGCTTCCGAAATATCCAAGCCATGCCAAACAGTCAGCTGCTTATCTTCTGGAGCGATGGTAGATACAGCTGGAGCCATAACTCTTTATTACCTTTTTTTCAAGTGTTATATTTTGTATAACACGAAAACTTAGTGTCAAAATTGAATAGACACTAAAACATTTCAATAATAATCATAGGTATTAGGCATAGAACAACAGTCAACCGTCAACCGTCAACCACCAACCAATTCCACGGTTGCCCACTACTCCCACAACTTAGTATGCTTGGCGTTACAGATAGGGCTGCATTCAGCAGGTGGGTATATTTTGGACTTGGCTACTCCTTTGCAATTAATCGGGCGATCGGCGGAATTTCAGCATGTTGTCGAAGTGCTGGCGCGAGATGGTGATTTGCTGATTACGGGAGTACCGGGGAGTGGGAGGCGTACTTTAGTGCGAGGTGCGGCTCAAGAAGTAGGTGCGATCGCCTTGGAAATAGATTGTATCCGCGCTATCGATGGACAGCGATTTGTCCAATTGTTGGCGGAGACGATTAGCCAAAATTGGCAACCAGAAAAAATCCACAGCTGGGTAGCTGAGAATGCTAGCGAGTTTTTTATTGGGAATCCTGAAGGAAAACTCAAAATATTGCCTTCCCTCAACCAAAAACAGTTATGGCAATCATTTGAATTATTATTGCAATTAACACAAATAATCGCCGTAGATTTACAGCAACGAGTAGTATTAATTTTGCAGAGTTTTCCCCACATTCGCTCTTGGGATCGCAATAATTTGTGGGAAGTAACATTTCGTAGAGAAATTAAGGCGCAAACGGAAGTTAGTTATGTTTTGATTGCCACTATTGCCGAGACGAGCCAGCATACAGATGAGGCGAACTATCCTTTAGAAATTATACAGTTACCTCCCTTAGCTAAAGATGTTTTAGGATTATGGGCAAGGGAGATGTTACATACACAGGGATTAAAATTTGATTCTCGTTCTTGTGCTTTACAACTCTTCTTAGATGCAGTACAAGGACATATAGGTGATGCAATGGCATTGATTCGCCGCTTGCAAACTTTGTGCCCTGCTGATGAATTAATTACAGAAGAACATGTACAACAAGCTATTGCCGGATTACTCAAAGATTTATCGATTACTTTTGAGTCATTACTGATGCTATTACCAGCAAATCAGGTACACTTGCTGGAATGTTTAGCTTTAGATCCCACAGAAAAACCGCAAAGTAAAGAATATATTCAAAAACATGGACTCTCAAGAGGTGGCAGCCTACAAGGTGCGTTGACTGGTTTACAGCATAAGGGTTTAATTTACAATGCAGAGCAGGATTATAAACTAGCTTTGCCGTTATTAGGTTTGTGGTTGCAACGACGTTTGAGCTAAAAATCAGGAGATTTGTTGCTTATAACTATGCGTAGAAGGCTTGCGATTACATTTTTAGGGTTATTAGCCTTAATTTTGGCTCATCAAATGGCCCTAATCTACCGAATTCAGCCTGGTGTATCTTTATGGTTTCCGCCATCAGGTGTGGCGATCGCGCTGACTTTTTGGTTAGGGCCTTATGGTATCTTGCTTACAGGGTTGGCATCGTTTTTGATGGCACCGTTTTGGGGCTTGTATGGTTGGGAACAACTCATTGGTTTTACTGATGGTATAGAACCTTTTGTAGCTTGGTTACTCTATCGTCGTGTAAAACGAGGTTCGTTGAGGTTAAATAACCTCAGAGATGCGGCAATTTTTACCTTAAGCGTACCAATAGCAGCTTGCACTACTATAGCTGTGATTGGTAGTTTAAGTTTAGTAGCTACCGGAAAAATGCCCTTGGCTAGCTTGGCGCAAAGTATCCCTCATTGGTGGTTAGGTAATGCTATGGGAGTGATGGCAATTACACCAACTGCTTTATTAGTGTTAACGCCATTTTTCCAGTCTAGGGGATGGATAGATCATAGAGAAGCCGCAGATTCTAGCCTGAATACGGTGAACTTTCAGCAGTCGCAGCGATTCAATATTGAAATTAGCATCATTATTTTATTGTGTGTAGCGATCGCCATTCTTACCGTTACCCAAACTCAGCACACAGGCTTTAGATTCCAACAATTATCTTTTTTCAGCTTTATTCCTGTTTTATGGGCTGCAAGTCGCTTTGGTGTTACCAGTGGGATGGTAATTTCTACATTCTGCGTTTTGGTAACTTTATTTTGTTATCTTATTGTCTATCCTAATGCGATTTTAATGCCCAATTTCCCAGTCCCCGCAGAAGTTTTACATGTTCATAAACTAAGTTTATTAGTGCAATGTGCTGTTGGGTTATTGGTAGGAACGGCAATTACAGAAAAAGCTAAAAGCGAAGTTGCATTAGCAGTAGAAAGAGTCAGACTTGGTGAATATCAAGCCCGTGCTAAACTTTCAGAAAAACTGATATACCTGAATGATTCTCTAGTAGAAACTAATATTCGCCTGGAGGAATCTAACCGAGACAAAGATAAATTACTCCAGCGTGAACAATCTCTGAGTCAACGTTTGGCGAATATTCTCGAAAGCATGACTGATGCTTTTATTGCTGTCAATCAAGATTGGCAAATAACTTATGTCAATCAACAAGCAGTCAAAATTATCGGTGTAGACTCAGATAAACTTTTGGGTAAAAATTTTTGGCAACAGTGGCCGGATATTCAAGGGACAAAGTTCGATTCTGAATATCATCGAGCCTTAACTGAGGAAATTGCAGTACATTTTGAAGCTTTTTCTGAAACTGATAATAAATGGTTTGAAGCTCATGCTTATCCCTCAGAAGATGGGTTGGGTATCTTTTTTAGAAATATCACTAGACGCAAACAAGCAGAAGTAGAACGGGAACAGTTATTAAATAGAGAACAAGCTGCAAGGGCTGAAGCTGAAAAAGCTAACCGACTCAAAGATGAATTTTTAGCCGTACTTTCCCATGAATTACGTACTCCCCTCAACCCTATTTTAGGTTGGACATCGTTAATTAAAATGTATAAATATGAGGGAGAAAAATTATTTCGCGGCTTAGAAATTATCGAGCGCAATGCTAAGTTACAAATTCAACTCATTGAAGATTTATTAGATGTTTCCCGCATTCAACAAGGGAAAATGGTTTTAAATATTCAATCAGTTAATTTAGTTAATACTATTACAGCAGCTTTGGAGACTGTAAATTTAGCATTAGAAGCTAAAAATATTCAACTTCAAACTTGTTTAGATCCAAACATTGGCTTTGTGGCTGGGGATATGGCTCGTTTACAGCAAATAGTTTGGAATTTACTTTCTAATGCCGTGAAATTTACACCATCAGGAGGAAAGATAGAAGTAAGGCTAGAACAAGTAGATAGCCATGCTGTAATTCAAGTCAAAGATAATGGTAAAGGTATTAGCTTAGACTTTCTCCCCCATGTATTTGAATATTTCCGCCAAGCTGATGGCACAATTACCAGAGAATTCGGTGGCTTAGGATTAGGACTAGCAATTGTGCGTCATCTCACAGAGTTACATGGTGGAACTGTGCAAGTAGAAAGTCAAGGAGAAGGTAAGGGGGCAAAATTTACTGTGAAATTACCGTTAATGCCCAATCCACCAATAATTGCTAGCGATAATGGAACATTAAATAAGTATGAAAATTTGGCAGGTTTACGAATTTTAGTAGTAGATGATGATAGCGATACAGGTGAATTTATCACGATTATGCTCGAAGATTTAGGAGCATCAGTCACAGCAGTACATTCTGCTGGCGAAGCTTTAGAAATAATTGCCAAATCTCACCCAGATTTACTGTTAAGTGATATTGGAATGCCAGGAATTGACGGCTATATGCTAATACGTTTAATTCGGGCTATGCCACCAGAACAAGGAGGAACAATTCCCGCGATCGCACTGACTGCTTTTGCTGGGGAGATAAATCAAAAACAAGCTATTGCTGCCGGTTTTCAAATGCACTTATCTAAGCCAGTGGAATTAGGAAAATTATTAACAGCAACTACAGAAATTTTAGAATTAGGGACTAGGGACTAGGGACTAGGGACTAGGGGCTGCTAGTTTAAATGTAGGGTGTGTTGTCGCCAAGCGCCGCACGATTAAAAAATCATCTCAGGCATTGCCGACTATATTAAACTAGGCAGCGATCGCCTGAAAAAAATTATCCATAATCAAAAATGAACACTTCTATTAGGTTACTCCAGGCACATGAATTAGCTGATGCTGACTATATTTTTCGGTTGGCTTTTGGCACTTTTATCGGCTTACCAGAACCCAGTAAATTTGCTGGAGATGCAACTTACATTCCTCATCGTTGGCACGCTCATCCAAATGCAGTATTTGCCGCTGAATTTGATGGGAGATTAATCGGTTCTAATTTGGTGATTAATTGGGGAAGTTTTGGTTATTTTGGCCCTTTAAGCGTTCATCCTGATTTTTGGCAGCAAAAAGTCGGACAACAACTCATAGAAGCTGCGATCGCTTGTTTTACCCAATGGGATACTCGCTTAGCTGGACTATATACTTTTGCTACCAGTGCTAAGCATCACGCACTCTATCAAAAATTTGGCTTTCATTTACGTTTTTTAACTTACATCATGGGTAAGACAGTGCAGTCTTCTGCGCCCATAGCCCCAGGTATGAGATACTCCAAGTTAACTGAAAATGAACGTGAAGAATTCCTGAAAGCGAGTTACCAGCTAACTGATTCGATTTATCAAGGGTTAGATGTCACTAGGGAAATTCAGGCGGTGCAACAGCAAGCACTAGGCGATACAGTTTTATTTTGGGATGATATCGGTTTAGCCGGATTTGCAGTTTGTCATTACGGCGCAGATACAGAAGCTGGTAGTAATACTTGTTTTATTAAGTTTGGTGTAGTGCGATCGCCAAAAAATGCTGGAGAACGTTTTGAGCAGTTATTAGATTTGTGCGAACAGTTAACTGTTACCCAAGGAATGTCTAAGTTAGTGGGTGGGGTGAATACTAGCCGTGATGAAGCTTATCGGAGAATGCTCGCTCGTGGGTATCGTAGCGAACATATTGGTGTAGCTATGCATCGACCGAATGAACCAGGGTATAATCGCCCAGATGTGTTTGTTATAGATGATTGGCGATAAATTATTATCAATGATAAATATACGTAGGGATACAAGATTATAGTGCTATTTTATATAAAAAATATAACGGCGCTATGCAGTTGAGCAGGGTTTAGCAGTGCTTCATACGTGTCAACTTAAGTCACAGATGGCTGATTGCAAGGCTTACCTGCTCGCCTTGGAATGAATTCCAAGACTAATAATCCAAGTAGGGGCGGCTTAAGCGAGATAGTGGTGAATTATTGGAGCATATCTGTGAACCCGCCCCTACTAAAGTAAACTGGGGATAAATGATAATTTTTAATTAGCTTTAGCTTACTTTTGCTATTAGACTCCAAATTCATAAGGGAGGCGGGCTATGGATTTGGCGTAGTTTCACATTAAGTTGACAAGTATGAGCAATACTAAACCCCTACAATAGATTGGTTTTTTGCATATTCAATATCTGGTATTGGTTTTTACCGGATATTTTCTCATTTCTCGACATGAGAAAAGATTTAATTTGTATATTTGCTGAATATACCGAAATGAGAAAGCAAACTCCAGTTTGAGAAAGCAATATCAGCTTTTGCTTGCTAAATATACTGAAATGAGAAAGCAAACTCAGGTTTGAGAAAACAATATTAGCTTTTGCTTGCTGAATATACTGAAATGAGAAAGCAAACTCCAGTTTGAGAAAACAAATTGCGGTTTGAGAAAACAAATTGCGGTTTGAGAACTAAATTCCCGTTAGCAGAAAGTTTTTTGTGTTATTTTGTAATGCTATACGATACGAATTTGAAAAAAGAATGCGACAGACGGTAGGAGCGGGGTGACCCATTGGTGTCAACTTAACGTGAAACCCGCTTTGTGACAAGGTTTTGCCCTCACCCCCAACCCCTCTCCCTCAGGGAGAGGGGAGCAAGAGATTTAATTCCCCTTCTCCCTCAGGGAGAAGGGGTTAGGGGATTAGGGCGCGAGGGTTTTTGTACAACACTCGCTGTATATAGCTTTTAGCTTAAGTTGACACAGGTGGGGGTGACCCCGCCCCTACAAGGTTGGGGGCTTGGTAAGTTAATAATGGAGATATTTTTTTACAGGACTTACGCAGGTGTCACAATTAAATAACCGTAGGCTGGGCAATGCCCAGCCTACGGTTATTGAGAATGTCGCAGTATCTCAGCTCGCATTTCTTATGGCTTACTCTCAGCGCTTTTACTGCGCCAACCAGGTTTGACTACCTGACGCGCACGGGCAATTACTAGCGCATCATCAGGGACATCCTTTGTGATAGTTGAACCAGCAGCGACGTAAACATCATTACCCAAGGTGACTGGCGCAACTAAAACGCTATTAGAACCAGTTTTCGTGCGATCGCCAATTTTGGTTGGGTGTTTTTTCACGCCATCATAGTTAGCAGTAATTGTACCCGCACCGATATTTACTCTAGTACCTGCCGTTGTATCGCCTAAATAAGACAAATGAGCTACATTAGTGCGATCGCCTAATTGAGTATTTTTCAATTCTACAAAATTACCGATACGGCAGCCTGCACCCACTTTAGCCTGACCGCGTAAATGGCTATAGGGGCCTATCTGGCTTCCTGCTTGCACAAAGCTATCCCTAATTACGGAATACTGTACGGTAACATTTTCACCTAATTGGCTATTTTCAATTAAACTACCAGGGCCGATGCGGCTGCCTGCATGAATTACAGTATCACCACGTAGATGAGTTTGGGGTTCAATAATTACATCTGGCTGCAATTCTACAGTGTCATCAATGGTAATACTCTGAGGATCAATCAGCGTGACACCCGCCAACATCCATTTTTCTTTAACTCTGGTTTGTAAAATATCGTAGGCATTTGCGAGTTGCAAGCGATCGTTAATCCCAAGAATTTCTTGATAATCTTGGACATCCACCGCCATCACTTTACCTACTTGAGTGACTGCATCGGTGAGATAGTATTCTTTTTGACTATTATTAGCCTCTAAATGGGGCAGAACCTTGGCTAAATTTTGCCACCGGAAGCAATAAACCCCCGCATTAATCCGGCGATTTTGTCTTTGCGCACTGGTGCAATCCTTGTCTTCCACAATTTGTTGCACTATATTTTCACTATCGCAAAAAACTCGCCCGTAACCTTTAGCATCAGGCAAGTATGCGGTGAGAATAGTGGCATCATTTTGATGTTCTTGGTGAGTTTGCCAGAGATTTTCCAGGGTTTGGCTAGTTAATAAGGGCACATCACCGTTTAAGACAATTAAATCCCCTGTGTAATCTTGCAAGTGAGGCAGTAATTGCTGGATTGCATGACCAGTTCCTTTTTGTTCGGTTTGTTCGACAAACTCTAAACCAGGAATTGACTGCATAGCAGCTTTCACTTCCTGTGCCTGATATCCGACAATGACTAACCGCCGTGAAGGAGAAAGAGGTTCTACGCTGTTAATAACTCTTTCAACTAGCGATCGCCCACCCAAAGAATGTAATACTTTGGGTAGGTTTGATTTCATCCTTGTGCCGCGTCCCGCCGCTAGAATTGCTACAACTACCATAACTTAGCTTTCAGCTATTAATGAATTGCGCTTGTACGCTTGGTGTTTTGAGATTGAGCCTCAAATATTACCAGCTAATCATCATAGACTGAAATACCCAGTCAATAGATCTATATCTAAAGCTATTACCGCAGAGCTTGGTTTGCTACTTCAATTATTTGTTTTGCGGCTTTCTCCTTGCGTTCGCTGTAGCGATCGGTGAGGTAGTCTACTTTGTCTCGGAGCAACAGAGTAAACTTATAAAGTTCTTCCATCACATCCACAACGCGATCGCGGTAAGGCGAATCTTTCATGCTACCATCCTCGTTAAACTCCTGATAAGCTTTAGCCACCGAGGATTGATTGGGGATAGTAAACATCCGCATCCAGCGCCCCAGAATTCTCAAGGTGTTGACAGCGTTGAAAGACTGCGATCCACCACTTACTTGCATCACAGCCAAAGTTCTCCCTTGCGTCGGGCGAACAGCTCCAATATTTAGAGGAATCCAGTCAATTTGATTTTTCATAATGCCAGAAATCTGACCGTGCATCTCTGGGCTACACCAGACTTGTCCTTCTGACCACTGGCTTAATTCGCGCAACTCTTGCACTTTGGGGTGAGTGTCGGGAACGCTACCGTAAATTGGTAATTCCCTGGGATCGAAAAACTTTACCTCTGCGCCAAACTCTTCAATAATGCGAGCCGCTTCCTCTGCTAACAAGCGGCTATAGGAACGCTCGCGCAGAGAACCATACAAAAACAAAATTCTGGGGGGATGGTCAAATGTTGTCATAAAAATTCCACATACAGATAAATAAGTGCAGAGCTACAAATTAAGAACAGGCGCAGCTTTTATGACTGACTTCTACAGGTTTGATATCCCGTACTTGTGAGTCACTCAAAACTTTATAAATTTCCCAAGGTGCGCCATCTGGATCATGCACCCATACTTTATCTTGCAGAGCATAGCAACAAGTTACTTGTTCTTCTGTCCGAGTTTGTAGTCCCAGTTGTTGCAGGCGATCGGTTGCTGTGTTTACTTCCCCAGTCGTCTCTACTTCCACACCTAAATGGTTAAGACTTCCAGCTGCTTCCGAATTCTCAATCAATACAAGTTTAAGAGGCGGTTGGGCGATCGCAAAGTTGGCGTAACCAGGACGGCGTTTTGCTGGTTCAGTACCGAAAAGCTTGCTGTAGAATTCAACCGCAGCATCAATATTACTTACATTCAGCGCCAGTTGTACACGGGACATCGCAGTTCTCCTTAAATTGATAGTCATCAATATTTATGTATATCTATATATTGCCAACTATATTGATAAGTGTCAATATATAAGTATGAATTCTGCAAACTCTACTTCAAGCTGTTGTTCTTCCCTGTTGCAAAACCTATTGCAGCCAGATGAAGCCGCCCAAATGGCGGCGTTATTTCGCGTACTGGGCGAATCGGCTCGGTTACAGTTGCTCAGTTATATTGCAGTTCAACCTGCACAAGAAGCTTGTGTTTGCCAATTGGTAGAGCCACTGGGTTTATCTCAACCTACTGTCAGCCATCATCTCAAGGTGTTGTATGAAGCTGGCTTGCTAGAGAAAGAACGACGCGGTACTTGGATTTACTATCGATTAGTACCAGCAAGGTTTGAGATATTACGAAAAGCTCTAACCTTTCCAGATTGAACTAATTATGAATTGTGAGATTTAGCTTTGTGAAACACTCGAAACGCAGAGACATTTAAAATTACCCCTAGTGTAATTTTGAGTACTGACGCGGGAACAACCCCAACAAGCATTCCGCCAATAACAGCGCCAATTACCGAACCCACTCCCATAGGCGCAACGGTATTCCTCAAAGCTGCACGGTTTGCAAACGCCCCACGACTGGCATATTTCACCACCCCCACCAGTACTGTGGGTAAGCTAACCAAAAGACTAGCTGTACCTGCGGTTTTAATATCTGCACCAAAAGCAAAAACCAGCGTTGGAATAATTATTTCACCACCTGCAACCCCAAGGAGACTGCTTACCAGCCCAATCGCTAAACCAAACAAGATACCTGCTCCAATGCGCCAAACCAAGCTGGGAGGTAGAAGGGCTGGTATTTTTTGGGGAAGAAAACCTTCAACTATTAGGGCAACGCCAATAAATACTAATAGCACTAGGATAATTCTCTCAAGCTGCTCATTTGAAAGCTTTCCTGCCATTGCTGCGCCGAAAAAGGCAGTAATAACCGCTCCGCAAATTAAGGAAAATACCGCAGGTAACAACGGAATAACTGAGCTAAAGGAGAGGGTACTACCCCGAATTGCTAGAGATGCAGCAATTGTCACCAAGCTCACAGCTAGGTTTAGGGGTACAGCTTGCCGTACTGAATAACCCAAGACACCAGCCAATACTGGTAGGCGAAACTCTGCACCCCCCAAGCCAATTAATCCTCCTAACACCCCAATCGGTACAGAGTAGAGAAAGGATAATTGCAAAAGACGCGATCGCTCTAGTGCAGATGAGTTATTCTTGTCCATCAACGTTCTGCCTTTTAGAGCCTAATCATACAGTTTTTCCGGGGGTGGATCTAGTGCTAAATAATTTAATAATTTGGCACTAGACAACTGTTTTAATCTCCATCCCCTGCTTTCCAGGCGATCGCTTTACTTGGTTGAGGATTGGGTAGCTTCAGAGTAATCAATGCTGCGGCTAGTACAAAGAACATTGATGTCCACAGACAGCCCACTAAACCGAAAAACTGATATATCAAACCTGATAAAACAGTGCCAGCTAATCGACCACCTGAGTTTGCCATGTAATAAAAACCAACGTTCAGCGCTACCTTGTCATCATCAGTAAAAGCCAACACTAAATAAGAGTGAACTGCTGAGTTAAAGGCAAACACGATGCCAAAAATCAAGAGTCCGCCAACGATCGCAATATTTGCAGGTATACCTAATTGGAGAGCAAGTGCGATCGCAGCTGGAACTGCTGTTAAAGTAAATGTCCAAAACTGGATAGTCTTTGATTGTGGTGGACGACCAGAACCAAATCGCTGAATTAGCGTTGGTGCTAAGAACTGAATCATGCCATAACCAATTACCCAACAAGCCAAGAATCCACCGACCTGATAAAATGACCAGCCCAAAACGCCACGTAAAAATACTGGCAATCCCACAACAAACCACACATCCCTAGAGCCAAAGAGAAAAAATCGTGCAGCTGAGAGAATATTAATCTCTTCACTCTTGGAAAACAGTTGACTAAACTTGACTTTCTTCTTGATTTTGCCCATTCCTTTAGGCAGCATTAGCCCAGAAAACATAATCAAGGAAAGTCCCCCGGCCATAATCCACAGGGAATTGATGAAGCCAACCGCCCCTAACAGAGCGCTACCGATAAAAAAGCCAACTCCTTTGAGGGCATTCTTAGAACCCGTCAGCACTGCCACCCATTTAAACAAAGATGATTGAGCATCCTGGGGTACTACCAACCGAATGGCACTTTTAGAACTCATCTTGGTCAAGTCTTTAGCAATCCCAGAAAATGCCTGTGCCACCATCACATAGCCAACTGCAATCCACTGTACCCAATCTGGATTTAGGAAAGACAGCATGACTAGAGAAAAAATCTGTAATCCGATGCCGCTATAAAGTGTTACCTTCAATCCGAACTGGGAACCTATCCAACCGCCTAAAAAGTTTGTGACAACTCCGAAGACTTCGTAGAACAAAAACAGAAAGGCAATTTGTATTGGGGTATAGCCAATTTGGTTGAAATATAGCAACACCAGCATTCGCAAGGCACCATCAGTTAGGGTAAAGCCCCAGTAGGCGAGGGTGACTAGGATATAGTTCTTGAAATTGGCACTATGAGCTGTAGTAGAAACCATGAGGTAACAGAGATTTAAACGCAGAGTATTTTTGAATGAAAATATTTCAAGCTTTCAGATTCAAAGCCACCTTACGGGCGAGTTCAACCATCCGGTTGGCATAGCCCCATTCGTTGTCATACCAAGCAAGTATTTTCACTTGCGTCTCGTCTACCACCATTGTGGAGAGGGCATCAATAATGGAAGAACGAGGATCATCTTTGTAGTCGATAGATACCAAAGGACGCTCTTCATAGCCCAAAATACCTTTCAGAGGTTCTTGCTCAGAAGCAGCTTTCAGCAAACTATTAATCTCTTCTACTGTGGTGGATCGCGCAACTTCAAATACACAATCTGTCAAAGAAGCGTTGAGTAATGGCACTCGTACTGCTAAACCATTGAGTTTGCCATTGAGTTCGGGATAAATTAAGCCGATCGCAGTTGCCGATCCAGTACTAGTAGGAATTAGAGAAAGACTGGTAGCTCGTGCCCGTCGCAGATCTTTGTGTGGCGCATCTACGATAGTTTGAGTATTAGTATTATCATGAATTGTGGTAATAATTCCATGTTTAATTCCCAAACCTTCATGGATTACCTTGACAACTGGAGCCAAACAGTTAGTTGTACAAGAAGCTGCAGTTAGCAGATGATGCCGATCTGGCTCATAAAGTTGATCGTTAACCCCCATAACAATATTCAAGGCTTCTTCCTTCACAGGAGCAGCCACAATTACCTTCCGTACTCCTCGCTTAAAATAAGGGTTTAGGGTAGCGGGAGTCCTAAACTTACCGGAGCATTCCAGTACAATATCAACGCCTAAGTCTTCCCAAGGCACTTCACCAGGTTGGGAATATTCACTAAAGCTTAAGGGTGTACCATCAATAAGAATGCGTTCTCCCTGTGCTTCTACTTCTGGTTTCCAACGCCCATGAACAGAATCGAACTTGAGTAAATGAGCGGCCGCTTCTGCTCCACCTTTAATCTCATTGATATGAACAAACTCTAATTCTGTCCAACCCCATGCAGCACGCAGAGCCAGCCGTCCCATCCTACCGAATCCATTAATAGCAATACGAATGCTCATTACTTTTCCTACCGTTAATTAAAAAAATATGATTGTGTTGTCAAAAGCTTTGCTCTCTACCTACGTCGTCACCAGCAACGATTAGTAGGTGATACCAATTTGAAAATGATTGCGACAGATGGAAATCTGAAACGCTTATCCAATAGATGTTTCACAATCCAAAATCTAAAATCTAAAATCCAAAATGGTATGAGTTATGTTATTTGTCTACCCTGCTCTAATTCTTTTAGAAAGTTGTGTTGGGTTTCTCGCAGTTCGATTTCGGGGTTTGCACGCCCAATCGCCTCGATTGCATCGTTATAAGATGAGCCAGTACAAATCAAGTAAGCAGCTAGTATTGTCCCCGTTCGTCGTTTACCATTGGTGCAATGAATTGCAACAGCGTTACCAAGTATATTTTGATGATCAACGAAATTTTGTAAATCCTGAAGTTGCTCCAAGCTGGGTGTAGTACCACCTTTAATTGGCAACCACAGATAAGGAATATTCGCCGTTTGATACAAATCTAAGTTGGAGGAATCATCCATAACGGAGACAATTGCCTCTATCCCTGCTGTTTGTAACTCTGTCAACTCCTCTGCTATGGGCTTGCGAACACCTGCTAGTTTCCCTGGAATTACCCACCACAGGTTTTCTAAAATTGGTTGAATTGTTTCTTGCTCCATTAGTTTGAGCCTTATTCGAGCCTTGGTTTAATCCAAGTAATACCATTTGGTAATTATTTAAAAGCACCAAAACAACGCGGATCTGGTAATGTTGCTTTTTGCGGCTCTCGCCGAAACCAAGGTGCTGTCCGCTTACAAAATTCAACTAACATTAACATCACTGGAACTTCGATTAAAACCCCGACTACTGTAGCCAGTGCTGCACCCGAATTTAAACCAAACAACATCACAGCCGTGGCAATAGCAACTTCAAAATGATTACTAGCTCCAATTAATGCTGCCGGTGCTGCATCCTCATAGGATAAATTCAGCTTTAATGCGGCTACATAACTAATTAAAAAAATAAAATTAGTTTGGATAAACAGTGGTACAGCAATTAATAAAATATGCAAGGGATTGTTAACTATTAGTTCACCCTTGAATGCAAACAACAGTACTAAAGTTAACAATAAAGCCGTAATCGCCACTGGGGTGAGATACTTGAGGAATCTTCTTTCAAACCACTCTTTACCTTTGTATTTAAAAATCCAGTAACGGCTGTACATTCCCGCTGCTAAAGGTAAGCCCACATAAATTAATACAGACAAAACAATGGTTTCCCAGGGCACAATTAAATCATTCGCTGCTAATAACCATCTACCCAATGGTGCATATAAAAACAGCATCGCCAGAGAATTTACTGCCACCATGATTAAAGTGTGTCCCTGGTTGCCGTAGGAAAGATATCCCCACATCAACACCATCGCTGTACAAGGCGCAATTCCTAATAAAATGGTGCCAGCAATGTAAGAATTAGCCAGTGTGACTTCGCTGCCACGAATCACCTCAGTTGCACTTATCAAGGGACGAAATAACCATCCTAAAAAGAATTGCGCAAATATCACCATCGTGAATGGTTTAATTAACCAATTCACTACTAAGGTCAGAATCACTGGTTTGGGGGCGCGGATAGCATTTGCTGCTTGTGTAAAGTCAATTTTTACCATGATGGGGTACATCATGAAAAACAAGCATACAGCTATGGGAATAGATACTTGATACAGGCTCATGGCATCAAGAGCTACTGCTATCCCTGGAAATAATCTACCTAAGAATATGCCGAAAAAGATACACAAAAATACCCAAACAGTAAGGTATTTTTCAAAAAAGCTCAGATTGCTTCCTGCCTTGATTCTGGCTGTACTAATTTGCGAATTATCATTCATTGAAATTCACCTACAATTAACAGGAATTGCTAAAATTTCGCTTCTTTGCGTAACAACTCACCAATTGTTAAGTTCATTTCGGCTTTGCCATCAAATACTGTTCCTACTTTGCCTTTATACAAGTGAACATAATTGACCTGGTAGCCATCATCTGGTAAAGGTATATAACCCACAGAACTCACTGCTTTCGGTGCGTTCTTAATATAGAAATCTGTGAACGTGTATAGCGCTCCTCTATTTGGTAAAGACTGAGGATTGATATAGATAAACAAAGGCCGAGAAAGTGGTTGATACTGGGCTTTCTCTACAGCTTGACGTGATGGCAATACTGCACCCTTTCCGTTATCAATGGAGAGTGCTTTTAACTTATCTTGATGTTTTTCGTAATATGCGTAGCCAAAATAACCCAAAGCATTAGGGTCTTTGCGTATCCCATTTACCAGTACCTCATCATCTTCACTAGCTGTATAGTCGTTGCGAGATGATCTAGCTTTACCTACAATCGCTTCTGTAAAGTAGTCAAAAGTACCAGATTTTTTACCCGCACCATACAAAGTCAAAGGACGATCTGGCCAAGATGGGCGTATTTGGTTCCATTTGGTGATTTTCCCTTCAGCCGCAGGTTCCCAAATCTTCTTTAATTCTGCAACGGTGATATCTTTTGCCCAGTTATTTTGCGGATGAACAGCAACGGTAAGGGCATCAAAAGCTATAGGAAGCTCTATGTACCCTACTGCATTTTTCTTGCAAGCTTCCATCTCTGAGAGCAAAATCGGTCGGGAGGCGTTGTTGATATCTGTTTCGCCAGCGCAGAATTTTTCAAATCCGCCGGTAGTCCCAGAAAATTTTACTTCTACTTGCAGCTTGTCATTGGAGTCTTTGGGAAACTCTTTAGCGATCGCCTGGGTAATTGGATATACCGTACTAGAACCATCAATTCTTATCTTCGTGCCAGCTTTGGTAATATTACTAGCTTCAATAGCATTTGAGGGCTGTTGACTTTCGGTACTAGAAGTTGAGCTACCTGCACAACTACTAATTAAAGTCATCATTCCCAGTGCGAGAGCCAATTGCTTGAGTTTGGCTTCCATCTCTCCACCCTGTGTTGTAGCTAAATGTTTATAAGTCTCATTTCAATGAAACTTGATATGTCCGTGTCTTGTCAACTACCAGAATATAAAAATTCATCAAAAAAACTTGATGTACTATTAGTAATTTTCGCAGGGTCGAGCAGGTAAGATTTTAGCTAGGCGGCGATAATCAGATAAATATTCTTCGAGAACGAGAAATTGAGCTACATTCAGGCTGTAGTAAATCCAGCGCCCTTCTTGACGCGATCGCACTAAGCCAGCATCTTTAAGAGTCTTCAGGTGAAAAGATAGCTTTGACTGAGTAACTCCTAAAGTTGCACACAAGTCACACACACACAGTTCTTGCTCGCGCAACAGTTCCAAAACCTGAATTCGCAAAGGTTCAGAAAGTGCATGAAAGCCAGCAGCGATCGCCTCAGAAGTTAAAGTGGTGAGAGAATCCATCAAGTTTATTTGAAATATCCTTTCCTGTTTATCATACTAGGCTAGCTTCAAAATGAACTTCATGGCATCAGCCCGCTAACCAACTTTTGTGGTGATGAAATCTATAAACTGTTGCACGAGTTCGGGATTGCGCCAACCAGAATTAGTTTCTTCTCGCATGATATTAAGTGCTTCCTCTAGGGTAAAACTTCTTTTATAAGGTCTTTCACTGGTGAGAGCATCATAAATATCAATGATCTGAAATACTTGTGCCAGATAGGGAATATTATTACCTTGAAGACCATCAGGGTAACCTGTTCCATCCCAGCGCTCGTGGTGATGGCGAATAATGGGAATGACACCGCGCATACTGCGTAGTGGCTGGCAGATTTTTTCCCCAATAGAAACGTGCTGTCTCATAATCTCCCACTCTTCGGGGGTAAGTTTGCCTTTTTTCAATAGCACGGCATCAGGTATGCCTACTTTGCCAATATCATGCAGATAGCCACCCCACATCAAATCCCGAATTTGACTGCGTGAGAGACAGAGGTATTCACCAAAAGCTTGTCCGAGTTTTACCAACCGTTCGCAGTGATCGCCAGTATTAGGATCTCGACTTTCAATCGCTCTTGCAACTGAAAATAGTACTTTTTCAGCATGATCTAAGTCTTCATTCAGCCGCTTCTGACGAACGAGAGATTTAACACGCGCGACTAGTTCTACACGATCAAAGGGTTTGGTGAGAAAATCATCTGCACCAACTTCAATCCCCCGAATGCGCGATCGCCTATCATTTAAAGCAGTAATAAAAATTATGGGAATCAGCCTTGTATGCTCATTTTGTTTGAGAATCTGGCAGACTTCAAACCCATCCATTCCTGGCATCATTACATCCAGCAACACCAGATCTGGTTGTTGTTGTGCAACTATGTCTACTGCCATTAAACCACTGTCAGCTTCAATCACTTCGTACCCTTCCATTCCCAACAGTGCCACAGCAGTCATCCGACTAGCCGCATGGTCATCAACTACTAAAATTTTTGGTAGATCTAAATCCGAACTATTAACCTGAGAACTTTCGGCTTGTGGAGTTTTAAAATCCAATGACTCGCCATCGGAATTAGCATTTTTCTGTTTTATCCAAGAAGACAACTCTGGGTTTTTTTCAAGCATCAACTCCCCTGGAGATAAGCCCATTGAATCACCCTCTACACTTTGTAATTCGAGGGAATGATTGGAACTTATATTCGTTAATTTGCTTAGGGGGTTAGACCCATTAACGATTGTTTCGGTAGAGTTTGTATGCTTGGATTCCCTTTCTCTCACAGAATTGCTCCAGGTTTTTTCAAAAAACGCCAACAATTGTTAGTTTTTCAAAATATCTAACTTTCGTATTTGCCGTTATCACAGTCAGCCATTATTATACAAAGTTATTTAATTTATGATATACATATTTTTCAACCTTATAGCCATTATTTTTTTCAATAAATATTAAAAAAAATTAAATAAAGTATCCAGTACCTATTTACTTAAATCTGCAATCCTGTTTTTAAGCCGGATTTGTCCAAATGCTCTTAAGTATAATTTAGTCCAATCGTCAATTGGAACTATCGATATAGATGAAAATTGCTCTGATCACAGATAAGCAAAGTCACTACTGTCTTGGGTTTTAGGGGGTGATAAATCGCGCTGGAAACTCCATATTCTATAATTAATAGGCAATAGAGGATTTTGATCTGGGCGATCGCCTTGAATTTGAAAATCGTTTTTTCACTCTACAGGACAATTTTCAAAGAAATGTTGCAACGCTTCGTAATTTTGATTTTTTTATTTTTACTATCATTATCTATCGGTACGTGGTTGAATTTAAATTTGAGATTTTGATAGAGCTTCTCAGTAATTTCGCTAATCGGCTCGAATCTATTATCTACTAAATAATCTCTAGGTTTGAGTGATTTAGAACACAGAGAGTAATGATCTTAGTTACTAGCAAAGCCTCAAGCCACTATCAGAAATAACACCAATTTGGTATTGTCGATTGAAGATGTGTGTAGAAAAATCCCGGTCGCTAGACAGTTACACAAATCTCTCACAAGAGTAAATCTGCATATTTTAGTATAATTACTTAAAAAATGTTCTGTACTTATCAAGAATGTATTTTTAATCATTCACAAGTACATAGGTTGTTTTGCTGACAAAATATAAGTTATGTAGCAAAAATACTTTTGAGAGAAAAATCATTTTTTCTCTATGAGCAAATTAAAAATGAGGTAAAAATATTCCATTGCTATTGTTCGCAGTCAACCGTAAACAATCAACAGTCAACGAAATAAAGCAGAGTAATTTATTTTCTGGAGTTCCCTAAGAATTGCTATTGCACTATTCCATTTGCCATCTTTTGCGCCAGCGAGAGGTAGATTCTAATGTAGAAGCTTGTTGCTCTTGTTGTCGCCGCATTAATATGACATTAGCCAAGTCACTCAATTGAGGATCGCGATAGGGAATAGCCGCACGAGTGAGCAAATGCTCTGTTTCTGCTGTTGAAAGTGGAGGAAGTGCTAAATTACCAGAATATCCCTGATGCACTGCAACTGTACCAGGCGATCGCCTACCGACTGGTGGGGTAGAACCGATAGTTAAACCAGCACTCAAGAAAGCCGCGCGGACAGCAGCCGCACAGGAATAAGTAGCCAGAATACCGTCTGGATGTAAACACTGAGAAACATGCTTGATGAATTCTACAGTCCATAAGTGAGGACACTGAGGCGGTGAAAAAGGATCGAGAAAAATTGCATCAGCAAGAAAACCAGACTGATTGAGTAATTGAATCGAGTTTCTCGCATCGCCAATAATTAACTCAGCCTTCAGGTGCGGTTGTTGCACTTGATACTCAAAAGCCAGCTGATGCAAAATATCAATATACTTGTAGTCCCAATTATCAAATAATTTATGAGCGATCGCCGCTTGAGGAACAGCCGGATTAAGTTCTAAAGCAATGATTTCAATATTACAACCAGGATTTATATCCCAAATAGTCTGCAAAGCTGCTGCGGTGTTGTATCCTAGACCATAACAAATATCCAATAGCCGCAATAATGGTGTTTGCGCACGTTCAGCTAGTTGAGTAGGAACTGCAAACTTAAGAAAACTCTCCTGCTTCGCTCCGTAATGACTATGAAAGTCTTCGCCAAACTCCTGGGAAGTGAAAGTAAAAGAACCATCTGCTGTAGTTTGGGGGATAAATTGCTCAAAATCTGGCATTTTCGGAACCACAAGGAAGAAAAGGGAGATAAGGGGGTAGGGAGCAGGGAGCAGGGGAGAAATTATTTTTGCTCAATGCCCAATGCCCAATGCCCAATGCCCAATGCCCAATGCCCAATGCCCAATGCCCAATGCCCCATGCCCATATCCACTAACAACTGACCAATGACAACTGACAAAACAATTATTTCACCAGCCTGGTTATTTGAACATCTAAATGATCCGCAAGTGGCGATCGTAGATTGTCGCTTTTCGCTAGCCGATCCACAACTGGGACAACAGCAATATCAAGTAAACCACATACCTGGAGCTTATTATCTAGATTTGAACCAGGATCTTTCCAGTCCTGTAGAAGAACATGGCGGAAGACATCCTTTACCTAATCCACAAGATTTAGCGCGCAAATTGTCAGAAATTGGCGTCAATTTCCAACAAACCTTGGTTGTAGCTTACGATGATTCCCGTTTCGCCTTTGCAGCGCGATTGTGGTGGTTACTGCAATATTTAGGACATGAACGAGTAGCTGTCCTCGATGGCGGCTTTACGGGATGGCAAAAAGCTGGTTATCCCTTGACAAATATAATTCCTCAACCACAAACTGCTACCTTTATACCCCAAATCAAAACAGATATGGTATTAGATATTCATGGAGTCAAGAGTAAAAAAGATTTACCAGAGGTAGCTTTGGTAGATTCTAGAGAGAGCGATCGCTATCGAGGCGAACGGGAACCAATTGATAAAATTGCCGGTCATATTCCCGGTGCAGTTAACTATCCTTGGCAAGAAGTTACAGATTCTTCAGGATATTTACTACCTCCAACAGAACAAAGTCGTAGGTGGAAAAACCTAGAACAATCTGCCGAAATTATCGTTTATTGTGGTTCTGGTGTGACTGCTTGTGTGAATTTACTTTCATTGAAGTTAGCAGGTATTTCTACAGGTAAACTCTATGCAGGTAGTTGGAGTGATTGGATTAGTTATTTGTAATTTTGACTGTATAAATCTGCAATATTCGCTATCACAATCCAATTTAATTAGAGCCAAAATCTCAGTATTTATAGGGTGGCATGTAACTTACTTAAGCGGAGTTTATATCCGCTGCGCCTTGAAGCAATCTGGCATCTAGACAGCAACTTTTGCTTAAGTAACTGCTATTCATTTATAGAGTGTGTTAACACAGAGTCCGTTACCACTGTTTGCAGACTTTGGTTCTGTACTCTCGGTATTAAAACTACCTATGTAGGCAAAAATCAGTTAGGATTCTTATATTTCAAATACATGTATAAATAGAATACAATAAAATCAAACTTTCTCAAAAGATTATTATCTTTTGTAAGAAAACAGTACAGGTAAAACTGTAGCAAAAGTAGTGGGCAATATCATTCCAGCTAAGAGCAAATGAGCGAAACTAGCCAGCGTAGAATTGTAATTGGCGATGTACATGGTCAATATGAAGGACTAATGACCTTATTGACAGCAATTGCGCCAGGGTCTAACGATCGCCTCTATTTTCTAGGAGACTTAATCGATCGCGGGCCTCAAAGTTCCCAGGTAGTTAATTTTGTCAAAAATAATAACTATCCATGTCTGTTGGGAAATCACGAACAGATGTTGTTAAATGTATTAACCAGTGGCAACGCTTCCAATTCAACGATGCAAGCATGGTTATACAGTGGCGGACAAGCAACCATAGCCAGTTACCAAGAAGCGACAATTCCCCAAGAACATATCGATTGGTTAACAACCCTACCTACATATATTGATTTAGGCGATATATGGTTAACCCATGCAGGTGTTGACCCCTTCATGCCTTTAAACAAACAAACAGCTGAGCAATTCTGCTGGATTAGAGAAGAATTTCACAGTATGGAAAAACCATACTTCCCTGATAAATTAATTATTATTGGTCATACTATTACTTTTACCTTTCCTGGTGTTACTCCAGGTCAACTGGCGCAAGGACAGGGCTGGTTAGACATAGATACTGGCGCATATCATCCCCGTAGTGGCTGGTTGACAGCACTGGATGTGACAAATCAGTTAGTTTATCAAGTGAACGTGTTTAAAAACCGCATCCGCACCTTACCTTTAGAAGAAGCAGCCGTCACCATCGATCCATATGAAATAAAAGGTGCTCGCCGCAATAAGCAGCGAGCATAGGTGTAAATAAAATAGCGAAAATAGATCGAAAATTAAAGTAAGGCTCGGATATTCGCTTTATAAGCAGCATTGTCTAATCCATAACGCCCATTGCTAGGTTGCTGATTAATAGAGCGTTTTAGAGAATTAATGCGATCGCTCGTTGCTGGGTGAGTACTTAAAAATGTTGGCGTCGAACCCCTTCCTAGCAGCTTTTGCATAAAGGAAACCATCCCAGATTGAGCGTAACCACTGCGCGTCAAAGTTCTTAAACCTCTTTGATCGGCATCAAATTCATCTTGACGACTGCGGGGACGGTTAAGTGCTAGTTCCACACCAATTCCCACTGCGGTATTGCGATCTAAACCTGCGGCGGTAGCGACACCACTAGCAATGGCTCGTTGTCGCATTTGTTTGACTAAATGTCTACCGCCAATGTGACCGATTTCATGAGCAATCACACTTGCTAGTTCCGCTTCATTGTCTGCGGCTTTGAGTAAACCCGTATGAAGATAAACAAAGCCGCCCGCTGTTGCAAAAGCATTAATAGCCGGATCGTCCACTACTTGGAATGTATAAGGAAGATTTGGGCGATCGCTATTTGCAGCCAACCGCCTACCAATTTGTTCGACATAGCGATTAATTTCTGCATTGCGATAAAGCCGAAGTTCATTATTTACTTGCTGATTAATATCTTTACCCAGATCGACCTCTTGGCGATCGGATATATTAGATAGCTGAAGTATTTGCACTCCCTGGAATATCAGCGGTAATAAGTCAATCGCCCTTCCAGGAAGAGGTGCAGTCACACAGACACTCAGGGTTACTACCAGGGAAACTATCGGGTAAAACCAACGACGCCGCCAAAAACGGTAATTTGTTAAAAACGCATTCCAAGCATTCATAATCCAGTCTTTATGGATAATCGTGGAAGAACATCAGATAATGAGACGAATTTAGGTCTTTCTATGTTGCATTCTCTACCCAAAACGCAAAATGCGTAACCGCTTTTGCACTTAACTAAGGTGATTTCTGGAAAAGAATTCCGAAAATTGCTTGCCTCGTCCCGGAATTTTAGAAGTCGTGATAAACTGTCGCTTGACTGCAACGCCCAGCTAACTTTGGGACTTAGCAAATAGGGAAAATCTCTATATCCCTAGTCAAGCCTACCGCTAAAATCGATGACTCCGCTCGTATGGGGAAAAACTTGTTATGGCTATTTTAGATTCCAAAGGCCGCTTGTTCGGCAAAATTAATCTTCTGGACTTAGGTGCTTTACTGGTAATTGCGCTAGTTATCTTCGGTATCTTTGTTTTCCCTGGTACTTCCGGTTCTGTTGCTCAAGTGGGGACAAAAACAGTACCGATGGAGGTAGATCTAGTAGTTCGCGGCTTGAATGTTCGCGATCCGCAGCAGTTATTTGATAAGGGATTGAAAGCCAATGGTAAAACTAACGTAATTATCCGCAATCAACCCCACGGTGAAATTACGATTAAATCTGTTAAACAACTACCCAGAACAGTCAACGTTCCCCAACCAGATGGTACCCTCAAAGAGTTACCAGATCCCAAAACCAACAACTATAGTACAGATATGCTGCTGACCTTAGAAGGGAAAGCTCAAATTACAGCCAATGGCCCAGTTTTAGGTAACAGCAAAGTCAAAATTGGGATGCCATTTGAATTAGAAGGCTTTAACTACAACTTTAATGCCACGGTCATCGATTTAAGATTAAAAGAAAATTAGGCATGAGGTGCTAAAATTTTTACGGGAAAACAGTTCCCAAACTCTGCGTACAGCAGCACCTGTTGAAAATCTGTCTTTCCTGTTCCGAATGCCCAATTTTGAAAATGGAAACTTGGCAGGTTCTATTGCCAGCACAAAATCCAACTGTATCAAAGTATCAGCAGACTAGTAATCAAGTACCGATACAGGGTAGGATGAGACATCGACAATTAACAAAGAAAGTGTTAAAACGCCTTTAAATAGAATGTAAGTTCGATCTACCTCTCCTACCTCAACTCTCTAGACTACGAGTAAACGAAGAAGTAATCTAAAAATCAGGGTCTTCCGCTTCTACTTTGATTCCAGAGAGGCAAAATCCCATTTATCGAACTCAAGTTAATTGAGTTTTTACCAGAAAAATTACCAAATTATTATTTGGCTAGGTTTTTGGGAAACTCTGCTGCTTGACATCATTATTGTTTCTTATAGTTAGAGAAATTTGGACTCAGTAGACTAAGTAATAGAGCCTTGAATAAGCTATTGTTTACAGGTAAATCTTTCCGCTTTATGGCTTGCGCCCTACCGCTACTCATGTGGTTGGGATACAAGGAAATCAAAAACCAAATTGTCCAACCGCAAGCACTGTTAGTCTTAGGCGGTTCCACAAAAAATTTAGAACGAGAAAAGTTTACAGCAGATTTTGCCAAGAAGCATCCGAATTTACCAATTTGGATTAGTGGTGGTAGTCCACCTAGATCAACTCAAAAGGTATTTACCAAAGCAGGAGTCGATCCTGAGCGTTTGAATTTAGATTATGAAGCTGTAGATACAGTTACTAATTTTACAACCTTGGTAGATGATTTGCAAGCTCGTGGCATCAAAAGTGTTTACTTAATTACCTCCGAATTCCATATGCGGCGTGCTTGTGTCATTGCTGAGATTGTTTTAGGTAGTCGGGGGATTGAATTTAAAGCTGTACCCGTTCCCTCAAAAAATACATCGGAACCTATTGAAAAAACTTTACGCGATGGTGCGAGAGCGATACTTTGGGTAGCCACTGGTTATACGGGTGCAGAGGAGACAATCACTAAGTAAGGGCTAGGGGCTAGGGGCTAGAAGGGGACAAGGCAGACAAGGGAGACAAGGGGGAAAAATCACCATTGTCTGTTTGTTGACTGTTGTACGGGCGGGTTCACAGACATCCTCGTGGATCAACAATGATCTAAATAAACCCGCCCCTACAGACTGTTGCCCCATGCCCCATGCCCAATGCCCCATGCCCCATGCCCCATGCCCCATGCCCCATGCCCCATGCCCCATGCCCTAATCTAAATCCCGATGGGTAAATGATTTAGCATTCGCCCCAGTGTAGGTGGTGACAATATGACCATCACCGATCATTTGATATTTATAGGTGACTAAGCCTTCTAAACCAACGGGGCCTCTGGGGGGCATTTGTTGAGTACTAATTCCTACTTCTGCCCCAAAGCCATAGCGGAAGCCATCAGCAAAGCGGGTAGAACAGTTGTGATAAACTCCGGCTGCATTCACCAATCCTAAGAAAGTTTCCGCAGCAGCTAAATCTTCGGTGATTATGGCTTCTGTATGGCGCGAACCGTATGCGTTGATATGAGCGATCGCTTCTTCTAAAGAATTGACAATTTTAATTGCTAAAATCAAATCACTGTATTCTGTCTGCCAATCTTGCTCTGTAGCAATGGGAATATGATGCAAAATCTTGGTGGTGCGCTCATCTCCTCTCAGTTCCACATGATGGGCTTGCAAAGCGGCTGCAACTTTGGGGAGAAATTCACTCGCAATATCAGCATGAACTAGTAAAGTTTCAATCGCATTACAAGCGGCGGGATATTGAGTTTTAGCATCGACAGTAATGTTAACGCCTTTTTCTAGTTCGGCGGCTTTATCTATATATAGATGACAAATGCCATCAGCATGTCCGAGTACGGGAATGCGGGTATTGTCTTGGACAAACCGGACAAAGGCATTAGAACCTCTGGGAATAATTAAGTCTACATATTTATCTAAATTCAAAAGTTCTAAAGTTTCTTCTCTAGTTGTCAGCAACTGGACTGTATCTGGGTTCACAGCAGTGCTTGCTAAACCTTGCTTAATCGCTTTCACAAGCACTTCGCAAGAACGTATTGCTTCTTTACCACCTTTGAGAATGACGCCATTACCTGACTTGATCGCCAAAGAGACAATTTGAATTGCGGCTTCGGGACGTGCTTCAAAAATAATGCCTAAAACTCCCAAAGGACAGGTAATCCGCTTGAGAATTAAGCCTGTGTCGATTTCGCGGTGAATTTGCACTTTCCCTACTGGATCGGCTAGCTTACCAACATCTCTGACTCCTGCGATCGCATCTCTTAATTTATGTGCATCCAACTGCAAGCGCTTATATAATGGTTTGGCAATGCCATCGGCAGTTGCAGCTTCACAATCAGCAAGATTGGCTCGCAATATCTCATCCGTTGCTGATTCTAAAGCTTGAGCGATCGCTTCAATAGCTTGGTTTTTCGCCTCAGTCGAGAGAACAGCTAACTTACTTGCCGCAGAGCGAGTTTTTTGCGCGATCGCAATTAGGGGAGAAGCAATTTCCAGACTAGTCATAGCAAACAACAAATTTCCAGTACGGCCACAATCTTTGCCTTTTTCCCTATCCTAGCAACCTTAGTTACTACATAAACTAATTCTTTACTTGAGTTTATTACTCTTTTGTTTTAACTCTATCTCCAAACGGCAGGGGCACAACAGTTGTTGTGCCCCATAAAAGATAGCTATCTTTGCCTCATCCTCATCTCCAAATATCAATAATTAGTGGAAAATCAACTGCTGGCGATCGCACTAATAAATAGACATATTAATTTAACCGCGTTGCACTCGGTTTTCAAAATCTGAACGAGTTTTTTCAACTACGCCAACAGCAAAAGAATAAATATCATTATGTTCCTGTTGTAGCCAAGTTAAAAGGTTAGCCATCTGGGCATTTCTTAAATCTAGATCTGTCTGAAAAATAATTGAAGTTGCCATCAATTGAGCATATTTCGGTTCATGCCCTTGTTGCACCAAATGAGCTATTAAGCCCGCTAAAGCTTCTTGTCGAACTGGATCTGGATTTGCTTCCTTAAACATGTTTTTTCGATATCGATAATTGTTGCCATCATCCTATTTCATGTAACTGACTATTTTGTATCCGTAATTACACTGAAATAAAACCACATTATCACTATTAATAAGTGATTCGCGTCGGCTCTGAATTCTGATTTACAAAATGTGTCATAGAATGAATTTATACAAAATAAACGTCAGCAAGTAAAAAACACTCAAATCCCTTGAATAAATCGTTATAAAGGATGACAAAGCATACAATCTAAATAAACGTGCGTAGATACTGCCTAAGTGTTGTTATATTTGTTTACAGCATTAACCATGTAACGCTCTTTACATTTCAAGAAAGGGTTAATAGTATGGTTTTAGAGATTGAGAAAAGCGAAAGCGAATCAATCTTATAAACAACAACAATGAGTTAAGGTACAAAACAATGGCAGTTGAAAAAACTAATTCTTCCTCCAGCTTGGCAGAAGTTATCGATCGCATCTTAGACAAAGGTATCGTTGTAGACGCTTGGGTACGTGTTTCTTTGGTAGGTATTGAATTACTAGCTATTGAAGCTCGGATCGTTATCGCTTCCGTTGAAACCTACTTGAAATATGCAGAAGCTGTTGGTTTAACTCAATCAGCTGCAGTACCTGCTTAATTATTAAGTAGATAGAAAAACAATAGAATTAGCAACTAATTAATTAACTAATTCTATTGTCTCACCCTTGTCCGAATCCAACGCAAACCATAACTAATTTAAGGTGCAAAACAATGGCAGTTGAAAAAACTAATTCTTCCTCCAGCTTGGCAGAAGTTATCGATCGTATCCTAGACAAAGGTATCGTTGTAGACGCTTGGGTACGTGTTTCTTTGGTAGGTATTGAATTACTAGCTATTGAAGCTCGGATCGTTATCGCTTCCGTTGAAACCTACTTGAAATATGCAGAAGCTGTTGGTTTAACTCAGTCAGCCGCAGTACCTGCTTAATTATTTAAGCAGCATTCAAAATCAGAATTTTTGGGTTGAGATTCTGATGTTTATTCTGCTTTTTTCTGATTATCCGGATCTGCTCCGACCAAGCTTATCCAAAGATAAAAGGAAAAGAGCAGATATTCCTTGAGCTACATTCACTGGGTAGAACCTATGCAGTGGATGTAGTTAATTCACGATGATTTAGTTTTATTGCGGAGAACCTCATGACTCCTTTAATGATAAGAATCCGGCAAGAGCATCAAGGAATAGCTGAGGAAGTAACTCAACTATTTAAAGATACTCAAGAATTCTTGTCCGTCACCACAGCTCAAAGAAAAGCACAAGCTAAAGAGCAAGCAGAAAATCTGCACCAATTCCATCAGGATTTGGAGCAAAACACCGAAGAGTTTTTGACAGAAACTGCTAAAGAAAGAATGGCGCAAGCTAAACAGCAAGCAGAAAATCTGTACCAATTCCATAAGGAAATGGAAGAAAACACCCAGGAGTTTTTGTCTGAAACTGCTAAAGAAAGAATGGCGCAAGCTATGGAACAAGCGCGACAACTGCACGAATTCCATCAAAATCTTGAACAAACAACCCATGAATTTTTAGCCGAAACAGCTAAAGAAAGAATGGAGCAAGCTCAAGAACAAAAACAAGAGCTGCACCAATTCCGCCAAGATTTGTTTGCTAGCATTTTTGGCATATCTATTGGTTAATCAATGCTCCGAACAAACGGAGTTTATCTGTTGAAGAACGGGGCCAAATAGTAAAACCCCCTAGTCTTCCAGGTAAAACTGGTAAGACCAGGGGGTAGTCAAATTCAACAATGAGTTTTAGCACGAAACACAAATAACACATATTGTCACTGATGACAAGGCTTCAGTAAGCAGTACTGACAACCTATTTATCTCTCTTCTATCAGCGAACAATATCACTCTAATGAGTAACAATTATCCCAAAAACTGATTAGAGGGTTATTTATAGTTTCTATTCCCATCATAGCACATAGATGCATAAACCGCATCTAATTTCTGTTATTTTTGCAAATTTTTCTCCCCATCATCATCAACTTTATGACTAATACCGAAAATCATAAAAAAAGAGCCGTTCTTCGTGTCCGTCCTGGTCAGTTTGTAGTCACACCTGCGATTGAGCGAGTAGCAATTCGGGCGCTACGTTATCTCACGTCAGGATTTGCAATTCACTTACGTGGCCCAGCCGGAACAGGAAAAACAACCTTAGCCATGCATCTAGCCAACTGTCTAGATAGACCAATCATGCTGATTTTCGGAGATGACGAATTTAAAAGTTCTGATTTAATTGGTAGTGAATCTGGTTACACCCACAAAAAATTATTAGATAATTACATTCACAGCGTTCTCAAAGTCGAAGATGAGTTTAAACAAAATTGGGTTGATTCTCGGCTTACTTTAGCCTGTCGGGAAGGCTTAACCTTGGTCTATGATGAATTCAACCGTTCAAGACCAGAAGTTAATAATGTTTTACTCTCAGCCTTAGAAGAAAAAATTCTGACCCTTCCTCCTAGCAGTAATCAGCCAGAATATTTACACGTTCATCCTAAATTTCGAGCTATTTTTACCTCTAACCCTGAAGAATATTGTGGAGTTCATGCAACTCAAGATGCTTTAATGGATCGGCTGGTAACTATTAATATGCCAGAACCAGATGAGCTAACTCAAACCGAAATATTAACACATAAAACAGGTTTAAATCACGAATATGCTCAACTAGTTGTGCGATTAGTCAAAGCATTTCGCTCGTTGACTGGTGGCGAAAAGACTTCTGGATTACGGTCTTGTTTGATCATTGCGAAGATATGTGCAGAACACGATATTGTGGTCACACCAGAAAATTCCGATTTTCGTGAAATTTGTGCAGATGTTCTGTTCAATCGGACAAAATTATCTGCCAGTGAATCTACAACTGTATTCCTAGAACTACTCAATCACTTACGGGTACAATCACAGTCGGTAGAACAAGTTGATCATAGCGATCCCTATGATGTCGCCGAAGAGGAAATAAGTGGTGAACTTGAGCCGCAAACAGAAGCTATCGCTGAACCTGTCACCCTAGACGAAAGCTTATTAAGCGACAATCCCAATTGATGTACTAACAACAAGCTGATTGCGCAAAAAAGACTGTTTTTATTTCATTCAAGAGTCTAATTTACCGTGACTACTACACCCATCCTGCCACAACGTCCTCAATCTAACTCTAGTCGAGCTATTACCACATCTACTCAAGGTTCTACCTTGGCAGATATTCTCGAACGAGTGTTAGATAAGGGCATTGTGATTGCTGGTGATATTTCTGTATCTATCGCTTCAACTGAACTGTTGCATATTCGCATTCGCTTGTTAATTTCCTCCGTTGATAAAGCCAAAGAACTTGGTATTAATTGGTGGGAAAATGACCCCTATCTCAGTAATAAGAATCAACATTTAGTTGAAGAAAACCAAGAACTTCAGCAACGACTTGCCAGTCTAGAAGCGCAACTAAAAGCGCTGACAGCAGCTAATAGCAAGAAGCCAGAATTATTCACAGTAAAAGCTGAAGATCATGGACACAGCGATGCCGAAAATTTGCCATTGCCAATAAATTCTCAACTTGATGACTAGACTGAGTTTACTCACAAAAGAAATTAACCAAAGGTGGCATCATGGCAATGGCCTGCACTCCAGTTGAAAATTCCAACGACTTGGTAGCTACCAATTCTCAAGCTAATAATCAAGCCGGATTAGTTCCCTTACTGTTAACTGTAGTGGAACTAATACGTCAGCTGATGGAAGCTCAAGTAATTCGCCGCATGGAACAGGAGTGCCTCACTGAATCTGACATAGAGCGAGCTGCAGAAAGTTTGCAAAAGTTAGAAGAACAAGTTTTAAATTTGTGTCAAATTTTTGAGATTGATCCAGCCGACTTAAATATCCATTTAGGAGAGCTTGGTAGTCTGTTTCCTCCTGCTGGCTCTTATTATCCTGGGGAAACTGGAAATTCTCCGTCTATCTTAGAACTATTAGACCGTCTATTAAATACTGGCATTGTTGTAGACGGCGAAATAGATTTAGGAGTTGCTCAACTCAATCTCATTCACGCTAAATTGCGGGTAGTATTAACCTCAAAACCTTTGTAATTACAAAGTAATTTTTTGTTATGGATGCTGGTCTTTATTTGTACGGTATTTTTTCCGATTCAATTCCTTCTACAATTAATCTTAAAGGATTAGATTCTCAGCCTGTTTATAGTGAAGTAATCGAGGGATTTACCTTTTTATATTCCGATGCTAAACAAGAAAAATATTTAGCTTCGCGGAGAAATTTAATTAGCCATGAAAAAGTTTTAGAACAAGCAATGCAGGAAGGCTTCCGCACTTTGCTACCTTTAAGGTTTGGATTAGTGGTCAAAAATTGGGAAACAGTAATTACCCAACTAATTAAACCCTGTGAAAGACAATTGCGCGAACTATTCCAAAAATTGGCAGGTAAGCGAGAAGTTAGCATTAAGATTCTTTGGGATACAAAAGCTGAATTACAAGCCATGATGGAGTCAAATTCTGATCTGAAACAGAAGCGCGATCGCATGGAAGGTAAAAACTTAAGTATGGAGGAAGTGATTGAAATTGGTCAATTAATTGAGGCCAATTTGAAACTCCGCAAAGAATCTGTAATTCAAGCCTTTTTTAACGAACTAAAGCCTTTAGCAGACGAAGTTGTAGAAAGTGACCCCATGACTGAGGAAATGATCTACAACGCTGCTTTTTTAATTCCTTGGGATAACGAATCTCAGTTTAGCGAACGTGTAGAAGCCATTGATAAACAATTTAGTAACCGTTTACGTATTCGCTACAACAATTTTACTGCGCCTTATACATTTGCCCAGATATCTTAATTGGAGAAAATCGTATGCTTGGAAAAATTTTACTGTTTCCTGTCATGGGGCCGATTAGTGGATTGATGTGGATCGGAGAACAAATTCAAGAACGTACTAATACTGAATTTGACGCTCAAGAAAACCTGAATAAACAATTATTAAGTTTGCAACTTTCTTTTGATATTGGTGAAATTTCTGAAGAAGAATTTGAAGAAAGAGAGGAAGAACTACTTCTGAGAATTCAAGCTTTGGAAGAACAAGCTCAACTAGAAGCGCAATCTTTAGAAGATGAAGAATATGAAGAGGACGAAGAAGAGGAAGTAGAAGAAACCTACTTTATTCCAGAATCTGAAGAACCTAAAGTCCTGGTTGCAGATGCATTTCGGGGTAATCAGCAATATGAAGACAATGAAAATCTCGTTTTATCACCCTAATCTTCTGAGTACATAACTTGAATGTTGATATTAAATTAAAAACCCGCGTTTGCGGGTTAATAGTTTAATTATTAATTGAAGCAGTGAAAATTAATATTCAATTTCAAAAGTTTGGTAATTTTTAGCTTCGGAGAAAATATTAGGACGCTTGGGTAAATGAGAATGTCTAGAATCAGATTGACGTAACTTACTAATATTGATTTCAGTTTCTGCTATCTGGGTTTTGAGCGAACTCAAACGTTGTTTTAAAAGTACTGTTCGCTGTTCTATAAACTGTAACTCCTGCTTAATTCTTTGCTGTTCGGTAACCAGTTTATAAAGTTCTAACTGACTAGAAGCTTCAGATTTACTACGTGGCATAGTAGTTACTTTAGGTCTAATAGAACCGCGATTACGAAGAATTTTCATTTACTTAACCTGAACAATTGATTGTATTATAACCAACAAAATAAGATTGTAAAGGCTAAAAGTTAATTTATTATTTTTTTATTTCAGGTGATTATGGGTGTCATAAATAGTAACGAAAATCTCACTCATTTGGATGCATTTACAACAATGGAATCATTAAATATTTATACTTATGCTTTTTTAAAAACCTCTCATATACCCTTAACTTTACCAACAGGTAATTTAGGTCAATTATGCTTAATTCATGGTTCTGGTATTTCTGCTGTGGTTGAACAAGGGATATCTTTAGAATCAGTTCAAGATAATGATGAAGAAGTCATTAAAATGGTGTTAGCGCACGATCGCGTTATCTGCGAGCTATTTCATCAAACCACAGTTTTACCTTTACGGTTTGGTACTTCTTTTACTTCTGTTGACACATTACTTCACCATATAGAAGTTCATAGTCAAGAATATCGAGAAAAATTAGAAAATATTCAGGGTAAAACTGAATATACTTTAAGACTCGTACCTCAGATTTTTAAAGAACCTGTAAAAGCAACTATAGGCGGAGGTAGAGACTATTTTCTGGCGAAAAAACAGCATTTTGAACAGCAAAAAACTTTCATGATTTCCCAGACTGATGAAAAATCTAGTCTGATTAATTTAATTACGGAAATTTATCAATCTTCCGTTGTTATCCAAAACAAAGGCGAAGAAATTCGGATTTATATTTTAATTAGCGACCAAGATAAAGCTTTATTTTTAGAGCAATTTTATATTTGGCAAACAGCTTGCCCATCTTGGGATTTCTTCTTAGGAGAAGGTCTACCTCCCTATCACTTCGTTTAAATAGGTGGATGATGAAAAACTACGATTCTCTAAATTTAGTCATGTTTAGCGGTAAAGGTGGGGTTGGTAAAACCACCATCTCTTGCAGTTTTGCGCGTTATTGGGCCAGAAAGTTTCCCCAAGAGCGAATTTTATTAATTTCTACAGATCCAGCCCATTCTTTAGGCGATATTTTACTTGCAGAAGTTACAGATAATGCCTTACCTATAAGCGATTTATCTAACTTGAGCATTCAGGCATTAGATGCCCAAAAATTGCTATTAGAATTTAAAGCAAAATATAGCCGCTTTTTAGAATTATTAGTTGAGCGAGGTAGTTTAGCAGATGGAGAAGATTTAGCACCAGTTTGGGATTTAAACTGGCCGGGGTTAAATGAACTCATGGGCTTGCTAGAAATTCAACGGCTGCTTTCCGAGAAGAAGGTAGATCGGATAGTACTCGATATGGCTCCTTCGGGGCATACATTAAATTTATTAAGGTTAAAAGATTTTTTAGATGTTATTTTAAATTCCTTTGAATTATTTCAAGAAAAACATCGTGTAATCACTAAAACTTTTAAGGGAAGTTATCAAGAAGATGAGGTTGACAACTTCCTGGTAGATATGAAGTTTCAACTAGCAGAAGGCAGACGCTTACTGCAAGATGAAAATTTTACTGGTTGTTTAGTGGTAGCAGTTTCTGAACCGATGTGTTTATTAGAAACTGAACGCTTTTTAGCTAGTTTAAAAGAGTTAGAAATTCCCTATGCTGGATTATTTATCAATCGAATTTTGACAGAAGCGGCTCTCGAAAACGACCGTTACGCTGAACAGCAAAATTTACTCAATAAATACTTACAGATAGCACCTGAAAAACCTGTTTTTATTGTCCCCCAACAGCAAGCACTTCCCTTAGGTGGAATGTTACTAGATAGTTTAGTTGACCAAATTCAAACTATCAATCATGTTGAACTTGCGCCACCACCACTCATCCAATGGCCGAATAAAATCCTACCTAGTTTTAGCGATTTTTTGGCGGAAGGATGTCAACTAATTATTGTTGGTGGTAAAGGAGGTGTAGGTAAAACAACAGTAGCAGCTGCAATTGCTTGGGCTTGTGCGCAGCATTATCCCCATAAAAATATTCGCGTAATTTCCATAGATCCGGCTCATTCTTTAGGCGATGCTTTTGGGCAAACTTTAGGTCATGAGCCGCTAATGTTAACTCCTAATTTGAGCGGGCAAGAAGTTGATGAAACTCAGGTTTTAGACAAATTCCGATCTGATTATCTGTGGGAATTAGCAGATATGATTAGTGGGGAAGGCTCACAAACAGATTCGACAGTAAATGTGGCTTATTTACCTGAGGCTTGGCGACAAATTATGTCGCAAGCTTTACCGGGAATTGATGAGATATTATCTCTCGTCACGGTGATGGATTTATTAAGCAGCAACCAAGAAGACTTGATTATTTTAGATACAGCACCTACAGGCCATCTGCTGCGCTTTTTGGAAATGCCATCGGCTTTAGGAGATTGGTTAACCTGGATATTTAAGTTGTGGATGAAATATCAAAATGTTTTGGGTCATGTAGATGTAATTGGGCGGTTGCGGGGTTTACGCCAACAAGTTGTGCAGGCGCAAAAGAAATTGAAAAATCCCCAGGAAACTCAATTTGTTGGTGTGATTCAAGCAGAATCAGCAATTATCGCCGAACACATAAGATTAACAGAATCATTGGCAAAGATGGGAGTTAATCAACATTATGTGGTACAGAATCGCTACAGCCCAGAAGCAGAAGTACAAGGAAGTTTATTTCCCGAACAAACGATTATTCGCTTACCACGCTTACCACGTTCTGTAGAGCCACTGGCGAGAATTCAATGTGCAGCACATCTGTTATTTGAATTCGAGGAATTAATTGCCAATAACAGCTAAATTTCACCAGGAAATAGTGGGATTTGGAAATCAACTATCAGAGGTATTTTATGAGTGAGTTGTTTAAGGGTTTTGAGCAGTTATTAGAGTTAGTCAAAACTCTGGAAGAAAAGGTAGAAAAAGGCGAGATTAAGACAGATGTGCAAATAAATTCTCGTCCGATGAGCAGTATTCCTCGGTATGGGAATATGCCGCGTCCAAATAATATGGCTAATGATGTGGGTACTAGCCGCTTCCGCACTCAACCTCCGGCTAATTCTGGGGGTGGAGGTGGGAATGAACCAGGATCTGACCCGATTGTGCCACCTAATGCACCGTCCGATCATAGTCTCAAAGATGTGGGGGGATTGGGTGAAGTTCTCAAAGAACTGAAGGAACTGATTGCTATCCCCTTAAAACGTCCCGACCTATTGGCAAAACTGGGTCTAGAACCCACAAGGGGTGTGTTGTTGGTGGGGCCTCCGGGGACTGGTAAAACCCTTACCGCCCGCGCTTTAGCGGAAGAACTGGGTGTGAACTATATCGCCCTTGTGGGGCCAGAAGTGATCAGTAAATATTACGGTGAAGCTGAGCAAAGACTGCGAGCTATTTTTGAAAAAGCTGCTAAAAATGCTCCCTGTATTGTATTTATTGATGAAATTGATAGTTTGGCTCCAGACCGGAGTGCGGTAGAAGGGGAAGTAGAAAAACGCCTAGTGGCGCAGCTATTAAGCTTGATGGATGGTTTTTCTCAAAGCCAAGGTGTAATTTTGTTAGCGGCGACAAATCGCCCTGACCACCTTGACCCTGCTTTGCGCCGTCCTGGTAGATTTGACCGGGAAGTTCAGTTTCGTATCCCTGACTGCAACGGTCGCAAGGAAATTCTGCAAATTCTTAGCCGCGCTATGCCTTTGGATAATACGGTTGACCTGGATTTCATCGCTGAACGAGCTGTGGGATTTGTGGGGGCTGATTTGAAAGCTGTTTGTCAGAAAGCTGCTTATACTGCGTTGCGCCGTCACGTACCTTCGATTGACGAGCAAATTCCAGAGAATATGACGGTTAACCAGTCTGACTTTTTACAAGCCTTAAAAGAAATTAAACCCGCGGTATTGCGGAGTGTGGAAGTTGAAGTTCCCCATGTGGCTTGGGAAGATATTGGTGGTTTGGAGACCATTAAGCAAACTCTGCGTGAATCGGTAGAAGGGGCGTTACTGTATCCCGAATTGTATTTGCAAACCAAAGCTTTAGCGCCGAAAGGGATTTTATTGTGGGGGCCTCCGGGAACTGGAAAAACTTTGTTAGCCAAAGCTGTAGCTTCCCAAGCCAGAGCCAATTTTATTGGTGTCAACGGGCCAGAATTACTCAGCCGTTGGGTGGGAGCTAGTGAACAAGCTGTGCGAGAATTGTTTGCTAAAGCCAGACAAGCCGACCCCTGTGTAGTGTTTATTGATGAAATTGATACCCTGGCTCCAGCTAGAGGTAGTTACAATGGGGATTCGGGAGTGAGCGATCGCGTAGTTGGTCAATTACTTACAGAATTAGATGGGTTACAAGTAGGAACCACTATCTTAGTGATTGGGGCCACAAATCGACCTGATGCTCTAGATCCAGCTTTATTACGCGCTGGGCGTTTAGATTTACAGATGAAAGTCGATTTACCAGATCTAGCCAGTCGTCTGTCAATCTTACAAGTTCATAGCCAAGGACGACCGCTACAAGATGTGGATTTGGAATATTGGGCAGAAATGACTCAAGGTTGGAACGGTGCAGACTTGACATTGCTGTGTAATCAAGCGGCGGTTGAGTCTATTCGCCGATTCCGTTCCCAAGGACACACCTCGCCTGCTGATATCCGGATTACTACGGATGATTTTAATTATGCTTATCAGGTTTTAACTGAGCAGCGTCCTGGTTAATATTGGAGACTTGGACTGCCAATTTTCTCCATAGTAAGCGTGTCAACGATAACCAGTATAATTTGAATTAAGGTAGGGGTTTAGCAATGCTTAAACCCCTACTCCTTGGTTATTTACCTGAAAATATGAAGTAATCTTAGTGATACTTGCACTAACGGAATAATTTAAGCTTGGCTCTAAACTTAGGCTTTAGCTAAATTTTCCGCAGCAAAGTCCCAGTTGACTAATTGCTCAAGGAAGTTTTTGATGAATGCAGGACGAGCATTTCTGTAGTCGATGTAGTAGGCGTGTTCCCAAACATCTAAGGTGAGAAGTGCTTTTTGTCCATAAGCTAGGGGGTTCTCTGCATTTGGTGTTTTGATTACTTTCAAAGTACCACCATCATCGATCAACCAAGCCCATCCACTACCAAATTGAGTTGTAGCAGCGTTGGAGAACTCTTCTGCAAATTTCTCGAAGCTACCAAAATCTTTATCGATTTTATCGGCTAGTGCGCCGGAAGGTTGACCGCCACCTGCTGGTTTGAGTGAGTTCCAAAAGAAGGTGTGGTTCCAAACTTGCGCTGCGTTGTTAAAAACTCCTACTTTAGAAGCATCTCTAAAAGTGGTTTTGATTACCTCTTCTAATGATTTATCCGCAAGTTCTGTACCGTCGGTAAGCTTATTGAGGTTATCTACATAAGCTTTGTGGTGTTTGCCATAGTGATACTCGAAAGTCTCAGGTTTCATACCATACGGCTCTAGGGCATTAAAGTCGTAGGGTAGGGGGGGCTGTTGAAATGCCATTGTGTAAAATCCTCTCTGTACCGGTTTCCAGTTTACAGCTATTTAGAAGCTTAGGAAATTGCAGGTTTTGTTTTGATAAGTTTTATGCTCTTCATACTGGAACATAAAACTTAACATCGTCATTCTACTACCAAAGTGAAAATTAAAACACAGGGTTTCTCAAATTAGTAAAATCCCCAGTAGGGCTGAGGGGAATTCCCAAATTGCTCGCAAAAAGTTTGTCAAGACAAAAAACCATCTCGGTTGATTTTCGCACAATTGTCCCACCTTTTATGAGTCAGGGATTAATGGACGATTTTGCTGGGTGGAGAGAAAAAAACCCAGATTCCATAAGTAGGTAGCAGCCACAAACTTTGACCAAAACAGCTATTTGCTGGGTGTGCCGGAAAATTTGGGTATTTTTTTGTATGCAAATTCATTGACTGAAATGATAATAATTTATCTATATAAATCAGATGTGATTTTGGCAAAAGTCTCCTGAGCGATAATAGGCAATGCCCACCATATCTTAGTTTTGGTGGACACTGCTACTACATTTAGCTAATTTCTGGAGTTGAAAAACTTCTAACTCAAGTAGGAAATATTCAATATTTACAAAATCAGTCTTTAGTTAGATGTATTAATTATAAAATTAAAAATTTTTAAAGATAAAAAGCTTGATAAAAAAACTAACGCTAAAGCGATCGCACTCAAATTTTGGATGTGCAAATTTTCAGAGTGGTGAGTGGGTGCTAAATCACTCACCTCTGTACATCCACATCAGCAATTAACAGAAAATTACAGGGATGAGGTTTGAGAGAACTGTTGTTGACAATAGCTAACGATTTTATCTGTGACTTCAGAAATGCTGAGGCCATCGGTTTGAATTTCCATCGCATCTGCGGCTTTTTGTAAGGGTGAAACTTTGCGCGTGCTATCTTTCCAGTCACGTTCAGCAATATCTCGCTCCAACTGCTCTAGACTGACTTCTGGCTGATTTTGTTTTTTAAAATCTTGCTGTCTGCGACGGGCGCGTTCGCTGACAGAAGCGGTTAAAAAGATTTTCACTTCTGCGTCGGGGAAGACATGAGTACCAATGTCTCTACCTTCAGCGACTAAACCACCTCTTTTACCCCAGCTTTGCTGTTGTTTGACTAAAGCTTTACGCACAGCACCTTGAGCTGCGATCGCCGATACTTTAGATGTGACTTCAATGGTGCGAATTTCTTGAGTGACATCGCTACCATTAATCCAAACCTGCACGGGGGATTGTAAATTTTGGCTGGGAGTCAGTTGAATTTCGCAAGAACTAGCTAATTCCGCGATCGCGCATTCATCATCTAAGGGAATATCTTTTTGCAGTACGAGCCATGTAACAGCACGATACATTGAACCAGTATCTAAATACACTAACCCTAATTTATTAGCGACTTGCCGAGCCACTGTAGATTTGCCTGCACCAGCAGGGCCATCTATGGCGATAATTGGCAGGCGATCGCACAACAAAATGTTGTCAATCAACCTTGTAGAACCCATTCGAGCTGCGATCGCGAGCATTCCTTCCTCCTGAACTTTTACTAAAGACATCAATGTAGTTGGCTCAACCAATTCAATATATTCCACTAAAACATTACTGACCATTGCTACTTCTTGCTGCACTGCGCCAATCAGCTGACTGCTGTTGCGCACCCCTGACTTGAACATAGCCTCAGCCTTTTGTAAGCCGCGATATAACACCGCAGCTTGCTGTTTTTGAGTTGCAGTCAAATATTGATTGCGAGAACTTAAGGCCAAACCAGAGGCTTCTCGCACCGTTGGACAAGCAACAATCTCTATAGGAAAATTCAGATCTGCTACTAAGCGTTTAATAATCGCTAGTTGCTGACCATCCTTTTGCCCAAAGTAGGCTCGGTCAGGCTGCACCAAGTTGAAAAGCTTGGTCACAATCGTGGCCACACCTTGGAAGTGCCCTTGCCGAAACCCACCACACAAGCCTGTTATCATAGCAGATGGAGGGATTACTTGTGTAACCTTAGCTTCTTGTATACTCTTCTGTGGAACTCCCATTTTTTCCGGAGTGGGCGCAAAAATTACGTCTACCCCAGCTTGTTCGCACAGTTGCATATCTAGCTCTAAAGTCCGGGGATAGCGATTAAAATCCTCATTTGGGGAAAATTGCAGCGGATTAACGAATATGCTGACAATTACGGTAGAATTTTCTTGCCTAGCTCGTTTAATCAAGCTTAAATGACCAGCGTGTAATCCTCCCATTGTCGGCACTAAACCAACAGCAGTCCGATCCCAACTAGTCATTTCATCTAGCACTACATCATCTAAAACCGCACAATTGTTTTCCGCGCGGCGTTGAGTTAAATAGCAGCTTAAAGCTGCAACTGTTGTCAGCAGGCGCACAAAATACCCCTAGTTTTTCTTGTCTCTCCCCCGTTAGTTTATATCTGAAATAGGGGGCAAAGATGTTTAACTAGGGGAATTTCCGTGATAGCTAATAAAAACTCGAGTGTAGGGAGTGAAATGCGGCTAAGCAAAGGGGGTGAAGCAGGCAGAGGGCAAAAAGCAAAAGGCAGAAGGTAGCTATGTTTGGGGTTGAGACTCATCACAATAGCAGTTCACTAAATCCTTCTCGTAGGGTTTCTGGAGAAGAAGATTTTGGTATCCTCATCTTGGCAGGATAGGAAAACAAAATTCCTCCTACCCCCTGCCTTCTGTCTTTGTTTGACACTCATGAAGCTGGTTTTTATCTTCCCAAAACCTCAATCTTCACTGGTGCAATACCACTGCCCATCATGCCTAAAACTCGCGCCGCACCAGCAGAAACGTCAATAATTCGACCCCGGATGTATGGGCCTCGGTCGGTAATAGACACCACTACAGAACGACCATTGCGGGTGTTGGTTACGCGAACTCTGGTACCAAAGGGTAAGCTACGGTGAGCGGCAGTCATTCCTTCTGGATTAAATCTCTTACCACTGGCAGTACGGCTGCCAGAACCATCATATCCATACCAGGAAGCTATGCCACGCAGGGTAATTCGCACTGGCCCAATGGCAATTTGTTGTGGTAGCTTAGCTATTGATACGGGAGAACGAGTGGGTAAATTTGCAATCTCGCTGATGGGGGATGCATTGCCAATGAGTCTACGCATCCGGTTGGTTGCTTGCAATGCATCTTGGGCGGAGTTGTTGGTGGAATCGGCTAGGCGAGTATTTTCGTTGAGTTCCACCAGTTCTTGACCGTTGACCTTGATGGTATAGCGATCGCTTTTTTGTTGGGAGTCAGCAGCTTTATTTTGGGCTTGCTCGGCAACTTTCGCCTCGCTGCTTCCTCTCCAACTGACACTAATCTGGCTAGCGTCTACATTGTCCCGAAACATCTGGTTAATTTTTGCTGCTATTACGCCAGCTTTTTGGATCGGGTCATCTTGCGCCGCAGTTATTTGGTTACCTGCATCCGAAACATTGCCAATGCTTGCTACCTTGGTGGCGTTGCTAGCAATAGGGGCGTACATTTGCACGCCCCCAGAATTTCCCATAACGCCGACTTTACTATCAGCACTAGCTGAAGGTAAAGAACTCAAAAAGGTAAGAACAGGAATATTTCGGATGAAAAGGGTTGCCGCCTGGCGACCTTCAATGCTGTGAGAATGAATTTGGGCGATCGCAGCATCAGCGGTCTGTTTCCCTGCGAGGGATTGATACTCTCCTACCTTAACAACATCACCTGCTGCCGATTTTGGGGAAGCAAGGGTAGTTTCTTTGGTAGTTTGCGTGCGACCGACTGAGGGCATCCCGACAACAGTCAGAAACAGGGCGACAATAGTCCACAAATGTCTTTGATTCATGCGTCCGATTTTTAAAGCGACTCTAGAACAGAAGTTTTACGGTTCGTGGGATTTTGACCACTGAAAGTGAGTACCCTACAACTCGAACTCGTTCCGCTTTCACTTTTTTGTTCATAACTGCAACAGACTAACACGAACTTTTGAGCTTGGGGATCAGGGATTTAGCGTAAGTCTTGGTAACTTTAGCAAATTTTTGTGTCTTTTTCAAGCCTCAAACCTTTCTCAAGTGCGGATTTCAACTGTGTAACGTTTTTTTTGATAAGTCATACTTTTTTTATGGAAAATTAACATTTTTGGCGTCTCAAATAGAATTTATAGACTGCAAATTTTACTCAAATATTGGCTCTGTAGGTGATTTTCTGTATTCTAATAATCAACTAGATAAACTTTAAATAAAAAATAACTTTAAAATTTAGTTATTGGGAATAATTACTTAATATTAATATTTTTATTAAATCTTTATATTGCCTTTTAAGCATTCTGTAACAAGAGTTACAGCTTTCTATTTATAAAAATAGCAGACTATTATTAGATATTCTAATAGTTATTTTTGTTACAAATATTAATATAGTAACAATTCTGATATTTTAAGTTTGAGTAATATAAAATACATTAAGTATTTGTACTCTTCAGTGATATTAACCAAAAAAGTGGCATGTGTTATTTGTTACCAAGCAAGAAGATGTATCAACGAAAATAACACAAAAGTTATAGATAAATGTCAGTAGGGGCGGGTTTATTTAGATCGTCTTTGATGGATGAAGATATCTGTGAACCCGCCCGTACAGTTGTCAGTTGTTTGAGCGAACCGTCAACCGTCAACGCTTAAATATATCCCAAAAACCGCCCCTGTAACTCTTGGCTGTAACATAAGCCCTATAGTTGATTGAGTATCATTTTTTAGAACCAACTGTAGATTTCATGGCAACTCAAGGAGATTTAGAAACAGTCCCATTACCTTTTTTGGAAGTTCTCAAGGACTTGCATTCCCAGTACAAGTCACTAAAGGAAGGTGCAGTAGCAAACTACATTCCTGAATTAGCAAAGGTAAATCCCGACTTGTTTAGCATCTGTATTGTGACTGTAGATGGTCAGATTTACGAAGTTGGGGATTTGGAACACCTATTTACAATTCAGTCGATTTCTAAAGTGTTTGCATACGGACTGGCCCTTGAGGATCATGGAAGAGATTATGTGTTGACCAGGGTTGGGGTGGAACCAACAGGAGATGCATTCAATGCCATTATCCTGGATGAACAGTCAAATCGACCATTAAATCCAATGGTAAATGCTGGGGCGATCGCTACTACTAGTTTAATTAAAGGTGCTGGTGCCACCGAACGCCTCAACCGCATGTTAGATATGTTTAAACGCTATATTGGTCATGATGTATTCGTTGACATTTCTGTCTTTACCTCAGAACGCAGCACAGGACATCGTAACCGCGCTATGGCTCATCTCATGCTGAATTTTGGCATGATTGACCAAAATATAGAAGAATCTTTGGATCTTTACTTCCAGCAATGTGCGGTGATGGTAAATTGTCGCGATTTAGCTGTGATGGCGGCGACTTTGGCGAATAAAGGTATTAACCCCATTACCCAGGAACAGGCAGTTAAGAAAACTTATATTAAAGATATTCTGAGTGTGATGTATACCTGCGGCATGTACAATTTTGCGGGAGAATGGGCTTATAAAGTTGGTATTCCGGCAAAAAGCGGAGTCTGCGGTGGTATTATGGCTGTTGTTCCCCAGAAAATGGGAATTGCTGTATTTTCACCCCCATTAGATAGAAGGGGTAACAGCGTGCGGGGGGTTAAGGTATGTGAAGAACTTTCCCAACAGCTAGGTTTACATCTATTTGAATGTTCTGATAAGGCTTCAGGTTGTTTGTAAACTGAGGCGACGTTGAACAGTATTGTTGACAGTTGACGGTTGACTGTTGACTGTTGACTGAATAAGCGATCGCATTATTCCGCTTTTTTTAAAGTAATATTTATAACAAGTCTAAAATATAAATTTTAAATTTTATATAAGCGAGAAAGTACTATGTCGGAAGAAAAGACTTATTTAGAGCTTTCTGAGGCGGATGGTGGCGCTCATAAATTTTATGAAGTTATCGTTAAAGATACGCAAGTTAGTATTCGCTATGGTCGTATAGGTGACAAAGGACAAACGCAGACGAAAACTTATCCTACCCCAGATAAAGCGAAAGCTGACGCGAACAAAAAAATCAAAGAGAAATTAGCCAAGGGTTACGAACATGCTGTGATGGGTGTGCGCCAAAAACGTTCCGTTACCCGTCGCGCTGTTACCAGTACCGCCTCTACAGCGAAACAAGCGCCAATTCTTTGGAAATTTAATGCAAATTCCGCAGCTTTTGGTATTTTTATAGATAGCGATCGCTGTTGGCTAGGTAATCAAGCAGGTCAAGTCTTTGCACTTAATCACCAAGGTAAAGTGATTAATCAATTCAAGTTACCCGATGGTGTAAAGTGTTTAGTCGCTGATGATATCTGGATTTATGCTGGCTGCGATAATGGCAATGTCTACGACCTCACAGGTAAATTACCGCGAGTCGCCTACGAAATTGACGAAAATGTGGATATTTTCTGGCTAGATATCAAAAACGGGTTGTTAGGCGTTTCTGATGCTAACGGTGGTGTCACTATCATCGATCATGATGATGAATCCCAGTGGACTCGTTTAAGCCAAGGCCAATATGGTTGGATGGTACGCTGTGACGAAGTTGGTGTTTATCACGGTCATAGTCAAGGTGTGACTATGTATGATACTCAAGAAGGGCGAATGCTCTGGCATCAAAAAACCGGTGGTGGTGTATTATTTGGTTGGCAAGAAGCATCAACCGTTTATGCAGGTGCAAGCGACCAAAAAATTTACAGCTTTAGTAAAAAAGGTGAAGCTGGCGCAGTATATAAATGTGATGCGTCTGTTTACTCTTGTGCTACTGCGCAGGATGGGAAATATGTATTTGCTGGTGATAGCAGTTCTTCGATTTACTGCTTTAACCAATCAGGGGAACGTTTGTGGAAACTGGCGACTGATTGCGGTTCTGCTTTATCGATGCAGTTTTTTGACAATCGTATATATATTGTCACTACCGATGGTGCTTTAGCTTGTATTGATACGAGTGAAGCAGCGATTCAAGCCGCACAAGGAGGGACAATTCCCCAAGCCGCGATTATTAAAGCACCAACTACAGAAGGTGCAGCACCCTCATCTGTGGTGGAAACAACAACAGATACTAGCCAAGGTGTAATTGTGGAATGCTATCGGGAGGGAAGTAAACTGCGGGTGCGAGTTGTTTCGCCAGGATATAACCCCAATTGGAAAGTGCAGTTTCCTAAAGATATTCGTCAAGAAGGACAGCGTTATCTGGTGCAAGAAATTCGCGAGTCAGCTAGCGGTGGATTTTATCGCGCTTACGGTGATATTAAAAAAATAAGTTTGTAAGGGACTTCCAAGTAAAAAAATATTCCATTACTACCATTACTATTGTTCACTGTTGACAGTTGACTGTTAACAGTGAATTGTCAACCGTCAACGACTTGAACGGAATAATTTATTTTTTGGAGTTCCCTAATTTATTTCGTATTCAGGACTTGAGTCTACTGAAGTAAATTCAGGGTATGCAAAGAGATTTAGTCAACTTTCCATCTAGCTCCACAGAGCATGAGGCTCCGTCTCAATTTATGAGCAAGCGAGGCGGTAGCCAACAAATACGCATTTCCCGCCGGAGGCTGGAAACGAGATAATCGATGACAAACTGCATAACCCCTCAACCGTCAGAGATATATGTAATCGCAACGCCAAAAAACTCAGCACCAACAGCGTCAGGCGATTCCTATGCTCAGACAACTTTTATTAAATCTTCAAATAATCCCCGCAAAACTACGGATAAACCCTGCCATACTAACTAAAACAGCCAAAAACCACCTTCCCCGCTTAAAAATTACGAATTACGAATTACGAATTACGAATTTCCCCGTATTTACCCCCCGCACCAGGAAGCAGAAAAACTTGTCTCCTCAATTATCCCAGCCACAACCCCCCAAGCATAACCCCATAAAATTGCTAACTTGGTCAATCGCTACAGCAATGACATTAGGACTACTGGTGAGTATACCCAGGGAAGTTGCCGGACAAACCCAACCACCACTATCAGCCCAACAGTCCGCAGAATTAGCCGAAGCCGAGCGACTGAGTCAACAAGTGATGCAGTTGTATCAGCAAGGCAAATATAGTGAAGCCATCCCTCTTGCAGAAAAAGCTTTAACAATTCGGGAGAAAGTACTGGGTAAAGAACATCTCGATGTGGCACTAAGCCTGAACAATTTAGCTGCACTTTACAGGGAACAGGGGCGTTATGCCAAAGCTGAACCCCTTTATCTCCGCTCCCTGGCGATTCGGGAGAAAGTACTGGGTAAAGAACACCCCGATGTGGCAACTAGCCTAAACAATTTAGCTGCACTTTACGACTCACAGGGGAATTATGCCAAAGCCGAACCCCTGTTCCTCCGCTCCCTGGGAATTTTGGAGAAAGCACTCGGTAAAGAACATCCCAATGTGGCTACTAGCCTGAACAATTTAGCAGGACTTTACGAGTCACAGGGGAATTATGCCAAAGCTGAACCCCTGTTCCTCCGCTCTCTGGCTATTTACGAGAAAGTACTGGGTAAAGAACATCCCAATGTGGCTAGTAGCCTGAACAATTTAGCTCAACTTTATGACTCACAGGGGAGTTATGCCAAAGCCGAACCCCTTTACCTTCGCTCTCTGGCTATTTACGAGAAAGTACTGGGTAAAGAACATCCCAATGTGGCAGTTAGCCTGAACAACTTAGCAGGACTTTATTGGGCACAGGGTGATATCAATCGCACCACTGATTTTTTCACCCGTGGACTCGCAATTCAAGAACAAAATTTGCAACTCATTTATGCTGTGGGTTCAGAACAAAGAAAACAAAACTACGCTCAAAAGTTTAGTAAAAGTACCAACGCTACTATTTCCCTCGCCCTACAACAATCTACCAAAAACCCCACATTAGCCAAACTCGCCTTAACTACTGTACTGAGGCGTAAAGGACGAGTGCTAGATGCCATGACTGACACAGTGCAGACATTACGCACCCAGTTAGCAAACAACCCAGAAACCAAAAAGCTGTTTGATGATTGGTTGAAAGTACAGCAACAGTTAGCCGCCCTAGTATATCGCGGACAGGGGGAAGTAAAATTTGAAGTTTATCAAGGGCAAATCAAACAACTAGAAGCCGAACAAGAACGCTTAGAAGAACAGGTAAGTGCTAAAAGTGCCGAGTTCCGCCAAGCAATTCAACCTGTGGAATTAGCTGCTATCCAAGCCCAAATTCCCCAGGATGCTGCATTGGTGGAAATTGTGCAATATAAGCCATACAATCCCAAAGCTAAAAAAGGCGAACAATGGAGTAAACCGCGTTATGCAGCAGTGGTATTGCGTGCTGCGGGTGAGCCGAAGTGGGTTGATTTGGGTGATGCTGCAACTATTGATAAATCTGTTGCGAGTTTCCGCCAGGTTTTGGTGTATGCGCCAGCATTTACTCAAGAAAATAACACTAATTCCAAACAACGGGGTGGAATTGTCCCCAAACCAGCTGATGGCAACACCCCGGAATCTCGCCTCCAAAAAGCCGCCCGCGCTTTAGATGAGCAAATCATGGCTCCCATTCGTCCCCTGTTAGGTGATGCGCGTCACCTGTTGCTTTCACCAGATGGGCAGTTAAACTTGATACCCTTTGAAGCCCTCAAAGATGAGCAAAATCAATATCTCGTCCAGCGTTACGCTTTCTCTTACCTCACCACTGGGCGAGACTTACTCAGCTTGCAAACCACAGCTAAAGCCACCGCAAATCCTGTAGTTTTTGCAGATATTGACTACGAACAACAAGATACCACAGTTGCAGCTAAATCTCGTGGTTCTGAAAATAAACGTTCTATTGACTTTGCTAATTTAAAATTTTATCCATTGGCAGCGACTTTAGCCGAAGGGCAACAAATCCAAAAGATTCTTCCCCAGACAAATATCATCTTAGGAAAACAAGCCACAGAAGCCGCTATTAAACAATTAAATGCACCGAGGATTTTACATTTAGCTACTCATGGATTCTTTTTACCAGATGAAGAAGTTAAACCACCAACCAATGATTTTAATCAGCAATTAGATAAAACCCCAGCTTTAAATGTAGAAAATCCCTTATTACGTTCTGGTTTAGCTTTAGCTGGTTTCAACAACCGTCAACAAAAAACTGATACAGATGATGGAGTTTTCACAGCTTTAGAAGTTGCTGGTTTAAATTTACGCGGCACAGAATTAGTAGTTTTATCTGCTTGTGAAACTGGACTAGGTGATGTGAAAATTGGTGGCGGTGTTTACGGCTTGCGTCGTGCTTTGGTAATTGCAGGTTCGCAAACTCAACTGTTAAGTTTGTGGCAAGTAGCTGATGATGGCACTAAAGATTTAATGGTGAAATATTATGAGAAATTGCAAGCGGGCAAGGGTAGACATGAAGCGTTGCGAGAGGTGCAGTTAGAGTTACTCAATAATCCGCAATATCAGCATCCTTATTTTTGGGCGAGTTTTATTCCTTCTGGCAATTGGCGGCGGATGAATTGAGATTGGGCATTGGGCATGGGGCATTGGGCATGGGAAAAGCTAATAATGCTTCATACCTGTGAAATCTTATACCAATTGCAAAAATAATGGGGCAGATTGTAGGGGCACTGGCACTGCCATGCCCTCTAGAATATATTGATATGTTGCGAGAATTATTTAATTTCAAGTCAGTCGTTGAGTTTCGCTTATAATGAGTTTCGATGTCTGATGAAAAGCTGTTCAACACATAACAAGATGATCGTTAGCGTCGTTGCTGCTTGTCCGATTGCATAATTTGTCCAGTTTTCAGTCAGCACGATAAAGACGAAGGAAAAAAGCGTTGTGGCAATGATTAGCCAGGGAGCAATCGCGCCTATTTTTTGCCTCCATACAGCTCGCTCACGGAGTCTACTGTGACTATTGAGAAGGTATTGCCGCCAAAACTGAAAGGTACTAAGCACTGCGAAAAGGTACAATAGCCCTACATTGAAGAACAGAACGTTTTTAAGCTGTGAAGCGGTGTCAGGTTGCTGAAGCGCGATTGCGGCTAAACAAGTTCCTACGGTTAGATACAAAACTGTAAACACAGTAAAGCGACGCATTGCTCTATCCTGTCAAAATTTGTTCTAAGTATTAAAATTCCCCACCCTAGATTTGATTAAGGGTGGGGATTCTACATTTTACGTCAGCACTTGCTCTACCATCTCTAACGATAGGTATAGAACTTACGCATTGACAGAAAAGCCAAAATAACAGGTATAGTTTTCAAGGCTTATAGCTAGATTTTTCAATGCTATTTTAGCGATCGCACTTTATCTAGCCAACTAATTCTTTCACTTTCTTGATAATGCCCACTGGATCGATACCTTGATGCGGGTACTGTTCCCACAAACCACCGCAACCTTCTTTATAAGTTCCCAGGTGGGCATATTTGGGAGTTAACCCCCGTTCTAATAACCAGGTACCGAAACGGCTACCTAAGCCTGTGCGACGGTTGAAGGCTTCGACGACTAAAACAAAGGGTGCTTTACCAATTTTAGCGATCGCTTCTTCATCCACGACATTTAAAGTCGGTTTGTTAATCAAACCCACATCTAAGCCTTCCTGTTTTAAGCGTTCTACCGCATCCAAGGAACGGTATAAAGCATCGCCAAAGCTGACTATATAACCTTGGCTTCCTTCGCGGATGATTTCATCTTTACCGGGGATAAATTTGTAACCATCGCCAAACAATTCATTACCCTTACTATCCAATATATTCGGGACTTTGGAACGGGTGGAGAAAATAAACCGCAATCCCGGATCGGAAAATATAGCTTCTACACAAGCTGTCATTTGATTGACATCGGCGGGAAAGTAGAGTTTTGTGTCATAGCGATCATCCAAGCCATTATCGGCAAACATATTATTTAAGCCGAAGTGACAGGTATTATCCGCCATGTCATCGATACCTGCATGGGAAAAATGACAGAGAACGTTAGATTGGTTTAACCGCGCCATTGTAATTTCGGAAATGCACATTTCTAAAAAGGCGCTGAAGGTGGCGAAAATCCCTTGTTTGCCTTTTACCATCCCAAACCCAGCCGCAGCCGAGAAATTACCCCGTTCCATGATGCCTGAGGGGATAAATACTTCGGGATAGGTATCGTGGATTTTCTTCAATCCACAGGAGCCTTCTAAGTCGCTATCAATTACTCTGACTTTCTCCTTGCGTTCGGCTTCACTCATGCGACTGAGGACATTTACCACAGCTTCCCCAAAAACGTTGCGGTTTGCGCCCCATTTGTCGCTAGCACCGAGAAATGTATAGGTTTGCTTGGGTTTTTCGATATTTTTCAGGTATTCCACCGCCGCAGTTTGTCCGCGAGATTCGAGATATTTAAGCGCCAAATCGACGGAAATCACATCATGTCCGTGGGTTGAGCCTTCTAAACCTGCAATACCGGGACACATGGGACGTTTGTTAATAACTGCGATCGCGCCTGGTGTATTTACAGCTGTGCAAAGGCGGCTGTACAAATCGTCTAAATCTTCCCCATCGCCCTCAAGTATCTTTAAACCATGTCCTTCTAAGGTTTTGGCGACGGTGAACCCAGGTAAATATTTAGAAGGATGTCCGGCGATAGTGACATCATTATCATCAATAATGAGTTTAACATTGAGATGTTGCGCGATCGCCAAACGCGCCGCTTCTGCATCGTTACCTTCTTGCTGGGAACCATCGGAACCGAGACAGAAAACCACTTTTCCAGGGTTCGCCATTGCGATACCATTTACGTAAGGCCACACATGCCCCAAACGTCCAGAGCTAAATTTTACACCAGGCGTAAATCCTAATTCTGGATGCCCCGGTAAATGAGAATGGGCTGCACGATATTGTAGAAGCTGCTCTGCGGGTAAATCCCCGTGTAGCGCTGACATGAGATACTGAGTAGCCACGCGATGTCCGGCTTCATCAAAGAAAATCGGCACAAATTGTTCAGCCGCACCCCGGAAGAAAGCATCAAGAATCATCACTTCTGGAACTGTATCATAGGGGCCGCCAGTGTGCCCGCCTACGCCTCTAGCCGCACCTGTGGCTGTAAAAAACACGATCGCATCTCGGCAAAGTTGAATATTTGCCTTGAGCGTATCTCGCTGTTCTGCTGTTAGGGTAGCATTCCCAGGATTGAGCGCTAAATATTTGTAAGCACCGAGATCGATAGGGAATTTAGTCATTTGTTATTTGTCCTTTGTTAATTATTGGGCATTTGGCATTGGGCATTGAGAACAGTCAACTGTCATCAGTCAACCGTCAACCGTCAAAAATCAAGTTTGCACGAATCTGCTTGTATGCAAGTGAAGATACGGTTAAATGTACGAAAACATGCACTTTACCGCTATTGTGAAATGAATAACCCTAGCAGCAATCTCTCTTTTGACAGAAGATAGGCTGAATTGTCTCCCTCCTGGTATAGGAAGAAGCAGTTAGGAGTTATATCAAGTCCGGTTAAACACTGATCGATGGGTTGACACATGTCAATTGAAACCCTTACTCTGTGGAGATTCAGAGCAATGGGCACGGGGGTATTTTTATTGATCGGCAATTAGGCGGACATCAGATTGAGTCTAATGCTTGTGATTTGCTGGTATTGGACTTTATGCAATAAGTATAAACTCACAAACGTGCAATTTCAAGATTAAAAACGCAACTTCAGGAAAATTTTTATGTTGACTGCTGAACGCCGACAATTCATTCTTGAACTTCTCCATCGTGATAAGAAGGTGCTATCAACGGAACTGAGTGCTGTATTGAAGGTTTCCGAAGATACGATTCGGCGGGATTTGCGTGAACTTGCAGAAGCGGGACTTTTACAGAGGGTACATGGTGGTGCATTGCTGACTTCTCCAGCAACCGCCAGTTATGCAGATCGCCAAAAACAAGCACCGAAAGAAAAAGAAGCGATCGCGCGTGCCGCAGCTAAATTAGTTTGTCCGGGGCAGGTGGTAATATTAGATGGCGGGACAACAACGCTGCAAGTAACGCGCCATTTACCGCCAGATTTGCAAGCTACTGTGGTGACGAATAGCCCACCAATTGCGATCGCTTTAGCGGAACATCATTATATAGAAGTTGTGATGTTAGGCGGTAAGCTCTACAAAAAAGCCTTAGTTAACGTCGGTACAGTCACCATTGAGTCATTGCGGATGATTCGTGCAGATTTGTGCATGTTAGGAGTGTGCAGTTTGCATCCAGAAGTGGGAATTAGTGTGCCAAATTTAGATGAAGCCCATGTGAAACGCGCCATGATTGCGGGTTCGGCTGAGGTAGTCGGATTAGTCACAGCGCAAAAGTTAGACACAGCCGCACCTTATGTAGTCGAGTCAATTCATGCATTGACTTATCTTGTCACTGCACCCACAGTATCTAATGATATGTTGGCGGCGTATAAGGATTTAGGTTTAACAATTATTCGCGATGAGGATGAATAATATAGAACTTACGCCAGAAATCTCCGAAACTCTTATTCCTCTGTGGACTGTGCGTCCTCTGCGGTTCAATTTTCCGTAAATTGTGCGTAAGTCCTGTAATATCTAGCAATTCGATTTTCAGTCAGTCGGCGCAATTAAATATAACTGGCTGACTGCAAACTCAGCAAGTAACCAAAAAACCTTGTAATCAACAGTTCAGTCCGGTAAGATTATACGGATTTTATTTATAACGATGAGTATGTTTTTATCTTTGCGCTCAAAGCTCATCTTAACTGTATTCGTAACTAGTTTGTTGCTTGCACCCCCTGTAAAAGCGCAACATTTAAACGTTAAAGATCTCTTACGTAACACGCCATCCACGCGGTTACAATTTTCACCTTTTACTGTAGGAGTGGTAATTCGAGGAGCAACTGATAGAGTTTATACGCTCAATCTCAAAAAAGGTAATAGCTTAGAAATTAACGTTGATAATACAGGTGCTCGTGCAGGAGTTTATGTTTTTGACACAAATGGTAAACAATTGGCTGTACTGACTGCGAATGCAAAACGCAATAACTTTACCTATGAAGTTCCATCTTCTGGAGATTATTACATCTTTTGTTATGGCGGCCCCACAAATCACTTTTATGGCTTAACGGTAACAGCCGAGTAACCTGTCACATCACTAGTTACCAAAATCAACAAAACTACTAAACCAAAGTCGCGAAAATGTTGGGTTTCGTTCCTCAACCCAACCTACTAGCGCGGCAACCTTAAAATGTTTGGTTGATTAATGATATTATTCCGCAATTATGGCATTTCCATTTTTTGAACCCAACAAATTAGACTAGACGCGCTACT
>NZ_JACJRE010000017.1 GCF_014697075.1 Tolypothrix sp. FACHB-123 | reverse complement strand
CTATTCTGAAAGTAATGCATGAACTAAAAGAAAAAATTAGAGCAATCTTTAATAAGACTAAGGATTGGTATACGGGAGTATTTAAACTAGGTATGTGGCTATCGAGGGCTAAAAAATATTTCCCAAATAGCAATAATACTATTATTCGTTGGTTTGATGAAATTATTGCTTATTTTGATAATGGGACAACTAGTGGTGCTGTAGAAGGTATCAATAACAAGCTCAAGCTAATAAAACGCTCGGCTTATGGATTTAGAAACTTTGAAAACTTCCGAATTAGATGCTTGTTAAACTGGCATTTTGATTGTTAGTTTAGCATAACAAGTACTAAAGAACCATTAAAATCCTGCTATTACTACCTCTACCTAGAGTGTTATCAGCGAAAGTACTATGCTTTTATCTTTATTTATATGATTTTCTCATGAATAGCTAGCTTGAAAAAGGCAGAGATTGGAAGAGAAGAAAATTTTTTATCCTAGTCCATTCGCTTGACATGTCCTCTAGCCAATGGTTCCTGACTTCTTTCGGGAATTAACCCAGCTTGCTCAATCGCCTGTTGTCCCTGATCGGTTGCTAAAAGTCTCAGATAAGCTTCACCAACTTGTTGTTCCTTACCCTGGTTGTGCTTAATCACTACAAATAATTTAGAAGTCATGGGGTAAGTACCATTTTTGATGGCTTCTGTATTCAGCTGATTGCGTTTTTGGGGACAATCATTTGCTGGTACAAAAGGTTCGCGGTAGGGGGGAATTAGTTGTGTGCTAGTTACGCCTAGAGGTAGAGGTTTGACTGAACATTGATGCACTACTCCTCTGGCTGAAGCGTAATATACTCCCCCAGGAGTTTGGTTTAGCCGGCGTAGTGCTTCTGTTGTTGAGTAAACATACTGCACATTAGAACTAAGGGACTGCTTATCTAAAACTTGTTTACCAAATCTTAGTACCACATCAGCATTTTCTGGATGTTGGGAAAAGGGAGTAATAGGAATATTCTCACCGCCTACCTGCTTCCAGTTAGTAATTTTTCCTGAATAAATTTGTTGCAATTGATCGACAGTCAAGCCAGAAACTTTGAGTGCAGGGTTGACTACTACTGCTACTCCATCAATTCCCACTTGACGTTCTTCTAAAACAAAACCTCGCTGTTGCGCTAGGTTTTTTTCTTCATCTGTGAGGGGACGAGAAGATTGAGTAAAATCTAATTTTCCATCAAGTAACATCCGAATACCAGAGCCAGAACCAGGGCTAGCGTTAGTCGGATTGACGTAACGCAACTGTAACTCTGGACGTAGTACCTGGATTTGCGAATCTACTAGTTGTCGGATTGGTGCCCAGGCTGTACTACCACCGTAGTTAAATGAACCTATGGGAAGATTTTTTACAGTATTAAAGCTAGAAGCAGTAAGGGCTGAGGTAGTTACTTTATCGCGATTTGTAGAAGACAAAGCACCGTTATCGACTTGTAGGCGTGGTCTCAGCCATAACCAAAGTCCACCAATGATTGCAACTGTCACAAGTTCGCCAATAATTAGACCTCTGATCATTTGTACAGCGTCTTGGCTGAGGGGAACACGTTTCCTGCTATCATTAGTCATCTTCTGTGTCTTCCTGTAATATGAGTGAGTGTTCAGTAAGATAGAATCAAGAAACAGGTTAATCTTTGAAGCAAGTGCTTATTTAATTTATTCTCTAATTTTCTGAGAGATACTGAATGTAATCTTCATCAAGATTAGATAATACTTCCGCTAAATTACGGTTAACTTCTTGAATAAAACTTTATATTTATGATTATTCAAAAGATTTTTAAGTAAGATTACTTAATGACAGCCTTCACAAAAACCGTAACATGTTAAGCAGCAAGTTACTAGGCGATCGCTACCAGGTTGTTGAAGTTTTGAGCCAAGGAGCATTTTGTCAAACCTACAAGGCCCAAGACACTTACTTTCCCCATCATCCCAACCGTGTTGTTAAACATTTTTTACCTAGTAGTAAATATTCGATTCCCCTAGAAATACGCAGACGGCTGTTTACTAGAGAAGTAGACGCACTGAAAAAACTCAGTAACTATGACCTAGTACCTAATCTTTTAGCTAATTTTGAAGAAAACCTTGAGTTTTATTTAGTACAAGAATTTATCGAAGGACATCCGCTGAGTAGAGAACTAACACCAGGAAAATGCTGGTCAGAAACTCAAGTTTTTCAGATGTTGTATGAGGTATTGACTATCCTCAATTTTGTGCACAGTCATGGGCTAATTCATCGAGATGTTAAACCGCACAATATCATTAGACGCCAGCAAGATAATCGCTTAGTTTTAATAGATTTTGGTGCTGTTAAGCCAATTTGGAATCACTTAATTAGAGGTCAAGATAAAACAGCTATTATTACACCTATTGAACAATACACTACCATTGCGATCGGTACACCAGGCTATATGCCTAACGAGCAACAGCGAGGTAAACCACGCCTTAATAGCGATATTTATGCTCTGGGTATGATTGGTATTCAAGCATTAACAGGAATACACCCAACACAATTATCAGAAAATTCACATACAGGTGAAATTATTTGGCTACACTTAGCACAAGTTAGTAGTGGATTAGCCGCAGTACTCAATAAAATGGTACGCTACCACTTTCAAGACCGATATAAATCGGCCAAAGAAGCATTAGATGCATTACTAGAACTAAATAATTTCTATTCCCTCAAGGAAGATTCGGCTTTATTTTCTGAGTCAATCAAACTGGAATTAAAAAAACAAATACCTTTAACTAAAGAAGATTCTAACCTAGCTTATCCAGATCAAAAATCAGCATCTTTAGATAAAGAAAGTAGAGATATTATTCTCTCAGAAACTCTGTTACCACCAACTAAAATTTACCAGCCAATAGATGATTTTCCAGATGCTTCATTGGTGCAAAATCATCATAGTAGCCAAACAGAAAATACTACTGTTTCTGCTGCTGCAAAACCATCTGCTTTACTCATTGGTTTAGCAGTAGGTGTCTTTTCCGGGTTAGTTTTAATGATTGTTAGTTACTGGTCTGTACAAATAGTAGCTCCTGCTCCGCAAATTCAAGATTTGCGATTACAATTACCAAAGGAATCGCGTTGAACTGTAATTATAATTGCCTTTGTTGAGACGCTGACGGCTGAGGATCAGGCTGCACACTATCTCTATGAATCAAGAACGCTACAATCCCAACGACAACAAAGTTAGTAATTAGCAACCCCAAAGCAGTCCAGATCCAAATTTTGGTTTTTGGGCGTTCTGCTAATTCGCTTGGGTAGGGTTCGCGGTTCATGGGTTTTCTCCACAACAACCTCATCGATAATTATTTATTGTATCCCTACTGGAAAAAGAAAATAAATAGCAGTAAAGTCAGCCAATAGAAAGAAAGCTATTAACCAGGTTAATGGTTAATAGCAAGCTCAAAGATGAATTAATTTGAGTTTTTTGGCAACTTTTGGTTAATTTTCAGTTTGTTTATGGTGATGAAACCTAATGCCTAGAAATATGTCGTAAACAAACTCAAAGAAATCTTTCTTTTGCAATAATCCTGAAGTTTGATAACAGCCTTTTTCATCTAACAGAGGTTTCATCAAATGGTAGGTAGGTTGGTAGTTATACCAGGGAATGGAAGGCCACAAATGATGAATTAGGTGATAATTCTGCCCCAAAATCAGGATATTGAGAATGGGGTTAGGGTAGACGCGAGCATTTTTCCAGCGATCGCGCTCGACAAATGGACGATGGGGTAGATAATCAAAAAATAATCCCAGTGCTATGCCCACAATAAAGGCTGGTATAAACCAAAAATTGAGAACATAGCCTAAAAAGTGATACTGAACGGAAATATAAACAATTGTAACGACTATTAAACGGCTGATGAACCATTCTAGTAGTTCATATTTACGCCACAGTTGCCGCTGAAAGAAAAATACTTCATGATACAAAAACCTAACGGCAATCAGCCACAGCGGCCCGCCTGTGGAGACATAATGATCTGGGTCATCTTTGGGATGATTCACATGAGCGTGATGCTGTAAATGGACGCGCGTAAATACTGGAAAAGCAAAAGCCAGTATGAGCGCACTACCATGTCCTAACATCGCATTAACGATGCGATTGCGATGGGCTGCTTGATGACAAGCATCATGAATTACTGTCCCTGAACAATGCAAAGCTAAGGTATTAATAATAAAGCATAGCCAATGCGGCCATTCCCACAGCCAGTAACCAAAGTTAGACAACACAAGCATGGTGATTGCGACAAAAAACAGCAGCATTGTCGGATTAAAGTCACCTGGAGGCGCTAAAAATTCCTTAGGTGGGATTGTCAGTGGCTTCTTTGCCTCCGACGTGAGCATTATGAACTCCTTACGCTATCAAATATTACGAATATACGATAAATATTAGTAAATGATAAACTTTTATAAATTTTTGTATCGCAAGCTGTCTCAGCATTATTGTCAATGGTGTAGATAAATCAAGCTATGATTGCCAACGAGACTTGAGTATTTGTTAGGAGTAGGAGTTTAACAATACCTGAGAATGGCAAAGTCAGGCGATCGCCTCAGGGATTGATGGAACCAACTATGGTGTACGATAACAAGTCTATCCCACTGCTTTGTAGCCCTAATACAGCTTGGCATAATGAATATATTATTCAATGACTGCGATTCTAGGGGAAAATCCTTAGACATTAGCTCCTAGTTCCTAATCTTGAGTCTTCTACCCAGCTGTACTAGCCTTTATTCCCCTTTGTCGCTGCTGTCATCTTGATTGATATAGCAAGTGACGGAAATAAAACTGCTGCTTAATTTACGATGGTTTCCTAGATAGATCCTAGAATCAGCCCCTATGCAATTAAGAGATTCTCTACGCCGCACAAAAATTGTTGCTACGATTGGGCCTGCCACTAGCAGTCCAGAAATGCTCAAAGCGATTATTGAAGCGGGTGCAACGACACTAAGGCTAAACTTCTCCCACGGAAGTCATGATGACCATCAACGTAATATCCGCTTAATTCGGCAAACCGCTTTTGAACTAAATCAGCCAGTGGCAATTCTCCAAGATTTACAAGGGCCAAAAATTCGCTTGGGGCGGTTTGAAAATGGGTCTATAGTTTTAGTAAAAGGCGATCGCTTTACTTTAACTAATCGCCCAATTATCGGTACACAAGAAATTAGCTGTGTCACCTACGACTACTTAGCTGAAGAAGTCCCCGTTGGTGCCAAAATTCTCCTCGATGATGGACGAGTAGAAATGCTAGTCGAGGAAATTAACCGCGATAAAGGCGATCTGCATTGTCGTGTAACGGTAGCGGGTAAACTTTCTAACAATAAAGGTGTTAACTTCCCTGGAGTTTACCTTTCTATTAAAGCTATGACCGACAAAGACCGCGAGGATCTGATGTTTGGTCTAGATCAGGGCGTAGACTGGGTAGCGTTGTCCTTCGTGCGCAATCCCCAGGACATCATGGAAATTAAAGAGTTAATTTCTAGCACAGGTAAGAATGTACCGGTAGTTGCCAAAATCGAAAAACACGAAGCCATTGAACAAATGGAAGCCGTTTTGGCTTTGTGTGATGGTGTCATGGTGGCTAGAGGCGATTTAGGGGTTGAATTACCAGCAGAAGACGTACCTGTACTGCAAAAACGACTAATTGCTACAGCCAATCGCTTGGGGATTCCTATCATCACTGCTACGCAAATGTTAGACAGCATGGTGAGTAACCCCCGTCCCACTCGCGCCGAAGTATCGGATGTGGCAAACGCGATTTTGGATGGTACAGATGCTGTCATGCTTTCCAATGAAACAGCTGTAGGTAGTTACCCGGTAGAAGCTGTAGCAACGATGGCGAGAATTGCCGAACGGATTGAACAAGAGGAACGGCAAAACGCTAATCGTTTAATGAGGGATACTAGACGTTCCATTCCTAACGCCATTAGTCAAGCTGTCGGACAAATTGCTGAACAGCTAGGTGCGGCGGCTATTATGACCTTAACCCAAACTGGCGCAACTGCCCGGAATGTCTCTAAGTTCCGTCCCCAAACACCGATTTTGGCAATTACACCCCATGTCAACGTTGCGCGACAGTTGCAAATGGTGTGGGGAGTCAAGCCACTATTAGTTTTAGAATTACCTTCAGCTGGTCAAACTTTTCAAGCTGCGATTAATGTCGCTCAGGAAAATAAACTATTAACAGAAGGTGATTTAGTGGTGATGACAGCCGGTACACTCCAAGGAGTTTCCGGTTCCACAGATTTAATTAAAGTTGAAGTGGTAACGGCGATTCTCGGTCAGGGAATTGGACTAGGACAAGGTTGTGTTAGCGGTCGCGCCAGAGTCGCCCATACAGGAATGGATGCAAGCAACTTTAATCCTGGAGATATATTAGTTGCTCCTCGTACCTCTGCTGATTTTGTCGATGCAATTCGCAAAGCATCCGGGATTATTACAGAAGACGAAAGCCTTACCTGTCATGCAGCAATTATTGGTTTGCGTCTTGGCGTTCCAGTAATTGTGGGCGTGAAGAAAGCAACACAAGTAATTAGAGATGGAGCAATTTTAACTTTGGATATGCAACGGGGTTTAATTTACTCTGGTGCTGTGGGAACACCTTAGAAAATTCGTAATTCGTAATTCGTAATTCGTAATTCGTAATTATGAAATTAGGGAAAAATTTCTCATCTGATTGATTGTCCAAGTGGACTTATTTACAAATCTGGCGATGGCGAAATTGGTAGTTGATTGAAGCGAAAGTTAAAACTCCATCTTCATCGTCAGATTTACTAGATAACTGTTCTAGATTGTGCAAAAATTACGTTTATAGGCTGATATCCCTCTAGAGTTTCGCTTCGGTAAAGCGGCTTAAATGTTTCACGTTAGTAGTAGCGATCGCAACATAACGACCGGGAAATTCTTCTTTTAACATTTGCCAGTGGCTACAAATAATTATATCCACATCAAGACTTTTGTTATCTGCTGTAGGAATACCTTGACTACGAGCAGTCGCCCAAAGCACAGATGCTTTTTTCAGTAATTCTGAAGTTATGGGTAAGAAAGAGATCATTTCTTGTAGCTGATCTAAATTGGCAATGTGATTGAAAGAAAGTTTTAGCTGAGATTCCAGTATCATACTTCTTCTCACCTCAAAATCACATATTTGAGAAGAACAAACATATACACCTTTTGCAAGTAATCTATAAATCCATTCCCAACAGTCGCGCACTTCGCCAAGCTTATTGGGGTTGGCAAGAATTCCTAACACACTGGAGTCAATAAAAACTATCATAATTCTGAATATAGCTTCTGTCCCTCTGGTCTTTCAGCATCGACTCTTTGTTTAAACCTTTCAAAAAATTCCTGTCTTTCCATCGCTTCTGAATCAGATATATTATTGTAATATTCCATTTGTTTAGCGAACCATTCCATAGCGCGTTGATTTTTCCGAATTTGTTCTTCTTTATCCCATCCTGATTGATGATTGCTAACTGTATTGTCTTTATCTATTTGCAACAGTTTTTTTACAGCCTGAGCATCCAATGATTCTAAATTAATAGGATGGGGATATCCTTCTAAAATCAATTGATAACTACTATCGCCATTATCGCTAACTGGAAGCAGTGCAATAAAACGAGTAATATTCAAGATTTTGCCACTAGGTAGTTCGATTGATGTAGTCATATAGCAGATTTTGAAGATTTACAGATTAATTTTACCAAGTTCTCTATTCCTCATTTGCGACTACAAATAGCGAGATAAGACTTCAGCAGTGGCTTTTCCGGTTTTTTCCCAGCTAAATTCCTTGGCTCTAGCGATTCCTTGAACCGAAAGACGCGATCGCAATCCTGAATCATTAGCGATCGCCTGCATAGCATCTGTAATCTGCCCTGTATCATAAGGATTGATGAGAATCGCCGCATCGCCAGCTACCTCTGGAAGCGAGGAGATATTAGAAGTAATTACAGGAGTACCACAAGCCATTGCTTCTAAGACAGGTAAACCGAAACCTTCCCAGAGACTAGGAAAAACGAGTGCGATCGCACTATTTATAATCTTTGATAATTCGCTGTATGCGATATAATCCAGAAATTTCACTTGATTAGCAATACCCAATTCCTCAACTTGTGCTTGTAAAGTTGGAGTATAACGCTTATCTGATGGGCCAGCTAACCAAAGTTCGTAATTACTATTATTAGGTAAATTTGCAAATGCCGCAATTAAACGGGCAGCATTTTTGTGAGGATTATGTCTTCCTAAATAAAGAAAATAGTTTTGCTTTGGTAAATTTAAATCCAAAAAATTATTGCTGTCATACGCCAACGGAATCGGCGTAATTTTATCTTCAGAAACCCCTAAAAAACTAATCAAATCTTGAGCCGTAGTTATTGAATTACATATTATATGCTCTGATTGTTGACTAACAGCAGCAATATAATAATTGCAATAAATCCTTTGACTTAGCGAAAAGTATTGTGGAAACCTTAAAGGAATTAAATCATGCGCAGTAATAATATAAGAACAGTTAGAAAATAACGGCGCTTCAGGAATAGGAGAAAATAAAAGTGTAGATTTAAGCCTTTGATAAAACTTTGGCAAATAAAATTGTGTCCAAAGCAAGCGTTTAAAATGACCTTTTATCCCAAACTCAGTAGTAATATTACTAGGAGATTTATAACATTTTATCTCTGCAATCTCAATTGGACTTAATACATTTATCTCTAAATTTTTTAATGCTGGTAATAAATTAAGACTATAACTTAACCAACCAGTTGGTTGCGTTGGAGCAAACGATAAATTAGCTAGTATGGGCATAAATTAGACATAAAAATTTAAACAGAAGCTTTACTGAGTTCCTGAATTTGGAACAGTAGGTTTTTTGAATTGAAATAACAATATAATAATTTCCCAACAATTAGGATTAGCTGTAGCAATCCAATCTTTAAAAAATTTAGTAAAAAGATACAATCGCAATAGTATTTGTTCCCAAATAGGGCGATGTTTTTGATAATAGTAAAGTTGGCTGCGTCTGTATTCAATAGACATAGCATTTGCAGACTTCTGCACAGAGTAACCTTTCAAATGAATTAAAGATACATGAGGCGTGTAGATTATTTTATATCCTTGATTTTGCGCTCTTTGGCATAAATCGGATTCTTCAAAATACATAAAAAAGTTTTCATCAAATCCACCTAAAGTATGGAATAGACTAGCACGAATAAAAAAAGCAGCACCCACCACAATATCTACTTCTTGAATTTCTTGGAATTTCTGCTCAAGTAAGTTTAGATGAGCAGTATTTTGCGCAGCTTGATGCAGTTTACGCGCTTGATATTCGCCTTTAATTCCTATTGATGGGGAAACCGAAATTTGCAAACTTCCATCTAGATTTAATAATTTTGTCCCAATAATTCCTACTTTTGGATTTGCATACATCAACTCAAGCAAATGTGGTAATATATCACTTTTAAGGATTGTATCAGTATTTAGTAAAAACAGAAATTCTCCATTTGCTACTTTAGCGCCAGCGTTATTACCTGCACCAAAACCACGGTTTTGTGATTGTCTAATTAAACGGATATGAGGATATTTATCAGCAACTAATTCTGGACTACCATCACTAGAGTTATTATCTACAATAATAATTTCGTAATTAGGTATATTAATAAATTTATTTATAGAATTTAGGCAATCCGGTAAAACATCTATGCCATTATAATTTACTAAAATAATCGATACTGAAGTCTGATGCTGATAGTTCATATTTTGTTGACATTCTTATTTTAATCTTGGAACAAATTCTTAAATAAATATTTTTGAATTTGCTGAATATCAAATATTATCTTAAAAATTAAAATTCGCACTGCTATACCTTCAGCACCATAACCTTTTTGCCAACTTTTATATAGCAGTTGGAGAATACCTAAACCAAAATCTAACCGTTGATCGTCAAAAGGATTAAACCATTCAGAACCTAATTTTTCTGTGAATCGGTGATAAAATGCTTGGCTTAATTTACTGTGTATTAAATAGCTTTTACCCCTAATTCGATACTTTTTCGCTATCCATAATAATAATTCATTGTTTATTTTACCTGCATTTTGAATTGCTCCTACTGTATTTGAGTTGTGTAACCTATAGCGAATTAAAGGTTGGCGAATATGAATTATTTTACCCATTTGCATTGCCACTACTGCTACCCACCAATCATGATGCCAACCAACGTCATCTTGATAGGGAAAAGGTAAAATTTTAGGGAGAAGCGAACTACAAAATAATAAAGAGCATCCAGTGACAACATTACGAAGTAGTAATAATTCTATCGTAGCGGCTTCGGGTTTACGTCCTTCAAAATCCCATGTAGAAAGATGTATAGTTTGATCGTGACTGTCGATGAGTTGCAAATCTGAATGAACTAGAATAGCTTGTTCAGAACGTAGTTTTTTTAGCGAAATTTCTAATTTATCTGCTTCCCAAATATCATCTTGATCGCAGAAGCTAAATGCTGTAATTGTGGTATCTTGAGCGCAGTATTGCAAACCGCGCTCGAAATTATAGTAGTGTTTGAGATTGCGATCGTGGAAATGACAAATAAAACGTGAATCATCTCCAATAATTTTTTTGATGGCTGCTTGAGATTCCGGCGCAGAGCAGTCATCAACAATATGACAAATCCAGTTTTGCCAAGTTTGATTTTGCAGAGAATCAATCTGTTTTTGAAAAAATTCAATTGGCGGATTGTAGGTCGCTAAAATAATACCAACTTTTTCTATCACTTTTCATTTATATAATAATTTTAAATTATTACTCACAAGCCTTAAAATAATTTATACTAATAATTTACCCCAAAGATTTACAGTGAGAGTTTGATTTAATTAGCCAGTGCGATCGCCTAAATTAACAGAGTAATATCTATTTACCATATCGTCATTGGCTATATCAGCCTACTTTCATAACAAATACAGCATAGAAGAGAGGTAAGCCTATAAGCATCACCCCTCATGCCTTGATATATTAAATACTACTAACGTAATATTTTTAACCTTAGTGCGTTCAGCCTGACAAATTCCCAAGTTTTGGGAAACTTCTTCTTGATTGCACGTAAGTAGTGCTTTCTTTCTGAGAGAGACATTGGCTGAAACAAAGGAGAAGAAATTATTTCTATTGCACCTTTTTTAGATTCTGACAACACACAATCTTGTCCTAAGGACTTTGAAATTCCTTCTTCTATTCTAGTTTTTAAACTGTGATATTTTTCCACCTTTAAATGAGCAGATGCAGTAACTGTCTCTCTAGCTACATCATTATTTAAGTAAAAGTCAAACTTATCTATTAAATCTTTTTCATTTTCAAAACAAACAAAATCAATATCTTCTTTAAATCCTATTCTTTCTAGAGCATTCTTAGATGTTTTCTCTGTGATAAGTAATGTTTTACAAGCCATTAAATCAAATACACGAATTGGTAAAGAGTGATTTGATGCTTGATGATGCAGAATGTTTATGCCTATTTTCGAGATATTATATAGCGCTGCTAAATCTTGTGCAGTTTTTATGGGACTGTATTGATACTTATTCAGAAGACTACTTTGACAAATACTTAAATATTTAATCCATAAATAATTAGGCTCTCCATAGATTTTAATATTAAACCTATTTAAAGCACTCATAAATCTAATTCTTTTTTCGATTGAAAGTTGATCGTCAAATATCATCTGCCAAATTTCTTTGGATTTTTCCGCATATCTTTGATAGCCTTTATCTTTTAAAGCTTGCTTAATATCAAAAATATAATTCTGTTTATGAGACTCAAATACCTGAAGAAAAGCTTCCCTAGCTTCTACATCATTAGCAATCTCATTCAATGTCTCTACAAAAGATTCATTAGAAAATGCTGTCCCTACCAGACAACCATCAATTGTTCTTTCCTGATTGTCGGGTTTAAAAACATTAGTGTTAGTAGCAAAAGGTGAAAATACTATTTGACTTTTATCAACTTTGTAGCGATTACAAAAGTTTTCAGCATATTCTTCTAAGCCAGTCAACCAAACAATATCTTTATTAGTAAATTGCAGGAGTTTGTCTGGTACTCTCTCGTAAGAATCTATAAACCAAGTAATGTAGATAGCCTCAGGAGAAATCACATCTATCAAAGATTTGACTAATCCTGCCCGATTCAGGGAAAATACAACATCAGGATTAAATTCTTGAACCTCATCTATTACCTTCCGAAAATTCTGGAAAAATTTAATTTCAGCACTATTATTATGTAAAAAGTGATTTGTAATAATTGCCTTAACTTGACTAGCATATAAAGACAAAGTTTCTAATACTTCTTTTCTAAAAGGATCAAACGATCCATCTTGCATATACGAATCTGAAAGAAAAAGAATTTTCATTGAAGTCAAAGATTAGGTTTAAGTGATTACAGTTGTGTGATTTTTAATTAGATAAAACTAATCAGGCTTAGAGATGCAAGAAGAAAAGATAATGAATCAAGCTGTAGTCTTTAATACTGCTGGCAAAATATTTCTCTTCAACAGCAGATTAAAACACAGGATAGATAACAAGCGAGTAAATAATTATTGCCATCCTAATTTTAATTTGAGTTTAACCAATAGTCTATAAAATTTCCAAAATTTACTACTTTCGATTGATGTAATAGCTAGACTATTTGTTAAGTCAATATTTTTGGTGATTTCATATAACTGTGGTAAACCAAAAGCATATTTTTCTTTAGCAACGGATAAAATATTATTATCTTGTAGCAAATGAAACAATTTCTCTACGCCGATACTACGGAAAAAAGTTAAATCGGTATTTAAATATAAAAATGCTTTTTCTAACTCATATTCGATGCCATCTTGAAAATCATCCCGTTGCAAATTCTGAGCAAATGCTTCTTTAAATAAGTCAATTGGTACTTTATCAAAAACATTTTTATATATTTGATATTTTTCAAAATAAGTACGTATAGAATTACTATCTGGATGGCTTAAATTTTGCCCATCGCTGCGAACTCTGTACTTGATTAACTTTTCTGTAAGTATAAAAATTTCATAGTGCTTGACTAACTTTATCCACATATCAAAATCTTGTAATTGAATTGATGATAGGTGAAATAAACCTGCTTTTAAAAGAACATCTTTTTCTATAAATGCAGTAACGCTACATAGATAGTTACCTTTAAAAAATAGGGTATTTAGCATTTCTGCTCTAGTTTTGTTCTGGTAGTTAAAGAAATTTTTAGCAAAATGGTTGCCAAGAATTAGATGACTATTATCATCAATAAAATCAACCCAAGAAAAAGCTATTTTTTGTCCGCTTGTCTCTAAATATTGATACTGCTTTTCTAAACGCTCAGGATAGCAGATATCATCTCCAGACATTAAAGCAATGTACTTTCCTTTGGCTGTTAATATACCGTTATTAACAGCCACACTGGGGCCTTGATTGTCTTGATGAATATAAACGATTCTCTTGTCTGACAAAAATAACTTAATGATTTTATCAGTGTTATCACTAGAACCATCATTAATGATAATCAATTCAAAATCTGTGAATGTTTGTTCTAAAACACTTTTAATTGCTTCAGCAATATACTTTTCATGATTATAGGTAGTCATCACAACACTAACTAAAGGTGTACTGACTGCCACTTAAAACACCTCCATAAAACTGTTAATTACTATCTGCACTTGTTCATCTGTCATGTGAAATGACATTGGTATACTCAACACTTCTTGAGACAGCTGCTCAGTAATGGGAAAACTACCTCTTTGCCAGTTGTTTACACTATATGCACCAGACAAATGAGGAGGAATTGGATAGTGAACCAGCGTACCAACACTGCATTGGCTTAAATGCTGTTCCAAAATCTTGCGTTGAGGATAACGCACAACAAATAAATGCCATACTGGTTCCGCCCAATCAGGTACAATTGGTAAAGTTAAGTTGGGACATTGGACGAGAGTTTTCAGGTATTGTTCCGCAACCTTCACACGCCGAGTATTCCATTGATCAAGTTTGCTTAATTTAACTCTTAAAAATGCTGCTTGTAGTTCATCTAATCGACTATTAAACCCTTGAATTTCATTTTCATATTTAATGCGGGAACCATAGTTACGCAATAAACGGACTTTATCTGCTAAATCAGCATTATTGGTTGTTACTGCTCCCCCATCACCAATCGCCCCAAGATTTTTAGTTGGGTAAAAACTAAAGCCAGCTGCATCCCCCAAGCTACCTACTCGTCGTCCTTTGTAACGTGCGCCATGACTTTGAGCAGCATCTTCTATGAGTTTGAGATTGTAGCGTGTAGCAATTTCAGATATTGCATCCATGTCAGCTGGTTGACCATACAGATGCACTGCCATAATAGCTTTTGTACGTTCTGTAATTGCGGCTTCAATCAATGAAGGATTGATATTATATGTATGCTCATCTGGTTCTACTGGTACTGGTGTTGCGCCTGCGTAAGAAATAGCTAACCAAGAAGCAATGTAAGTATTTGCTGGTACAATTACTTCATCACCATTGCCAATATCTAAGGCTCTCAGAATCAGATGTAAAGCTTCTAAACCATTGCCAACTCCAATGCAATATTTTGTTTGACAATAAGCAGCAAACTCTGCTTCAAATGCTGCTAATTCTTTACCTAAAATATACCAACCAGACTCCATAACCCGTCGGTAAGCGGCGTCCAATTCTTCTTTTAATTCTGCATATTGAGCATCAATATTAATAAATGGTACTTCAATCATATTTTTGTGCCTAAATTATCTAAAAATTCTTGATAATCTCTATAATAATCAGCTTCATCGTAGAAGTTAGAAGCCAAAACCATACAAACAGATCCAGATGAAAAATTGTCCAGTTCTCGCCAAATCATAGGGCAAATATATAGGCCATAATAAGAGCGATTAAGGTAAAAACGCTTTTTCTCAGTGCCGTCATCTAAAAGAACATCAAAACTACCTGACATAGCAATAATCAGTTGTTGTAATTCTTTATGGGCATGACCACCCCGTTCGGCACCACCAGGAACATCATATAAATAGTAAACCCGCTGAATATCAAATGGGATATGTTTGCCACCTTCTACAAAAGTCAAATTCCCCCGCGGATCTTTAATTTTAGGTAATTCAATAATTTTACATTTGTCAATCATATAAGTATTCTATTGATAAATATTTAATTTTAATAATTACAGGCATAAATGTCAAATAATACCTAATAAGCAGGAATTTAAATTTTGTTAAAAATATTTTTTGAATGATTAACTGTAAATCATTTAGATGGATCTAAGGATATTTTTAATTTTAGCAATTTCTAGGATCTTTTTTCGGCATGGGTCTTCTAAAAAAGAATAAACTAAATAAGATATAAATAAATTAACAATAATCAAGCTAATAGTTAAAATATAATGATTTGCCAAGCAGGGGATAATTGCAATTATCAATTTATGATTTTTTTCTACAAAAAATATTGGTATAGATTGCACCAAATAAAAAGAATAGCTAATTTTTCCCAATAGAATTAAAAACTTATTTGATAATATTTTATAAATGAATCCCTGGGATAGATGGGCACAATAGTAGATAATTAAAGCAAGTATAGGAATAACAAGAAAATTATGGCTTACATAGATTAAAGGTAAAGTTCTTGCAAATAAACTTAAATAAATGGCTAATAATAAATAGCAAGATACTAACTTAGTATTTATAGCTTTTGGGTGTTTATGTTGCTGAATTTTCTTGATAAAGAAAATAGCAACTATCATTCCTATAATACATTCTGGTAACCTATAAACTGGCAGAGCGTAAACTGCGGATGATAATGGCTTAGGCTCCAGAGGAGACATGAATATTAAGCCTGGTACAAGCGATAAAAAATATAAAATCCATAGCAGCTTTATTAATAATTTAGGTTTTAAATTTTTGATGAAAGAAAGGATGAAGGGGAATAATAGATAAAAAAACCATTCCACCGACAAAGACCAAGTACTGCCATGAATCCAATAGTTAAAAAGTGAGGGGAACCATGCTTGTAATAAGCATATATTTAAAATTACTATTATGATATATGTCAGAAAAATAACAATATCATGGCTTGTATGGGTTGGGCTTTGAGGGATAACAAACCAGGGTAAAGTTGCCAGACTAACTATTATATAAATTGGATAAATTCTGGCAAAGCGTTTAATTACAAAAGCTTGATATTCTTTTATAGGCTCTTTTTCAAAATAGTTATATGTCAAAATAAAGCCTGAGAGAATAAAAAAAATTGACATTCCCAATGGCCCTTGGGAAAGAATATTAGCAACAGGAACAGGCAAATTCAAGGGCCATCGCAATGTTATATGAAATAAGAAAACCCAGAATGCACTAATAAATCTCAGGCTGGTAAGTGGTAAGAGTTCCTGTTTAATCATTCTTCACTAAGAGTTTTAATCAAACGCGCTGGATTACCAGCTACCATTTTGCCTGCTGGCACATCTTTATTGACTACAGATGCAGCAGCAATCACAGAACCTTCACCAATATTGACGCCTGGAAGAATATTAGCACCTGCACCAATCGCTACTTTATTACTAATTTTCGGCCCTTGAATACGTTCTTCTTCATATCCTAATTTACCAATAGCGCGATCGTTAGTTGTCGAAACTAAAACACTAATAAATACATCTTCGCCTATTTCACAATTGCCTGTAATATGGCTGAGATCCATAATTTTTGTGCGGTTACCAATGCGAGTATTGTAATTTACTGTAACTCCCCTACTAAGAATACAGAATTCACCCACTTTAACTCCTTCCCGAATAGAAGCATTATCACCAATTAAAGTATTACGACCAATTTCTACATCATAATAAATTACGCAGTTTGGCCCAATTGAACAATTCTCATTTATGACTATTTTTTTCGCAAACTCTAATTTTCTTGAAGTTGCACCTGCTCCCTTTGGCTCTTTACCAATATAAGCTCCTGGAAATATCTCTACTCCATCACCAATAATGGTACCGGATTCTATAGTTACATGAGGATGAATAATAACATTATTTCCTATATGTACATCTGCGGCGATAACAACAAAGTTTTTAATTTCGGTATTGTTGCCAATAAATTGAGTTTTTACAACGGCGGTTTCACTAATCATAAAATATCTTTCCCTTGACAAATCAAGTATTTAATTGCTGGTATTTAATCTCGGCAGGAACATAAATTTTAGAGGCAAAACGATCTAAAGGATCTTCAGGTATATTAACCTGAAAAACTAGAGCATCATTGACCCAATCTAAAAAAATATGCTGTTGATTTAAGATAATTGGTCTTTCTACTGCAAATGTCAAGGTATAGATACCAGCATTGAGCATATTTTGAGACTTCATTTCTACTACATACACTTCTCCGGTGGAAACGGATGGCATATTAACTCTTTCAATAGATGTTACAGTTCCAATCAGATCAATGCCTTTGATATCTCTAATTAAATAGCCAAAACAAAAAGTAGGTAGCTCCTGCTCAAACCGAATTGAAGCCTGAATAGTAAAATCTTCTTTTAATTCAAGTTGTTCTGTAGGTTGATGTTGACTATTTAATAGCTTAATATCTAATATTCTGGCTCCACCTTCGCCATAGCGATGATTACCTTCAGCAAATTGAACTTCTTGGTCAATAGATACAAATATTTCTGAAATGACGGAATTGTCGGTAGCTCCACTAAATTGTGGTGTTCTTTGATTTGGGATAGTTTTTCCTATCTCAGTTTTACCTTTTTTATCTGCTAATAGTACTTTGAATTCTTGATTTATTTCACTGTGAATAATTCCCGTGTAAAGAGAGACTACATCTGAGGCTTTACCTATTTTTTGTAATTTTCCTTGTTCAAGAAACACACATCTTTGACATAAGCTTTTTACTGAACCGATATCATGACTAACAAATAAAACAGTTGTCCCTGCATTCATCATCTGCTGCATCTGCGCCATACATTTAGCTTGAAAGAACATATCGCCGACGGATAGCGCTTCATCAACGATGAGAATATCTGGTTCCACATGAATAGCTGAGGCAAAAGCTAACCTAACATACATCCCACTAGAATAAGTCTTGACAGGCTGGTCGATAAAATCTCCGATATCAGCAAAAGCAGCAATCTTATCAAAGCGTTCATTAACTTGTTCTTGTGAAAGACCAATGATTGCTCCATTCATGTAGACATTTTCTCGCCCTGTGAATTCAGGATTAAATCCTGCGCCTAATTCTAATAGTGCAGCAACAGTGCCATTGACTTGAATTTCTCCACTTGTTGGGGTCAAAGTACCACAAATCATTTGTAGGAGGGTAGATTTACCTGCGCCATTGCGACCAATGATACCCATTGTCTCGCCTTTCATGACTTCAAAAGATATATCTTGGAGTGCCCAAAACTCTTGAGCATAGCTTTTTCCTGGTAGCAAAATCTCTTTAAGTCTATCTACAGGACGGGCATATCGTTTATAACACTTTGAGATATTCTTCAAAGAAATAGCAATTTCTGTTTCCATATAGTAGTTATAAATAATTAAAACTTTCACAGTTTAATTTAATAAATATAAATTAGACTTGTGTTAGAAATTGATTGAGAAGTTAGTTAATACAGTTAATTAGTTGAATGTGGTGAATATAGCGCAATTTTTGGGAAATTTTTTTAGAGAATTGTGGGAATATTTTTACAATACATCGGCAAAGGCTGGACGCAACCGTTTATATACTAAAAATCCGCTTACAAACAGTATAGATGCAACTATTGAGGCTACTCCCCATTCGCCCCAATGTTTTACTTCCCCAGCTAAGATTAAATCACGATAAACTTCAGCGATCGCGGCAATGGGATTCAACCAAAATATCCAATTTCGCCATTGTTCGGGAATATTTGAGGCTGGATAAACAAGTGGAGTGATATAAAACCAAATATTTAAAACTACTCCTAATGTTTGAGGAATATCCCGCAAAAATACAGTTAGTCCTGCTGCTAAATAACCTAACCCGGCTGTTAATAATAACTGGGTTAACCAAACTAATGGTAATAATATCAAAGTAGTAGGTAAAGTATGGGAACTTAAGGCTACAAAGAAAATTAATGCCATTAAGCCCAAAGAACTTTCAATAAATGTGGAAAGAATTGGGACTATAGGTAATAAAGCTAAGGGGAAAACTACTTTTTTAACCAGGTTTGGTTGAGTAACTACTGAATTAGCAGATTGAAGTAATCCACCTGTAAATGCAATCCAAGGTAATAACCCAGCAAACAACCATAATCCAAAAGTAAAGTTGTTGTCAGGTAAACTTTTAAGAGTTATTTTGAGTTTTAAGACTATTGAGAATACATAGGTGTAAATTAGTAATTGTGAGATCTGATTTAATAAAGGCCATAAATTACCTAATACAGAACCTTTATATCGTGCTTCTAAATCCCGTCTCACCAAAGTTCTGAGTAAATCAAATTTCACCCATAATTTTTCGTCTACTGGTAGGATACGCCTGATTTTGCCAATATGACGCATCAATCTCTGGATTTTTCGTAGCAATTCCTGCGTCCTCTCTTGCTTAATAGTTACCTATTCAATTGATATTTATGAATCTAGTTAATTATGAAAGTTCCTATTGCATTTTAATAGCAATAACAAATTTAGAGACATATAGTGTCCTAATTAACTGAGTCATTATACTATCAATGAACTATAAAGCAAGTTGATAATTATCGGAAATCAAACTTGTGTGTTCGGCTCATTCGATAAATTAACTCAAATTATCGGGGTTAATCCGGAGCGATGTCTAGAAGCTGATAATCTGCTGTAAGGCCAAAGGCGATCGCATTTATGCACACATCCTCATTGCCCTAAATCTATTACAGATGAGGCACGGATTCAGTTAAACTGAGACTTGGTTTATTGCATTGTATCTAGGCATGGAAATCGGACAGAAGGTTAAGGTAGTTCGTTTGCGCGATCGCGTCTCTCCCCCAATTGTGAAAAGATTAGGAGAAGTTGGCACAGTTTTAGGCTACAAAGTCACCGATGGTAGCGGTGTGGGTGTAGTAATACAATTTGACGATAATTCATCTACTTGGTTTTTTGAAGATGAACTGAGAGTCGTACAGTAGGCGGAAGTTAAGAAGATTTGCCGAGTGCTAAGTTGGAATTGACAACAATCGGCGGTAAGGTGGAAATCAAGTCATGACCCTAATATTGACATTTTTGGGCAAAAGCGGCATTGCTCGTACCAAAATTGCGATCGCTGCCGCCAAATTATTGGCTAGCCAAGGTAAGCGCGTACTTTTAGCCGGACTGGCAGAACCAGCATTACCCGTTTTGCTGGATACAACCCTAACATCCGACCCTCAAGAAATTGCTCCTAATTTGCAAGTAGTACAGTTTCAAGCATCTGTACTACTACAACGCCAATGGGAAGAAGTCAAAAAGCTTGAGGCGCAATACCTCCGCACACCAATTATTAAAGATGTTTATGGTGAAGAATTGGTAGTATTGCCAGGGATGGATAACGCCCTTGCCCTCAATGCAATCCGTGAATATGATGCTTCTGGCAAATATGATGTGATTGTTTACGATGGCACAGGTGACGCTTCTAGCTTGCGGATGTTGGGATTACCAGAGTCTTTGAGCTGGTATGTGCGCCGCTTTCGGCAATTATTTGTTAACTCTGATTTAGGCAAAACAATTGCCGAATCGCCCTTGATTCAACCGCTGATTAGCACTTTGTTCAATTTTAATTGGACAGCAGATAACTTCTCTCAACCGACTAATCAAGTCAATAATTTCCTTGAAAAGGGTAAAGCTGCTGTGGCTGACCCCCGGCGCGTTGCTGCTTTTTTGGTAACTACGCCAGAACCCATTGAGGTAGCTAGCAGCCGCTATTTGTGGGGTAGCGCACAGCAAATAGGTGTTACCGTTGGTGGTGTTATTGTTGTCTCTGCTGACGGTAACCAAAATCTTACAGAGGAATTTAACCCCTTACCCATTAGTGTAGTACCTGATGCATCGGCTGGTGAATGGCGATCGCTTATGGATGCCCTACCAGACTTTGTCCAGGAAGCAATAAAAGCACCAAAACCCATTGAAATTGATGTCCACAACCGTCAGGTACGCTTATTCCTACCTGGATTTGATAAAAAGCAAGTCAAGCTAACCCAGTACGGCCCAGAAGTAACAGTAGAAGCCGGCGACCAACGGCGCAATATTGACCTCCCACCCTCTCTCAGTGGTAAACCCATCACTGGGGCGAAGTTTCAAAATAGTTATTTGATCATTTCGTTTTAAGTTATAGATATCGGTGATTAGGGGCTAGGGACTAGGGGCTAGGAGCTAGGGGCTAGGGACTAGGAATTTTAGATTTTGCGAAAAGTCGAGCACCGGCTTCCGGCGATCTGTTAGCGCAGCGTTAGCGACGCAGGAGCGTCACTTTTCAAGACGGATTTTAGATTTAAACCTAATCCAAAATCGGAAATCCAAAATCCAAAATTGAATTGCCCAATGCCCAATGCCCAATGCCCAATGCCCAATGCCCCATACCCTATGCCAAATTTATCTTATGTCTGATTTAACTCCCATTACCCCAAATTCCAATCCGGCGGAAGCATTAGACGCAGTTAATTCCAGCGAAGAAATCACAGCAGTTGCCGATGACCGCAGTGCGAAAACTAGACAATTACTGGGGATGAAAGGCGCAGCACCGGGAGAAACTTCTATTTGGAAGATCCGGTTGCAATTGATGAAGCCTATCACCTGGATTCCCCTAATTTGGGGTGTAGTTTGCGGTGCAGCTTCTTCTGGTAACTACACTTGGACGCTGGAAAATGTCTTGAAAGCAGCGGCTTGTATGTTGCTTTCCGGCCCTTTGTTGACGGGTTACACCCAAACCATCAATGATTTTTACGATCGCGAAATTGATGCCATCAATGAACCCTACCGTCCTATTCCCTCTGGGGCAATTTCTGTACCCCAGGTAATTACGCAGATAGTTGTATTATTATTATCTGGAATTGGTTTAGCCTACGTGCTGGATTTATGGGCTGGTCATGAATTTCCCAATGTAACTGTACTGGCTATTTTTGGTACTTTTATTGCCTACATCTATTCAGCACCACCGCTGAAGCTGAAGCAAAACGGCTGGTTAGGAAATTACGCCTTGGGAGCAAGCTATATTGCTTTACCTTGGTGGGCTGGTCACGCTTTGTTTGGAGAACTGAACTGGAAAATTATGGTAATCACCCTAGTTTACAGTTTAGCTGGATTGGGGATTGCCATTGTTAACGACTTCAAGAGCGTAGAAGGCGATCGCCAATTAGGATTAAAATCACTACCTGTAATGTTTGGCGTGACTACCGCAGCCTGGATATGTGTAGTGATGATTGATGTATTTCAAGGATTAATTGCTGCCTATCTAGTTAGCATCCATGAAAATTTATATGCAGCAATTCTTGTACTGTTAATTTTGCCGCAAATCACCTTTCAGGACATGTATTTCTTGCGCGATCCTTTAAAGAACGATGTGAAATACCAAGCCAGCGCCCAACCTTTTCTTGTATTAGGAATGCTCGTGGCTGGTTTAGCCCTGGGTCACGCTGGTATTTAATTTATACATCCTGAGCTAGACGTTAAGAGTTGGGGGTTAGGAGTTAAAATTACTTCTAACTCCTAATTTTTAATTATGCCAATTTCAGGAATGATTGCTTGTCAGAGATTGCCGTTTAGGAAAAACACCACTCCTAATTAATTCATCTGTCACCTGATTTTTTAGATTGGCATTAATATGAGAAATTGCCATGCTGCAACTGATTTTTTATCTGATTCATGGGATTCAGCCTTTTTTAGTTCCTATTTGCTTTGTGACTGCTTGGTCTGTAATTATTCTCGGTGCTTGGAGCCTCTGGGCTGCTGCGCGAGATAGCGTGAATAAAGCCAAGCAAATGCATCAAATACCTTGTACTAATTGTCAATTTTTCACTGCTGATTATCGCCTCAAATGCACTGTACATCCCTCTCGCGCCAATACAGAAGAGGCGATTAATTGTACCGATTTTCATGCGAAAACCAACCCCATGTTTTATTAACGGGATGTTGACTGTTGACTGTTGATGGTTGACTGATCCCGAATTGCAATCTAAAACTTAACATTGAAACCCACACAAGGGCGGGGAAACTCCACCCCTACAAAATGTTAATTACGTATCACAATGCGGATTGGTATGACAACTGACAACTGACAACTGACAACTGACTATTGACCAATTTCTAACAAAACTTTGAGAACTCCTCGACTCTGAGCATGTTCAAAAGCTGCTAAACCTTCGCTGAGTTGATAGCGAGCCTGAATTAATGGTTTTACGTCCACTTGCTCTGTGGCGAGTAATTGGAGTGCTGGAGCAAAAGGGCCGCAACGGGAACCAATCAGAGTGATTTCATCTACAACCAAAGACGAAGCATCTAAGCTGAGGTTCCCTGCATAGGTACTTTTCAAGACTAATGTACCGCGAGGACGTAAAGCGCGACGAGCGATCGCAAATCCTTCGGGATTTCCTGTACATTCTACAGAAATATCGAAATATTTATCTTTAACAGCAGCGGCTAAACCCGTTTTAATTCCTCGCGCTTCTAGATTAGCAAGTTTATCTTGATGGCGACCTACTACTAAAAGTTCACAACCTGTCAGCGCTATTGTTTGCGCTACCAGTTGCCCAAGTTTACCATCTCCTACTACCAGTACTAGTTGGTTAGTGCTTAACTCTACCTGCTGCTGAATTTCTAAAGCTGCGGCTAAGGGTTCGGTAAATGTTGCTACTTCTGTAGGCACATTATCGGGTACAGTATGTAGATTGGCGATCGGTAAACAGAGATATTCAGCAAAAGCTCCGTGACGATTGACAATACCTAATACAGTGCGGTTTTCACAGTGAGTTGATTGTTGACTCAAGCAAAATCGACAATGTCCGCAAACAGCGTTAATTTCACCGACTACTCGCTGATTAAGTAAGTTTTCTGGCCCTTGTTCAACAACACCAACAAACTCATGTCCTAAAACACCACTGTAGGGATAGTAGCCTCTGAGCAGTTCTAAGTCAGTATTACAAATCCCTGCACGCAAAACACGCACCAAGGCTTCTCCTGCTGGTGGTTCGGGAATGGGAATATCAGTACGTAATTGTAATTGGTTGTTTTCGAGCCAGAGTCCTTTCATCAAAAACCTCCAAAAAACCTCAACAGAATTTAGTTGAGGCGCAAACTTCATAATTTAGTATAAAATCATTCTCCTTCTTTCTGAAGAATTGTCGTGTTGGTAAGGTTGTAGGAATTGGGCTGAATTTTGCTTAACCAAGTTATGAGATCATCTCCATGTACTGCTATCTCATTTCCTAGAGTTTTAATATATAGAAGTCCGTCGCTAATAGTTAAATCTCGGATGGGATACCATGCATCTCGTGTCCGGATCAGCAGTTCTAACGGAATTCCTAATTGTAAAGCATATTTACGATATCTCCACCAAGCTCGCCAGAGAAAAACCGATTTCGTACCGTGCATTTTATAGCCATTAGGTACTTGACAGTAACGATATTGATAGAAACCGCGACGATCTAATTCACCTGTGAGAATATAGCTATAGTCAGCTAATACCTCATTCATAATTTCCCAATAGGACGAAGTTGCATTAATTAGGAATAATGATGGTGTATGAGCTAATTCGGCGGTTGCAATCACACCTTCAGTTTTTGCCATTAGTTGGGTGGTTTGATAGACTGTTTGCGCCGTCAAAAATGGGTTAGACAGTAAGACTTCTTGTTTTTGCATGGAGTTATAAACAAAAACTCGCATTAATTCTAAATTAGACAACATAGCTATTTTTATACTCGGTGTCTCACCGCAATATTATGGGAGTGACAACACAGTATAAATTAGTTGCAACTAATTGAATCAACTTTAAATATAAATAAACCCTTGTGGGTTAAGGGTTAGAGGGTATATTTTATGACTATAATTCCTTAGCTTTGAGATAGTCTAAATTTTGACATTTGCCAAAAATGGTGTAAACACTGGCACTAATTCGGAACGGCTAACTACCAGTGTGGGAAAAGAGCGATCGCTATAATCTTCTCCTGTTATCAGGGGAAATGGCTCTGTTTTTAAGGATTTCCAAGTAGCGCCAGCCGCTTGCACAATTACCCAAGCCCCAGCTAAATCCCAAACTTTGGGCGTGGCTTCAATTCCTCCCAATGTCGCACCAGTGGCCACAGTCAGAAAATTATAGCTAGCTACACCCAACATCCGAATTTTACAGGGAAAGCCTGGTTGCATCGCTGCCGTACTGCGGGAACAGAGATTAAAAAAATGATTATTGCTGGGAGCATCAGGACTGGAATGGATGGGGTGATGGTTGAGAAATGCTCCAGTAGGCGTTGCTAACCCAGAATTACCTTGCCAAAAACCATGAAAAGTTTGATTCAGTGGTGGCGCGTAGATAAAACCAAAAATTGGTATTCCTCGATACAGTAATCCCAAAGAAATCGACCAAATAGGAATGCCCCTTGTAAAGTTAGTTGTACCATCCAACGGGTCAATTACCCAACACCATTCTGTACCAGGAAAAACGCGATCTGCTTCTTCACTTAAAATCCCGTAGCCAGGAAAAGTAGAAGCGATCGCATCCCTGAGGGTTTGATCCGCCCATTTATCAGATTGGGTCACCAAAGTGCCATCAGCCTTTTGTGAAGCTTGCACCCGCCCAAAATCTTGCATTAATTGCTTACCCACCTTAGCAGTGGTAGTTTGGGCAAAATCGAGAATCGTATTCCAAAAATCGTTCATGAATCAGGAGATGAGGGAAGGGAAGGGGGACAAGGAGGACAAGGGAAGGGAGACAAGCAGGACAAGGAGGACAAATGACCATTGACAATTGACCTGCCCAATGCCCCATGCCCATTTAATCTAAATCGCTTTCCAAAACAGAAGCGATCGCTTGTTTGGTACTAGTTTGAAATTCTGCCACATTTACGCGATTGAGAAACCAAATTGATACCAACATACCTATAGCTTCTAAGACAAATACTAGTCCATAAGCCAACTCTAGGCTAGGTAGTAACTTGCGACCTGTATCTAATACAGCACCACCAATAACTACAGCCAAACCTCTAGAGATAGATTGTGCTAATCCCCAGGCACCAATAAATGTACCTGCGGCTTCCGCTGCCGTCAAATCTAGCATCAAGCTAACTGCGGCTGTAGTTAAGAAACCTGTAGCTAAACCAAATAACACTAAACCGAATTTGAGAAAAGCGGGATTCGCGGAAAATCCTGAGAAACCTAGTAGAAGGGAAGCAAATGCAACTAAAATACAGCCTAGTTTCGCCGTTCGGCGCTTACCTAAACGGGGCACAATGATAAAGCCAGTAATCCCGTAGGCAATCAAGATACCTGTGCCGTAAAAAACATTTAGTTGAGTACTTTCCGCTAAAGGCATGTTAAAAACTTGCCCTGCATAGGGTTCCACAATGGGATCTTGCATAAACAAGCTAATAGTCATCACAACTAAAAATGTGAAAAACAAGCCTGTTTGTGGACTAGCTGTGAGGATTTCCCATGCTTTACCCAAGCTGATACTGTCTTCCCGATTCACTACTTGAGAACGTTTGCTGTATAGGGAGTATTTTTTCTCGACACCTAAGGTGGAAGCGATCGCAAATCCAAATACCAAAGCTGGCACAATCATAAATAATCTATTGACTGCTGCCTGCAAAATTTCTATGCTAGCGCCTGATGTGATTTGCTTGAGTAGGCTAGAGCTAATAATTGCCCCCACAATAATCCCTACCATCAGCATCGACCAGACAACACCAACTACTTTAGAACGGTTGTCTTCTTCCGACACATCCACTAATAAAGCAGCGAAAGCCGTACCACTGGCGCAAAGAGCTAAACCGTAGATCGCAAACACCAAACACAGCAAAGCCGTCCAGCCAATAGTTTGCGTATTCCAAACCCAAGTACCTGCACTTTGGGCAGCAAAATCCAGCTGCCACATTATTTGTACACATAAAAAGGAAGCGATCGCAAATATTGCTGCGCCTACCCAAACATAAGCTGTGCGATGATAACCCCATATCGGCTTCGCATCTGATATTTGCCCAAACAAAATCCGCGAAGGTGCAACAAATGCCGGTAGCGCCAGCACTAACGCCACTAACGTGGCGGGAATGGCGATTTCCTGAATCATGACTCTGTTGAGTACCCCCAGAGTCAAGATAGACATCATACTCAACCCCATTTGAAATAAGCCTAGCCTAAACATGGTCAGCAGATTGACCCTTGGCACAGACGGAGAGTTACTTGCAGAATCAAATGCTTCACTGCTTGCCATAGCTACTTTATGTGATCTGGAATTTTATTGTCCCATTTACTCAAGATAAACCCTGGCATTCCCAATTTCTCTAAAATTTGTCAATAGTCAGTTGTTATTTCTCCTTGTCTCCCTTCCCTCATTCCCCTCTCCTGTGATTGATTACGCACTAGGGGTGTAACGCTACACTAAAAAAGTAAAGAAATGTAACAATAATTATCATGTTGACAAATGTAGAAACTATCTCGTTAGGGAAAAATGGCCCAAGTGTGACGCCGCTTTGTCTAGGAACTTGGGCTTGGGGTGATAAACTTTTTTGGAGTTACGGCGATGGCTACGGCCCAGAACAGTTAAAAGAAGCCTTTACCGCCGCCTTAGAAGCTGGTATAACGTTCTTTGATACGGCGGAAGTTTATGGGCTGGGAGTTAGCGAAACTCTTCTCGGACAATTTTTGCAGCAAACCCAGCAACCTGTACAAATTGCTACAAAATTTGGGCCTCTCCCTTGGCGATTTACCGGACAATCAGTTGCTGATGCGTTAACAGACAGCCTCAAGCGCCTACAATTACAGCGAATCGAACTCTATCAAGTCCATTGGCCATTTACCTTCTTTTTGAGCCAAGAAACACTGATGAACGCCCTAGCCGATGAAGTGCAAAAGGGCAGAATTGGCGCTATAGGTGTGAGTAATTATTCAGCCGCACAAATGCGAGAAGCACACCAAATTTTGGCAGCCAGGGGAATACCTTTAGCCGTAAACCAGGTACGCTACTCTTTGCTGTCTCGCCAAATTGAAAGTCAAGGTATTCTCTCCACGGCTCGTGAGTTAGGTGTCACAATTTTGGCATATAGTCCGCTAGCTCAGGGATTACTCACAGGTAAATACAGCGCTAATAGTAGCGAAAATCCTACTGGTGCGAGAAAACTAGACCCAAGATTTAGTAAAGATGGTTTGCAAAAAATTACACCAGTTATATCTTTACTACAGAAATTTGGCGAGAAATACGATCGCACTCCGGCGCAAGTTGCTTTAAATTGGTTAATTGCTCAAGGTAACGTCATTCCCATTGCTGGCGTGAAAACTGCCCAGCAAGTCAAACAAAATGCTGGCGCTTTAGGCTGGAAATTAAGCGATGACGAAATCAGCGAGTTAGAACAAGTCACTCGCTCTTGGCTGTAAGATTTTTTACTAATAATTTTTCAATGTAGGAAATGTAGGGTGTGTTGTCGCGCAGCGCAACGCACCGCCAATTCTATTAATTTTTGAATAAGCTGAACCATATCTAGTTTGCATAATCTGAAATTGTACATTTCTTGTGGAGTGGGCGTCTCGCCCGCCCAATATATGCAAGTTAAATATGTAACTTATTACTACACAATATGCCCGTAAAATTACAGGCAATTTACCAGAAAATTATTTTTTGTTTAGCCTGAATCAATCCAAATTCAAAACTTGGAATCATACAATAACAAGCTAGTGGTTCATCGCATTAATCATGATAGGGCGAATAAATTCGTAGTCAGGACTTCAGCCCTGCATTCTCAAACACTAAAGTACTTTACTACGAACTCATCAAAACTATTGCGACAGACCACTAACGAAATCTTTCACAAAACCCGTTTTGTTGAATGCCAGTTGATTTCAGGGGGATAGCCCCCGCACATAACTGGCTCTTCCGACCTTAGGAAGCTGATTCTCTAGCTGAAGATGAACCTAGCTTTTGATTAGCAGGCGCTACGGAAGCATCACGACGGCCAGTCCGCAATTTTGGCTTGGGAGAACCACGTCTGTCATCTTCTCCAATGCTGTTGTCTGATTTGCTCCAAGAAGAACGGGTACGTTCTCCAGCATCACGACGCTTAACCAACTTGGGTTTGGGAGTGGAGATATTTTCCTCTTGAGGAATTTCAATATCTGAACTGAGCCAAGCAGGACGGGTTTGATCGTAAGCGATTTGCAAAGCAGCTGCTGCGATCGCTTGCGCATCATATTTTTCGATCAGTTCGCTGACTATCGGTAAAAATGAAGCTAAACGTTCGCCAGTCAAAGCTTCTCTGACTTGTTCTTGCAATTTGTTGATGTGCCGTGCTTCGATTTGCGCTCTGGTAGGAATTGAGAGCAATTGCCAGCTTTGGCGGTTATGGCGTTCAAATATCTGCTGCTTGCGGCGCTCAAATGGTTGGACTAGGGAAATCGCTGTTCCTTCTTTACCAGCCCGACCAGTACGACCAATGCGGTGAACGTAGGTTTCTACACTATCAGGTAAGTCGTAGTTGATCACATGGGACAGTTGGTCTACATCTAATCCCCGTGCCGCAATATCAGTTGCTACTACCCAGCGTACTTGACGATTGCGGAAGCGGCTTAATAAGCGCTCTCTGGCTTGTTGCGATAAATCACCGTGGTATTCATCGACACTATGTCCTGCTGCTTGCAGTTGACTGGTGAGTTCAGCCGCAGTACGTCTGGTACGGACAAATATCAAAGCTGATTCTGGATCTTCCATTTCCAGAATTGGTTGTAGCGCTTTGGCTTTTGTCCAATGACGGGGAATGAGATAAGCTACCTGATTAATCTTGGTAGGTGCAGCTTTTGGCTGTTCTACGGTAACTGTCACAGGCGATCGCAAAAACTTGTTCACCAATTGCCGAATTGATAGCGGCATGGTAGCTGAGAATAAAGCTGTTTGGCGGTCTTCCGGTGCTTGGGAAAGAATTTTGATCACATCATCGATAAAGCCCATGCTTAACATTTCATCGGCTTCATCTAAGACAAACCACTTGACTTGATCGAGTTTGAGGCTACCTCTATCTAGCAAGTCGATCACTCGTCCTGGGGTACCCACAACGATATGTACGCCGCGTCTGAGTTGCAAAATTTGCCGATCGATTGACTGACCGCCATAAATTGCTAACACTCGTAATCCGCTGTCACCGATAAATTGGCTGATAGCATCATGAACTTGCATGGCCAACTCGCGAGTCGGAGTCAACACCAATGCTTGCACAGCTCTTTGATTAATATCTAACCGCTCTAAAATTGGCAGAGAAAAAGCTGCGGTTTTCCCAGTTCCAGTTTGGGATTGACCGACTACATCACGACCTGCTAACAGTTGAGGAATTGCTTGGCTTTGAATATTAGTAGGTGTGGTGAAACCGATTTTTTCTAGTTGTTCAACACGTTCTTGGGAAATGCCGAGTTCTTGAAACGAAAGATTCATTAAATCTCCTAAAATTTTATTTTGGATTTTTTGCATTGAGTCATCAGTCCTGCGTCATTGGTCATTGGCGATTAGACAATGGACTTTTGACAAATTAGTTATTGACAATTTGACCGTAAAGGTCATATGTATCAGCACTTTGGATGTCTACTGGCACGATTGTTCCTAAGTGCGCCTTACCAACCACATAAACCTGCCCGTCAATTTCTGGGGCAAATCTTGCAGAACGACCAATTAATTCTCCAGTTTCAGGATTTTCTTGCTCAATCAGGACATCGACAATTTTGCCTACTTCCTGTTGATTCTTTCGCCAAGTAATTGGTTGTTGCAGTTCCATGAGGCGGCTACGGCGCTCATCCATGACGACTTGAGGCAACTGATTTGGTAACTTGTAGGCTGGGGTTTCCTCTTCTGGGGAAAAGGTGAACACGCCTACATGATCGAATTCGTGCCGCTGAACAAACTGTAGTAGATGTTCAAAATGCTCATCGGTTTCTCCAGGAAACCCAACAATAAATGTTGTTCTCAGCACTGCTGATGGTAGCGCTTCCTTAATGCGCTCCATAATTCCATCATTTACCCGCCCTTGCCAGGGACGGTTCATGGCGCGGAGAATTTCCGGATGAGAATGCTGTAAAGGCAAATCTAAGTAGGGAAGAACATTTGGTACTTCCTGAATCGCAGCGATGACATCTGGTGTCAATCCGGTGGGATAAGCGTAGTGCATCCTTATCCAGGGTACATCTACTTCTCCCAAAGCGCGGAGTAATTCGGCTAACTTTGGCTTACCGTAAATATCCAAACCATAATTAGTAGTGATTTGGGAAATTAGAATAATTTCTTGTACCCCTTGGCTAGCTAACTGCTTGGCTTCAGTGACAATCGATTCAATGGTACGCGATCGCTGATTTCCCCGCAGATGGGGAATAATACAAAACGCACAACGATAATCACATCCTTCGGCCACCCGTAGATAAGCTACGCCTTCGGTTGTAGTGCGGTAGCGCGGTGTAGTTTCATCGGCAATATAGGTTGGTTCTATACTAACCTGCTTAACCCGTTCTCCTTGTTCTACTCGCTCAATTACATTTACAATGTTGTGATAATCGCCTGTACCTACTACGGCCACTGCTTCTGGCAACTCTGCCAATAATTGTTCTTGGAAGTGCTGCGCCATACAGCCAGCAATTACGATTTTTTTATTCGCCTCTGCTAACTCTACCAAAGTTTTAACAGATTCTTCTCTTGCTGCTTCAATAAAACTACAAGTATTGACAATAACGTAATCTGCTAACTCTTCATTACTATCTACGCCATAGCCTGCTTTAACCAGCAGCCCCAGCATATGTTCTGTATCAATTCGATTTTTCTCGCAGCCCAGGTGAGAAATTGCAATAGTTGGCTTGTCACCCATATTTTGCCAAAATTTTCAGTTTTTTTCTTTTCATCAAATCCAAACAGGGTTTATGTCTGTTTTTATTTGCACCCAACATGTGGACAGTATTCAAGTGGAAGGGTAGCATTGCCCCTCGCTGTCCGCAAATCTATGACCCAAATCAATTTTCAGGTCATGTTATGATGCTTTTATTAATCAGTTTTCCCAGGGTAAAGCAGAGTGTCTTGGGGTACATTTGACACTTGTTGATGTTTTTTAACAATTCGCCTGTTGGTATTTTACATTACCAAGAGCGTATGCGTTGTTAATTTACCCATCGGGAAGCCGCCCAAAGGGCTGGTTGTGAGAAGTCGCTACCCTCAGGGAAATCGCGCTCTGGTGCGGACGCTCTGCGAACGTGCTTACGCCTCAACAAGCAGTAATGCTACCCTTACAGATTCAGGCTTTGCCTACGAACAGGCGTAGGAGAGAAACCTCAGACTGTAGGAAGCTGCCTCGCGTCTTGTGAGTTGCAAACTCCTCTTTGTAGTCAGGTTTTATCTTAACATATCTTATGGAAGGTTTTACCGCAATTTCCGTCCTGGGATAGAGGCGGTAAAACCTACTACATAAAGAACCATTTAATGCTAAGGGAGAGAGGGGCTAAGGATTGGAAGAGACTAGGGAATAGTGGTTTACTACATTAATAATGATAGATAAATTAGTTCTTAGCCAGGACTTCAGTCGGTGGATTTTGAAGCACTGTTGGTGCTGACTGTGAAACCATCAAAATTTCTGTGGCTCAATCCTAGGAACTAGAGACTGAAAGTGGCTAGGAAAGTGAAAATGAGGAAATCAGAATTTCCCTAGCCCCTAGTCCCTAGCCCCTAGTCCCTCACCCCTAGCCCCTAGTCTAAGCGCCTCTAATCCCTCACCCCTCCTAATAATTGACGTGGACTTATATCAGCTATTTAAAACTCGAACACCGATTATTGGCGTAGTTCACCTACTACCACTGCCCACCTCGCCTCGTTGGGGAGGTAGCCTGAAAACAGTGATTGATCGCGCCGAACAAGAAGCAACCGCCCTAGCCAGTGGTGGGGTTGACGGTATCATTGTCGAAAATTTTTTTGATGCGCCGTTTACCAAAAATCAGGTAGATCCAGCGGTTGTAAGTGCCATGACTGTAGTGGTGCAGCGTATCCAGAATTTAGTAACCTTACCTATCGGTTTAAATGTGTTGCGGAACGATGCCAAAAGTGCAGTTGCGATCGCCAGTTGTGTGCGGGCGCAATTTATTCGCGTCAACGTCTTCACTGGAGTCATGGCCACAGACCAAGGATTAATTGAAGGAGAAGCCCATCAAATACTCCGCTATCGGCGAGAACTTGGCAGTGATGTTAAAATTTTAGCCGACGTGTTGGTTAAGCACGCCCGCCCTTTAAGTTCCCCAAATCTCACAGTTGCTGTCAAAGACACAATTGAAAGAGGTTTGGCAGATGCGGTGATTTTGTCTGGCTGGGCTACTGGTAGTCCGCCGAATATAGAAGATTTGGAACTGGCTTGTGGTGCAGCCAATGGCACACCCGTATTCATTGGCAGTGGAGCCAATTGGGAAAACGTAGGTACACTAATGCAAGCAGCAGATGGTGTAATTGTTTCCAGTTCCCTCAAACGTCACGGTCAAATTGAACAACCTATTGACCCCATTCGCGTCAGTCAATTTGTCGAAGCCGCGCGTCGGAGTTGGAACTCTAAAGGTGAAACTAAATCAATTTCCTCTGTAACTATACGTTCTTAGGACTGGGCTAGGGCTAGGGGCTAGAGACTAGGGGCGCTTAGGCTAGGGACTGGGAAGGAGGAGCGGGCAAAACAATCAATACCAATGCCCTATGCCTTATGCCCAATACCAATGCCCCTAGCCCCATACTCCATGCCCAATACCCAAAAAAACTTATGATTCGTCGCCGTTCTACTCCTTGGATTCATAAATGGTCGCGACCATTGATTGCCGCGATCGCGGGGCTTGGTGCCCTAACAACAGGTTATTTGACTATCGAAAAGTTAACAGGTGGGAGTGCAGCTTGTGTAGCACAAGCTGGTGCCAAAGGTTGTAATGATGTGCTTTCCAGCCCTTGGGCGACTGTTTTAGGTCAGCCATTAGCTTTGTTTGGGCTATTGGCTTATTTAAGTATGCTGATATTTGCTTTGGCTCCTCTAGTATTGAAACCGGGAGATAATAACCGCAAACAAATAGAAAACTGGACTTGGTGGCTGCTATTAGTTGGTGCGATCGCTATGTCCATCTTCAGCGGCTACTTAATGTATGTACTAGCAACGCAAATCAAAGCTATTTGTCTTTATTGTATAGGCTCGGCTATTTTCTCTCTCAGTATGTTAGTACTGACTATTCTGGGTCGAGCCTGGGAAGATATCGGACAACTTTTCTTCACTGCCCTAATTGTCGGTATGGTAACGCTGATTGGCACTTTAGGCATCTATTCAGGTGTCAATACCTCAGGCGATCCAGTTACTTCCACTCCGGGTAAACCAGTACAAATCAGCTTTACTCCCAAAGTACAGCCCAATCCTCAATTTGGGTGGGAAATCACTACTAGTTCCGGTGAAGCAGAAATAGCCTTAGCTAACCATCTTGCCAAAATCGGTGCTAAAGAATATGTTGCGTATTGGTGTCCGCACTGCCACGAACAAAAGCTACTTTTTGGTAAAGAAGCTTACAAAATTCTTGATGATTCTGTTAAAGTAGAGTGCGCTCCTGATGGTTTGAAAGCACAACCAGATTTGTGTAAAGCTGCCAATATACAAGGTTTTCCCAGTTGGATAATTAATGGCAAAACCTATAGCGGAGTGCAAAATTTAGATGAATTAGCCAAAGTTTCTAATTATACAGGCTCTCGCAACTTTAAATATTTCCGGTAGTTAGTTGTAAACAGTTGCTGTGTTGCAACTACGGCTCATATCTCATCTTCAATAGTCAACTGGCGGCATTAAGTTAATTTGCTCCGGTTGACTTATTTTTTACCTAGTCAAAAGTTCATGAACAGACTCAACCATAAATTATAACCAACAACTTTAATTTGATGATTCCTACATAAGTAAGATAGAGGTATCAGATATTATCTTGTATATTATTTATTAGTTAACAAATTTCGTTCATCCTGACTGCTATAGGTGTGATACTTAAATTATCTCAAAACTTTGAAAATTGAACTGGGAAATTTTTTAAGTAAATCTACTATATATTCTGACTTTAATTGTGATTTTTTAAACTGTTTTTCACAAAAATGCCAACATTTAAGTACAATCTTAGGCTTTTAAAATTACCTATATATATACTACTGTTCTTAGCAAGCACTCTTTATACGGAATTGGTGATATGAGAAGCCAAGATGACAACTACCATTTCATCAGATAATAAGTACCCAAGATTAATCTTGAGGAACACATAGGGTTTGAAGAAATTTTGAGAAAGTTAATGTAGCTCACCTTGCAGCTATATTCGCCACATAGTTGATAGAGATCGCAAATAACAAATCTTTCTCCCTATTAGGTAATGGGAATGAGTAAGCAGCTAGACAAGCGTCTTGTAAAGTTCCTATCTGGACTGAAAAAACCGCTTGGTCGAGGACATAGGGAATTAATTACCGCCTCCTGCGTTGCAGTCTGCATCTTGCTTTTACGTTCGATTGGATTATTCCAATCTTTAGAATTGGCAGCTTTAGACCAATTATTCCGCTTACGTCCATACGATCCGCCAGAAGAGCGAATTACCATTGTTGCGATTGATGAAGCTTCATTACGCCATGTTGGCACTTGGCCAATTCCAGACAATGCGATCGCGCAACTGTTACAAAAATTAAAAGCTTTTCACCCCCGTGCTATTGGTTTAGATATATACCGAGATTTACCAGTGGAACCTGGTTATGAAAATCTGGTGAAAGCTTATAAATCGATGCCAAACTTAATAGGCATTGAACAACTAGCGAATAAAAAAAATGCCAGTGTTCTACCTCCAGCAGTACTAAATCAACTCGATCAAGTCGGTTTTAATAATGTTATTTATGACATTGATGGCAAAATTCGCCGCAGTTTGTTGTATTGGCATATTAATAATCAGGCACACGAAAGTTTTGCCTTGAAGCTGGCTTTATTGTATTTAAAATCATACGGAATTAATCCTCAAAGCGCAGCTAATAACTCTGAGTATTTACAGTTAGGTAAGGCAGTATTTACGAGATTTCAGGCTAATGATGGTGGGTATGTCAGAGCTGATGCTAAAGGCTACCAAATTTTGTCTAACTTTCCCAAACTCAGATGTCCTAATCCCTCAGCAGACTCTTGTAGTTACCGCCAAGTATCGATGCGGGATGTGCTAACAGATAAAATACCCAAAGAATGGTTTAGCGATCGCATTGTAGTTATTGGTTCTACTGCTCCCAGTCTCCAAGATTTTGTATTTGTACCGCAATCAAGCGATTTCATGGGTGCAGCCAAACCGATCGCTGGAATTGAACTGCAAGCCCATTTTATCAATGAGTTAATTAGCGCCGCCCTGGATGGAAGACCTTTACTGCAAGTCTGGCCGAAGCTATGGGAATACTTGTGGATTTTTGCTTGGTCTTATTTAGGCGCTGTGACTGCATGGCGCATCCGACACCCAAGCAGAAGCTTAATTAGTATTGTAATTTGTTGCTTATTGTTAATGCTGTCCGTCTACCTAGCTTTTTTGTTTGGTTGGTGGATACCGATTTTACCTTCACTGCTAACCTTTGGGACTTCGGTTATTTGGATTACCCGTTATCTTGTTTACACCCAAGAAGAGTTAAAACGTTCCAAAGAGTTTTTGCAACAAGTAATTAATACAATTCCTGACCCGGTTTTTGTCAAAAATGAACAACATCAGTGGATTGTTTTAAATGAAGCCTATTGCCGATTTATTGGTTATCCTAATCAGTTGTTAAATGAAAAGTCAGACTATGACTTTTTCCCTAAACATGAAGCTGATGTATTTCGTCAACAAGATGAGATGGTTTTTCAAAGCCATCAGCCCCAAGAAAGTGAAGAAGAGTTTACCGATGCTTATGGCAAAACCCATCTGATTGCTACTAAGCGATCGTTTCATAAAGATGCTGCGGGAAATTACTTTTTAGTTGGGGTAATTCGTGATATTACTAAGCGCAAACAGCGAGAGGAACAACTCAAACGTACTGCTGACGAGTTATATCGATCTAACAGTGAATTAAAACGCAAAGAAGACCATCTGCGTTATCTGGCATATCACGATCCGTTAACTGGTTTATCCAATCGTAAATTTTTCATGGAACAACTTCATGAATCTTTAGATTGGGCAGCCAATAATAATTTATTATTAGGACTATTATTTATCGATCTTGATGGCTTTAAACAAGTTAACGATACATTAGGGCACGAAATTGGCGATCGCTTATTAGTTACAGTTGGACAAAGACTCAGTAACTGCTTGCGCGGTAGCGATACTGTCTCTCGTTTAGGTGGTGATGAATTTACTGTGATTGTGAGAGCTATTCCCAACGTGCAAGTAGCTGCTAAAGTCGCAGAAAAAATCCTGGGGACGATTACAGAACCAATTGTTTTGGATGAATACACTACAAACGTTTCAGCTAGTATTGGCATCAGTATTTATCCCTTTAACAGCAACGATAGTGAAAACTTAATTAAACAAGCAGATACTGCTATGTACCGAGCTAAAAATCTTGGTAAAAACCGCTATGAGTTTGCTTGATTAATTTATGAGAAAGATAGTAGAGAATTATTCTTTTTTGCAAGAAGAATTCCCAACTTTAACCGGAAAGTAGGGTGAATAGGTTGTACTAATTTCTATTAGTTAGTTAGGGCATTAACAGAGGTGACTTGAGCATTAAAAATTTAAACTATTCTTTAGACTTAATGAATTATTTTTTAATAATTTTATGCATGGGCACAATTTGATATTACCCACCAGGTAAATACTCAAAGAGATCTGAGAAACTTATTTACTACAAATTCATTAGTATAAATACTGATAAATTTTATAGTTGTTAGTAACATTTTTACAAGCTTTTTTCTTTGATAAAGAATGGATATAAAAGTTTCAAAGGGCTAGCTTGTCGGTGAGGTTAAGCTATCTTGGCTCTTAAAAATTTCTGAATGTCAAGTAGTCACTAATTGCTGGAGATGATTTTTCTCCATTTGTAATCCATATAACATAAGTATTTCCAGTGAAAGTATTAAGATTGTATTAAGTATAGTAAATTTGATGGATGGTTATGTTTAGGCATTGCCTAAAAATCTCTAACTTTTGACCGATGTTATAAACACAACCAAAATTGTATTTCTATATTTCAAGGGCATCTAATCAAAATATTTTCAAAATCTTCCAAATATACACTAGTTCACTGATATTAAATTTCTTTATCAGTAAAATTGATTACATAAAATAAAAAATTAACTAAAATTTAATATTTTTCTGAGACAATAAGTATATCTACTGTTAAGAGCATAGAGAAAGTCCATGAAAACTGAAACAGCAAATTTACCTAGGTCTATTACTAATAATTTAAGAATTACAAGTATGGCAATCGTCTTGATCGGTGTTTACTTGCTAATTCCTAAAACTGGCACTACAACAACGTCATTAACTGATGTTAGTGTCAATAGCTTTAGCAATATTAGTGAAAGCTTTACCATACCTGAAGCTAATGCTCAGGAGTTACAACCGCCTTACATACCACCGAATTATGGCGGGCCTGACAGCCAACATGGTAGTGGTACTCGCTAAATCAGCTAAATTCCAGAAAATGTTACAAGGCATAAGTCTGGATAAATGATGACTAAAAGCTGCTGTAACCCTAAAAAGAAGCAGCAACAGAGCAAGTTAAAAGAATTGGTGAACGATGGCTGGAAAATTCTTAATATTTTAAATTTGGGGATTTCCACCAATGGTTTTTTTGTATAAGGGTATGAGCTTGCCAATCCAAGTCTGTGTCCGGATAATCTGAGCGGTAGTGTCCGCCCCGGCTTTCGGTTCTAAAAACAGCGCTTTTGAGAATTAAGTCAGCTACATCTAGCAAATTACGAGTCTCAGCCCACAGTCGTAATTGCCGTTCTACGTCTGGTAGTTTTAAACGGGCTGGTTCTAATGAATTTAAAGATATTAGGAATTGACTCAAGGGTAAGGCAGCAAAATCTCGTTGCCAAGATTCTACAGTGGTAATGGCAGCTTCTAAGCCTGATTGCGATCGCGAAATGCCTGCACTTTGCCAAACTAAACGCGGTAACTTCTGTCTAAGTAGTTCTATATGTACTTGCTGTCTTTGCCAATCGTCAGTTTCTGTCTGAAATTCGCGCATTGGCAACTCTGCTATCTCTGCTGGTAATTGCTCTCCAGACAAATCGAGATTAGCCATCTGTGCGCCAAAGACAATACATTCTAATAGCGAATTACTCGCTAAGCGATTAGCTCCATGTACTCCTGTACTGGCGGTTTCTCCCACAGCGTATAAACCAGGAATATTAGTGCGATTCATCAAATCTGTGACAATTCCCCCCATCCAGTAATGGGCTGCCGGAGCTACAGGTATGGGTTCTGTGAAGGCATCAATCCCCCAATGTTGACAGACTTTGATGATATTAGGAAAACGATGACGAATTTTGTCTGCTGGGATGGGGCGCATATCTAACCAAACATAAGCTGTGGCTGGATCAGTGGAAGTCCGCTGCAAATGGCTGAAAATAGCTCTACTAACTACATCACGCGGTGCTAGTTCTCCCTGTGGATGGTAGTCAAAGACAAACCGCCTTCCTTCGTTATCAACCAGGTGTGCGCCTTCACCGCGTACAGCTTCACTAATAAGAAAGCGATCGGCACCTGCTTTCGTGAGAGCAGTAGGGTGAAATTGGACAAATTCTAAGTCGCGGAGTATGGCACCAGCACGAGCAGCGATCGCTACTCCATCTCCCGTACTCACAGCCGGGTTTGTAGTTTGAGCAAATACCTGTCCGCCACCACCAGTTGCTAAAATCACTGCCTTAGCTTGAATCCAGTGGATTTCGCCTTGATAAAATAGGCTAATTCCTTGAACTCGCTCGCCTTGGGGCGTCATCCATAAACTCAAAGCCAAAGCTTGCTGAATAACTTGGATATTAGGGCGTCGCAGTACTTGGGCTGTTAGGGTAGTGATAACTTCTCTACCTGTGGTGTCAGCAGCATGAAGCACCCGGTTACGAGAATGGGCAGCTTCTAAAGTTAAAGCTAAAGCATTACCATGACGGTCAAAAGCTACCCCCAATTCAACTAGAGATTGAATGCAACTAGGGGCGTGTTCGGCTAGGAATTCTACGGCGGCTTTTTCGCATAAACCTGCGCCAGCCCGCATCGTGTCTTCAATATGTAAAGTCGGAGAATCTTCTGGGGCGATCGCCGCAGCAATACCACCTTGTGCCCAATCGCTGGCAGACAAAGCCACTGTTTCTTTGGTAATTATACCGACTCGCAATGAATCTGGTAGACACAGTGCCGTATACAGTCCTGCGGCACCTGCACCAACTACTAAGACATCAAATTGTCTAGGAATATCTATTTGCTGCAAGGTAAGAGATTTAGGGGGAAAGGGGAGAAATCGAGATAGGAGAGGGGTAGAAACAGAAATTTCCCGCTTATACCCATCTCTCAACAAAAAATGCCACTTCTTGAGAGCAGAAGTAGGCTGTGATTTAGCAAGTTAGCTAAAATTGCACTTATCTATAGATGCCGTTGTTAAAACGGTCATCTCCTTCATTGAAGGCAGGTTCAAATTCTGTCACTGTAAACTTATCTAAATTAGCTTGCAAGGTTTGTTTTTGGCGATCGCTCAATCCGGGAAGATCCAAGACATCCTCTACCTTTTGGTAAGGAGCATTCTTGATGATTTTCTTCGCTAGGGTAGGATACAAACCTGGGTACTGTTGAAAAGCACGGACGTTGGTATTGTTTAAATCAATTTTTTTACCAAATTCCGTTGCTAGTTTAGCGTCTGCACGATTCTGCTTTTCAATTGCCAAAATTGGCAGTTGGGGCAAAGTTAGACTATTGAAACTAGCAGCTTGGGCGCTCTGAGTAGTTCCCAGCCATCCCCAACAACCAAGCAACAAGCTAAATACTGTTAATAAACGCACCAATCCTTTCACGATTTTTCTACCTCTTTTCATCAAACGGAAATAAAAGCTTTAAGCTCACAGATGTCAACAGTCAATAGTTCATCATCAGTAGTTTTGACTGCTGAACAATAGCCACACACCAAAGTCAATGGCTCCTAAAGTCGCCTTAGCTAAGGGTAGTGACTGTTTTTTGACTCTTGACTACAATCTGTTTGCCTAATCAACACACAGCAGTCATCAGAAACTAATATACAGCTTATTAATATCCACAATATTGACTGTTACAGGCTTTCCCCTGACTTTTGTAAAAACTTTTCTAAAGTAGTACTTGGACAATAGGTAGATGAAGGGATGAGGGGGATCAGCCAGCAGAGGGAGCAGCGCCTCGGCTGCGCGACAGTTGCGCGTAGTCGAAATTTGGTGAGCGGGAGCAGAGGGAGTAGAGGCGAAAAATAGCAAATTAATTCTCTAGCCCCTAACCCTTAGCCCCTAATTAATGGGTATGTTGTGTTTCCTGTTCTAAAGAAATTCGCTCTCTTGTCCAGCCATCAATAGCGTCACCCAAAGCAGTAGTTAAGTTGTTACGGGTTTGAGCGTGGTTATCTTGCTCAGTTTTCAAAGCTTGCAATAGGCGATCGCGTTCTTGAATCACTTTCACTAATTTTGTTTTTAATTCCTCCACCGATTCGAGTTGTGCAATTTCTTGTTGGATAGCGGTGACTGCTGTAGCATCAGGAAGTGCGCCTGTATCCAAACCTTGGACTTTGTGCAGTTCCGCTTTGAGAGATGCGATCGCCTGTTGCGAGAGTTGAGTATCCGTGCGTCGTTGTTCTGCTTCTGTATTATAGAGTTTCCGCCACTTTTGGGCACTTTCCCAAGCTGCATCGCGATCGCGCTCAATTGCGGCTACTTGCTCCCTTAAAGACTGAATTTCAGTTAACCATTGTGTCGTTAGGTCTTGACTCATAGTGATTTTTGATTAGTCAATAGTCATTAGTCAATAGTCATTTGTCATTTGTCATTTGTCATTTGTCAATAGTTAGTGGTCAGTTGTCTTCCTTGTCCTGCTTATCCCCTCATTTTCCCGATTTCCAGTATTCAGAACTACAAAACTATGTATCAGTCGCGTTTTATCCGCTTCTTTCACCACCTCACATGGCGTAATCTCAAGAAAACTTTTGCGAGGACAATGGAAAGGCGACTTTTAGGACTGGCTTCAGAAATTGCTTTTAACGCTATGCTGTCGCTGTTTCCTGCAATTCTGGCTTTTGTCACAGCGATTGGCTTATTTGCAAACTTCTTGCAAGATACCTTTAGACAACTAGCAGTTCAGTTGAGTCAAATTGTACCCAGAGAAGCGCTAGTTCTCATTAGTGATTTTGCGACAACAGAAATCGCTAATTCTAAAAATAGCGGTTTGTTTTCTCTCAGCTTTGCGATCGCTATTTGGACAGCTTCGGGAGGGGTAAGTACTGCAATGACAGCTTTGGATCAAATTCATCAAGTTCCCCCTGAAAAAATGCGTCCCTTTTGGAAAGCTAAGCTGATTTCTTTGGGATTAACAATCGGGAATATTTTGCTATTAGTCTTAGCATCATTTTTAGTGTTTATCAGTGACCTAATTTTAAGAATCGTAGTCCGCGAAAGTAGTTTGTTTATTTTTTTATTTGATGTTTGGGAACTTTTCCGCTGGCCTTTAGCTTTAAGTATTGTTGCCTTTGCCTTTGGCTTTGTCTATCGCTACGGCCCTAGTGTTTGGAATCCAGGAACACCAATGATGCCTGGAGCTAGTTTAGCAGCTATTTTTTGGGCAATTTTATCGGCTCTGTTTCGGCTTTATGTCGCTAATTTTGGTAATTACAATAAAGTTTATGGTGCTGTCGGGGCTGTGATTGTCTTAATGCTTTGGTTATGGATGAGTGCGGTTGTACTTCTCGTTGGCGATCAATTAAACGTTACAGTAGGAGAAGATATGCGCTCTCGTAAAAGTGAAACTTTTCTTAAAAAGAATTAATAATTTGTATTTTATTTAATTGTTAATAGTTACAAATCTCTATGTTTACCATTAGCCAAAGTGCTGTAAATAATTATTGAACTTCCCAAAGCGATCGCACTCATGCCTGATTTACCTTCTCGGTATCCGATGATTGAACCTGACGCTAAAGCACCTACCGTGAGACGGCTACGTCAGCTAAGTCGGCTCATGGATAACATGATTACGATTCCCGGAACCCAGGTTGGTGTAGGGTTAGATCCAATTTTAGGATTATTACCTATTGGTGGTGATTTCTTAGGAGTAATACTTTCCTGCTACATTGTCTTAGAAGCTGCACGCATCGGCGTATCTAGAGCAACTCTTGGCAGAATGGTAGTCAATATCATCATCGATGGTTTAATCGGTACTTTCCCCATGCTGGGAGACTTATTTGATTTTGCTTGGAAAGCAAATACACTGAATATTCAACTGTTAGAAGAAAACTTAAAATCTCCCCAGAACATGCAAAAAGCAGATAAGGGATTTATGTTACTTCTGTTAGTTGGATTATTGCTAATTGCTATTATTTTAGTGATTTTGCCTATGATAGTAATTGGATGGCTGTGGCAAGCTATAACAGGTAGTTAATTAATTGATAAATGAATGAAAAATTGGTGGCAAGATACTTTTCCTAAAGGGCGACAAAGCATAATTATTACTGATACCAAAGGTTATCCTGTACAAATTTCTTACGGTGAAAAAGGTAAAGGTAAGCCGCTGATTTTATTACATGGTATGGGAAATTGGAGCTATAACTGGCGTTATAGTATAACTCCTTTATCTCAACATTGCCGGGTAATTTCTTTTGATGCCAAAGGCTACGGTTTTTCGGAAAAACCAGTATTAAGAAGAGAAGATAACGGTCATCAAATTATTGAACTAGCGCGAATTATTCAGGAATTATGTGATGAACCGCCTGTAATTGTTGCTGAATCTCTAGGTGGATTAGTTGCCCTTTCCTTGGCACAAGAATATCCCCATTTAGTCGGCAGGTTAATAGTAGTCAATGTGCCAATTTTTGCTGAAAAATTACCTCATTGGGCGATGTGGATACTGGCACAAACACCCATAGAAATTATCGAAACTGTTGATTCTTTACGGCTGACATATTTATTAGCGCCTCTATTTCGCGAAATTATGGCAATGGAAAGACGGCAAGTGCTATATGATCCATCAGTATTAAGTCAAGAAGATATTTATTGGATAGCTTACCCGTTTATTGAATTCCCTGGAACTATTGTCAAAGTTGCCGAAGAATTACAAATAGCAGCGCGCGAAATTGCTAAATGGCAAGAGAAGAAGCCTAATTTACTCAGTAAAATTCAAAGTAAATTAAGTGCAATTGAATGTCCCACATTAATTTTATGGGGACAGCAAGATAGTTGGTTTCCTGCTAGTCATGGTGAAAAATTGCATAAACATCTTCCTAATGCAAAATTGCAAATTTTACCAAACTGCTGCCATGATGCATCAATGGGTTCTTATCAACAGGTAAATAAAGCAATAGTTGAATTTTTGAAAGAAACTAATTTCTTTTAAACTGCTACTAAAGGGAGTAATTTAGCAATGTTTGCCCTAATTTTCTCCGAAAAAATTCAATTATCTCCTGATTCGGTGGTGCGTTTACCTGCTACTTCATATTTTTTAACTATGAGAGTGCCAAAAAGCTTTATTCTGAGAAGAACCTATAGCGCAAAATTAATAGTTATGTCGCATATGCAAACAACTGAAACTAAATCCCAGAACCTGCAAGAGTTTTTCGGCAAACAATGGCAGATTTATCAGAAAATGCTGGATAACAATTATATGGGACACCGAGAAATTTATAATATACTGCACGAATTTTTGATTAACTACTTTCAAAAACCCTTTAGAATGCTGGATTTAGGATGTGGTGATGCCAGCTTCACAAGCCAAGCTTTATTAAATACAAATATTAGCTGTTATTATGGTGTGGATTTGTCTATACCAGCATTAGAGACAGCCAAAGAAAATTTGGCAAAAATTAATTGCGATAAAACTTTAATTTCTGGCGACTTCTCTCAATTAGATTCTGTTTTAGAATTATTGCCAGAAAATAAATTTGATACAATTTTCATGTCTTTTGCTCTCCACCATCAGCATCTTGAACAAAAGTACTATTTTATTGAACAGTTTCACAATCTCTTAAATTCAGGCGGTGTTTTTATTCTAATTGATGTTGTTCGTCAACCGGAAGAAGATAGAGATACTTACGTTAGACGTTATTTAGATATAGCAAAGCAAGATTGGTCTTTACTTACCCAAGAAGACTATTCAATGGTTGCAGAGCATATGTTATTAAGCGATTTTCCAGAAACGCAACAAACTTTACAAGAAATATCTCAAAAAATAGGTTTTATTAAATTTGAATGCCTTTACTGCGATGTATTAAATACCACACAACTGTTGTGCTTTTATAAAGGCTAAAAATCATAATATTCACAGGATAAAATCTGATATTTAATTGAGATTTCAGAAACTTACCTGCTGATTATCGTCCTTGGGGTCAACCTGTGTTGGTTCCTGGTTCTATGGGTACGCAAAGCTGGATTTTGCGGGGAACCGAAAACAGCGCGATCGCCTTTCCTTTGGTTTTAGTTGTCACGGGGTGGGGCGAATCATGAGTCTCGCTAAGGCGAAGCGAGAACTTAAAGGCGATCGCTTGCTTGTCGAACTGGAAAAATAAGGTATCAATATTCGGGCTGGTTCAATGTCTGGTTTAGCTGAGGAAGCACCGCAGGCTGACAAAGATGTCAGTGGGGTTGTGAATGTCGTTAACAATGCAGGGATTGCTCGGAAGGTGGCTCGTTTTAGACCTGTAGCTGTCATTAAAGGATGATACCCATCCATAAGTTAAGGGGTCTAGTTGTTATCAACTAAACCCCTCAGATCTGTGATTCAATTTGAGCCAACATTGCCTCCTTGACTAACTCGAACTTTTAGGTATCGCTTTCTTGACTGGAACCTTTCGTAGTCACCTTTTCCTAAGGTTTAGCTTTGGCATGACTCTTAACTTTAGACCTGTGTTAAGGGAGTCGCCACTTGTTCCTATTTGATAGGTTCTTTGCGATCCTGCTTAGATATTAGCATGGCTTTTTAAAACTGCATGGTAATTTTTCAGATTTTCATCTATTAGAAATTATGAATTGTTTCTAGATTAAAAATTGTAGTGATGAAAAGCCACAACCTAGAAATTAAAAGGTCTTGAGCAAAATTTACTTTTCTTCATCTACAGTGTTTTTTTGTGCTTGTTTGTTGAAACAAACGAAAAGCTGCCTAGAATTTTCTAAGCAGCTTGAGCATTATCACGATTGTGAATTAAAAAATATTTTCTAGCGACCAATACCTACATATTGGAACCCAGCTCTGACCATTGTCTCCGGATCGAGGAAGTTACGACCATCAATAATTACTGGATTATTCATCAAGGTTGCCATCTTGGCATAGTCTAAGGTGCTAAACTGCTGCCATTCAGTTACAAGTACCAAAGCATCGCAGCCATCAGCTAATCTTTGAGCATCGGTTTCTACTAAAACACCAGAAAGACCATGACGTAAACCAGTTTGAGAAACAATTGGGTCGTAGGCTTTAACTTTAGCGCCCAAGCGGTTGAGTTGTTCAATTAAGTTAAGCGCAGGTGCATCGCGCAAATCATCAGTATCTGGCTTAAAGGTCAGACCCAATAGACCTACTGTTTTACCTTTGAGGATTTTCAACACTTGCTGGAGTTTTTCTAAAGCAATCAACCGTTGACGTTCGTTAACAGTAACAGCAGATTTCAATAATTGAGCTTCATAGCCATAGTCATCAGCAGTGTGAATCAGTGCTGATACGTCTTTGGGGAAGCAGGAACCACCCCAGCCAATACCAGCCTGTAAGAACTTGTTTCCAATACGGGAATCTAAACCAATTCCTTTGGCTACTTGAGTAACATCAGCACCAACGCGATCGCAAATGTTAGCAACTTCGTTAATAAAGCTAATTTTGGTTGCTAAGAAGGCATTAGCAGCATATTTAATCATTTCTGCCGAGCTAAGGTCTGTTGCCAGCACTGGTACAGGTGGTAAAGATTTGTCTTCAGCATACTGACGTTCGACAATGGGGGTATAGAGTTCTTTCATTAAGCCGATAGCTTTTTGGCTGTTACCACCCAAGACAATGCGATCGGGGTTAAAGGTATCGTAGACTGCGGAACCTTCGCGTAAAAACTCTGGATTGCTGACTACATCAAACTGATATGCAACCTCAGGTAGTCTTTCTTCTTCAGCAACCCCACCTGCTGTAACTAGGGTTTTTTGGCGTTCAGCAATGCCATCTAACACAATCATTCTTACCCAGTCACCAGAACCAATGGGTACTGTAGATTTGTTAACAATTACCTTATAACCACCATTGAGATGGTTACCAATACCACGAGCTACAGCTTCTACATAGCGGGTATCACTTTCACCTGTTGGTAATGGTGGTGTTCCCACAGCAATGAAGAGAATTTCACCGTGAGCAACTCCAGCCGCCAAATCTGTTGTGAATTCAATTTTCCCTGCTTGAATGGCGTTTTGCATAATTTCGGAGAGTCCCGGCTCAAAAATCGGTGACTGTCCAGACTTCATTAACTTGACTTTCTCTTCGTTATTATCTACACAAATCACATCATGACCGATATGAGCCAAGCAAGCGCCTGTTACTAAACCAACGTAACCAGTACCAATTACGCAAACACGCATTCTATTTAACTCCTGTTTTTTCTGTTGCTATTACAAATGAAAAACTTTTAACACGGCACTCATGTACAGCTATGACTATAGTTAGGGCTACATCGTGAAATTAGCCTGTACCTGAGTGAGAAAGCGATGCTCGACACTAATCACGAGACTAGTTGCTTTGTATCACTTTTGATCCGATTGCGGAAATCTTCTATTGTGAGTTTTAACCCTTCTTGTAGTGGAACGGTAGGTTCCCAATCTAACAAGGTTTTTGCCTTTGTAATGTCTGGACGACGGCGACGGGGATCGTCAGAAGGCAATGGTTCAAACTTAATCTTGGCTTCTGGATTAATCTGGCTTTGTACGGCCTGTGCCAATTCTAAAATGGTGTATTCATCAGGGTTGCCCAGATTCACTGGCCCGACATAGTCGCTATTCATTAGTCGGACAAAGCCTTCTACTAAGTCAGAGACGTAACAGAAACTACGGGTTTGGGAACCATCCCCATAGACTGTTAAAGGTTCACCCCGCAAGGCTTGAACGATAAAGTTACTTACTACCCGACCATCGTTTTCTAACATCCGGGGGCCGTAGGTATTGAAAATACGCACAACGCGAATATCAACTTTATTTTGCCTGTAATAGTCAAAAGCTAAAGTCTCTGCAATACGTTTACCTTCGTCGTAGCAGGAACGCAACCCAATGGGATTGACATTACCTCTATACTCTTCGGTTTGGGGATGAACTTCTGGATCGCCGTAAACTTCACTGGTTGAAGCCAAGAAAAATCTTGCTTTCACACGCTTCGCTAATCCCAACATGTTGAGCGTACCCATCACATTAGTTTTAACTGTTTTTACGGGATTGTACTGATAATGTACTGGAGAAGCAGGACAAGCCAAATGATAAATCTGGTCAACTTCTAACCTAATGGGTTCGGTGATATCGTGGCGGATGAGTTCAAAATATGGATTATCCAACCATTTAAGTATGTTTTGCTTGTTACCTGTGTAGAAGTTATCCAAGCAAATGATTTCATGCCCATCGTTTATTAGTTTGTCAATGAGATGAGAACCAATAAACCCGGCACCACCCGTCACTAGAATTCTCATAGTTCCCCAGTTAATTACATATATTGTCAATAGCTCTTGTGCGTATTTTTTTGATTACCCAATTTTAGGTAAAAAATACTCCCAAAGAATACGGTTATTTAAACATATGTTGTTAAATTTACCAAGTTTTCTTGGGTATATTTTTCAACTCTGTCTTACTTTTATCTATTAGCAAAATAACAAACATCCGTTGAAGTTTGTAGCTTTAGACTCTAGAATTCATCAAATCTTCACCTATATTAAGTATATTTAGAATCCAATATGCCAAATTCTACATACATAAAAAAGAAATTAGAGCAATATATTTAACATTATAAGCTCGGGAAAATAGCGATAAAATCTAGCGTTTGTGTAAACGATTTTACATGCTAGATGTAGTACTAGGAACTCCTGTTGGTAGAACTACTGTTTGCTGACGTTGTGGTTCTCCCAGCATGACAATAGAGCAAGTTAGTTGTCTAGCTAACTGAGTAGTAACATCACTAATAGCTAAGCCACCAGGGCTAGTGTGATTACGTATAAAAGGCAACACCACTAAATCATATAATCTTGCGGCTTGTAAAATGGCTTGGGCTACATTTTCATGAGCAATAATTTGAATTTCTGGGGGATTAGCAAAAGCTAATCTAGATACTAGTAGGGCAAGATGCGATCGCTTGGCAGCAATTTTGCTAGAACTGGTGCGGCGTTCGCACACATTCAAGACAGTAACTTGGGCTTGATTGCAATCTGCCAACATTTGGGCAAAATGCACAGGCTGTAATGTTGGTGCCATTAAATTTTCGATCGGAACTAATATGCGTTGAATTTTTTTCGGAGAGTCTACTAAACGCGTAACCGCTACAGGACAGTGGGATGCCCAAAGAACGTTATCAATGACGTTACCAAACAAACGCGCCCTTAGCCCAGTTCGTTTACCCCAACCCATGACGATCAAACTAGCTTTTTGTTCGCGAGCAGCTCTGCTAATTCCTGGAGCAAAGGCATCATCAATGCGTAGTAAGGGTTCTGCGGTTACCCCCAAGACTCGACTTTGGGCTGTAGCTTTTGCTAATAATCGCTCGCTGCGCTGCAAAGAGGCTTCTAACTGTGGTGCATCCATATGAGCCGCCGCAGTAGCGATCGCTAATGGTACAACTCTGCCATTTGTTTGGCGTGCTAACAATGTTGCTAATTCAATGAGATATTGCTGAGTCTGGGGATTGTAGATTGGTACTACTATCGTCAAAGCATTATTAGTTTCTACGATTTTTTGCTCTAGTTGATTTGTCGGTGCTGGCTCTGGAGGTACTGATGAAGCCAACCCCCCAGCTACCCGACTGGTAACTAACGAGCCAATAGTTGATGTCACAAGCATGACAACCACAACGCTATTGAACACTACAGGTGTCAATAATTTAGTTTCATATCCGACTAACGTTGCTGCTAATGTAGTACCCACTTGAGGAATCGTCAGCGACCACATTGTTAACATTTCTTGCCAAGTGTAGTGGTATAGCAGTTTTGTTAACAATGCAGCGATTAATTTGCTAACAATTACACCAAAAACCAACAGAAGTGTTAATTGCAGATTAGTACTGCTGGTAAATGTAGTGAAATCAATCAATAAACCTAAATGAACAAAGAAAATGGGAATGAATAGGACGCTACCAACAAACACCACTTTTTCTTTGACTGGCCCTTCCCCTACAATTTCATTAACTGCTAAACCTGCTAAAAAGGCACCAATAATTTTTTCTATCCCAATCAATTGAGCGCCCACAGCCGCCAGAAAAATAGTCAGTAGGACAAATAAAAACTGGTTACCTTCTTCGCCTCCAGAACGGCGGAAAAACTCTTTACCTAACCAATCAAAGCCAGCTAAAACGACAACAGCGTAAATAGTTAACCAACCGATTAAAGTCAGAAGCTTGGGGAAACTAAATCCACCTGTATTATCGACAGCTATGCATAAGGTTAAGACTAACAGAGCGCCAATATCAGTAAAAACCTTGGCTCCAATACTGACGCTGACAGCTTCATTGTTGACAACACCCAAGCGATCGAGCACGGGATATGCCAATAAAGTATGGGAAGCGAACAAACAGCCAATGAGTATTGATGCTATCCAATCAAAGCCAAACAATTTCCCAAACAAGCTGAGCATCACTAAGGGAATAATAAAAGTGAAGCAGCTAAACCCTAGGGAACGATTTTTTTGCCGCTGGAATTGCTCTAAATCTACTTCTAACCCGGCGACAAATATTAGGTAAACTAGCCCAATATCTGCTAGTAACTTCACGATCGCTGATTCTGTCTGAAATAAATTCCAGCCTGATGGGCCAAGTACTACCCCAGCAAAAACCAAACCGACTAATCCTGGTAGTCTGAGCCGCTCGAAAAGGATCGGCACTACTAAGATAACTACCAGCAAAATAGCGAAGGGAACAATGGGTTCCTTACCCAGTAATTGGGAGGTTGGTTCTATTGTCAGAACTTGGGAAATGAGTTCCATAGGTAGAACTTGAAAGGGCGATAGTGAAGCTGCGATTACCCTAAAGGCAATCGCCCGTTCAATATAACTGTAAACACCACCTAGAGTAAAAATTAAAAAAACTTAATTTACCTGAGTTAGATTAGACAAGCATCTAAACACTAGCTATAGGTGAACCTGGCGCAAAATGAACCGTAAGCGATCGTAGTCATCCTTTAATAGCAAACTCAGAGTACGTCCAGCTTTGATTAGCCATTGACGGTCAGCTTTGCGTAACTGATAAACTGCTCGAATAGCAGCCGCCGTTAGTGATTCTATTGGCGCACCTTGAACAGACAGTAGTGTCTGTAAAAAATCCAGTTCTTCTGTAAACTTCACAATTGTTTCTGGTTCACAGCGATAAACTGCTTGATGAATTTGTGGGGGGCGAGGAGGTAAATATTGATACGCTCGACCATAGCCTTGGTTGGCGGATGGTGTTGCAAAGCCGACGATCGCGGCGCGAAATTCGGTTTTGAGCATGGCAAATATCTGGGGTTGTTCTTCGCGCAAATCTTGCAAAGATAAACCCAAAGCTACTGCCCGGTGTACGGAATCTATGGGCATAGTAGTCGCATAATATACCACTGCATAAATTTGATTGCCCGATTCTTCATCTGTCGAACAAACCCAGCTACCAAAGGGAGGCATAGGCGGAAAACTTAAGTCTTCCGGTTCCAAGCACTGAGCAAGAAACTCCGTAGTATTAGTTTCGATCACCTCAGCAATATGATTAGGATGGCGATCGCCTGTAGCGAACTGTGGTAAAGGAAGGCGCATAGTAGTTTTTTGTCAATGTCAATCAGTCATTAGTCATAAGTCTTTGCCCAATGACAAATAACTAATGACTAATAACTACTAATTATTTCCCTTTCTTCTTGCCTGTAGTTTCTACAGCTTCCAATTCACTCAGGCGAAAGGTAACTAATTTATCCCAGTTTCCTCCCTCAAATAATACGGCTACTTTGCCATCGCTTACCCGTTGTACAAGTCCTTCATAGCGATAGTAAGTATCTGCGGGATTTTTAATGCGAACAGTTGCTCCAGGCAGGATCATGATTTTTATCCTCGCTTAATTTCCTGTTATATAGCTTAATACTTGTCGGTGGGCATTGGGCATTGGGCATTGGGCATTGGGCATTGTCAGGGAAATCACAACTAACAACTGCCCATTAACTAATAATATTTCTGCCTTTGGCGAAAGTTAGCTACGGATTCTACTATTCCTAAAGCAATGAAGTTAGTCAGCATAGCAGAACGCCCGTAACTCATCCAAGGTAAGGGAATTCCGGCTACAGGTGCTAAACCTACTGTCATGCCAATATTCACGATCAGCTGAAATACAATCATTGATAAAACGCCGATAGCTAATAAAGAGCCAAAATTATCTTTGGCAGTTTGAGCTACATGGAGTAACCGGAAGCAAATTAAACAAAATACAAACAGTACTACCAAACAGCCAATAAAACCAAATTCTTCCCCGACTGCGGAGAAAATAAAGTCTGTATGCTGTTCGGGGACAAAGTTGAGTTGAGTCATCGGCCCTTTAAATAAACCCCAGCCCCAAATTTCACCAGCACCTATGGCAATCCGAGATTGAATCAGGTGGTAACCTGCACCCAAAGGATCGTGTTCTGGGTTCATAAAGACGCTGAGTCTATTTTTTTGATAGTCGTGCAAGACATGGTTCCAGGCAAATACGCCTAACTCACCACCCAGCATATTCAGACTCCATGCACCTATGGCTCCTAACCCAAATTTTCGCCAAGGAAGAGTCTGCCAACCAACAATACCCATTGCGCCTGCCCAAAATAATCCTAATGGGCTTAAAGATATTTCTTTCAAAAAGGATATTTCTTTAAAGGTTATCGGTTCTGATAATGGCCAAGAGATACCAAATAAAATAGCGGCAACTATGGGAGAAATTAGTAGTATTATCCAGCCTGGGTTAGCATTGGCCCAGTAAAGCATACCGATGACGATCGCTCCAAATACTAATGATGTTGCCAAGTCTGGTTGTAAAAATACTAATCCCCAAGGCACAGCAGTAATTGCTAAGGCGCGAAAAAAACTCTCGATGCTGGAAGCCGTGCGTTTGTGTAGTAGCGCTGCAAGGGTAATAATTATACCTACCTTGGCAAACTCCGAGGGTTGGACGTTAAAACCTGCAATACTAATCCACCTCTGTGCCCCTTTAGCAGCAGTACCAGCAACCATCACGGCAATGAGGCTGAAGTTGGTTAATCCGTAGGTTACCCAATGCCACTGGATTAAATTTTCGTAACGCAGACGAGCTAAAAATAAGGCAATTATTGTACCAATCCCAGCTACCAGCCAGTGCCACCACCAGTCAGTTACTGGTTGGTTTAATTCCGTACTGAGAATCATGAGGCCGCCAAAGATACTGGCAGCTATAGGCAAACAAAATAATAACCAATCTACTTGCTGCCAAGGTTTAACCCAATATTTCCAGCGAATTTTGGGGAGCGCACTTTTTAATAACATTGTGTGAGTTGAGACTTTAACTAGTAAATTTTAAATTTATTGTCTACTTAAAATCTGTATTCCCAGGCTTTGGCCCAGGAACCAGATAGAATTGAACTTTCTTATGTCAAAGCGGCAACTGATACTTTACCAGCAATAGACAATGCGATCGCACTTAAGGCTTTGGCTGAAGCTGAATCTGGTTCAGCGACAACTATGGGTACACCGTTATCACCGCCTACTCTGGTGGAAATCTCTAGGGGTACACATCCTAACAATGGTACTCCTAGTTCTGATGCTGTCTTTGCACCGCCACCAGAACCAAAGATGTCATATTGTTTATCTGGCATATCTGGCGGGATGAAATAGCTCATATTTTCGACTATTCCCAATACGGGGACATTCATCTGTTGGAACATCCGCAAGCCCTTGCGGGAATCTAGCAGAGATACAGTTTGCGGTGTAGTTACAATTACTGCTCCAGCCATCGGTACAGCTTGAGTTAAAGTTAACTGGGCATCGCCGGTTCCGGGAGGCATATCGACAATTAAGTAGTCTAATTCTCCCCACTCAACTTGATAAAGAAATTGGCGAATCACACCATTTAACATTGGCCCCCGCCAAATCACTGGCTGATCTCGGTCAATTAAAAAGCCCATTGAGACTAATTTCACGCCGTGATTAAATGCAGGTTCGAGGATTTCCCCTTTTTCCCCAGGACGGACTGTAATTTGGGCATCGCTGAGTCCCAGCATGGTGGGATCGTTGGGGCCGTAGATATCCGCGTCCAGTAAACCTACTTTAGCGCCTGTCTGTGCTAGAGCTACGGCGACGTTTACGGCTACGGTACTCTTACCCACACCGCCTTTACCACTGGAAACGGCAACGATATTTTTTACGCCAGCAATGCCAGTGCGATCGGGTAAACTTTTTTGTTGTGGTGTTTCGGCTGTCACTTCAATGCTGACATCTGTCACGCCTGGCAGCTTGTTCACCGCTTTTTTACAGTCTTCAACGATAAACTCCCTCAAAGGACAGGCGGGTGTGGTTAACACTAATGTGAAACTAACCTTGCCAGCATCAATTTTGACATTGCGAATCATATTCAGTTCTACCAGACTTTTTTGCAGTTCTGGATCTTGTACTGGTCGCAACACTTCTAGAACCGAGCGGGAATCAAGGACATCGTACATAAAAATTCAAATTTCAAATTTCAAAAAGAAGAATGCTTTTGTGGCAAGTAACTTAACTACTAATCTGGATATCCTATTGTGCCGCGATCGCTGTAACAAAACTTAAAAAAAGTACATAATGAATTGATGGTAAATATTTGATTTATTAATAGATTTGTCAATGGTCAATAGCCAATTGTCATTGGTCAGTTGTCAGTGGTCAGTTGTTAGTTGTTAAAAGGTACTGACAGTCAACAGTCAACAGTCTGTGAATTTTAGAAATCAAAACAACTGTCGTTGAGGCTTTTTTTCTGAGTTGAGACTGCTTGTAATGCGGCTTTTTCTACGGCTTCAACTAAGCTACGTGCTACGCGATCAACGTAAGGACGGGACAAAGACCAAATCAGGGGTGACAACCAACCGCGTAGTGTTACAGAATAAGATAAACAAGTGCCGCAAACAGTGGACTCCACTCGATAAGTGATTCGTTCTTCAATTCCCGGAATCGCTAGCACTCGGATACTCAACATTTCTTGGTGATTGACACGCTCAACAAAAATCCGAATGGGAATTGGTGAAAAGCGAGTGACAGCTTGGAAAATTAATCCGGGTTTGGGCACTAATCCGTAGGGTACATTAGTGCTTTTGAGTAGCGGATGCCAAGAAACATCAGTGAAGTTGACGACTTGTTGCCAAAGTTCATCTACAGAAGCCGAACTAATTTCTCGATATGTCCGCACTAGAGAAGCGCAAAATCGCCGACGTTTACGTTGAATGAATTTGGATAAACAACCCCGCATTTGCCTAAACCTCCTAGCTCAACACTTTCGGGAACTCTGGCATGGTGGGCAATTTTACTCAGCCCTTGCATCAAACTTTCTCAAAATTGCCCTAACTATAGCAAGCCCCATAGGGTGCAAACACTAGTACAATCATTGGGAGTTGGCAACCCCCATGTGTAAAACACCATTTTGAATTCCGGTGTCCAAATCTTGAGCAGTTCAGTCTCAGACCTTGCATTATCAAGATTGTGAGTGCTGGTGACTAATTCGCCAGAGTCTGGTGTAAATACCAGAACCTATTTATCAAGAAATAAAAAAAAACTTCGTTCAATATACAAGCCTATACGCATTTGAGGGAAAATAACTCTAGTCTTGCTAATCAATCGTATAAATGCTTGACCAGTAAGAAAAAAGCAAATTTTACTTCTTGTTTGGTTCAGAGATTGTTTTAATTAAGAAATTTTAATTAAAGAATTTCTGGTTTTGGGAAATGTAATTTAGGTACGGGAATCTGTGCTATGTTGATCGACTCTCAAGCCCCTATTCTGACTGTAGACTCATCAAAGTTCTTGCCACCGACTGATGCAAAACAGCGAGTAAGTCGGTTTATGCAACAGTTACAGGATGAAATTACTCAAGCTTTGACAAAGCTGGATGGTGTTGCTAGTTTTCATGAAGATAGTTGGCAACGTCCAGAAGGTGGTGGTGGGCGATCGCGTGTTTTGCGTGATGGGGCAATTTTTGAACAAGCTGGTGTAAATTTTTCTGAAGTTTGGGGTTCCCATTTACCGCCGTCAATTTTAACTCAACGCCCAGAAGCAGCCGGACATGGTTTTTATGCTACGGGAACATCTTTGGTGTTACACCCACGTAACCCCTATGTCCCCACCGTTCATTTAAATTATCGCTATTTTGAAGCCGGCCCGGTATGGTGGTTTGGTGGTGGCGCTGATTTAACACCTTACTACCCCTTTGCCGAAGATGCGAAACATTTCCATCAAACATTGAAGCAGGCTTGCGATCGCCATCACTCAGAATATTACCAAGTGTTCAAGCGCTGGTGTGATGAATACTTCTACCTCAAGCATCGCGATGAAACTAGAGGTGTCGGCGGTCTATTCTTAGATTACCAAGATGGTCAAGGTACTATATATCGCGGCCCCGATCCCAATGGCGAAGCTGCTAAATATAGCAACCAAGTAGGCGCATTACCACAGCGGACTTGGGAAGAAATCTTTGCTTTAGTGCAAGACTGTGGAAGTGCCTTTTTACCCGCTTATTTACCCATTGTTGAACGCCGTCATCAAACTGAATATGGCGATCGCGAACGGAATTTCCAACTTTATCGTCGGGGTAGGTACGTAGAATTTAACTTGGTTTATGACCGAGGCACAATTTTTGGTCTGCAAACCAACGGACGTACCGAATCAATTCTCATGTCCTTACCGCCTTTGGTACGTTGGGAATACGGGTATCAGCCAGAAGCTAATACCCCAGAAGCTGAGTTATATGAAACTTTCTTGAAACCTCAAGATTGGATAAATTGGGCACCTACCACTAGTGCTGAATAAGCATTGTCTAAAAGTGAGTTTTGAGTAAAATCTTACAAGCTATACTGTAAAAATTACAGTCAATCACTTTAGCTTCAGTGCTTGATATATCTAGGCTTCATCTCTGTTTTGTCTGCTGCTAACCGAGCATTTTTAACTGGCTCTCTCCTGTTTTAGTGAGTTAAACTACTAAAGATAAGCACCGAGTAAAAAAAGGTGACATTTTTAGCTGTAACTTGTTAACCTCAAGTATCAGCATGAAATTATTTTGTTAGTGGTGAGTCAATTAATTTACTAACCACTGGATATCATCCTCGTCATGGGGCATTGAGGTTTCCAGAAATGCAAGTTTTTTGACTCACCAGTAACAGCTTTAAATACAGTAGTTAATTTGCACAGGACTGCCATAGGGAGGCTCAGTGATTCAGATAGAGCAGAAAACCCAAACAACTCAAGATGGTAATACCGTTATTGTCTTGACACCGAGCGGACGCTTAGACATTACAACTGCTTGGCAATTTCGCCTGAAGTTACAGGAATGTATTTCCAAACTCAGTCGCCATGTGGTAGTAAATCTAAGTCAGGTAAACTTTATTGATAGTTCTGGTCTTACTTCTTTAGTAGCCGGAATGCGTGATGCTGATAAACTCAAGGGTAGCTTTCGGATTTGTAACGTACATACAGAAGCCAAACTTGTGTTTGAAGTGACAATGATGGACACAGTCTTTGAAATCTTTGACACCGAAGAAGAAGCTTTAGAAGGTGTACCTCGCAGCATGGCTAGCTAAAAGTCTTTTAAGGTCTCATTTTTGAGAAGCTAGCGCCTTACTTAGGTTGTCAAAATTTTCATCAATGGCGTTGCTGAGTTGAAAAATTGAGAAAAGGTACAGAAGACGAAGTAGAGTTAAGACAAAAATCTTGTCTACTACTTCGTAGTCACCACTCAATACTCAGTAGTGCTGTCGCTTGGTGTAGCGGTAGGGGCCTAAAACTGCTCCCCAAGTAGCTTTACCAGTGGTGCTGTCAATACCTTTATCGTAGCTAAGAAATTCTGTTGTCGAGGCCGCAAAACCCAAAGAAACTTGGATGGTGTTGCCAAGATAGGTAAAGCAACAGCTAGTATTTGGTAGCGGAGTGGCGACAAATTTATAGCAGTTAGGCGCTATTGTTTCTGGAGTAACTGTAAGAACGCAGCCTGGCAATAAATCTAGGCTATCCGGTGTCAATGTATCAAGTAAATTAGGATTGCGTCCTGCACCTTTTAAACTATTTGGGTCTTTAGGCATATAATATTGGACTTGCAGGGGTGCATCGTTATCACCGCCTGACTGTAACCGCATAATTCTTTGGCGGTAAGGATTCTCTAGGTTGATAATATTCGCTTGTTCAGCAAACAATGTAATACTGTCTGCGGAAAACAGATTAACTGGCCTTTGCCAAAGGCGGAGGTGGACGTACCAAACAGGATCGTTGATGGCTTGTTCCTGATTGTCAAATTCACCAGCCAAGTACTGACCCAGAACTGTTAACTGTGAAGATAGGCTCATAAATTTAGATTTTGTCAAAAGTTCATAGGGAACTCCAAAAAATAAATTATTCCGTTAAACGTTGACTGTTGACAGTTGACGGTTCACAGTTAACAGTCAACCGTCAACAGTGAACAATAGCAATGGAATATTTTTTTACTTGGAAGTCCCATAGTCAACAGTCAACAGTTATTAGTTGATTAATAATTGACCGCTTGAAGGCTGATGCAAAACAAGCCAAAGAGTATAAATGACTATTGACTATTGACCATTGATAGCCTAAAAGAGAAATCGATGAAACACAGATCGATCCCTGGCTAAGTAAAAATATTGTAAACCGACCACTCGCAAGTTGAAACCCGAACTTGGCAAACTAGCCTTTAAGCGAGACAATAAAAATACGTCGCCCTTAACATTTTCTTTGTGAATAACGTCCGTACTGTTTCTGATACAAAGCGAACTTTCTACACTCTTCACACCCGTCCAATCAACACGATTTACCGTCGGGTAGTGGAAGAGTTGATGGTGGAAATGCATCTGCTGTCAGTCAATGTTGATTTTAGCTACAATCCGATTTATAGCTTGGGCGTCGTTACTACTTTCGACCGCTTTATGCAGGGCTACCAGCCAGAACGAGATAAGGAATCTATTTTTAGCGCCTTATGTCAGGCTGTAGAGCAGGAAGAGCAACGCTACAAGCAAGATGCGGAACAATTACGCGAGTTAGCTAAAAGCTTACCAATCAACGATCTAATTGGCTGGCTAAGTCAAACTACTCCCTTAGATAGAGATGCTAATTTGCAATCTCAGTTACAAGCGATCGCAAATAATCCCAATTTTAAATATAATCGCTTGTTTGCTATTGGTTTATTTTCCCTATTGGAACTGTCAGATCCAGAATTAGTTAAAGACGAGAAGCAACGCACCGAAGCTTTGAAAAAAATTGCTATCGGCTTGCATCTATCAGAGGAAAAATTAAGTAAAGATTTGGATTTATATCGTTCTAATCTCGATAAAATTACGCAAGCTTTAGTAGTGATGGCAGATATACTCTCCGCCGATCGCAAAAAACGGGAACAGCGCAAACAACAATCAACTACTTCCGCTGCTCCGCCTAGTGCAAACGAATAGTCAATAGTCAATAGTCAATAGTCAATAGTCAATAGTCAATAGTCAAAGTGCCTTGACTATCGACTGTGGACTCAAGTTTTTTGTCTAAGTAAGTGTTTTATTATTGAGAATTAATTCACTTATACACCTAATAATTGGTAAGCTAAATTTTGGATGATAGTGAGTGTAAGCGCTCCCATAACGGCACTCCAAATTCCATAGCGCAGGCGAAAGCCGTCAATTAACCAAGCAGCAATACTAAAACAGACAACAGAAATCATAAATGTAAACAAGTCGGCTAACCAGTTGAGTGTCAGCAGACTTGTTACTGTAAATAGAAAGTGTAAAATTGGTCTAACTATTGTAGTTAATATACCGATTATTGCTGCTGATACTAAGGCTTTATTGAGAGTATCAATCTCTACCCCTAAGGGTAATTTGCAAATAATCAACAAGCCAATAGATGTAACTAACCACACTATTAAGATTATCCAAACTTCATTCATTGCCACAACCCCTGAAACGTAAATGGTGATTGGCGATAAATTACTCAGTCTATTAAGAGAAAAAGCTTTGAAACTCCACCAATTATTTGTAAATTAACAGATTTATTTTCTCTAGACAGAAATTATTTCGGATATCTTTATGTTTAAGGCGATTTGGTGAGGATTGCAAGATAGAAGATGAGAGGAATGGGCAACACAAGCAAGACAAGGGAGAAACACCTCCCTCATCTTTCTCTATTCCTTTATCTCCTTTGAGGAGCAGAGTTAGTTGTTCCAGGGGCTACATTTTGGTTAGGTTCGGTGGAATTAGGAACTACAGGCGCAGTTTGCGGATTCGCTGGATTCGCACCTGTTCCCGATTGGGGTTGGGTGGGGTTCAGGGGAAAATTAGGATTACTACCTTGAGGATTGACACCGGGGATTGGTGCGTTGTTGGGTGCAGGATTAGGATTGATGGGGAACGAGGGAATGACAGGCAGATTGGAATTTGATCCTTGAGATGGCCCTGGTATAATCCCCAAAGATACGCGATCGCCTCCTACCTGGCGAAGTAAATCCAATGTTTCGATGACATCGTTGTATGTGGCTGTCCGCGATGCATTCAGCACTAAAATACCGTTAGGATTTGCTTGGACATATCGCTTTAAAACCTCTGCCAATTGCTCTCGCGTCACCATGTTTTTTTCCACATAAGTCTGGCCCACAGCATCAATAGTCACTGGTAAGATATTGCTATTAGCTTGTAGCGAGGTTGTAGGTGACGTTCCAGTGTTGGCTTTGGGCAAATCAATATTAATTGCTTGTTGACGAGTAAATTGCAAAGCCGCCAACAAAAAAAATGTCAAAATGCAAAAAACGACATCAATTAAGGGAATGATTTGGATTTGGACTTCTTCAACCGGAGTATGCAAATTAACTTTCATGGTTTTAAACTGAATCTATAGCTGGTTCAAGGATGGAAGTCTTGACTTATTGCTCGGGGTTGATAGAATCATTCTCTTCTGGGCTTTCTGGAGAACTAGAAAATTTGTTTCTACCGCGTTTCCGGGGTGGAGTAAAATTGTCTCTGGAAGATTCCCGCAGCACGATCGATGTATTATTACTAAAGTCAGGTGGTGACTGACGGTAGAGCAATTCCATGTCATTCCCAGCTTTACGGAAAACCTTGACCTGGTTGACAATAAAACTTTGAAACAGGCGATAGAATACCAAAGCCACAATGGCAACTATTAACCCAGCTGCTGTACTAATGAGAGATTCGCCAATACCTGTAGTTACCCCAGCCGTTGATTCAGTTCCCAAATCACCAATGCGAATTGCTCGTAATGACTGAATCAAACCTAAAACCGTACCCAACAATCCCAAAAGTGGCGCGAGTGCAATTACTGCTTCTAAGAGTTTTTCACCCCGACGCATTCCTGCTATCTCATCTTCGGCTGTTGCTTCTAAAGCCAAGCGAAAGCTTTCTGCGTCATTTTTGACTAGTCTTAAGGGAGCATAGAGAAACCTGCCAATAGGTTGATTTGTGGCTTGTCTAGCAATGTCTGCTGCTGCTTGCCAATTTTCACTAGCTGCATCGAGAACGCGCTCGACTATTTCTTTTTCCTGAGTTAAAATTCGCAGCCAGAACCACAGACGCTCAAAAATTACGCTCAAAGCTAGAATAGACAGCGCCAGCAAAGGCCACATTGCTGGGCCACCCTTGTAAAACAAATCTAAAATATCCACTGTTTAATTCTCCTCCCTCCACATCCACAATAAATATTGCAAAGCACTTTAATTTTAAAGATTAATGCACAATTGCCATAGTCTGATGGCGAATTTCATAGTAATTAGGTTAGTAAATTCAATTTACATTAGCTCATCAACCAAGATGCCTATCACAGCTAGGTTTGAGTATTTTAAAAGCAGAAATTGGCAATTTAATTTTTTTTGTAGCATCTTCCAGACATACTTGGGCGGTTATTCCCACCGGGAGTTTTGAGCATAATTTGTCAAAATTAAAGGTAACTGGAGGTTCAAAACATGAAATTTTCAATCCAATCAGTTTACGCCTGGTATCGCAATTTGCTGCAAAATCCAAAGTATCGTTGGTGGGTAATTTTAGGAACTATTGTTTATATCCTCAGTCCTATTGATATTGCCCCTGATTTTATCCCTATTGTCGGTGAAATTGATGATATTTTTCTGCTGACCCTGCTAGTTAGTGAAGTATCTGGACTAGTGATTGAAGGCTGGAAAGCCCGTAAGGGTTATGTAGAAACCAATACTTCCTCTACTACAGAAGATACTACGACCACCGCGAATACTGTCGATGTTGATGCTATCCCTGTCAAGTAGTTTTTTAAAAAATATAACATTTAAAAACCCCCTACTTTCACCAAAGTAGGGGGGTATTTTTTGATTTGTTAGGTTTATAATTCTGTGACAAACTCCGTCAAGAACCGGAAGGCCTTCAAAATATAAATAGCGAAATCTCTAGGAGAGGTATTGTAAAAAGATCGCCATGCACTTGCTTTATCTTCATCATAGCGATCGCCGCGTTCGGGATGGGCATCTAACCATGCTAGTCTAACTGCGTGACCAATTAAGACATCTAAGACGATATATTCTTCAATTTGCAGGTTAGGGTTATTGGCGGCGATCGCAGATAATTCCATTAAGGCTTCTATATTCACTTGGCGATATTCGGGAGCTTCAATTTTATTGAGTAGATGCTCGACTAGTAAGGCAAAATTCCTTTCCCCTGGTGTCATTTCTGACAACATTAATTCACTATCTAAGCGATTGCGACGTTCTAATTTATCGCCAATCACAATACCTTTGCAATGTTTCATCAATAGCCACACTTGCTGAAAAAAGTCCTTGGGTACTCGTCCGGTTGAGCCTTCAGCTTGGCGATATCGCCGCCATCCACCTGCGGGAACTTCGATTTCGCTATCATTGGTGAATGGTAATACCCAATCAATGTCACTTTCTTTTTGTCTGACATGTAATGATTCTTGCTGACGTAAGAGTTTACTCATCCCCGCATATTCAGCTAAGACAATTTGCAACCTGGTTTTGACTTCAAAAGGTGACAGTTGCATTAAATGTTCGTAGGCTTCATCTTGGGTGACTTTTAATTCTCTGGCTAGTTTGCTGGTAATTAAGAGGATGAGATAACCAACTTTGAGTGTCAGCAATCCGCGAAATAGTTCGGGTTCGCCTCGCATGAGTACGCTCAAATAGATGATAATCTCTTGAGTGAGGACGCGATCGCGGATATCTTCTCGACAAAAATGATTAATTTTCTCGGCTATTTCATCGTGAGACATGGGTACAGCAATTAAGGAATCTTCGCTGTAAGCTTTACCGACGGAAATTTGCTTACCCCTGACTAAAATACTGGTGACAGCATCCGATAAGCCAATATCTACCATTCGTCGCAACCCAGCAACCCGGCGCACAATCGCCCAAAGCCCTAAATCCCCAGCTTTGGTATATATTTCATCAAGTAAGTTGTCTACTGTGACGACAGAGTTAGGCCCGCCAATACCAGTATCAAAATTTAATCCTTGCAACCTTGTTAAGGTTTGCAATAACTCAATTTGCTCGTAAATATTTTCCGAAGCACGTAAAGTAGCAAGCAATGAACCCAAGTTGGTTTCACATTCCATTTGGAATTCTTGGGTATGTCCTAATTGCCAGTTTTTACCTGGAGTATATGCCAAATAATAGCAGTGTAATCCCCCATCTTTGACGGCTGGTAGGGAAAATTCTTCATCTTGGAGAAAGTCAATTCTTTGCAATCCAGCTGTTAGCATTAGCTGATTTAATCGTCCTAATTTTACTCTAACACCCTGACAAACACCATTTTTCAGTTCTTGCATTAATTCTAATAATGCTTCAGCACCAATTTCTAACATGGTATGGGTTAGCATTAAAGTTAAAGTCGGACGACCTAAATCACTCCAATATTTTTGAATGTAGGCGAGTTCACTTCTAATTTGATCGAGTAAGAAATGATAATCAAGGGTTAAATAAAATTGTTGGGCATCTAAGAAGGATGGTAAAAATACCAATGTCTGGTCTTGAATGCGAAAGATGCGAGAGGTAGTCAAACTACGTAACCGCCTCACTGGACGCCCAGTTAAACCGAGTTTATTGTTGCGTCCAATTTGGGTATAAATAGTAGATAAATCCCCAGCATTTCTGACTTGAATTGGTTCTAATTGCTTGGGTGTTTGGGTTTCAATACCATGAACTGCTAATTTTTCTTGTAAATCTTCATCTTCTGCAATTAAGGCAATTTGTACGAGAGATTCTCGATTTTTTCCCACACACAAATGTCTTCCCAAAGGGTCAATATCACCAATAGCGATTAATCCTTCATTTAACATTTGGGCAAGAAAATATAAGCTTTGTGCCCAAACTAAGGGAACGTTTTCGTTAGGTAGACGCGGTTGACTTTGGGGGGCTAACTTTTCTGCTTCTATGTTCTCTTCTGCGACATAATATAGTTCTGGTAATAATTGCAAACCATCTCGTTCTACGAGTAATGATTCTAAACGTTCTTGGTAATATTGAGTTTGGACTTTGTCGTGACGAAATAAGCCATCAAGAAATAAATAAGTAAAAAATAGCGGCCATTCACATTCTATATGCTCAAATTGCTTGAGTTCCCAGGGTTCGTAATGTAAGCGGTGAGTATCTTCTAATACAGTTTGATGTCCGTCTCGGAGAAAGCGTTTGCAGCCGTATTTGCCTTGGAGTTTGTTAATGATATCGTTAAAGGTGCGATCGCGTAGTTGCTCGTCTTCAACTGCAAAGGCGGGAAAACTAATAATACTCAACAATGCTGCATCAATTTCTTTTGAACCTGATTCTCTAGGTAATAAAGATTCTAATGTAATTCGCGCGCGGGCAATTTCATCTGGAAGCACATGAATTACCGAAGCTTGGCTTCCGTGAACGCCAAATAAATCTAGTCCATTCATGGCTTCTAAAGCAGCTTTCGCCATACCGACAGAACTAGCGTTTAACTCTGCATTACCGTGATTAATTTTATTACCCCGTTCCCAAATCCCATAATCTGGTGTGCGATAAGCGCGTCCAATGTAATAAACTAAATTTTGGACAAAATTAACTTCATCAATTGTATAAATTATTTGCAAGCCAGAGGCAGTCATTTGCGCTAACATCAACAAAAATATTGATGTCGCATCTAATTGTAAATGTCCCCATTCATCATCACCAACTACAATATCACCAGTAGCGGTATTGTATTTAGCATGTAATCCATCTAATGGGGATTGTGTCTGTTTAAATTTTTCTACTTTATAAGCCTGTCGCATCATTGCAAATAGCAATCCACGCATGAGCTTAATTGCACTATGTTCTAGTTCATAAGTGTAGCCTTTAGTTTCATCAATCTTGCGGTATGCAAGTGCTAAACCCCAAACTGCCAAAATACTATATACGTTATCTCTTACCCAAGCATCTGTATAATCTCCGTGAGCTGTTATCGCCGTACTCGCAGGTAGTAAACCAGTAATCGGATTCTGACGACTGAGAATAATTGTCTTGATTTGCTGATAATAATTTTCTAAACGAGCATACAATTTGGTAGTTTCCATGATCTTATTTGCGACTTAACTTACCTGAAACCTTACAAAAAGCTTTAGATGTATACAAATTGGTAATTTTCACTATCTTATTGGCGACAAATAGCGAAAATCTACCCTGTAGTTGTGAATATAAAGCAGCCTAGGCAAAGGGATGGTATTACAGCTGAGGATGGTATAAGTTTATTATTATCTCCTGTTCTCGGTCTTAATGTTGGGCAATCATTAAAGACCTAACTAGCCATGATGAACTGGCGACACCAAAACGAATAGAAAATGTCATAAAAATCTCTCTTAACAGTCAACAGCGCCGCACTGAGCTTGTCGAGGTGTCAACCGTGAACCGTCAACACTCTTTTCAGTTGTACTACTAGCTCTTTTAACTAAAAACGGTGATAAAAGTTGATTTTTTACTGTTTTACCTTGAAATAATTCTAGTAACATCGTCATAGCAAACTGACCCATTTCAGACATTCGCTGACTAACTGTGGTGAGTGGTGGGGTAATGTAACTCGCGAGAGCAATGTTATCGAATCCCACAAGGCTTAAATCTTGCGGTACGGAAATTCCTAGCTCTTGACAGGCTAAGAGAGCGCCAACTGCGACCATATCGTTGTAGCAAAAAATGCTAGTTACTCCAGCTGAGACTAGTTGAGACAGCATTTTTTTACCGATATCAATATCGTTGATTGTTTCCTGGTTTCTCGGAAAAATTGCGAGCCAATCGGTATTTGGTGTGATACCTGCTTGAATTAGCGCCATTTGATAGCCTTCTAGGCGCTCTTGTTCGGCTTTGCTACCATCGCCTACACCTAGATAGCCAATAGCACTGTGTCCTAGCTCTATTAAATGTTCTACAGCTAAACTACCACCTAAGCGATCGTCAATGGCGACTGAGTGAAATATTTCCCCTTGGTCTTCTGTGTCGATATTAATTAAAACTGTTGGCACCGTGAATGGGGTTAACTGCTGCGTATACTGTTTACTAATGCGGGAATCAGCTATGAGAATTCCGTCTACTCTGCGATAGTGAAAATTCTCAATCGCTGCTATTTCTTGCTCAAAATCTCCATGTGAAGCACTTAACAACACATTCAACCCTGCTTGTTTAGCAACCTGTTCAATTCCCTCGACTAACTCACCAAAAAAGGGATCGGCGATAGAAGTGACAACAACTCCAACAGTATAAGTGCGTTGAGTCTGCAAACTTTGGGCGATCGCATTTGGAACATAATTCATTTCCTGCGCTAGTTTTTTAATTTCCTCCCGCACCTTGGCGCTAATTAAAGGACTGTCTCGTAAAGCGCGGGAAACAGTAGAGTGAGAAACGCCTGCTTGACGCGCAATATCTTCAATAGAAATTTTTCGCTTACTCATCTTCACAACTTACCGAAGGTAACGTAATTAAACTTAACATGTTTTTTATGCACAGGTGTGCAAAAATAAAAATCAGCAGTCATGCACAGGTGTGCATAAAGTTTAACAAACAAGATGTTTAACAAAAATTAAAATGACCAAGCCATAGTCTAAGCCTTAAGACGGTGATGAATTTTAAAATTTACGTTTAATCTGAATTACATCCAAAAAACGTTGTAATTTCGGAGGTTGTCTCAAATAACTTTGAGATAAAGCTCCAAACCCAGATGGGATAAAAAACGTTTCTAATTCATATCAAGCGTGATTTATATTCTGCTGATTGTTATTGAATTTAAATGCGTTATTAGGATATAGATGAATGTGAAAAAACTTCCCTTTACCTCAGGTGTGGCAGCTACTATATTAAGTATTGTTAGTGGTACGCTTGTTAGCTGCACAAACGTTGCTCCCAATGGCGACAAAGCCACTAATACGGATACCACTAATACAAAAAACGTTACTGATATAAGTACGCAGACTAATAAGAGCGATCGCAATCCTAAATTACGTTCTGTTGGCGTAACTTTGGGCGATTTAAGTAACCCGTTCTTTGTGGTTATGGCACAAGGTGCGGAGAAAGAAGCAAAAAACATTGGTGGAAGTGATGTCAAAGTCACTGTAGTTTCTAGCGGCTATGATTTAAATCAGCAATTTAACCAAATTGAAAATTTTGTGGCGGCGAATACTGACTTAATTGTCCTCAATGCTGCGGATAGTAAAGGTATCAGACCTGCTGTTGAGCAAGCCAGAAAAGCAGGGACAATTGTGATTGCAGTAGATACACCTGTAGAAGCAGATGTAGATGCGACTGTCACTACTAATAATGTGCAAGCTGGAGAAATTAGCTGCCAATATATTGCCGATCGCCTCAAAGGTAAAGGCAATGTTGTCATAGTCAACGGGCCGCCAGTCACTTCAGTCATCCAGCGCGTGGATGGTTGCTTAAAAGTGTTAGCTAAATATCCCAATATCAAACTACTTTCTAAAGACCAAAACGCAGAAGGTAGCCGCGATGGGGGATTGAGAGTGATGAGCGACATACTAGTCACTTTCCCCAAAATTGATGCAGTCTTTGCCATCAACGATCCTAGCGGTGTGGGCGTAGATTTAGCGGCTAACCAAGCCAAACGCAGAGACTTTTTTATTGTGGGAGTTGACGGCGCACCGGAAGCCATAGAAGCGATCGCATCTAGCGATAGCCTCTATGCAGCCACAGCTACGCAAAACCCCAGAGGGATGACTGTAAAAGCGGTTCAGGTAGGTAACGACATCTTGAATGGCAAAAAACCAGCATCACCAAACATTTTGATTCCCGCCAAGTTGATTACTAAAGAGAACGTAAGTACATCTACAGGTTGGTAATCCGTTGACTGTTGACTGTTGACTGTTGACTGTTGACTGTTGACTGTGGCGTTAGAGCTAAAGCAGCTTAACACTTTAAAATTTAGGACTCTGCACTCACCACATATGACAACAAATATTGAAAGAGATTTTTCTCCACCCGCGACAGCTAACCCTGTCTTAGAAATGCGCGGGATTGCTAAACGATTTCATGGTGTCCCGGCTTTGCAAGGTGTGAATTTGACTATTTATCCGGGTGAAGTTCACGCTTTGATGGGTGAGAATGGTGCGGGTAAAAGCACTTTGATGAAAATCCTGGCTGGGGCTTATATTGCTGATGATGGCGAGATTTGGATTAATGGTCAAGCGGTGAAAATTACCGATCCGGGTACAGCCAGACAAGCAGGGATTAATCTGATTTATCAAGAATTGAACGTTGCACCCAATTTAACTGTTACCGAAAACATGTTTATGGGTAGCGAGTTGCAAAAAGGTCAATTTTTAGACCGTAAAGGTATGGAACTTGAAGCCCGGCGGGTATTAGATAGCTTGGGGGCGAGTTTTGCACCTACGGATATTGTCGGTACTTTAGCGATCGCGGAACAGCAGCAAGTAGAAATTGCGAGAGCGCTAAAAGATAACAGCCGGATTTTGGTGATGGATGAACCAACAGCCGCTTTATCTGACAGAGAGACGGAACGGTTATTTGAGGTAATTCGCAAACTGCGCAACGATGGCATTGCCATTATCTATATTAGTCACCGCATGGAAGAAATCTATGCCCTGGCTGACCGCATTAGCGTGCTGCGGGATGGTCAATATATTGGCAGTTTGACGCGGGAAGAAATTACTCCCCAGCGCTTGGTACAAATGATGGTTGGTCGTTCGATGCAGGACTTTTACGAACATCAACGCCAAAACAATCCCGGCGCGGTGGTGCTGGAAGTGAGAAATATTAGCGATGGGCGCAAAGTTAAACCCGCCAGCTTTCAACTGCGTGCAGGGGAAATTCTCGGATTGTCTGGGTTAGTGGGTGCGGGACGGACAGAGGTATCGCGGCTGATTTTTGGAGCCGATCGCAAAGTTAGCGGTGAAGTATTTCTCAATGGTAAAAAACTAGAGATTAATTCCCCCAGTGATGCGATCGCTGTGGGTATTGGCTATGTCCCAGAAGATCGCAAAGACCAAGGTTTATTTCTGGAAATGAGTTCCCGCAAGAATATTGGACTCAATAGACTTAAACAAGATGCTAGGAGTGGCATCGTTAATTGGGCTTCAGTCAATAAGATTGCTGCTGACGCAGTCGAAAACTTTCATATCCGGCTGGCTAATTTAGAAATTCGCGCCGTGGATCTTTCCGGGGGAAATCAGCAAAAACTCCTGCTAGCCAGGTGGTTGGCGATTAATCCTAGAGTATTGATGCTGGATGAACCGACAAGGGGCGTAGATATCGGTGCTAAAAGCGAGATTTACCGGATTATTAGCGATTTAGCCGCCCAAGGGGTTGCAATTTTCATGGTTTCCAGCGAACTACCAGAAATTGTGGGAATGAGCGATCGCGTTTTAGTCATGCGCGAAGGGGAGTTAGTGGGTGAACTAGACAACAGTCCCGGTAAAGAAATTAGCCAAGAAAACATTATGCACTATGCAACAGGAGCATCGGAGGTACTAGCATCATGAGTCAAACCTTAAAACCAGTTAACAGAAGACCAAGCGAGAATTCCCAACGCCAGCGCAAATCCATTAACAATTTACTGCAAGTTGCCGGGATTTTACCGATTTTGGTAATCATCTGCATTCTATTTGCGCTGCTGAGTCCTAATTTTATGACAGCAGGTAACGCCGTCAACATCTTGCGTCAGGCTTCAATTAATATTGTCCTGGCAACGGGGATGACCTTTGTGATTCTCACCGGAGGTATTGACCTTTCAGTCGGGTCAATCTTGGCTGTTTCTGCTGTAGTTGCAGTATTAGTATCTCTAATACCGGCTTTAGGTTGGCTAGCTGTTCCTGCGGCCTTAGTCACCGGATTGCTGTTAGGTTTACTCAACGGTGCGTTAATTACCTTTTTAGATGTACCGCCGTTTATTGTCACCTTGGGTTCTTTAACTGCCCTCCGTGGTGCAGCCTTCTTAGTTGCTAATGGTACAACAGTAATTAACCGAAATATCAACTTTGCTTGGATAGGTAACAGCTATGTCGGCCCGATTCCCTGGCTAGTAATCATTGCTTTGTTGACTGTGGCTGTGAGTTGGTTTGTACTGAGACAAACAGTTTTAGGTGTACAAATTTACGCCGTAGGTGGTAACGAAAGAGCCGCCAGATTAACGGGTATCAAAGTCAATCGCGTCATGCTGTTTGTTTATGGCGTGAGTGGATTACTCGCAGGTTTAGCCGGAATTATGAGCGCCAGCCGCTTGTATAGTGCCACCGGTATGTTAGGGCAGGGTTATGAACTAGATGCGATCGCGGCTGTCATTCTCGGTGGAACCAGCTTCACAGGCGGTATCGGTACCATTGGGGGCACACTTCTCGGTGCATTAATTATTGCTGTACTCAACAATGGTTTAACTCTGTTGAACATGTCTTACTTCTGGCAATTAGTTGTCAAAGGTTTGGTAATTATTGCCGCAGTTATGATTGATAGATTGCGCAGACGTTCTCGACGTTAACACAAATTGAAGGGATGAATAGTTATCTTTTTAACTCTTCTTCCCTTCTCTCTTCATCTCAACAGTTAACAGAACTTACGACACCCTAAGAATTCTTGGCGTTCTTGGCGTCTTGGCGGTTCAATAAATTAAGAATTTTTGGTATTTTTGCGTAGTTTTTAAAATCAGTATTTCTGCAACGCGCTAAAGCCAAGAATAAGGTGCGTTACACTACCCTTCTCCTGCGGAGACGCTACGCGAACGGGACGCCACTTCGTGTCTACGTGATAACACACCCTACACATACATAACTTGTTTTAAGTATTTGCCAGCAAAAATCAAATAAAAACATCATCAATACAAGATTATTCCTTGCATATTTGCCAGAAGAGTCTTTCTTTTCCGCTCTCAAAAAAACTCTTCTTTGCGTACTTCGCGTCTTTGCGGTTCGTTACTTCATCCCATTTCATACAACGCCGCAGATATTAATCGCAATCTCTTGAGCTTAGAGGATGTTTGAAAAGTGGTTAGCTGTAATTTTAAGCACTTGTTGATCCCCCCAACCCCCCTTGAAAAGGGGGGCAAAAACTTCTAAAAGTCCCCCTTTTTAAGGGGGATTTAGGGGGATCTAAATATTGTGCTACCAAACAGAGAACTTTTAAAACAACCTCTTAGACAATCAAGAAAAACCCAGTTTTTTCTCATATCAAATACCATCATAAATCCAATGCTGAAACATTCTTGGTGCAGTTTTCTACTTTTATTTTTAGCATCTCCAGCAGTCTGGGCAGCAGATGCAACAGATGCCGAATTTAATACATTACAAGAACAAGTCACATCAGTTTCCCAATTCTCAGATGTGCAACCAACCGATTGGGCTTTTGCTGCATTGCAATCATTAGTTGAACGCTATGGTTGTATTGCAGGTTATCCCAATTCTACTTATCGCGGAAATCGCGCCTTAACTCGTTATGAATTTGCCGCAGGTTTAAATGCTTGCTTGGATAGAATTAATGAATTAATCACCACAGCTACCAGCGATTTAGTCCAGAAACAGGATTTAGCCGTGTTGCAAAAACTACAACAAGACTTTGCAGCAGAACTAACAACTCTACGCGGAAGAGTCGATAGTATAGAAGCGCGAACATCAACATTAGAACAACAACAATTTTCCACTACTACCAAGCTAAATGCCCAAATTATTACCGCCATTAGCGATACCTTTGGTAATAAAGTCGGGGGTACGCGCGATGAATCTAACCCCTTCTTTGCTACGCGCGGTCGTTTGCAGTTAGAAAGTAGTTTTACAGGCAAAGATTTATTGCGAGTGCGACTAGAGTTTGGCAACTTTGCCAATTCTAATGGTGTCAGCCAAATTGCTGCTGCTAGCGGTACGGGAATGACGCGCTTAAACTTTGATAATGATAGTAACAATACATTGTTTGTACCCCACATCCGTTACTACTTTCCTGTTAGCGAGTCTCTATCCTTTGTTATCGGCCCGGTGGGTATTGGCTACAACGACATCACAGATAACGTCACTCCAGCGACAGTTGCTGATGATGGTAACGGTATTCCCTCACTATTTGGTAAGAATAGTTTGCTGTTTGAACGGGGAGGGGGCGGTGCAGCAGTTAACTGGAAGATTAGCAGTGACTTGGTGTTAACTCTCGGTTATTTAGCTAACAGTCCCAATAATCCAGCACCTCAAAATGGTTTATTTGATGGTGGTTATAATGCATTGGCACATTTAGTTTACTATGGTCAACAAGGCGCAATTGGTGTTGCTTACTCTCATGGATATAGCCCTGCTGGTACTGTGGATATTACAGGTAGTAGAGGTAGCGCTTTATCCATATCGCCTTTTGGTAACAGCATTGCTACCTCTAATAGTATTGTTGGTGCGCAAGGATATTATCGCTTTTCTCCCAATTTTCAAGTACATGCATGGGGCGGGTATATTTGGGCAACTGCGAAGAACTCTGGTTTCAGTGATATTTCTAATGGGAGAGGTAGCACAGATTCGCTATTTGTGAATAATGGTGATAGTGCTAATGCTTGGTTTGGCGCAATTGGGATGACATTTCCTGATGTTGGCGGTAGGGGTAATTTACCAGGTATTCTTTTTGGTTTACCGCCACGAGTTTCTCACAGTGATGTTCGTGAGGAAAGCGATAGCTCTTACCATATTGAAGCTTTTTACCGTTGGCGAATTCATGACAATATTTCTGTGACTCCTGGGTTTTGGGTAATTCTTAACCCGGAAAATAATAGTAATAATGATACTCAATATGTAGGAGTGTTGCGGACAACTTTCGATTTTTAAACCGCCAAGACGCCAAGTACGCCTTCTCTGCGAGAGGCTTCCGCCAACGCGCAGCGTCTCCCCTTGGGAGAAGAATTTGTAGAGTGTGCGTAAGTCCTATTCTCTTATCTCTGTGTTCTCTGCGCCTCTGTGGTTAAATAAATAATTTTTAAAACGCAGAGACACAGAGGCACAGAGAGAAAAATAAGTTTTTCCCATCACTTGAAAGAATGGGAATTGGAAATTAAGCTTGGCGCAACTTTTGCTTTTCTGCTAACCAAGTAAATAATACAATACCGCAAAGGTCAGCTAATAAATCAACTGGATCGGCTGAACGATAGGGGACGAAATGTTGAATGATTTCGTCAATTAAACAAAACAATATAACAATCATCGGCGCAATTGGTAAAGCAATATTACCAATATTAAATTTGACTTTGTTAAAGGCTAAATGGCTGACAAATGCGGCGATACCTAATAATAGGAAATGCAAAATCGTATCGTAATGAGGAAATTTGGCAATTTCACTAGGAATGATTTTTAAATAAGCTGATAGGGAAATGGACATTAAAATCGTCAAATAAACCCAAAATACAAACATCCAAGGACGATTAGTTCTCATAGCGATCGCATTCTGCAACTGGTATGATTTATTACTACATAAACGAAATCCAGCTTTCCGCAATTAAACCCATTGGGTATCAAAGGCATCTTGCCCTGTACCATAAATTAAGTCGCCATATTCCCGCCAGTGTGCGATTTCTTCAGGGGAAAGAGGGGGAGCATTGAAAACGCTGAGGTTTGCTTCTAATTCCTGGCGCGTTTTAGGGGCGGTAAGTGCGATATTTACCGCCGGATGATGCAGTGCGTAACGGTAACAATCGGCGGCGGTGGGTGGTTGCATTTGCCAATGAGGATGCTTGGTAAGTAGGGAACCCCAGCGCGTACAAGTAAAGGCAACTACAGGAATACCAGCTTGGTAAGCAGTGGGTAAAACATCTTCTTCCGCTTTGCGGTGAGCCATATTATAACGATGCATTAATATGTCACACTGCTGATGCTGTATTATTTCTAAAGCAATCGGTCGATTATGGGTAGTTACTCCTACATAGCGGATTGCTCCTGTTTGTTGGTGCGATCGCAATTCTTCCAACACTGCCTGAATTTGTTTGCTATCATCACCAGGAAACACATATTCCACAAAAAACACATCTACGCTATCAACATTTAGGCGATGGCGCACCGAGTCAAGGTAACGACGCAAAGCGTTGATATCTCGGTTTTCGCTCCCAGTAGCAACTAAAATTTGTTGGCGCTTTTCTTTGAGCAGAGATTTTAGCCCAGTAAGGAAGTTTTCCGACTCCAGATTGTAAAAGAAATAATAATTAATTCCCCCTGCAAACGCCGTTGAAATAGAATTAGCATCTAGCTGTGACTGTGCTGCTAAACCGAGAATACTAGCTTTTTGTCCCTGCTGGGTAACTATAGGATTCATATTTAATTTCTGAAATATTCCTACCTACTTCCAAGATACTGTGACAGCAGAAGTAGCAGCAGCTAGTATGAAAGCTTACAGCGAACAGCTATTTGCGCAAGTTTTTCGGGTTGATTGCAATGTTTACACCAGAAGAAGAAGAAAAATATTGGCAAGCCTTTGCTACCCCCGTGGGTTTTCTTCAATAGCAGCCTTTGAGGATGACGGCGAGATTTCAGGATCAGCAAGGGATCTTACCCCTGATGCGCCAGTTGTATTCTTCAAGAAGTCGAGGATCTAGCAACTCATCAAAATTAATTGCATAAACCACTACATATAGCGATCCTATTTCAGTTGTGAAAAATATCGGTTTTGGCTGTTGACTGTTGACTGTTAACCGTTGACAGTTAACAGTCAACGAACCTACATATAATATTTCACAAATCATTTAAGATTGCTATATATTTCTACGTACATTTCAACAATCAAGTCTTATAGCCGCGAATTCTATTAAAAAATTGAGATTTTCCTGATTGCATAATTCCTAAAATTATTTGCTTAACTTTGTGGCAATTAGTTGAGTTAACAACAGCAAGATTATTTATCTCTATGGTTTTCTAAAAATCTTCCCCCTCAAGATATATGCCAAAAGGAATAGGTAAACAAACTGAGTCAACATTTGCTTGCAAAAATCTCTGTGCAGCAGCTATCCTCAGGACGAAGCAAAGGCTATGATTGGCTAAGAGAAATTCTAATAAGTGTGGTAGTAGCACCATTTGAGGATAGAGTTATTTGCTGAATTTAATCCTGTCCTCAATAGTGCTACTTGTGAACTTAATAGTATTCCCCCAGGCAAAATGGGGAGAAAAAATATATAAAATAAATTCCTAAAGGATAAGCTAATGGCAACTGAACAGTTAATCAGAGAAAGCGACAACCTAGATTTAAAACAGTTATTAAGAACGTTAAATGCTGTTAAAAAAGGCGATTTTTCTGCTCGGATGCCGATTGATCAAACAGGAATGGCGGGAAAAATTGCTGATACGCTTAATGACATTATCGATCAAAATGAGCGCATGGCAGCAGAGTTACAGCGCATCGGTAATGTTGTGGGCAAAGATGGTAATGTTTCCGAACGTGCTTCTTTAGGAAATGTTCGCGGTTCTTGGTTAAGTTGCGTCAATTCTGTTAACAGTTTAATTACAGATTTAGTTCAGCCAACAGCAGAAACTACAAGGGTAATAAGGGCTGTGGCTAATGGTGATTTATCTCAAACTATCGCCCCAGAAATTGAAGGTAGACCCCTGAAGGGAGAATTTCTACAAACTGCCAATATTGTCAACACAATGGTAGATAGGCTTGGTTCCTTTGCATCGGAAGTTACTAGGGTAGCGCGGGAAGTGGGGACAGAAGGGAAGTTAGGCGTACAAGCCGAAGTTCGCGGTGTGGCGGGAACTTGGAAGGATTTGACAGATAATGTCAATTTAATGGCAGGAAATTTAACCGGACAGGTACGTAATATTGCAGAAGTTGCAACTGCGATCGCAAATGGTGACTTATCGAAGAAAATTACAGTTAATGTCAAAGGCGAAATTCTCGAATTGAAGAACACCGTCAACACGATGGTGGATCAATTAAACTCCTTTGCGTCTGAGGTAACCAGAGTAGCGCGAGAGGTGGGTACGGAAGGGAAATTGGGCGTACAAGCTGAAGTTCGCGGTGTGGCGGGTACATGGAAAGATTTGACCGACAACGTTAACTTGATGGCAGGGAATTTAACTGCTCAGGTACGTAACATTGCGGAAGTAACAACGGCGGTAGCCAATGGCGATTTATCCAAGAAAATTACTGTAAACGTTAAAGGCGAAATTTTAGAGTTGAAAAACACCGTCAATATCATGGTTGATCAACTCAATTCCTTTGCATCGGAAGTTACCAGAGTGGCGCGGGAAGTAGGCGCGGAAGGAAAATTAGGCGGACAAGCAGAAGTTCGCGGTGTGGCGGGTACGTGGAAAGATTTAACCGACAGCGTGAATTTCATGGCGGGTAGTTTGACGGCGCAGGTGCGGAATATTGCGGAAGTAACTACAGCTGTGGCGAATGGCGACTTATCCAAGAAAATCACCGTGGATGTGAAGGGCGAAATTTTGGAGTTGAAAAATACCATCAACACGATGGTGGATCAATTAAATTCCTTTGCGTCGGAAGTTACCAGGGTAGCAAGGGAAGTGGGGACGGAAGGGAAGTTAGGTGTACAAGCAGAAGTTCGCGGTGTGGCTGGTACTTGGAAAGATTTAACAGATAACGTTAACTTGATGGCGGGGAATTTGACAGCCCAGGTACGGAATATTGCGGAAGTAACTACGGCGGTGGCGAATGGGGATTTATCCAAGAAAATTACTGTAGATGTGAAGGGCGAAATTTTGGAGTTGAAAAACACCGTCAATATTATGGTGGATCAACTAAATTCTTTTGCATCGGAAGTTACTAGGGTAGCGCGGGAAGTAGGGGCGGAAGGTAAATTAGGGGGACAAGCAGAAGTTCGCGGTGTGGCTGGTACGTGGAAAGATTTAACCGACAGCGTGAATTTCATGGCGGGTAGTTTAACAGCCCAAGTGCGGAATATTGCGGAAGTAACTACAGCTGTAGCGACGGGTGACTTATCGAAGAAAATCACTGTGGATGTGAAGGGCGAAATTTTGGAGTTGAAAAATACCATCAATACAATGGTGGATCAATTAAATTCCTTTGCGTCGGAAGTTACCAGGGTAGCGCGAGAGGTGGGAAGTGAGGGGAAACTGGGAGTACAAGCTGATGTACGCGGTGTTGCGGGTACTTGGAAAGACTTAACCGACAGCGTGAATTTTATGGCGGGTAGTTTAACAGCCCAAGTCCGGAATATTGCGGAAGTAACTACAGCAGTGGCGACTGGTGATTTATCGAAGAAAATTACTGTGGATGTGAAGGGCGAAATTTTAGAGTTGAAAAATACCATCAATACTATGGTGGATCAACTCAGTTCCTTTGCATCGGAAGTAACCAGGGTAGCGCGGGAGGTGGGAACGGAAGGGAAGTTAGGCGTACAAGCGGAAGTACGCGGTGTAGCGGGAACCTGGAAAGATTTAACAGGTGCGGTGAACATGATGGCGGGTAACCTCACCGACCAAGTAAGGAATATAGCAGAAGTTGCGACGGCGATCGCAAATGGTGACTTATCGAAGAAAATTACTGTCCAAGTTAAAGGCGAAATTTTGGAGTTGAAGAACACCATCAATATCATGGTGGATCAATTAAATTCCTTCGCCTCTGAGGTAACTAGGGTAGCGCGAGAGGTGGGAAGCGAAGGTAAATTGGGTGTACAAGCTGATGTACGCGGTGTTGCGGGAACCTGGAAAGACTTAACCGACAGCGTGAATTTTATGGCGGGTAGTTTAACAGCCCAAGTGCGGAACATCGCCGCAGTTACCACAGCTGTAGCTAATGGCGACTTATCGAAGAAGATTTCTGTGGATGTCAAAGGGGAAATTTTGGAGTTGAAAAACACCGTTAATACAATGGTGGATCAATTAAACTCCTTCGCCTCTGAGGTAACCAGGGTAGCGCGAGAGGTGGGAACGGAAGGAAAATTAGGTGTACAAGCAGAGGTGAAAGGAGTTGCGGGAACCTGGAAAGACCTCACCGACAGCGTGAATTTCATGGCGGGAAGCTTGACAGCCCAAGTGCGGAACATTGCAGAAGTTACTACAGCAGTGGCGAATGGTGATTTATCCAAGAAAATCACTGTGGATGTGAAGGGCGAAATTTTGGAGTTGAAAAACACCATCAATACAATGGTGGATCAATTAAATTCCTTCGCCTCTGAGGTAACCAGGGTAGCGCGAGAGGTGGGAACGGAAGGAAAACTCGGCGTACAAGCTTACGTTAGAGGTGTGGCGGGGACGTGGAAAGACCTCACCGACAATGTGAACTCGATGGCGGGGAACTTAACAGCCCAGGTGCGGAACATTGCAGAAGTTACCAAAGCGGTGGCGAATGGCGACTTATCCAAGAAAATTACTGTAGATGTGCGCGGGGAAATTTTGGAGTTGAAAGACACCATCAATACAATGGTGGATCAACTGAGTTCCTTTGCTTCGGAAGTAACGCGGGTAGCAAGGGAGGTGGGAACGGAAGGAAAATTAGGCGGACAGGCCCAAGTTAAAGGTGTGGCGGGAACTTGGAAGGATTTAACAGATAATGTCAACTCGATGGCGGGTAATTTAACAGCCCAGGTGCGGGGTATCGCCAGAGTTGTCACAGCGGTGGCGAATGGGGACTTGAAACGTAAATTAATGCTGGATGCGAAGGGAGAAATTGAAACCCTCGCGGAAACAATCAACGAAATGATTGATACCCTAGCAACTTTTGCCAATCAGGTAACCACAGTAGCGCGGGAAGTAGGAATTGAAGGAAAATTAGGCGGACAAGCCAGAGTACCTGGTGCGGCGGGTACTTGGAAAGATTTGACAGATAATGTGAACGAACTAGCTGCAACTTTAACTACACAACTAAGGGCGATCGCAGAAGTAGCAACAGCGGTTACTAAGGGCGATTTAACTCGGTCGATTGCGGTGGAAGCTTTAGGGGAAGTGGCTATCCTCAAAGACAACATCAACCAAATGATCGCTAACCTGCGAGAGACTACCCAGAAAAATACTGAGCAAGATTGGTTGAAAACAAACCTCGCTAAGTTTACGCGCATGTTGCAAGGTCAGCGTGATTTGGAAACAGTTTCTAAACTCATCCTCTCGGAACTAGCACCATTAGTAGGCGCGCAACATGGCGTATTCTACATGATGGAAGCCACCGATCATCAGGCTTTCCTCAAATTACTCAGTAGCTATGCTTATCGCGAACGGAGACATTTAGCGAACCGTTTCTACCTGGGTGAAGGTTTGGTAGGACAATGTGCTTTGGAAAAAGAAAGAATTCTGTTAACAGATGTGCCGAGTGATTATGTGAAAATTAGCTCAGGTTTAGGCGAAGCTTCACCCCTGAATGCGGTTGTATTACCTGTGTTGTTTGAAGGACAAGTCACAGCCGTTATAGAATTAGCTTCCTTCCGTCGCTTCAGCGAAATACATTTAACCTTCTTTGACCAGCTTACCGAAAGTATTGCGATCGTCTTAAATACCATCGCAGCTTCCATGCGCACCGAAGAATTACTCAAACAATCCCAATCTTTAGCGGAAGAACTGCAAACCCAGCAAAACGAACTGAGGGAAACCAACAAGCGGCTAGAACAGCAAGCCCAATCACTCAAAGCTTCCGAAGATTTACTCAAAGGACAGCAAGAAGAACTCCAACAAACCAACGCTGAATTAGAAGAAAAAGCCGAATTGTTGGCGTTGCAAAAGAAGGAAGTTGAGCGGAAGAATTTAGAGATAGAACAAGCTAGGCGTTCTTTGGAAGAGAAAGCCGAACAACTCGCCCTTTCATCTAAATATAAATCCGAATTCCTGGCGAATATGTCCCACGAATTGCGGACACCACTAAATAGCTTGTTGATTTTGGCGCGACTGTTAGCCGATAACACCGAAGGTAACCTGACAGGTAAGCAAATTGAATATAGTCAAACAATTTACTCTGCGGGTACTGACTTATTGACTTTAATTAATGACATTTTGGATCTGGCGAAAATCGAATCTGGAACCATGTCAATTGATATGCACCAGATGCTATTTTCGGAGTTAGGCGATCAATTAGAACGCACCTTTGGGCAAATTGCTCAGAACAAAGGACTGGGCTTTACAATTGAACTTGCGCCGGACTTACCCAAAACCCTATACACAGATAGCAAACGCTTACAACAAGTCCTGAAAAATTTACTTTCCAACGCTTTTAAATTCACCGAACGTGGCGAAGTCTGCTTGCGGGTGGAGGTAGTTAAAGAAGGTTGGAGTCTTACCCAAGAAGCCTTAAATCGCGCCCACAATGTTATTGCTTTCTCTGTTAGGGATACAGGTATAGGAATTGCGCCAGATAAACAGAAAGTAATTTTTGAAGCCTTCCAACAAGCTGATGGTAGTACTAGTAGGAAATACGGTGGTACAGGATTAGGTTTATCAATTAGCCGCGAAATCGCCCGCTTATTTGGTGGAGAAATTAAACTTGTCAGCGAACCGAATCAAGGTAGTACCTTTACTTTCTACCTCCCCCAAACCAGCCCGGATTTGCGTGGGTTAACTGTTGCTGAACCTTTAACACCCAGACCAATTATCGGCCCCCAATTGCTCGCCCCTAGCAACAATTCTTCAGTGCTGAACGACGATCGCGCTATCCTGGCAGAAGACGATCGCGTTTTATTAATCGTAGAAGATGACATTAACTTTGCCCGTATCCTTTTAGATATGGCGCGCCAGCAGGGATTTAAGGTGATTACCGCCCAAAATGGCAATATTGGACTCTCCCTAGCCCAGCAATATCATCCTTCCGCCATTTTATTAGATATTCGCTTACCAGAAATGGACGGTTGGACGGTGCTAGACAGGTTAAAACATAACCCCAAAACCCGCCACATCCCCGTTCATATCATCACTGTGGAAGAAGGAAGACAACGGGGTTTACAACTCGGCGCGATCGCATATTTACAAAAACCCTTAACCAGCGAAGTGATTTCCGAAGCCTTAAATAAAATTAAAGGCTTTATCGAACGGCGAGTGAAAAACTTGCTAGTAGTAGAAGACGACGAAACCCAACGCCACAGCATTGTCGAACTAATTGGTAATAGCGACGTAACCACCACAGCCGTAGGTACAGGAAAAGCCGCCCTCGAAGCCATTCAAAATCAGTACTATGATTGTCTAGTGCTGGATTTAGGCTTACCAGACATGACAGGTTTTGAGTTAATCGAGCAGATTAAACTCTTACCCAATGGGAAAACATTACCAATCATTGTTTATACAGGTCAAGAACTCAATCGCACCCAGGAAACAGAACTGCGACGCTTAGCAGATACAATCATTGTCAAAGATGTGCGATCGCCAGAACGCCTCTTAGATGAAACCGCATTATTTTTACACCGAGTCCAAGCAAACTTACCAGCCCCCAAACGAGAAATATTAGAACAGCTACATGCTAGAGACTATTTGCTCACCCACAAAAAAGTATTAATTGTCGATGACGATGTGCGTAACATCTTCGCCTTAACAAGTATGCTAGAGCGATATCAAATGCACGTAGTCTATGCGGAGAATGGTAGAGAAGGAATTGCCCTGTTAGACAATACACCAGACATTGATATTGTCTTAATGGACGTAATGATGCCAGAAATGGACGGTTACGAAACAACCAAGCTCATCCGTCAAAACCCCAAATTACGCAGTTTACCAATTATTGCCCTCACCGCCAAAGCCATGCAAGGCGATCGCGAAAAATGCATCGCCGCCGGCGCATCAGATTACATTACTAAGCCTGTAGATACCGAACAGTTGCTTTCTTTATTGCGCGTTTGGCTGTATAGGTAGGGGCATGGGGCATTGGGCATGGGGCTAGAGGTTTTGAGGTTGGAAGTTAGAGTTTTGATTGCGGAGGTTGGGGCTTTTATCTTGGAAATTGTAGTTTTAAGCATGAATGTTGCGGCTTTGATGCTGGAAGTTGCACCTTTAAACCTCAACATTGCGGCTTTTATCTCGGAAGTTGCACCTTTAAACTTCAACGTTGCGGCTTTTATCTCGGAAGTTGCATCTTTAAACCTCAACATTGCGGCTTTTATCTCGGAAGTTGCACCTTTAAACCTCAACATTGCGGCTTTGATGCTGGAAGTTGCACCTTTAAACCTCAACATTGCGGCTTTGATGCTGGAAGTTGCACCTTTAAGTCTAACTTTTGATTAATAATACCCAATGCCCAATGCCCAATGCCCAATGCCCAATGCCCAATGCCCAATATCCCATGTCCACTTTAGAAGAAATCGAAATTCACCTTTTACTAGAGGGCATATACCGTTACTATGGTTTAGATTTTCGCAATTATGCCCTAGCTTCTCTTAAACGTCGGATTTGGAATACCATTCATGCAGAAAATTTAACTACCATCTCCGCTTTACAAGAAAAAGTCCTGCACGATCGCGAATGCATGGAACGATTTTTATTAAATCTTTCCGTTCATGTAACTTCAATGTTTCGTGATGCTAGTTTTTATTTGGCTTTTAGAACAAAAGTTATACCGCTATTAAAAACTTATCCTTTTATTCGCATTTGGCACGCAGGTTGCTCTACTGGCGAAGAAGTTTATTCTATGGCAATCTTGCTGCAAGAAGAAGGGCTTTATCAACGTTCCCGTCTTTATGCCACAGATATGAATGAAACAGTATTACGCAAAGCAAAAGATGGGATTTTTCCTATAGAATTAATGCAGCAGTATACCCATAATTATTTGCAAGCAGGTGGTAAAACTTATTTTTCCGAATATTACACAGCCGCCTACGACAGCGCTATTTTTCGCTCATCTCTAAAGGAAAATATTGTCTTTTCACCGCATAATTTAGTTACAGATGGTTCTTTTAATGAATTTAATGTCATATTGTGTCGCAATGTCTTAATCTACTTTGATAAAACCCTACAAAATCGGGTACATCATCTACTTTACGACAGCTTAATTAGGTTTGGAATTTTAGGTTTAGGACGACAAGAATCACTGAAATTTACACCTTATGAAACCCAGTATGAAGCCTTAGATGCCCGCGAGAAGCTTTACAGGAGAATTAGTTAGAATTAAAGATAAAAAACTCACTCCATGCCTGCAAAAGATATTTACCATGATGCGCCAGCAAACCTGAATATAATTTATATCTAGCAATTGACGACATTGTTTATTTCAACTTTTTTCAACGTCCATCAATTCAGCTCATTATCCGCCAAAATAACCTGCAATTAATTATTGTCGATACTCAACAAGAGGAAATTGTGCAATGGATACCTTAATCCAATATCGCAATATTGTGCAAAAAAATATTAAAAAATACGATGAATTGAGCAATTCGCAATCGGCTAACACCACAGAAGCCACAATTAGCGATCGCCTGATTTTAGACGAACAACGCGATCAATACCTGTGGTTGCGTTGTGGTTGGGATGGCAAAAGACGAGTTCAACACATTATTTTATACTTGCAGATTCAAAACGGTAAAATCTGGGTGGAAGAAGACAGCACCAACTTGGCGATTGTGGATGATCTGTTAGCAGCAGGTATTCCCAAAACGGATATTATTTTAGGCTTCCATCATCCCAGTAAACGAGCCATGACTGAATTTGCGATCGCCTAGAGTGAGTCAACAGTCAACAGTCAGTAGGGGCGGGTTTATGGGAGATGTTCATGAATCAGTGAGGATATCTGTGAACCCGCCCGTACAACCATCAACCGTCAACCAAGCCTTTGACAGCCAACTACGATCTTTCTACAATTAGGCTTTGGAAACGAAAATCAAGTCTTTGAGCAAAAATCTAGTATATCTTTATTCCTTTTCCTCAAAGCTGTAACCTGAGATAGTTGTAAAACTCCTTCAGAAAGTCGAAAGTCTATAAAAAAGCATAGAAACTAATTTTTTAGTCTAGCTAGGAGTCTATACCCATAATGCCGTCCGAACTACCAGTAAATATTCTCCTGGTTGATGACCACGCAGAAAACTTGTTGGCTTTAGAAGCCATATTACACAGCTTGGGTCAGAATCTGGTAAGGGCGACATCGGGGGCCCAAGCTTTGAGATGTTTGCTCAATCAAGATTTTGCGGTGATATTGCTGGATGTGCAAATGCCAGAGATGGATGGATTTGATACAGCAACTCTGATTCGCCAAAGAGAGCGATCGCGTCATACCCCGATTATTTTCTTAACGGCATTTAGTACCAACGAATCAATGGTATTTAAAGGCTATTCTCTAGGCGCAGTAGACTATCTATTTAAGCCAATTGAGCCGGAAATTTTGAAATCAAAGGTAGCAGCGTTTGTTGATTTATTTCAAAAAACCGCAGAGGTAGAACGCCAAGCCGCCCAATTAGCAGCCTTAAATGCCAGTTTGCAAAAGAGTGAAGAACAATTTCGTTCTTTATGTGTTAACTCACCAATAGGCATTTTTCTGACGGATGCTAGCGGTAATTGTACTTACACAAATCCCCGCTACCAAACAATTTTAGGGATTTCTGGTGAAGAATGTTTAAACAAAGGTTGGTTGCGATCGCTAGCACCCCAAGATAGAGAAAATATCTTTGCAGACTGGGCAAGTTGCGCCCAACAAGGCAAAGAATACTATAACGAGTTTACTATTCTCACACCAGAGGGGGATGTGAGATGGTTAACTTTGCGCTCCTCACCCATGCTTGCCGATCGCAAAGAAGTCATCGGTTATGTAGGTACAGTAGAAGATATTAGCGATCGCAAACGAGCCGAAGAAGAACGCGCCAAATTAATCCGCGAACAAGCCGCACTCAAAGAAGCGGAAGCCGCCAACCGGATGAAAGATGAGTTTTTAGCCACCTTATCTCACGAACTGCGTACCCCTTTAAATTCAATTCTCGGTTGGTCGAAACTCCTCCGCAATCGCAAACTCGATGAAAAAGCTACGGCGCGAGCTTTGGAAACCATTGAACGCAACGCCCTGTTACAAGAACAACTCATCGAAGATATTTTGGATGTTTCACGGATCATTCGTGGCAAACTATTTTTAAATATCTGCCCCGTGAATTTAGTCACAGTGATTGACGCCGCCGTAGATACAGTACGTCTCCAAGCCGAAGCCAAAAATCTTGCCTTTGAGTTTGTGATTGCACCCAATGAAGCGGGTAGCATCGATGAAGTGAGGAAAAAAGCCAAAAAGACCAGGGAGAATAACGGCTACGTTTCTGTAGCTAGCCATCTAGCTTCACCCTTTATGGTTTCTGGCGATCCTGATAGATTACAACAAGTTGTCTGGAACCTGCTCAGCAATGCAATCAAGTTCACACCCCAAAACGGGCGAGTGGAAATTAGATTATCAACGATTAAAGGTAAAGAAATCAAAGACAGCTACGCGCAAATTCAGGTAAGTGATACAGGTATAGGTATCCAATCCGACTTTTTACAATATGTATTCGATCGCTTTCGTCAAGCTGACGGCAGTACAACTCGCAGTCATACTGGCTTAGGATTAGGATTAGCGATCGCTCGTCACTTGGTAGAACTACATGGTGGAACTATCCATGCTGAAAGTCCAGGGGAGGGAAAAGGCGCAACGTTTACAGTAAAATTACCATTTTTAGAAGCTAAAACCCAGGAAAGTGCCGAAACCGCAGAAGAAACCGCGGCTGTCACCATCCCAAAATTACCCCTACAAGATTTGCGGCTGCTAGTAGTTGATGATGACACTGATACCCGCCATTTTCTCACCGTCGCCTTACAGCAAGCTGGTGCGGAAGTCACATCTGTAAATTCCGTAAAAGAAGCCCTGGCTGCAATTCAACAATATCCCCTAGATATTTTAATTAGCGACATTGGAATGCCGGAAGAAGACGGCTATACATTAATCCGCAAAGTCAGACTGCTACCACCAGAACAAGGTGGAAGAATTCCCGCGATCGCTCTGACAGCCTATGCTAGAGAAGAAGACGCCAAAGAGGCTCTAGAAGCTGGTTTTCACATGTATGCTTCTAAACCAGTTGAACCAATTAAATTGATTGATGCGATCGTCAAATTAGCCGAACTCAATTACCCAAATTAAAATATTTCGTAATTATATCAACTTAAAAAAATGTGACACATTCTAGAGATAAGGCACTGCTTTGCCCTCTAGAATATATTGATGTGTCGCCAACATTATTTAAATTGGTATTAAATTAGTTGGGGTGTAGCACCTCACAAATAAATACAAGCAATTTAACAATTTGCTGCGGTGCTTCCCCAAAATTACGAATTAGTAATTATTTAGTAATTATTTTGTCGCCTTGCAGACAACCAATTAGTTAAATCAGTCACCGAAGTAAAATCAAGTAAATCTTCAGCTAATGCTTCCAATTCGTTAATATTTAAAGAGCGCACCTGCTCAAGTAATGACTCATCAACAGTACCTAGACGACGATTAAGTAACCGTGTCACTAATGATAATGCTTCTTCCAGCTTGGCAATACGTTCAAAAGAAGTTACATATTTCATCCGTCGTCTAGCCTCCAGTTGTTGTATTTCTAGTTTAAACTCTGCTTCTAAATTAGGTGGCAAAGTTAACATCCAATCCACAAACGCAATTAAATTAATTACATCCTGCTCTTCAAACCCTTTTTCATATAAACTTTGTACCAAAGCCAATTTTTGCTGTTTACGGTTGTTACGGTCATTACGGGTATTCAGCGCCGCTAAGTGTGCCATTACTACTGTTGCGAATGGGTTATTGTCGTTGTCTAATTCCGATAATCGTGGTTGATAATCTATCAACTTAATAATCGGAAATTGAAAATTTAACCGACACCCAAATAGACTATAACCAAATTGTTCCGGTCGCCAATTTGCTCTGTCATCTCCGAGAATTGCTAAAGAAGCTACAGATTTTTTGTATCTATCGTAAATGCGATAATTATAGGTATACATCCTCGCGGCAAAATCTGCTTCTTCTTGAGACTGCACCTCAACATGAATTAACACCCAAGTTTCTTGACCATTTTGCAGATAAACTTTGACCAATTTGTCCGCAAAACGGCGACCAATTTCTGCATCGACAACTACTTCTTGCAGTTCTTTATCTAAAAACTCTGGCTGTTGTCTCCAATCAATTTCGTTATATGCATTGGGAAAAAAGAACTGCATAAATTCGGAAAAATATGTTTGTAAAATATCTTTCCAAGGTGAATCATATTCGGTTGCTGGAATTTGATTTTTGTTGTCATTATTATCAGTCATTACCGTCAATTATGTATTGCTTCAAAGGAATATATTCTGCTGTGGGCGATCGCTTTACTTTTTTATTGAGCCTGTATATCACCAAAAAACTGCAATAAGCTGTGAAAAAGCTTGATTTACACCAAAAAACCGATTAACAGAAGTTATAGCAAGAAATTATACCTGCTATCTGACTCAGAATATGTAAAAATGAGCGCTTGAATCGGCTGCTGGAAGTACAAATATTTACACGCTCTCCTATTAACAAAATTCTTAATATTGCCAGAATTTGTTAACGAGATGGACTAAGGAATTTTAAAAAATCAATTCTCAATCGAGATTGTGGGATATTGTTAAATAGGTTAGAGATTAAGCGAATAAATAATTAAGAATGAAGCTGGCAGCAAGAGTAAGTCAGGTAACACCCTCTTTAACCTTAGCGATCGCAGCTAAAGCTAAGGCAATGAAGGCAGAGGGTATAGATGTTTGTAGTTTTAGCGCTGGAGAACCAGATTTTGATACCCCAGCCCATATCAAAGCAGCAGCCGAAAAAGCTTTGGATGAAGGGAAAACCAAATATGGCCCAGCAGCCGGAGAACCAAAGTTAAGGGAAGCGATCGCCCACAAGCTAAAAACAGATAACGGACTCGATTACAAAGCCGAAAATGTCATCGTCACCAATGGCGGGAAACATTCTCTCTACAACTTGATCGTCGCCCTCATCGATCCAGGTGATGAAGTTATTATCCCCGCTCCCTATTGGCTCAGTTATCCGGAGATGGTTACCTTAGTCGGCGGAGTATCCGTAATTGTACATACAGATGCTTCCACAGGCTATAAAATTACTCCCGAACAACTGCGCCAAGCAATTACCCCAAAAACCAAGCTATTTATCCTCAATTCACCATCTAACCCCACGGGAATGGTGTACACCCCAGAGGAAATTAAAGCCTTGGCAGAGGTAGTAGTTGATGCAGATATCTTTGTTGTCTCTGACGAAATTTACGAGAAAATTCTCTACGATGGTGCAGAGCATATCAGCATTGGTTCCTTGGGAAAAGAAATTTTCGCCCGCACTTTAATTAGTAATGGTTTTGCGAAAGCTTATTCCATGACAGGTTGGCGACTTGGCTATTTAGCCGGGCCAGTAGAAATTATTAAAGCTACCAGTACCATCCAAGGGCATAGTACATCTAACGTCTGTACCTTTGCTCAATATGGCGCGATCGCGGCTTTAGAAAGTTCTCAAGACTGCGTGGAAGAAATGCGCCAAGCCTTTGCCAAACGCCGACAGGTAATGTTAGACAGACTCAACGCCATCCCCGGCTTGAGTTGTCCCAAACCTGATGGTGCTTTTTATCTGTTCCCCGACATCAGCAAAACAGGCTTAAAATCCTTAGAATTCTGCGATGCGCTGATCGAAGAACATCAAGTAGCCGTAATTCCCGGTATTGCTTTTGGTGCCGATAAAAACATCCGCCTTTCCTACGCCACAGACATGGCAACTATTGAAAAAGGAATGGATAGATTAGAGAAATTTGTGCGATCGCGAATTTAGTCAATAGTCAGTTGTCAGTTGTTAACAGTCAACAGTCAACAGTCAACCGTCAACCGTTAACCGTTAACCGTCTTCTCACAACAACCCCATCTCCTGCAAACCCTGACGCAGCCTTTGGGCTTCTTCGGGGTTTTGTTCTTGGTGGAGAGCGATCGCATTTTTAAAGGCAATTAAACTAGCTTGATGATTGCCTACTTTTAGCTGGACTACTCCTAAATTTTGATAAGCTTCTGCATATCTGGGGTTTAACTTGATGGCTTTTTGATAACAGGCGATCGCATCAGTAAATAAACCTAAAGCCTTAAATGTCATCCCTAAATTGTAATGTCCAGCGGCAAAATTCGGGTCAATTTTCAAAGTTGCTTCATAAGCTTTTTTAGCAATTTTCAAGTCTCCCGCTGCTTTGAGTAAGTTACCGAGATTGTTATATGCTCCCAATTTTAAAATTGGGTAAATAGGTAACTTAATAGCTGCTTGATAATGAACGCTAGCTTGTTTCGGATTTTGTAACCGACTGTAAGCAATCCCTAAATGATAATGCAGTTCATATAAAATCTCGTAGTTTTCCTCACTTGTTCTCACGCCTCTTTTAAGGAGTTCTATACCTGCTTCTATTTTGCCAGTGGTGATATACAAAGCTCCTAACTTACTGCAAACATAAGGATCAAAAGGATGTGTCGCTAAAAATTGTTCCATTGCGGCTTGCGCTTTAGCGTATTTATTACCTTGAGCGATCGCATTTTTTTGATATCCTTTGTGCAAAATTGCTACCCCTTGTAAATAGCCAATTTGCCACTTAGGTTCCTTCGCTAAAATTGCCGCCACACTATCATCAACCAAAGCATGATAAGGGCGAGAAAATTGAATTTCTGGGTGGCGGCGAAATAGTCGAGAAACCAAAGAATAAGGAGATTGTTCTGCACCTATTTCCTGACGCAGCAGGTTAATTAACAGATATTCTTCACTTTGAATTACAGAGTGAATCTCTGACACAATTTCTGGTTTTAGCGTCTCATCTGCATCTAACACTAAAATCCAATCACCAGTGACATATTTCAGAGCTTCATTGCGAGCCGTACTAAAGTTATTGTTCCATTTGAAATGATGTACTTTTGCACCGTAAGATTGAGCGATTTCTGGAGTGCGATCGCTAGAACCTGTATCTAAAATCACCATTTCATCTACAACATTTTTCACACTGTTGAGACATTTAGGTAGTGTAGCTGCTTCATTTTTTACGATCGTGCACAAGCTGAGTTTCATATTGTAATGATGTGTAGTAATGCAATTTTTTATTGAATCAATCTCATACCGTTTCTGGATGAAGATGCGCTTAATTAGCACACCTCCGTGGGCTTTGTTTGTGTAGCCCCAGCCTTCTAGGGTGAGGACGAATATAGCGCAACTTCACATAGAATTGGTATCAGTAAATTTAGGCAATGCACAGCAAAACCCTGAGATAGTGGGTAATATCCACCATATATATTTCAAAAATTAAGTATGAATCCTATATTAATTCAAAAATCAAATCAATTGTATTTAATAAATAATGTGCCAAAATAGACAGATTAAACCCAGTGATTAATTTTTAAATATCAGGTAAGTTGCATGTTGGGTAAAAAAATAGGTGGACGTTACCAAATTACCGCATTCCTAGGACAAGGAAGTTTTGGTACTACTTTTTTAGCTAAGGATACCCATCTACCGGGGACTCCTAACTGTGTTGTTAAGCAGTTTACACCACAAAATCCCGATCCAGATACTGTAAAATCGGCAGAACGTTTGTTCTATCAGGAAGCTAAAATTCTGCAACAATTAGGAAACAAGCACGACCAAATTCCCCAACTGTTTGCTTACATAGAAGAAAACCAAGAATTTTATTTAATTCAAGAATATATAGAAGGACACGATTTAAGTGAAGAATTAATCTTAAATCAGCACATGAGCGAAACAGAGGTGATGCAAATTTTAGTGGGAATATTAGAAATTTTAGCCTTTGTCCATCAACATAATGTGATTCACCGAGATATTAAACCATCGAATATCCGCCGCAGAAAATCAGATGGAAAAATTGTACTTATTGATTTTGGTGCAGTCAAACAAATCAGTACTCAGATTGCTAATTCACAAATCAAAAATCAGGGTACTCTCATTGTAGGAACTCCTGGTTATATGCCATTTGAACAACAAAGAGGTTATCCCAAACATAGCAGTGATGTCTATGCAGTGGGTATGATTGCTATTCAAGCTCTCACAGGTTTATATCCCCATCAATTAGAAGATCCTTATACAGGAAAAATTATTTGGCAGCAACAAGTAAAAATCAATCCTAAACTAGCCAATATTTTAGACAAAATGGTATTACATGAATTTCACCAACGATACCAAACAGCAGGTTTAGCATTGCAAGCGCTACAAGAGCTATCATTATCTAGTGCAGCCACAATGACAGCTAAAACTCTTCAAGTTAGCCCTGGTAATGTCCCAACCAAATTAGTAACTACAATACCTAGCAAATTTATATTTAAGCTGACGACATTAGTAATGTTTGCTATCAGCGGTTTAATTATCGGTAAACTTATCTTACAAAAAGCAGATTTATCAATTTATGCAAATTCTCAATATAGAATTAAAATCCAATATCCTCAAAATTGGGAAAGACAAGAAATAGATAATCAAATTACTGCGGAAATTGTTACTTTTTTATCAAATAAACAAAGTGAAAAGGACAATTTTATTGAAAAAGTAACTATCAGCGTTGAAAATTTTTCTGGAACATTAGAAGAGTCTAGCAAATTATTCCGTAATGATATCAAATCTAATTTATCAGCTAGTCAAATTATTGAAGAAAGTTCTACAACTCTCCTCAATAAGCCTGCTATGAAACTAGTTTATACAGGAAAAGATGGTAACAAGGTATTGAAAAATTTGCAAATTTGGACTTTAAAAAATGAACAAGCATATATAATTACTTATACAGCCAAAATAGATGATTATGATAAATTTAAGCCAATAGTAGACAGAATGATTAAATCTTTTGAAATTAATTCTAGTGTTAAGTAAAAAAAGCAGAATTTAATTCTAAATATTAAAAATAATTTAACTATAGCAATCCACTTTTGGATTTGTGAAATATTACAAACAGGGTTGTTGACTGTTAACCGTTGACAGTCAACAGTCAAAACCAATATTTTTCACAACTAAAATGGGATTGCTATAGAATTGGTATCAATCCAAAATCTAAAATTCGCTAATAATCAATCTTCAACTGTGGCATTATTTAAGTAAGCATCAAAATCAATATTCATAGAGTCATCAGCACTTTCACTCAGCACATTTCCAGCAGCTAAACCCCGGCGATCGAAAAGTTTGCGTACAGTCAGACTAGAATTAGCTCCGCGTTTGAGAGTGAATAACAAAGTGCTATCTGTACAAGCAGAGTTTTGGCTCTTAGCAGCACAGATTACAAGTTCTCCTCTGAGAGTTCCAGTCTTGATATTTCTCAATGTACCGTTGTCATAATTCTTTTGAAATCTTCGAGATACTTCCTGACAACGCCGTTGAGCAGTCCAAGGTGGGGGAAAATAATTGTTAGAACTCCAACGCACCATGGGGACTTTTCTACCATCTTGGGTGCGAGCAAATGTTACAGGTACACCTTTACTTTTACCGCAGTAAAATGTCGTCTCTCCTGCATAGGTTGGTTGTTTGAGGGATAGGGCTATAGTGACACAAAATACTAGTAAACTCAGCAATAATGCTTGAATAAAGAACCTGAATTTCATGGGTTAGTAGGATGTCCCTAGGACGAGATATATTAATCAACTAATCAGCAAACAAACAAGAAAATTAGATCTTTTTGTCTTGTTGAGGCTAATTAGCTTAATTAAATTATTCCCAAGGATTTCATCAAACTAACTGCTAGAGGCTGTATAGACGACCAAAACCTGTAAAAACCAGGCTAGAGAGGCATTGAAGCCATAAATACCTGAAAATATCTACCTTAACTTGTGTAATTGTTTGTATTGTTGATAGTGGAGAGTGCGATCGCTAAAAGTTTAAATTACCCCTATCGAAAATTATTGATGGATCAAGCCATCAGGCATAATTGTGCCAGTCATGAATGTTTCACTCATATCTGTAGCGTTGAGATTTGCTCCTGTCAAGTTAGCCTCACTCAAATTGGCTTCGCTTAAGTCAGCGCCACTTAAATCAGCCCACTGCAAATCCGCTTTCCACATCCTAACTCCGCCCATTTTCGCCCCACTCAAATTAGCACCCTGTAAATTGGCGGCGCTGAGAGAAGCCATATGCAAATCAGCATCACACAAATCTGCATCATGCAGACAGGCTCCACTGAGATCTGATTCATTTAAATTCGCAGTTGTTAGCGCCGCTTGGCGTAAGTCAGCCCCACTCAAAATTACTTCCGATAAATTTGCTCTATGTAATTTCGCACCTCTGAGATTTGCTTGACTTAAATTAGCCCCACTTAAAGACGCACCAGTAAGGTTAGCACCTTGGAGGTTGACTCTACCAAAATCTACACCACCTAAGTTAGCCCCCCGCAGGTCTGCTTCTGGCAATTCTATGCCGTTAAAGCTTCTTTCTCCTGCTGCATACCTAGTTAGAAGTTCTTTCACATCCATGATTGTTTAGTTCGCAGTAACCTAGTGTTAATACTGGCTTTATTTGTGACTAAAATTTTAGTCTCAGCAACATAGCAAAGCTAAAAAATGCATCAAAATAAACTTGACTATCAATGTTGAAACTAATTACAAAATTTTTGCACAGGAAAATATCGGGGCTGATTTAGATAGTTAATTCAGCTAAATCAATTAGACGTGATAATACTTACAATTGAAGTTTGTTGCTACGAAGCAAGCTTAACATTGATTAATTGTATTGACTTATACTAAGGTTCTGAGATTCCCCAGCACAGAAACTTGAGTAACTAGTAAGCAAATTCCCCGGAACCAATACTTTTCAGTTTTGGTCAAGATTGAGCTAATTACAGGGGATATGTTGTTAATGAATAATAGCATTCTGTAGCTATCATACAATAAATATATAAAATATAATAACTAAGAAGAGCAACTCTGTGATTTAATGCAATATTCTGTAAAAAACAGTAATTTTAATCAAAAATATTATATATATAGCAATCCGATTTGATTTCTGAGAAAATCTCCGTATTTGTCGAACCGACATTGCCCACCCTACACTCAGATTTTAATTGTACGGAATTTTTTAATAATCAAACAGGATTACCATACATGATATTCCTAGGAAAATTAGGAATTTAATATTATAGCCAAAAGGCTGTAGGTAATTAGTTATTACATAATTATTTAGCAGTTGATCGTGACAGGAATCCATGAATTCTGGTCATAAAAATGCCACCAAAATCACACATTATATTCATACTCTAGAAATACAAATTTAAGAATCATGAAATATTGCGGCATGTATACTATTAATATCCTTATCCTAATTCTTTATGAGGCTGCATAGAATTCGCTCCCCCCTAACCCCTCTTTAAAAAAGGGGGAGAACCAGAAAAAATTTAGCAAATTCCACGCCACTTGCTACCCTGCGGGAAGCCACTCCGCGTCTACAAGTCGGCAAAGCCACCCAAGGCAGTGGTTCCCCTTTTGAAGGGAGATTTAAGGGTATCAAGATATATGCAAATTTACATTAAATTGCTATTACTAGGTAAATTGAACTTAGAAGATATAGTAATAAATGCGAAGTGGAGTATATATCATAACTCCAATGATTTAACAATAAATATAAGCTACGATAAATTAAATATATGAATTTAACAAATACACCATGAAAGATTCATTTTTTCAGAAAATTCAAGACCGAATTAGCAAAGTAAAGCAATGGTTTACCAATACACCAGAAAGGGCAATATTAGAAGCTTATAAGGCAGCACAGGTAATTAGAAATATCGAGATTGAACATTTTGGGAATCAAAGGATTTCTGCTGCTAATGGAAATTATACCGAAAATGTCATGTCTTATTGGCAAGGTTACCTGAATAAAAATTTAATTTTTATTAAAGTTAAACTTGCTGAATTTCGCTTGAGTCGCTCAATATTAAATATATCTGATAATAGTATTTTAGAACAGCTACAGTTTATTGATGATGTCATATCTCAATATGATACCAACTATGAACGAATTAATAACATTCAAAATATCTCTGATGTCACACCTATACCAATTAATAATAATTCAATTAATAAAAAACTAAATACCTCTGATAAAAATATCGCTAATGTTCCTCCTGTAACTCAAAAAACTGGATTTTTGCCTCGTTCATTAGGGAGAACAATTAATAGAATTCAATCAGATTTATCTCCCCAAGCTGAAGCAGATTTCATTAAAAATTATCAAACTACCCAAAGGCGGACGAGAGTAGCATTGAGATTTTTTTTAATTTTAATTCTCGTACCCCTATTAACTCAGCATCTTTCTAAACAAATCTTGTTTACGCCTCTAGTCACCAAAGTTAGAGCAGAAACAAATGGGCAAATTTTTCTCAATGTCAATATGGAAACCAAAGCTTTGCAAGAATTAAAGAATTTTGAACATAAGCTGAAGTTTCAAAGTCTATTATATAAATCACCAGTCCTGACTACAGAGGAAGTTCAAGAAAAAATTCGTGATAAAGCTATTGAGATAGCTGAAGAAGTTAGTCAGGAAAGTAATAGTGCTATCAGTAATATATTAGCTGATTTACTATCCCTAGGTGCTTTTGGCATTGTAATTGCCATGAGTAAAAAAGAAATTGTTATTGTCAAGTCTTTTATCGATCATATTGTCTATGGACTGAGCGATAGCGCTAAAGCTTTTTTAATTATTTTATTCACAGATGTATTTGTGGGATTTCATTCACCGCATGGATGGGAAGTATTACTAGAAGGCTTAGCAGAACATTTAGGGTTACCAGCCAGTAGAAATGCGATATTTCTCTTTATTGCTACATTTCCTGTAATTTTGGATACTATATTTAAATATTGGATATTCCGCTATCTTAGTCGGTTATCTCCTTCAGCGTTAGCTACCTTGAAAGAGATGGATGAGTAATTAGGGACTTCCAACTAAAAAAATATACTATCACTGTGTAGGCAGAGGGGTAGGGAGCAGGGGGAAAAATAAAAATATCTTCTCTCGAAAATTGGATAATTTATTTTCTAGAAGTCCCTTAACAATATAAGAAAATAATACAGGGTGTATATCAATGCAGTTTCTCGATAAAGTTGTTTGGATTACTGGAGCATCTTCTGGTATAGGTGAAGCCTTAGCTTACCTATTTGCAAATCAAGGAGCAAAGTTAATTATTTCCGCCAGAAGAGAAGAAGAGTTGCAGAGAGTAAAACAAAATATCCGCAGCGAATGTTTAATTATTACACTGGATATTACAGACTCTAATTCACTAGAATTAGCAGTAAAAACCGCGATAAATCATTACAATAAAATTGATATTTTAATCAATAATGCAGGTACTAGCCAACGTTCTTTAGTTGTTGAGACTCAAGAGATAGTTGACAGAAAAATTATGGAAATTAATTATTTTGGGACTATCAATATAACTAAAAGAATTCTACCTTATATGATTGCTAGTGGTGGCGGACAAATTGCAGTTGTTTCCAGTATTGTTGGCAAAATGGGCTTTCCATTACGTTCTGCTTATGCAGCATCAAAACATGCTTTACATGGTTTTTTTGAAACTTTGCAGTTAGAATTAAAGCCGGAAAATAAGATTTTTATTACCATTGTATGTCCTGGTAGGATTAAAACCAACATTTCCTATAATGCTTTAAATTATGATGGCAGTGCATATGGAAAAATGGATGAAGGGCAAGAAAAAGGCATGAAAGCTGATATTTGCGCTCAAAAAATTCTCAACGCTATTTATCACAAACGACGAGAAGTATATATTGGTGGTCTTGATACTTTATTAGTTTACTTTAAAAGATATGTACCCAGCTTATTTTATTGGATAGCTCGCCGAGTTAAACCAACATGATTTATAATTCGTAATTCGTAATTCGTAATTAAACTCTATGATGAGAAGCTAAAGCACAGGTTTGGCTGGAATCGCCAACTTCTATTTGTAAGGTAGAATGTTCGATACCAAAATTATCGTGCAGTTCTTTACAAGTCTGGACAAGAAAATCATCACCAGGATGACCAGAAGGAAGTACTAAATGTGCAGTTAGGGCGGTTTCAGTTGTACTCATGGCCCAAATGTGTAAATCGTGAACTTGGGTAACACCAGGGCGTTCGGATAAATAAGTTTGCACTGCTAGTGGTTCAATACTTTCTGGTACAGCATCTAATGCTAAGTTGACTGAATCTTTTAATAATTGCCAAGTTCCCACTACTACAACTGCCACAATTATCAAGCTAACGACTGGATCAAACCACAGCCAGCCAGTCAAAATAATCGTAATTCCAGCTAGTACTACTCCTAAAGAAACTCCAGCATCAGCAGCCATGTGTAAGAATGCACCGCGAATGTTTAAGTCGTGTTTGCGTCCCGATACAAACATTAAAGCAGTGATAGTGTTGATGATAATTCCGACTATCGCCACAATGATAACTGTACTTCCCCCTACGGATGCAGGTTGACTAAAGCGTTGAAGTGCTTCCCAGCCAATCCCGCCCATGACTAATAAAAGAGCGATCGCATTAATTAAAGCTGCTAAAATCGAAGAACGTCGCAGTCCATAAGTATAGCGTTGACTGGGGGGGCGGCTACCCAAAAAACTCGCTCCCCAAGCCAGTAATAGTCCTAAAACATCACTCATATTGTGCCCTGCATCAGCCAGCAAAGCCAAAGAGTTAGCTAAGTATCCATAAGTTGCTTCAATAATGACAAATCCAACATTGAGAATAGTACCAACCATGAAAGCGCGGCTGTAGTTATTAGTACCATGTTCATGCTCATGACTATGATGATGATGACTATGATGACCATGATGATGATTATGTCCCATCTTTGATACCTAAATAACAGCCAACTTCTGAATACTAGTTTGCAGAAATTTTGTGCTAATTGCCACTAATTTAACTTAATATTAATCTTCTGATTGAAATAGAAAGAAATAAAAAATTTGCCATCCGTATAGCAGAAGTTAAAGCAATTCATCGCCATTATTTTCTTAGATAAGAGTATTGATTATGGCAACCGCAAATGCTCTTCAACCAAGAAATATGATGAAATGATGAGGATAAATCATGAGTAACTTGGGATATGCCACCCTGTTTATCGTTATGTTGGCAGCATTGCTAGCAGCCCTGGCGCAAATGGGTATGGCATTAGATGAAGCAGACATTGGACGCTTTTCTATTTGGACAGGTATTGCTTCTGTAATTGCAGGTTTACCAATGATGTTGTGGTGAATAGCTGTCAACAGTCAACAGTCTGTAGGGGCGGGTTTATGGGAGATCTTCATGAATCAGTAAGGATATCTGTGAACCCGCCCGTACAACAGTCAACAGATAATGGACTATTAACTATTAACTCTTGATGTAAAAATTTAACTGATTCCTCGAAGTTTGCGAGTATTATCCACTAAACTTTGAGCAAATTGGTCAAAGCGTTGGGAGAGTTTTTCATCGGTGAGTTTACCTTCAGGACTGAAAGCACCCCAAGCTTGTCCAATGGCAATTTGTTCAGGAATTACCCAACCATGTACCCAACGAACAATTAACCGCAGTTCATTGAGAGCGTTACTATTTGACTGTCCCCCTAAGACGCTAATTAGTCCAGTTACCTTACCAGACAATTCTTCAAAGCTCAATAAATCTAGTGCATTTTTCAGTACTCCACTGACGCCCCCATGATACTCTGGGGTGGCTAAAATTATCCCATCAGCATTTGTAACTACATCCTGCAATCGCTTAACGTCTGGAAAATCTGGATATTCTTTACCACCATTGCAAAATGGTAGTTGCATCTGCCGCAAATCAAGAATTTCTACCTCTGCACCCAATGCTTCTACCCTTTGTGCTGCGAGTTGTAAAGCAATTTGGGTATAGGAGTTGGATCTTAAGCTACCACCAATACCAACAATTTTCACCATAATTTCACCCACCAACTCAATAACAACATTTACTAAATCACTAAAATATCTGCTAGCACTCAGATTTTTGAAAAGCGGAATCATTACGACTATGGTTATTTTAGCAATTTTGTTGCAAAATATGTCAAGAGTCCGGAATCAATAGTCAAAAGTCAACACTTTGACAAGCTCAGTGACCGCAGTTAATAGTCATTCAACACGAGCAATGCCCAATGCCCAATGCCCAATGCCCAATGCCCAATGCCCAATACCCATTGCCGATAATTTTGTCACAATAGATACTATGTATGTAGCCTCATGAGATATGTAGCCACAGAACAATTAACAAGGCTCAAAGTCAGTTTTTATTTTTATTCCCCTGAGTCCAGGGAGTCTATTTCTAAAAGCTGATGGGGAACATTGGGAAATGGTTTTGTGTGGAAGCTAAACTAGATGAGAAAACATTTATTTCCCGTTATTTCAATTTTGGCTAGAAGAATAGGCATAAAAACAGCGCTCAGCTTTTGCCAGCAGGAGAAGGGTAATTATTATGACAGTTTTAGGTAAAAAAGCATTGAATAAACAGCCATCGGCAAAGCGTGTTCCTTGGGCTGGTGCATTAGCAGCCAGCTTGATGTTATTGCCAGGGATTGTAGCTGGCAATCCAGCCTTAGCGCAAAAAGCAGAGCGCAATTCCTTAACTTATGGTGAGTTGATTAAGAGAACAGAAAAAGGGGAAGTGGCAAAAGTCGAGCTGGATGAAGCCGAAAATATTGCCAAAGTATATTTGGTGGGGCAAAAAGATACACCAATCCAAGTAAAACTTTTAGATCAAAACACAGAGTTAATTAATAAACTCAAACAGAAAAATGTGGAATTTGGTGAGGTTTCTTCCGCTAACAGTAGAGCTGCTGTGGGGTTATTGATTAACTTGATGTGGATTTTACCACTTGTGGCTTTAATGCTCTTGTTCTTGAGACGCTCTACGAATGCTTCTAGCCAAGCGATGAATTTTGGCAAATCGCGAGCGCGCTTTCAAATGGAAGCGAAAACCGGAGTAAAATTTGAAGATGTCGCCGGGGTAGAAGAAGCCAAAGAAGAACTGCAAGAAGTCGTCACATTTTTGAAACAGCCAGAAAGATTTACGGCTGTCGGTGCAAAAATCCCCAAAGGCGTGCTGTTAATTGGCCCTCCGGGTACTGGTAAAACTTTACTCGCAAAAGCGATCGCAGGGGAAGCTGGCGTTCCCTTCTTTAGCATTTCTGGCTCAGAATTCGTAGAAATGTTTGTTGGTGTGGGTGCATCCCGCGTCCGCGATTTATTTAAAAAAGCTAAAGAAAATGCTCCCTGTTTGATATTTATCGATGAAATTGACGCTGTCGGTAGACAACGGGGTGCAGGTATCGGTGGCGGTAACGATGAAAGAGAGCAAACCCTAAATCAATTGCTCACGGAGATGGATGGTTTTGAAGGGAACACTGGCATCATTATAATTGCTGCCACTAACCGTCCTGATGTCCTTGATGCCGCCTTATTACGTCCCGGACGCTTTGATAGACAGGTGATTGTTGATGCACCGGATTTAAAAGGGCGTTTGGACATTTTGAAAGTTCATGCCCGAAATAAGAAAATCGATCCTAGTGTATCCTTAGATGCGATCGCTCGCCGCACCCCAGGATTTACAGGCGCAGATTTAGCTAACTTACTCAACGAAGCCGCAATTCTCACCGCTAGACGCAGAAAAGAAGCCATTACCATCCTGGAAATTGATGATGCTGTGGATAGGGTAGTTGCAGGGATGGAAAGAACTGCCTTAGTAGATAGTAAGGCTAAACGGTTAATTGCTTACCACGAAGTAGGACACGCCTTAGTCGGAACCTTAATTAAAGACCACGACCCTGTACAAAAAGTTACCCTGATTCCTCGTGGACAAGCACTAGGTTTAACTTGGTTTACACCCAACGAAGAACAGGGTTTAATTTCCCGTTCCCAACTCAAAGCCAGAATTACCTCAATTTTAGGCGGTCGCGCAGCCGAGGAAGTTGTGTTTGGTAAGCCAGAAGTAACGACCGGTGCAGGTGATGACTTGCAGAAAGTCACAAATTTAGCCCGTCAAATGGTTACCCGATTTGGGATGTCTACCTTAGGCCCCTTATCTTTAGAAAATCAAAGCGGTGAAGTCTTCCTAGGGCGTGATTGGATGAATAAATCCGATTACTCGGAAGAAATTGCGGCTAAAATTGATGCCCAAGTCAGGGAAATTATCAGTAGTTCCTACCAAACTGCAAAATCCATCTTGGAAGAAAATCGTGTAGCCTTAGAACGCTTGGTAGATTTGTTATCAGATCAAGAGACAATTGAAGGCGAACTCTTCCGCCAGATTGTTGGTGAATATACACAGGTAGCTGATGAAAAAGTAGCTGTGTCTCATCAGTAATTTAGCGACATACAGCAGATTGCAAGTTGCTGAGGTAGAGATAATTGTAAGGGCGGGGTTTCCCCGCCCTTGACTATACACATTTTTTAACTGATGATGCGCCCTACCCTGCGGGAACGACTTCGCTCAGGGCGCATATTTAATAAGCAGTTATTGCTTAACCACTAAGTTGGGATTCAGCAATTCCTACGGGACAGGAAACATTTGTTCCGCCTAAACCGCAATAGCCATTTGGATTTTTAGCTAGATACTGTTGATGGTAGCTTTCAGCGTAGTAAAACTCAGGTGCAGTTAAGATTTCTGTGGTAATTTTTCCATAGCCTGCATCTGTGAGGGCTTGTTGATAAGCTGCTTTTGATGCTTCTGCTTGCTGAAGTTGGGTTTCAGAATAGACGTAAATTCCAGAACGGTATTGAGTACCGACATCATTACCTTGACGCATTCCTTGGGTGGGGTTGTGGCTTTCCCAAAAAACCTTCAACAATTGGGAATAACTAACCACTGCGGGATCAAACACGACTAATACCACCTCATTATGACCGGTTAATCCAGTACATACCTCTTCATAGGTGGGATTGGGTGTGTAGCCAGCTGCATAACCAACTGCGGTAGTGTAGACACCTTTAAGTTGCCAAAATTTGCGTTCTGCACCCCAAAAACAGCCTAAACCAAATATAGCTGTTTCTAATCCATCGGGAAAAGGTGGTTTGAGCGGATTACTGTTGACATAGTGCGCCGCAGGTACGCGCATTTGTTCTGTTCTTCCTGGTAATGCTTGTTCAGGAGTGGGTATTAGTGTTTTCTTGCCAAATCCAAATAATGCCATTGATTTTTCATAAATATCTTTACATTAATTAATATTTTAACGATTCTAGTGAGCGATCGCTCTCCATAGCCGCAGAATTTGGGTGATTGATGTCACCCGCAATTCTGCGAGCATGTAGCTCAAATTTCGAGAATTTGGCAAAATTTTCCTTCAAGACTAGTTTTTTGGTTTGATATAAGCGATCGCGTGCTTCCAAATTGTAGTTTGCTGGCTATTTTCATCTAAAATACATACACAATTGGGGTCTTGCCAGATGATCCTGCCTGTGACGAGATCACCCGTAATGAGTTTCAAATCTACAGTTGCTGTATTTTTAATCAGAGTTTGGATTTGGCGAATACTAGGTAGAGAAGTATCGAAATCCGTAGGCATTTTGGCTGGTGATGGATGCATAAGAAAAAATGTTGTAATAGGTTAGGGGTTAGGCTTCGGCTACGCTCAGCCTAAAGGGCTAGGGACTAGGAGAGATGAGACAATAAATTACAACTGACAACTGACAATCAACAGTAACTAATCTTTGATAATTCATCCTTGGATAAATGGCAATCGAATTTACTAAGTATCACGGTTTGGGGAATGACTTTATTCTCATTGACAATCGCTCTTCGTCAGTTCCTGTAATCACTCCAGAGCAAGCCATTAAGTTGTGCGATCGCCACTTTGGTATCGGTGCTGATGGTGTAATTTTTGCTTTGCCAGGAGAAAACGGTACTGACTATACCATGCGGATTTTTAATTCTGATGGTTCGGAACCGGAAATGTGCGGTAATGGTATTCGCTGTTTAGGTGTATTTTTAGCCGATTTGGAAGGGGAATCGAGAACTAAAGATTTATATCGCATTCATACTTTAGCTGGTGTGATGTCACCCCAACTGATGGCTGATGGCCAAGTTAAGGTGGATATGGGTTTACCTAAATTACTAGCTTCAGAAATTCCTACAACTTTGGGTGCTGCGGATATCAAGGTAATTAATCAACCGCTAGAGGTAGGCGGAAAAACTTGGGAAGTTACCTGTGTCAGTATGGGTAATCCTCACTGTATTACCTTTGTGGAAGATGTCGCCGCTATTCCTTTAGAAAGTATCGGGCCGCAGTTTGAGCATCACCCAGTTTTCCCCCAACGAACAAATACAGAATTTATTCAAGTTGTTAGTCGGGATTATTTGAAAATGCGAGTTTGGGAACGGGGTGCAGGTATTACCTTAGCTTGTGGTACTGGTGCTTGTGCTTCCTTAGTTGCTGGGGTTTTGACAGGAAAATGCGATCGCACTGCAACTGTAGAACTCCCTGGTGGCCCTTTGCAAATTGAATGGTCAGAAATTGACCAACGGGTTTACATGACTGGCCCAGCAGAGCGCGTATTTACAGGTAGGTTATGAGTGTTGACGGTTGACTGTTGACTGTTGACTGTTGACTGTTGGGGACTTACAAAAAATAAATTACCCAATAAATTTGTAGTGCGAGCATCTTGCTCGCACTACAAATTTATTGGGTATTTAAAAAATTGGATGTCCCTTGACGGTTGACGATTTGCTGTAAACGAGAACCCGTTGGTTATGAATGAGAACTCCTTGGTTATGAATGAGAACTCCTTGGTTATGAACGAGAACTCCTTGGTTATGAACGAGAACTCCTTGGTTATGAACGAGAACCCGTTGGTTATGAACGAGAACCCGTTGGTTATAAACAAGAACCCGTTGGTTATGAATGGGAACCCGTTGGTTATAAACCAGAACCCATTTGCTGTAAAGTCGTAGGGGCAGGGCAGCAGTAAAATTATTGTATGTACCAAAACATTGTCGGTGCCCGTGCCCCTACAGCGTGGTCTATTACCCAATGCCCAATACTTCTCTGCGAGACGCTACGCGAACGACTTCGCTCAGTACAAGTGCCCAATACCCAATGCCCCATGCCCAATGCCCATTAAATAGGTAACGTAAACCAAAATGTCGCCCCGGCTGACAATGCACTAGTGACACCAATTTCACCACCATGCGCTTGGATGATTTGCTTACACAGATATAATCCTAATCCCAGACTGACAGAATTGCGGGCGTTTGTACCGCGATAGTAAAGGTCAAACAGCTTTTCGCTTTGTTGTTGACTGATTCCTATACCGTTATCGCTGACAGTGCAATAAATCTTGTTGCTTTCGACAGTAGCATTAACGGTCAACTGTAATCCAGGGGGATTATGTTTAATTGCATTGGCAATCAGGTTAGAAAAGACTCGCCATAGTTGGGTGGGATCGGCGTTAATTAAGGGTAAGTCTGCGCTGACTAAATTGGTGAGGGCGGCTTGATTTTCTTCCAGCATCGGTTCTAAATCTGCGATCGCTGCTTCAACCACTGTATGTAATTGTACGGTTTTTAATTGTAATATTACTCCTTGAACTGCACTGATATGCGCTTCAAGTAAGGAGTTAATTAAATTCAATTGGCGATCGCTACTTTTCACCATCCGTTCTAAAATTGACCGGGAAATGATGATTTTACTATCTGGATTTGCTAGGAGATTCTTCAACACCATTAAAGTTCCCAATACTGGGTTACGTAAGTCGTGGGAAACTGCATGAAAAAATACTCGTAGTGCTTCCTCAGCTTGTTTGCGCTTGGTAATGTCTTCTGTCAATCCTTCGTAGTAAAGTAGCTTTCCTTGTTTGTCACGCACTGCGTAGGCTTTTTCCGAAATCCAAACAATACTTCCGTCTTGACGGTAAATTTGGGATTCAAATTCAGAAATACTGCCATACTCTTCAATTAAGCGGACAAACTCGTCTCGCCGTTTGGGGTCAACATATAATTGATGTGCAATATCTATAAAGTTGGCTGTTACTTCTTCCGCAGATGCGTAACCGTAGATTTTGGCTAAAGCTGGATTAGCTGTAATGTACTTACCATCGAGACTACTTTGAAAAATTCCTTCGACAGCGTTTTCAAAGATATTACGATATTTAGCTTCTGCAACCTGAAGTTTTTGATAAGCTAATTCTAGTTCCTGATGGGTATAAAAATCGGAGTGTTGTAGGCGATCGTAAAGGTAAACGCCTATGTCACAGATAGCACATAACCAAAACACATATAAGATAAACGTTACATTATAAATTTCTGGATTTCCAGCTATGGTTGTTTTCAGTCCTAAGGCTGTATTCACGCCAAAATAGTAAGTTAACAAACCCACCTGAGAAATTAAATGCAAACGCCAACAAACAGGAATAAATGTAGCTTGACTGACAAATAGCAACGACCAAGCTATTGTATCCGGTAAAGCAACACCCTTGATGGTAGCGAATAACTGCGTGCCTAAACTAATTGACCAAGAAGATCCTAAAAATAACAATCCTGGATAACGTTTACCAAACTGAGTTTTGTGCACAATAAAACAAACTAGTAGCATCAGCAGCATGGCTATATTAATGAATAGCGCATGTGTTCTGAGGAAATCTGGTATTTTGTCTAACTCTTTTAAGGGAAAGAATATGTCATAAATATTGCGTAAGGTAAAAGTTAATAAGCAGATTAAAGCTAATAGTAACCACAATTGTAATCTTTGCCACAAAAAGCGTCGTCTAGCACTTAGCCAATGTTCATTGCGAACAAAACTTTCAGTAATAACAGCCGTTTTATCTGATGTTGAAGCTTTAAAGGCTTTTCTCCCCCATCTTTGCAGTGCGTTCCACAAGGTAGCCATCAGCTGATTACCAACTTTTCCTATCTGTTATTTTGCACTATAGCAATGCTATTACAGCGGCAAAAAATATCTGTTGTGACGGTTGACTGTTGTACGGGCGGGTTCACAGATATCCTCACTGATTCATGAAGATCTTCCATAAATCCCGCCCCTACTGACGGTTGACTGTTCACAAGCGAGTTGTGGAAGATGGCGTAGCTAAGGGTAATGTAAACCAAAAACTTAACCCGCGTTTGCGGTGGCTAATCACACCAATTTCGCCACCATGCGCTTGGATAACTTGGCGACTTAAATACATTTTTAAAGCAATACTTGTAGAACAACAAGCTTGTGGTTCGGGGATGTACAAATCGAAGAGGCGATCGCACTCTAATTTGCTCATGGTGATACCATTATCTTCAATGACAGTGCGAATGCGGTTACCTTCAACTTTAGTTTTGAGGGTAAAAGTTAGTCCTGGTGGATTGTTCTGCAAACTATATGTCAATAAATTAGCTAAGACTTTCTGCAACTGCATGGGATCAGCCATGACTAAAGGTAAATCCTCAAGTACTAAATTATTTAATATTGCTTGATTTTGGTTGAGGATAGGCTGCAAGTCTTTAGTAATCGAGTTTAGCAGCGTGTTAAAATGTACTAGCTCTCGCCGCAGATTAATTCCTTGACCTTCGCAGCTATGAATTTCTAGCAAAGAGTCAATCATTCCTAGTTGGCGATCGTTACCTTGAATCATGCGTTCAATTACCGAACGCGAGACGGAAATGAAAGATTGGGAATTAGGAACGCGATATGCTGTAGGTTCTTTCCCTAGTTCCCATTCACCAGTTCCCAAACTTTGAGTTTTGAGTAAATTTTTCAGCACCATTAAGTTACCCATTACCGCTGTACGCAGATCGTGGGCTATAGTATGTAACACAACATCTTTTACACGTTGCATTCCTTCAATTTCCTGCATTTTCTGCTGGAGTTGGGCGGTGCGTTCTTCTACTTGACGTTCTAAACTACAATTAAGCGTGGCTAGTTCTTGATAAAGTTGCGCTTGTTGAATCGCGATCGCTAATTGCTCTGATATCTGCTGAAGCAAATCAATTTCTATGTTTTGCCATTGACGAGGCCCGGAACACTGATTAGCTACTAATGCTCCAAATAATTCATTATTGAGCATAATCGGTACAGCTAAGGTAGCCCGTGTCTGGAATTGTTGATAATGGGTTCTAATTTTGGCAGAAACAACAGTTTTGTTGACATCTTCTACTAACCGCACGCTATTAGTGATCAGCAGATTTTTCAATTCTTGAAGATAACTTTGATCGTCAGTAGTCCAACCCAAAACGGCGGGATATTGGGGATTAACTGATTCAGCTACAGTGTTTGCTCCTCCTTGGCGATCGTTCAAACCAATAAACACCCTGTCTGCTTGCAAAAATTGTCGGACTTCGGTGACTGTAGTTTGGAGAATTTGGTCTAAATTGAGGGAAGAGCGAATACGGGCGAGAGTTTCGGTTAATAAGCGATCGCGCTGGGCTGTGAGGCGTAATTGCGCTTCTGCTTGCTTGCGTTCGGTAATATCGTGAATCACGGCGATGATGCAGGGAATATTCTCTAAATCTATGATTTCTGCCGACACCTGCGCTGTAATAATTTTTCCATATTTAGCGCGAAATTCTATTTCTAAGTTGCGCACAAAGCCTGTCATTTGCAACTGTTGTAATAATGTCAGGCGATCGCGCTGATTCACCCACATATTTAATTCAAAACTTGTGTGTCCAATAACTTCATTGCGCTCAAAATCGGAAAGTCTGATAAAACTATCGTTAACTTCTATATAGCGTCCTTCTTCCAAGGTGCTGAGGCTAATGGGATCGGGACTGCAACGAAAAGCTTTAGCATATTTTTGGGCGAGACTTTGCAACTGAGCTTCTCCTTGTTTGCGTTCTGTAATATCTCGAACAATTGCTAAAACTTCATCTGTACCGCTGACTACTAACCGCGCTTCATAATCTCGCACACCCAACGGTGTAGCTAATTGATATTCACAAGTTTGCAAACTCTGAGAATCCAATGTTCTAGCGATCGCTTCTTGGCTAATCACAGCTACATCAGGCGGTAATAAATCTTCTACCTTTTTTCCTAAAATTTCTTCTTTAGGTAGCAGCAGACTGGGTTCATCTGCTTTTAAATCTAAATATTCGCCATCACGGCTGAGCCGAAACATCAAATCGGGAATCGCATTGACAATAGCTTTATAGCGCATCTCACTATGACGCAGCTGTTCTTCTACTTGTTTGCGGTCTGTAATATCCATTACCAAACCTTCCCACAGCCAATCACCATTAGCTTGTTGTTCTAATTGGGAAACACCTTGAATCCACTTGATTTTGCCACTAGGTGTAATGATGCGACCTTCCCAACGCCAAGGTGATAAAGTTGCTTTCGCAACATCTACAGATTCTGTAAAGGCTTGCGCATCCTGTGGATGAACCAATTGATGTAATACCTGCAAATCTGCTTGAATATGTTCTGGTTCTAACTCATATAGTTGACGACAACCAGAACTAACATACATCACAAATTCCGAACCATCCCGCCGTTGCAGGACTTGGAAAATCATTCCCGGTAAATTAGCAGCAATTTTTTCCAACAAAGTTCGATTCCCCTGTGGAAAATCTGGTTTATGCAGTAATTTTACAATTTCATCCACTTTTTGTGCCTTTGCAAAGCCAGCAACTAATGTAATTCTGGCAATGATTGCCATTTTGACAGTTGTGGTGCTGCTTAAACCATCACTGTCAGCCGCAAACATGCCTCTTATTTCAGAGTAATTGTGGATGTGGCGATCGCATTCACCCAATCGGGTTATTTGTTATTTGTCAGTTGTCAGTTGTCAGTTGTCAGTAGGGGCGGGTTATGGGCATTGGTGTCAACTTAACGCGAAACCCGCTTTGTAGCAAGGTTTTTGCCCTCACCCCCAACCCCTCTCCCACCGGGAGAGGGGAGCAAGAGATTTAATTCCCCTTCTCCTGGGGGAGAAGGGGTTAGGGGATGAGGGCGAAAGTTTTTGTACAACACGCGCCAGGGCGCGTATGGTTTATGGGAGATCGTTATGGATATTTGAAGATATCTGTGAACCCGCCCGTACAACCGTCAACCGTCAACCGCTAATTGGTAAACTAATATTTACAGTTGTTTCCTGTTTATAAACGCTGGAAATTGAGAACTCTCCGCCACAACCTTCAACGATTTTTTTCACTAAGTTTAAGCCCATGCCTAAACCTTGCTGTTCGTAGGTTTTACGTTCAAACTGGATGAAAGCACCGATTTGTGATGTTTGTTCTGCTGTCATTCCCCGCCCCCAATCATGAACGTAGATATTGAGCATCCCTGGGGCTACCTCACTAGTAATTTTGATTTCTGTTCCTGGTTGGGAGAATTTGAGGGCATTATCGACTAGTTCGTAGAGAATCGTTGCTAAATATTCAGCCGATATTGATACATTAGCTTCTGCGATCGCAAATATGAGATTGTGGCTACGATTCAAACTGCGAGCCAGGGATTGCAAAGGCGGCGCGATCGCGACTATGGAAAATTTTGTAGACTGGGGTTTGCTGATGGGCTTTTGCTGTGTTGCTAGCTCTACCTCTAAATAAATTAACAATTTTTGCGTTAATTTCTCTAAGCGTCGGGCAGATTCATCCGCCCAGCTGACTAGTTCGCGAATTTCCCCCATGTCCATGTTTTCTAAATCGGCCATGAGGAGGTTGAGACTACCAATTATGCCATGTAGCGGTGTATTCAGTTCATGGGGTAAAGTTGCAGCCAAATTACCGCGTAATTGATTGAGGGTTTTTTCCAAGACTTGAATGCTATTAGCTTGGATATGCGCTAAATTTTGAATTTTATCGTACTGTTGCTTAATTCTCAGCATAGAATGAACTCTTGCCCGTAATTCCACTGCATTTACAGGTTTACTGATGAAGTCTTCGGCACCTGTATTTAAGCAACGAGCTAAATCTTCTTTGGCAGTGAGAGCAGTTACCATGATAATTGGCACTGGTTGCCATTGGGGCATGGCTTTGATTTGCCGGCAGACTTCAATACCATCCATTCCCGGCATCATCACATCGAGCAGGATTACATCGGGCTGAAATAAATTCAGGGAAGCGATCGCTTGTTGACCGCTAGCAGCATAATGTAACAAATAATTTTGCTCGCTTAACAGTGTTTCAATAACATCAAAGTTATCAGGGTCATCATCAATAACTAAAATAGAGGGCATAGGAATATAATTTAAAACTCAAAATTCAAAATTCAAAATTCATGATTCATGCTCGCTTAACAGCTGTTGAATCGTGGTAGCTAATTGCTTGAGCTTTACTGGTTTACTGAGGTAATCGTTGGCTCCGGCTGCTAGACAGCGATCGCGATCGCCTGCCATTGTTAAGGCTGTGAGTGCCACAATGGGAATATCCAGTAATTGAGGATTTTGGCGGATTTTTTTAATAGCTTCTATTCCATCTATTCCTGGCATTTGGATATCCATCAAAATCAAGTCTGGTTGGTGGATTGTCGCTTGCTCGATAGCGTCTTGTCCGTTATCTGCCAACAAAATACAATAACCTTTAGCTTTCAGGTAGCTAGAAATTGTCATGATATTAGCTTCGTTATCTTCTACCAGTAAGATTGTCGGGCACAGGTTGACGGCTAGGTCACAAGTTGGGGAATCTGGTTCAAGAATATCGGCTGAATGATCGGGTACCAGGAGCGCAGCAGGATTATAAGGTAGCTCGATAATGAAGCAACTACCTACACCCAGTTCGCTGGTTAGCCCGACTCTACCACCGTGGAGTTCCACAATTCGCTTGACTAATGCTAGCCCCAAACCTGTACCTGCATATTGGCGATTTAAGGCGCTGTCGATTTGGATAAAGGGTGTAAATAGTTTTGGCAGATCTTCTGGAGAGATGCCAATACCTGTGTCGCACACGGCAATTTGCAGGAAGTTTGGCTCTGGAATCTGGCTAATAGTTATGTCTGAGGTAATTTTGTTAACCTGTAGGGTAATCTGTCCTCCTTCTGGGGTGAATTTGACGGCATTGTTCAGAAGGTTAATTAATACCTGACGAATACGTCGTTCATCTACAACTAAGTCTGGTAGTTTGGGCGGAAGTTTAATTTCCAGCTGAATCCGTTTTTGCAATGCTTGCTGTTTAATAAATGCCAAACTGGATTGGCAGAGATTGCTTATAGAAATTTGCGTGCAATTTAATTCGATTTGTCCGGCTTCGATTTTGGCGAGATCCAGGATATCGTTGATTAACTCCAGCAAATGGGAGCCGCTGCGCTCGACTGTTTCCAAGGCTTTGCGTTGTTGCTCGTTGATCGTGCCAAAAACTTCATCTTGTAGCCCTTCGGTCATGCCCAGAATGGCGTTTAGGGGGGTGCGGAGTTCGTGGCTCATGTTCGCTAAAAATTCATCTTTGAGGCGGGTGGCGCGGGCGAGTTCTTGATTAGAAAATGCTAGCTTTTGATTAGCTGCGGTCAGGTTGGCTTCGGCTTGCTGACGTTCCGCGAGTTCTTGCTGTAATTGCTCAAATAGTCCCGCCTGTTGAATAGCGATCGCTAATTGGTTGGCAATTTGTTGTAAGAGTTGGGCTTCTGAGTCTTTCCAAATGCGTTTTTCTTGGCAAGCATGAATAACTAAAATTCCCCACAGCTTGTTGGTAGCCGCAGGAGAAACCCAACGGTGATTTTGTCCGCCCACTTCTTGGAGGATGGGGGCGACAATTTTTGACTTAATTTGACCTATGCGGGAATATTCTACTAGGCAATCTGTCCACATATCTGCCATGACATCAGGGACAATGCGGGGTTTGCCTTGCCAGTAATAATCTAAGATTTCTTGCGACCAAACTTCGTTGTCCCAGTGGCGATGTTTCAGGCTGGGAAACTCAGGAGATAGGGCTTCTTCAGCAATCAGACTTCTGCCATCTGCATATAGTTGAAACACAATGACGCGATCGCAGTGGAATAAATCTTTTACCTGCTGAGTCACTGTGGCGAGGATTTCTTTGATATCTAGTGACTGGCGAATTTGTTCAACCATCGCCCCTAAGGTTTTCTGGCGTCGCAGTTGCAGGGCAATTCTGGCTTGGGCTTTTTCCCGCTCTCGAAGTGCGGCTTTTTGTTCGCTAATATCTACTACTACACAAATAGTTTGCTGTTCTGAATCTGGGAGCATTGCAGCGCCAATCAATACGGGAATCCGACTGCCATTTTTACGGTAATATTCTTTTTCCCAAGGATTGATCTCGCCATGTTCCATCAGATGCTTCATCGCGGCATAATCAGTGGAGAAATGTTCCGCTGGCGTCATTGCTTGCCAATTCACCGCCCCGGCATTGAGTTCTTCTCTGGTGTAGCCTACCATCTGTAAAAAGCGATCGTTGGCATCGATTACTTCTCCTTGAAAATTGGTAAATATCATCCCCACTACATTGGAATCAAACATCCGCCGGAAGCGGATTTCGCTAGTTTTTAAGGAGATTTCTGCTCGTTTGCGAGCGCTAATGTCAAAGTGAACTCCAATCATTTTTTGGGGATGACCTTGGGCATCTCGCACCACTACCCCGTAGGCTTTAATATAGTGGATGCTGCCATCAAGATGTACTACACGAAACTCAGTATCGTATTCTGCTTGTCCTAAAAGGGTTTGCTGAAGCAGATTTTCCGTAGGCTTGAGGTCATCATGATGTAGTCTATTTGCCCAAGTATCATAGGTTAAATGGAAATCAGGTTGTTGAGCGACACCATACATTTTGTACATCTGCGCATCCCAGAGGATGTTGTTTTGGGCAATATCCCACTCCCAACAGCCAATTGCCCCTGATTTTAGCGCCAAACTAAGGCGATCTGATATTTTCTGAAGTTCTACTTTTTTGGCTTTAATTTCTTGCGTCCGCTGTTCTACCCTAACTTCCAAGTCCTGGTTTAAGCGATGTAAAGCATCAATTGCCCCTTGGCGTTGCAATTCTGCGCTGGCTCGTGCGGCAAATACTTGCAGAATGGCGATCGCTTGGGTGCGTTTAGCTGGAGTTAAGGGTTGGCAATCGATAATACAAAGGTTACCAATAGCATTACCGACATCATTTGTTAAAGCAATTCCCAGATAGCTATCTGCCTGCATTCTCGCCAAGTCTACATCGTGAGGAAAGTGTTTTTGTACTTGCTGTTCGCAGTAAAATTCTCCGTATTTCAGGCTATATTCACAAGGAGTGCAATCAGGATGGTGGGAAATTTCTGTCTGTAAGGCTCCATTCTCCCATAACGCTAAGGTATGGAGTTTGCCATCTACTAGTTCGTTGACGAGAGCATAAGGAACATTTAATGCTTCGGCAATATGACGCACTAAAACGGGAAAAAAGTCTTCTCCCGTGACTGTGGCTGTACCTTTTACTAATTTTTGCAGTGTTAATTCAGCTTGCTTGCGATCGCGCAGTTCTTCCTGTAATTTTTGGTGAGTAATGGCTTGGTGCAGGGCAATTTCTATATGTATCGATAAAGCTTGCAGCAGTTCTATTTCTGATTGTTGCCACTGCCGGGGTTGCTGGCTTTCGGTAACATTGAGTAAACCCCAAAGTTGATCGTCACATAGCAAGGGTATTAAAATTTTGGCACGAATTTGCAGATTAATCAGCATTTCCCGGTGGCAATCAGCCATTTCCACCTTGTAGATATCCGATACTACCCTAATCCGTCTCTGCTGATAAAGCTGTTGATAGTCTTGCTGAAAGCAGCTATCGTCAACTCGTTTACCCAAGGTAGAAACAGAAGAGTTGCTAGATTCTGCCACAACGATAACTTGTCCATCTGCTTCCAAGCGCAAAATCGTGACGCGATCGCAACTTAATAATTGCCGCAGCTGTTCTACAGTGGTATCGAGAATAGTTTGCAAACTCAAAGAAGAGCGAATTTGCATGGCTATATCGGATACTAGTTGCGCCTGTTCTGCTTTTGTCTTGAGGGCTGTTGTCCGAACTTCAACTTGCTGCTCTAATTCCAGGTTACGCGCTTCTAGTAGTTGTACCTTTTCTATCTCTAGCTGCACTACTTTCTGTTGTAAAACATCTGCTAGTTTATAGAGTTCTAAGGGGTTGAGGACTTGCAGCAAACTGCTTTGAGTCACAATCCCTAATAGTTCCCCTTGCTCGCCTGTGACTGCCAACCGCCGAATTAAGCGCTGCTCTAGAATCTGCTGTATAGTCCACAGGGAATCATCCGGTTTGACGGTAAAAATTGGCGTACTCATCACCGTCTGAGCTAAACAGGTTTCCAGATTCAAGCCTAATGCTTGAAATTGCACCATATCTCGCTCGGTGACAATCCCTACAGGTATCTTGAGGGGTGTGTCTGCACTACCACCGAGTTGTACAATCACCACAGAACTGACACGATGGGCTGTCATCAGTTGCGCGATCGCTAGCATAGAACTATTTGGTGCAGCACAAATCACTTCCCGGCTCATCACCTCAAACGCCAAACGCAATCGCAAGAGATTCACCGAACTTGCGGTATGACGCAGACTTTCATGGGTGATTAACCCCACAATTTGCTCTTGGTCGTCTAGAATCGGGAGGTGACGAATGTGATATTGCTGGAGCAAATTGATAGCAAAAAAGAAATCGGTAAGTTCAGACTCTTTGAGGATGATGACTGGATGTATCATCACATCCCCCATCGTCAAATTTTCCAGATAACGCTGCTGGGCACATAAACGCACCACATCCCGTTCTGTGAAGATGCCTACCAATTGCCCGTTGTCAACTACCAATACACAACTGGATCTAGCATCTAGATGGAGTTCATCAAGCTTTGTCGCATCACAAGCAGCCCGAACACCGCTCATTTGGGCGATCGCATCCCTAACTAGGGTATCTAATTTAACTATCAATGGCTCGCGGACAATAGCCGATTTTAGTTTTGATGCAGTGATAGAGGTTGTGCTGTTAAACATTCATACTCAAGGGGTTTATGCTTGATGATACCCGTACATAATATACAGGTCTCATCAACTAGAAAGGTATTAACTTTTGAGTTTTCTGCCTTTATCTAGCAATCCTAAATGATTTGTAAAATATTACATGTAGGGTTATTGACTGTTCACCGTTGACAGTTAACAGTCAACAGCCAAAACCGATATTTTTCACAAATGAAATAGGATCGCTATAAGTCAGTCTGAATATTTCTACAGCTAGGCTCTCATCATCTGCTAATTGTCCATTATTTGTCAACTAGATGAATTTAGAGATGACTTATTGTTGATAAATTGCCATCCAGACAACTTGGATATGTCAAATATGATAACTCGAAAAAAGAAATTTTTAATTTTAACTCTACCAAATGTGGGGTTGACGGTTGACGGTTGACTGTTAACAGCCTTGAGGATGGATTGTGTAACTTAAAAGCAGAATATAACTTTTCTAGTGAGGGCGATCGCTTCAGGAGCAGCAACGTGACTCAAATACCAGAAATACAATCATTAACGCCAGAAACTCTTACCCATGCTTTAACGGTTTTGGCTGATATTGATAGTGATTTGGCGCAAATTTTAGCAAAATTTGGCCCGCCACCTCTTTGGCAAAGACAAGCAGGTTTTGCGACATTATTGCAAATTATTCTTGAACAACAAGTTTCCTTAGCCGCAGCCAAGGCTGTATTTAACCGTTTATGCGACATTGTTCAGCCACTCATACCAGAAAATTTTTTGTTCCTGGACGATCTGCAATTAAGAGGAATTGGATTTAGTCGCCAAAAAATCCTTTATTGTCGGGAATTAGCACAAGCAATTACCAACGGACAGTTGGATTTAACCAAGCTAGAAACGATGACAGAAATAACAATTAGAAGCGAATTAAAGCGCATCAAAGGTATTGGCGACTGGACAGTAGATATTTATTTATTGATGGCGCTACAACGTCCCGATGTATTTCCCAAAGGCGATTTAGGAATTGCGATCGCTTTACAAAAGCTCAAAGGTTTCACCACCCGCCCCACACCCACTCAAATCGAAGCGATCGCTCAACAATGGCGACCTTGGCGGGCGGTAGCTACTAGACTACTTTGGCACTATTATCTCAGTACTATTACGGCAAAACCAAAAGTTAATCAATTTTAGTGTTGACGGTTGACTGTTGACGGTTGACTGTTGACAGCCAGCATTGCCCTCTAGAATATCTTGATGTGTTGCAAACATTATTTGAATTAGTATTACCTGTTTGCAGAAGATTCTGGGCGATCGCCTTCAGCGGGGGGACGGGGAGGAACACCTAAGGCATCTTTTAATTGCTGTTCAGTCACGCCTAGCTTGGCTAAAAAGTCGGCTGGGATGAACCACCAATGCCCAATGCCCAATGCCCAATGCCCTTAAATAGGTAATCTAATTGCAAATTCTGTACCTTGACCGAGAATAGAATTTACCTCAATTGTGCCACCATGCTTTTCTGTAATAATTTGCCGCGCGATCGCTAATCCTAAACCCGTACCTTTACCGACTCCTTTGGTAGTAAATAAATGGTCAAAAATTCGTTCTTTGACTACTTCATCCATCCCGATACCATTATCAATAATGCTAATTTTTACTTGTAAATCTTCTAGGGAAGTTTTAATTCTAATCCTGTTGGGATTGGTTTGAATTTCCAGATAATTGCGCCCGTGATTTGCTTCTTCTAAAGCATCAATCGCATTAGCCAAGATATTCATAAATACTTGATTTAATTGTCCGGGAAAACATTCAATAGCAGGTAAATCGCCGTAGTTTGTCACAACTTCAATCGCTGGACGTTGTTCGTTAGCTTTGAGGCGATGTTTGAGAATTAAAATTGTGCTATCGATACCTTGATGAATATTAAACGGTACTTTGTAATCTTTATCGGCTCGCGAGAAGGTACGCAGACTGGTACTAATATTTTTCAGGCGATCGCAAGCCATTGTCATCGAATCAATCATTTTCGGTAAGTCTTCTAAGGTATAATCCAAGTCGATGGCGTCTGCATGTGCGAGAATTTCCTCACCGAGATTGGGACAGTTTTGTTGATAGAGTTTTAGGTGTGCGGTAATATCAGCAATCGTGGGTTTAGCTTGTTTGAGAGTCGCAGCAATAAAGCCCAAAGGATTATTCATTTCATGGGCTACCCCAGCCACTAAATTACCCAGTGCAGACATTTTCTCACTTTGAACGATTTTTAATTGCGCCTGTTGTAAATCTTGTAGGGCTTGTTGCGCTTGTTTATATAGTCTGGCATTTTCTAAAGCTATAGCCGCTTGAGACGATAGCAGTTTAATCACGCCGAGGCGATCGCTCGTAAATACCCCTTGAGTCAGTTGATTTTCTAAGTAAATAATTCCTACCAAATTTCCTTGATTAATAATTGGCGTACACAAAATACTTTGGGGTTTGGTTCGCTGCATATATTCCCCAAGTATCCCCGGAATATTTGTTTGGCAATTGTTAATCAACAATGTCTGCTGAGTATTTTTGACATAATTAATCGTTTTGATGGGAATATCTGGACAATTATTTAATGCTTGATTGTTGAGAATAGTTTGGATGCGATCGCCCTCCATCAAAGTCATGGCGCGGACTTGCCAAATACCATCTTCAGGAAGTAACAGTACAGCTTTTTTCGCCCCCGATGTTTGGAGAATAATCTGGGTAAGACTGGTAATTAGTTGCTCTAATTCCAAAGAACTGGAAATAGCTTGAGCCGCTTTTAAAGCAGAGGAAAAATCGAGAATATCAGAAATACTTGTACTCGCAGTACTAGAAGTTCTCGTTAATGAAGAAGTTCCCCGCAAAGCAATGGTTTCTGAATAATTAAGGTGAATGCGTTGCTGTTGCAGAATCGGTTGCAGTAATTGGGAATAGCGTATTTCCATATCCTCGACTTTGGCTTTAGCTCCCCAGTGGGCATAGCTGTAGTATGCTTGCTGCATATATGCTTGAGCGACAATCTCTTTGCCCCAGTTAAGGTAAAATTTAGCTGTCAGTTCATAACTCAGGGCTTCTTCTTGCAGGTATTGGTTTTCTTTGGCAAGTTGAATTGCGCGATCGTAATGTTCAATGGCTGCGGCTTTGTTACCTAATAAATTTTGGATTTCTGCTTCTACTAAATGCCATTTATGTAGATAATTTATCGGCGCAGATTGTGCCCATGTATAAAGATGATTTTGATGGGTTTGTACCTGCTTAATAACTTCTTCTAACTCAATTTCTGGATGACTAGAACATATTGCTAAATGGGTTAAGGCTGCATAGAAATGGAAAATGGGGATAAAAATTAACCCAGATACAGCTAATAAATATTGCTGACATTGGTCAATATAATTTAGGGCAGCTTGGTAATTACCAAAAGCATAAGCTAGTAACAGTTTATAGATATAAACCTCAGCAATCACCGTTAATTCATTAGCTTGGCGATGCTTGGTTAGCTTTATTTCATCGTAGAAATTGCCACTCAAACAATCAGGTTGGGTTTGGGTTTCGCGGAAATTCTCTGCTGCTTGCCGCATAATATTTACATAAGTTTGAGCAGAATATTGCTTCACTTGACCTAAAGCAGCGTTATAACTAGCAATATCTGATTCCAAGCTGTTGAGTTCAGTTCCACTCCAAAAGCCTGCATAACTGTAACAGCAAACGTTATAACCAGCATGTAAAAAGTCTCCTGTTTCCATCCCCGAAGCAAACCCAGCTTTGAGCAATGGTATGGTTGCTTTCAGCGCTTCTTGGCGATGTTGAATAAAGCCGCCAAACAAAATCAGAATTGTCGATTTGAATTGTTGGACATTAAACCGCTCTAGCAATGACAGTGCCAATTGTCCAAAATCATAGCCTGCTTTGACTTCTCCCAAAAAGGCACACAACACCATTCCATGCAGCACATACCCTACTGTAGAAGCAGGTGGATTGCCAAATTGCAGCGATAAACTCACCATTGTGGAACTAACTAAAGGCAATAAACCCGGCATTCCTTGAAAAATCGGTGCAAATAACATGCCTAACACTTGCATAGCTGCTTGTGCTGTTGCATCAGTCATAACTGGTAAATCAGCTAATTCCTGAATCTGTTTACCGGCGAGTTGCTGGGTTAGATTTTGTAAAGCTTTACCAATCTCCGCTTCGTTTGGCTCAATGGGTAGCACCACACCCAATTGAGAGAGTGCATTTCTGCCCACAGCAATGGCTTCTAACATTCTTGTCTGGGATGTGTGGGCAGCAATTTGAATTTCGTAAATTTTAACTTTGTCTAAAATTGTTCGGGCTGATTGTAATACTTGCAGGGCTATATGTTCCATTCCTTCCAAGTCAGCATTTAAGTAAGCCGCTTCTGTCGCCGCTACATAAAGATTGAGAGCTAATTCATATTGCTCTTGCCAACAATTTACTGTGAGTAATTCAATCCCAGTTTGTAAATAGACTCTTGCTCCTGCATAGGCGGTAGAATTTTTGGCTTTATACCCGGCGGCTAAATTCAATTCGGCTAAGGCTTGGCGTTCTGGAAGAGGGATTAAATTTTGTCCGAGATTCAAATGCCCGACAATATCAAATAGTCTTTCTTCTTGCTGGCTCTTTGAGGTATTTTGGAGAAGTAATTCGCCAATTTTGAGATGAGTTGCTTGTTTTTGGTAATCGGGAATCAGAGAATAAGCTGCTTGCTGGACTCTGTCATGTAAAAATCGATATTTGGCTAATTCTTTACTAGAATCGGGGTTTAAAATTGCTAAGTTATCCTGTTCTTCCCCTTGATAAAATTTGTAAACATCACTAATCGGTAAAATTAATCCTTCTTGTAAAGCTTTCCATAAACTAGCAGCGGTTTCAATTTCTGATTCTAGAGAGACAATCGCCAATGTTGCTAAATCAAAAGAATTGCCAATACAAGCCGCTAATTGCAATACATCTTGAGTAGATTGGGGCAGTTTTTGTAATTGTAATACCATGAAAGTAACAACATCATCTGTCACTACTTGCTGACTCAACCGAGCAATATCACATTGCCAACAACTCAAATCAAAGTTAAATTCAATTAGTCCATCTTGATACAAAGATTTAAGTAACTGTGTGGCAAAAAACGGATTGCCTTTAGTATTTTGAAATACCAATTGTGAAAGCGGCCAAGCCAAGTCTTCTGCACATCTCAAGGTATCAGCAACTAAATAATTTATTTGTAAATGGCTGAGGGCTGCCAAAGTAATTGTATTAATTGTTGCAGATGTTGCGGCAATTTCACTCAAAGTTAACATTAATGAATGTCCGGGAGTGACTTCGTTATCGCGATAAGCACCAATTAATAAAAGATGTCCGGTATCAGCCATTAATAACTGCATTAAATTGAGCGATGCTGAATCTGCCCATTGCAAATCATCTAAGAATATGACCAATGGATGCTCGACAGTTGTAAAGATTTTGGTGAATTTTTGAAATAATAAATTAAACCGATTTTGTGCCGCTATTCCTGTTAATTCGGGTGCAGGTGGTTGCTGTCCGATGATTTTTTCTAATTGGGGAATGACTTCAATAATTACTTGTCCGTTATCCCCAAGAACGTTTAATATCTTGCTGCGCCATTTTTGGATTTGCGGATCGCTTTCTGTGAGTAATTGCCCAATTAAATCTTGAAATGCTTGGACAAAAGCGCTAAAGGGAATATTGCGTTGAAATTGATCGAATTTGCCTTTAATAAAATAACCCCGTTGTTTGACAATGGGTTTGTGAACTTCGTTGACAACTGCGGTTTTACCAATACCAGAAAACCCAGCGACTAACATCATTTCTGTTGCGCCCAAACTTACTCTTTCAAAGGCTTTTAGGAGTATTGCGACTTCCCTTTCTCTACCATAGAGTTTATCAGGAATGATGAAGCGATCGCACACATCTTTTTGGGCAATGGCAAATTGTGCAATTTCACCGGTGGCTTTTAATTGTTCTAAACATTTTTCCAAATCAAATTTGATTCCAAATGCACTTTGATATCTATCTTCGGCATTTTTCGCCATCAATTTCATGACGATATCAGAAATGACTTGAGGAATAATTGCACTGTTGAATGGTTCAGGAGTTTTGGCAATATGACAATGCACCAACTCCATTGGATCGTGAGATTTAAAAGGTAACTTTCCTGTCAGTAATTCATAAAAGGTGACACCCAAGGAATAGAAATCACTGCGATAGTCAATTCCTCGGTTCATTCTCCCGGTTTGTTCTGGGGAAATATAAGCTAGGGTTCCTTCTAAAACATTGGGACTAATTAAGGTTTGTGTTTCTCTAGGCAGTAAAGATGCAATACTAAAATCAATTAATTTAACTTCCTTGGTTTGGGGATTAATTAAAATATTGCTAGGTTTAATATCTTTATGAATAATTCGAGCGCGGTAGAGTATATCTAAGGTGTTGCACAAAGCGATCGCAATTTCTAAAAACTCTTCTAAAGACTGGCAATGTGCAGCTTTTAAGGATATAAAATAATCTTTTAAGGAAATTCCACCAAAATCTTCCATCACTAATGCATAGCCATTGCGATAGTTTTCCAGACTATAGGTTTGGATGATTTCCGGTGAGTTGAGGTTTTTGGCTATAGTATATTGATTGCGAAACTGCAACAATTCGCTGAAGCTAGGATAAGCATTTTTCAGTAGCTTAATAACTACAGGTTTTCGATCTATTTCTCGGACTCCGCGATATACCTCGGTTCTGGAACCATTGTAAAGTTCCTCACCAATTTGATATCCGGGAATACAGATTTCTGTACTCATCATGCTACTGAATCCTCATTGTTGCTGGATTCAGTTATTGTTCCCAGATGTACTCATTTTTTCATAAAGCTGTCAACTTATTTGCTGTGTCAGTTTAAATACTTAGCTGCTGCTTTCCTTAATCAAGTGCTAAGGGACTTCCAGAAAATAAATTATCCAATTTTCCAGAGAAGATATTGTTATTTTTCCCCCTGCTGCCTGCTTCCTGCCCCTCTGCCTACACAGTGATAGTATATTTTTTTAGTTGGAAGTCCCTAATTACAGCGTTCGCAGACTAACACTGTTCCCTTCTCCCCACGAGTAATGCGCAATTCTTCATCAAGATAGAGAATTTCTAGACGACCTTTAGGCGATCGCTGCATACTAAAAGAAACTTCCCCTGTTTCTAAATTCATCCCTTGGGGAGGAACTAAACCAAACATCAATCGCGCAATAGCTGATTTAAGTTTTGCCTGTAAACCTACTTTGGTAGCTGGTTGTTGATTGCCAAACACTGCTTGCCATTCCGCCATGTTGGTTGACTCTTGGGGTGCTAAGCTACCGCCAGTAAATTGGACTTGCAATACAGTATCATCTAGAGGCGAACAAACTCCGATGGTGCGAATGATACCAGATAAATGAGGAAACCCCTGGTCAATTATGGTAAATTCCACAATGATATCGTGACTGCGTTGTTCTCCATTACCTAATAAAAATACAGGTTGTAGCACTCGCTGGATAGATAACTTGAGTGCCCTTGGTTGAAACATATTAAACGCCACACGCCCCAGGGTGTAAGCAAAGCTACCATCTTCTAGTCGCTCACCACCGGGAAAATTTGGCTCACTAATCAATAACCAATTACCATCTAAAAGATTACCGCTATAAGTTGGTGCTTTTGTTGGGTTGAGGACTAAAAGATTCTCAATCGCATCAATTACCTGTTTTTCTTTGGTATTTCCAGCACAAACAGCCAGCGCTTGACGCAAATCTTGTTTTGCAGTTTCACATTGTTTTGTATTCACTGCCATAGCTTTGCAATAAGTCTAATGATGTTAATGTAGCATGGGGCATGGGGCAAATGCGATCGCATTTATAACAAACGGACTTGCAAAAGTAACAAACGGACTTGCAAAAGTAACAAACGGACTTGCGAAAGTAACAAACGGACTTACAAAAGTAACAAACGGACTTGCGAAAGTAACAAACGGACTTACAAAAGTAACAAACGGACTTGCGAAAGTAACAAATGGACTTGCATTTATAACAAATGGACTTGCGAAAGTAACAAATGGACTTGCATTTATAACAAATGCGATCGCTTTACTCAAAAAGCTACAATCCGTAGGGTGTGTTGTTGAGCAACGCGAAACCCAACAAAGATAAGGGTGTTGGGTCTCATGCTTTCTCCCTCTCTACAAAATTTTATTGCATCATTTTAGGCTTGTCAGTCTACTACCAAATCAAAGCCTAAGTTATCAGTCAACCGTCAACCGTCAACCACCCTCCTATTATTCTCTTGCCCATCAGCCTAAAAAAATTGTTACATTTTGTATAGATAGACGATTAAATCTTGGTTAAAAACTCCCACCATGTCTAATACTGTTTTACAGTCAGAGGAACAATCTCTGAACGTAACATCTGAAAATCAAGCATTACAAGAGCTTCCTGCGGGTGGACGCGATCCAGAGCGGTTTGAGTTGCAAGAGGTTTGGTATCCTGTACATTACATTGAAGATTTAGATAAAACACAACTAACTCGCTTCACTTTACTAGAGCGCGATATTGTATTGTGGTGGGACAAAAACGCACAGACTTGGCGCGCATTTTTAGACCAATGTCCGCACCGATTAGCGCCACTATCCGAAGGTAGAATTAATGAAAGCGGCGCTTTAGAATGTCCTTATCATGGCTGGGCTTTTTCGGGGACGGGTAAGTGTGAAGTAATTCCCCAACAAAAAGAAGGGGGAAAAGCTGAAGTTTCCCAACGTGCATGTGCGACTTCTCTACCTACCACAGTGCGTCAAGGGCTGTTGTTTGTCTATCCTGGTAATCCCGAAAATGCTGCCCAAACTCAAGTTCCCATTGTTGATGTATTAGAAGAAAATACTGAAGGCTGGGTATGTCTAAATACATTTCGCGACATTCCCTATGATGCCCTGACGTTGATGGAAAATGTCTTAGATTCCAGCCACATCCCTTACACTCACCACCGCACTGTCGGTAACCGCGCTAATGTGTCTGCGGTAGAATTAGAAGTTGTCGAATCTGGGAAATGGGGATTTAAAGGAATTTGGGAAGAAGGCCCCCGCAAAGGAACTTTAGGCAAACAAGATACTACCTTTATTGCTCCCGGATTGATGTGGCATGATTTAACTTCTAAGCAATTTGGTAGAACACTTACCGTAGTCTATGCAACTCCAATCCGCAAAGGCGAATGTCGGTTATTTGCCCGCTTTCCCTTTAAGTTTTCCTCTAAATTACCGGGACTATTTATCAAGTTGACTCCACGCTGGTACTCACACCTAAATCAAAACGGCGTTTTGGAAGACGATCAAATTTTCCTGCATTACCAAGAACGATATTTAGAACAACTCGGTGGTAGTGCTAATTTTAACAAAGCCTTTTATTTGCCCACCAAAGCCGATGCCTTTGTCTTTCAGTTACGTTCCTGGGTGAATCAATATAAAGTTGATGCCTTCCCCGGCAAAACTTTGTCACAACCGTTATCTAAGGAAGCATTACTAGATAGGTATCATTCCCACACAGAAAAATGCGCCAGTTGTCGCACCGCTCTACGCAACTTAAAACGCCTGCGCTGGGGATTAGCTGTGGTGACAGCAATTATTTGGGCATTGCTACCTTTATTGGTAGCGATTCAAAGTCAAGTATCTGTATTAACTGTGGCGATTTGCAGCTTAGCTGTTTTGCTCAGTGGGGGAGTTTGGTTAGGCTTGGGGAAATTGGAAAGACGATTTTACCAAGGAAAAGAAACGCCGCCGCGAAATTTACCGGAGAAAGGGAAAAAGTAGTCTGAATATTCTAGAGGGTAAGGCAATGCCCATACGTGTCAACTTAAGCTAAAAGCTATATAGGGCAGGCGTTGTGCAAAACCTTCTCGCCCTCATCCCCTAACCCCTTCTCCCAAGGGAGAAGGGGAATTTAATAAAAGGCTCCCCTCTCCCTCTGGGAGAGGGGCTGGGGGTGAGGGCAAAACCTTGCCACCAAGCGGGTTTCACGTTAAGTTGACACCAATGGGCAATGCCTTACCCCTACAGTCTGTCGCGTTCTTTTTTCAAATTGGTGTTAACCAATTTATCTGCTTCAGGATTGCTGCTACATTACAAGCAATGTAACCAATTGCCAAAGTCGATCGATCCTTTAACAGTAAGAGAATTTGCTCTAGGGTTTGGGGTAAAGTCGCACCATACAAACGCCACAAATTTTCCCGCAGTTGATGCAAAATGCGATCGCCTGCAATATCATCAGTACCAGGACGCAATAACCAATGAGTCCGTAGAATTTTCAAATGGCGTAAATCTTGAGTTTCTATGACTTGTTGAATCTCTTTTGCTGCATGTTCCACTAATTCGTCGGTAACTACTTTCATTACCAAGGGTTGCAAACTAAAGGAGATTTCCGCTGTACTAATCCATTTTTCTAACAGCGATCGCCTTTCTAATGCCATAATCGCTTCTAATACCATAGCCGGATCGATAGATATTAATAGATGAGTCTGCAATCGTGCAAAAGTCACCGGTTCTTGCCAAATTGCTAACCAATAGAGAATATCTTGCTCTAAATCGCTCAGTTGGGCGAACTGTTGTTTTAAAATATCTCGCAAGCGATCGCCAATCACTAAAGTATTTTGAGTCAAAAATCCGGCGATATTTCCGCCAAAGACTAACTGAATTAAGGGTGTTACCAGTTTCAACGCCAAGGGGTTTCCGCGATACAGCTGAATTAAGGCAGATAGTCCGAGTTCTTTACCGCTAAATCCGCGCGATCGCATTAATTCGACCGCGGCTGTTGTCGCCAAACCCTTAAGATTTAAACAGCAGACTGTGTTGTGATTAATTTCTATCGCCTTGGGGAGTTCGCGACTGGTGATGATGATGCAACTTTGATGGCGATCGCGGCTGAGTTTTTGGATAAATTGATTGTATATGCTTAAATCCGCTGCTAAACCATCCAGTACGATCAGACAGCGCTGTTTTTGTAAGTGAGAGATGATATCGCTACTGGGTTCAAAATTAGCCAGCAAACTATCTACTAAAGCCTCAACAGATGGTGTAGAATTCAGCGATTTCCAAATCAAGTAATTAAATTGTGATTGCATCCGCTCGATTAAAGCCAGTGTCAAAGCGGTTTTGCCAATCCCCGCCATCCCGACAATCGTTACTAATTTACAACCGCCAACAATCCATTGTTCTAGCTGGGTTAATTCGCGATCGCGCCCATAAAAACTTTCGACATTCGGCGCTTCCTGCCAATCTAAGTAAGGAGCAGAAATATCTGCAATTATTGCCGATTCTCCCACAGAACCATCAGCGATCGCTTCCCAGTTAGCAATCCCTACAGCTGCACAAATAGCAATAAAAATTTCCCGTTGAATGCGATCGCCTTGCCAAAATCGCCTTAATGTAGCTCTAGAAGTATGGGCATCTTGCCACCACCGCGCCGTGCTGGTTTTCGTCCAACCCTGACGCAACCGCGCTTTATCTACAATTACCAATCCGGCTGTTGATGCCCTAAGGGAGTTTGACATAAACCTGTGACTAAGCAGATTATTCCCATTTTGGCTTAGTACTGAAAATCAAACAGAAATTTGTCGAGATATCGATCTCGCAACACCGCAAACTTTAACTTTTGCTGCTAAATCAACCTTGAGATCGTTCTTATGTCAAGGAATCAAAATAAAAATAGCATCTGGTTTATAAAAATTGTCGTTACTATTGATAGGTTCTACAGAATACTCGTAAAACCTGATGTGCAATCCCGCAATTCTTTATCTGGCTTGCCTTCTAGCTGATATTTTTATTTAGCTACAACACATAAATTTTGCTATTTTTAGAGTTATTTAATGCTTAGGATTAAAATCTCAGAAAGTACACCAATTTATTTATTACCATAAATCACAAAAAAAATAGTTGAAGAAATTATTAACTTTTTTAGAAAATGTCAATCGGGATAATACTATAAAGCGTGGTTAGAAAAAACTAATTTGAATTTATTACAACTTTGTTTGCAAATTGTGAAGTTAATTTACTGAGGTATTGATATAGTGTAAAAAGTCTGATTGGGTTTTTTTCGGTCATCAGTGGTGGATTAATAATCAAATATAGCTAAAATGACAGCACAATTACTCCCAATAAATCAGCGGTTAAATTCGCAACAATTAAGGCGAATATTACTAGTTGAGGATAATGATGTAAATCGAATGTTGATGAGCGACTATCTAAGTTATTGTGGATATCATGTCCACAGTTTATCTTTAGGTTCTGCTTTATTCTCAACTATCGAAAAATTTCAACCGGAGTTAATATTACTAGATTTGAAGTTACCGGATATTGATGGTTATTCATTGCTAGAAAAATTTCAGCATAAACCATTCTTTTCCAGAATACCCGTTATTGTAGTTTCCGCATTTGCGTTTAAAGACGACCAAGAAAAAGCAATGAAATTGGGGGCTTGTCGCTACTTTGTTAAACCTGTGAATCTACAAGAGTTAATTATGACAATTTCCGAAAAATTAGCTTGTAAAAAGAATATTAGTTTTTAGTCCTTTGTCATGGATCATCGGTTTATTTTAGCGTTGACGGTTGACACTTCGACAGGCTCAGTGCGGCGCGGTTGACGGTTGACTGGGAAGCTAAGGCAAAAAAATCCGATTTTCCCTAAAATAGAAATAGGTGGATTTGTCAATTTACCTATTTGCGAATCGTGACACAAATTGCCCAAACACTAGTTAAAGATACCGAACGCCTGGAAAACCGTCTAGCCGAGATACCGCCGGAACCAGGTGTTTATTTAATGCGGGATGGAGGCGATCGCATTATCTATATAGGTAAATCGCGGAAATTGCGATCGCGGGTGCGTTCCTATTTTCGTGATGGCTACAATAAAAGCGATCGCATTGCCACAATGGTAAAACAAGTGGCAGAAATTGAATTTATTGTGACCGATACCGAAGCGGAAGCTTTGGCGTTGGAAGCGAATTTAATTAAGCAGCATCAGCCATATTTTAATGTACTGCTGAAAGATGATAAAAAATATCCCTATGTCTGCATCACATGGTCGGAACAATATCCGCGGATTTTTATTACCCGCAAACGTCAATTAGGCAAAGAAAAAGATAAGTTTTACGGCCCTTATACAGATGCAGGTTTATTAAGGGAAATATTACGCATATCCAAGCGAATTTTTGCCCTACGACAACGACCCCAACCATTATTTAAAGACCGTCCTTGTTTAAATTATGATTTAGGGCGCTGTCCTGGGGTGTGTCAAAAATTAATTACACCGGAAGAATACCGCAAAACTGTGCAAAAAGTAGCGATGGTATTTCAAGGTCGGACTCAAGAATTAATTGAGATTTTGACACAACAAATGGAGAAAGCCGCTGAAGCGTTGAATTTTGAAGCAGCAGCGCGGATTCGCGATCAAATCTCTGGGTTAAAATCCCTGACTGCACAGCAAAAAGTATCCTTACCAGATGATACAGTGTCGCGAGATGCGATTGCCTTAGCCGCAGATGAACAACTAGCTTATATTCAATTATTCCAAATTCGGGCTGGGCAATTAGTCGGACGTTTAGCATTTGTGGCGGATGCTCATGCTGAACCTGGGGCGATTTTACAACGAGTTTTAGAAGAACATTACCAAACTGCTGATGCTGTGGAAATTCCCATAGAAATATTGGTACAGCATGAGTTACCACAAGGGGAAATTTTGGCGGATGTTTTAACTGGGCGTAAAGGGCGGAAAGTGACAATTTTAGCGCCCCAACGCCAAACTAAGGCAGAATTAATTGAGATGGTAGAGCGTAATGCTCAATATGAATTGCAAAGAATGCAAAAATTGGGCGATCGCAATCAGCAAGCAATGGAAGATTTAGCTGCAATTGTCGATTTACCAGATTTACCCCACCGCATTGAAGGTTACGACATTTCTCACATTCAAGGGTCAAATGCAGTTGCTTCTCAAGTAGTATTTATCGATGGCTTACCCGCCAAACAGCACTATCGTCACTACAAAATCAAAAATCCCAACGTTACCGCCGGACATTCCGATGATTTCGCCAGTTTAGCCGAAGTCATCCAGCGCCGCTTTCGCAAATATATTGAAGATCCACAATTACAACGTGGGGGTAACCCTGACTGGCCGGATTTAGTCATGATTGATGGCGGTAAAGGACAATTATCATCGGTTGTCGCTATCTTGCAAGATATGAACTTATTAGAAGACTTGCGCGTTGTTAGTTTAGCAAAGCGACGGGAAGAGATTTTTGTACCTGGAGAATCTCAACCTTTAGAAACCAACGCAGAACAACCAGGAGTCCAACTATTACGTCGATTGCGGGATGAAGCTCATCGTTTTGCAGTGAGTTTCCATCGTCAACAACGCAGTGATAAATTAAAGCGATCGCGTTTAGATGAAATTCCTGGTTTAGGACACTATCGCCAAAAGCAGCTGCTAGGACATTTCCGTTCCGTCGATTATATTCGCCAAGCCACACCCGCCCAACTCGCAGAAGTTCCCAACATCGGCCCGCGTTTAGCTCAAGAAATCTACGATTATTTTCATCCTGCTTAAGGATAATCCAGAGTCTATCCAAGCGATAGATTATTTCCAAATTATTTTAATTTCGTCATCAGGACTTCAATCCTGATGCGAATTTTTTTGTAAAAGTTTCTTAAGAAAGATTTTTATATTTTGTTACTAATGACAACTGTACGGGCGGGTTTACAGATATCCTCAAATATCTATAAAAATCTCTCATAAACCCGCCCCTACTGACAACTGACCAAGAAAAAAGTTATGGGTAATTGATAGCTGGGATAACCCATTACCTATTACCCATTCCCCATTACCCATTACCAACAACTAGCCTAACAGACATCACCCAAGCTCTGAGTCATGAAGATTGGAAGTTTTAATTAAATTGTTTCGCGATAAATCATCTCCATCAGGAAAAATATTAAGTAAAGCTTAAAAAAGATTTTTTGTGCCTAAAGTTACAGTATTTTTCTGGGTTTAACTTTTTGCTATTAATATACAGACTAATGCGCGAGATCACTGCAAATGAGATTATCTCCAAGCATTATTAGTAGGGATCAGTAAATTTCTAAATAGGAGCCTTCCCAAAAATTAATTTATATATCCAAAGTGAGATGTTAAACTAGTAGATCCGTTAGGATAATAGAAAGATAATAAAGTCTTGTTTTAAAAAATTGAAGTTTGTTTAAAGAAGTTAGGCAAATTATAGAGGATTTTATTAATTTGCATTAAACCAGCGATTGGCTGGGATGATTAGCTGTTTTTACTTACCATAATTCATTTACAACCAGGGAATTAACAATGCAAATAGTACAAGAAATTTGCTGCCCCAACTGTGGCAGTAAGGCTGAACGTCACTATATTTCTGATAGCCAAATAACTCGTACCCAATGCCCAACTTGTGATTACTTGATGATTACTTGTACACGCACTGCTAGAGTCATTGAGGCTTATGCCCCTGGTATTCATGCCAAAATGTAAAATCTAATTTTTTATCTGATAGCTTCAACTATTAGTTTTAATAATAAAGAGCGCTGTGTTATTTACACAACGCTCTTAATATTAATTAGAGAAAGACAAAAAGCTTTTCCTGGATTTCTCACCAAATTTTTCAATACCTAGATTTCTCTTTGTCCAGAGGTCGTAGGGGCGGGTTAAGCAAGATAGTCGTGAATAATGGAATCATATCTGTGAACCCGCCCCTACTGCTTGTGAGAAATGCGGGTTTTGCCTTGTTCACTGTTTACGCGATCGCAATTGTCCACAAGCAGCATCAGCTTCTAAACCGCGAGAATAACGGACGCTGACAGCAATAAATTGCTGTTTTAGGACATTAACAAAGGCTTGAATGCGATCGCTAGTAGGGCGTTTATAATCTACTTCTTCAATGGGATTGTAAGGAATCAGATTCACATGGCTTTGAAAACCCCGCAAGCGTTTGGCTAGTTCCAAGGCTTGTTCGGGTAAATCGTTTACTCCCGCTAAGAGTATGTATTCAAAACTCACGCGACGGCCAGTAATTTCCACATATTCCCGACATTCCGCCAATAAATCTTCGATGGGATAAAAGCGGGCGCTAGGAATTAGCTGTTCTCGGAGTTCTTGATTAGGGGCGTGGAGGCTAACAGCAAGAGTAATTTGTAAATGATGCTGGGCTAACTGACGAATGCGATCGCGAATTCCCACAGTAGAAACAGTCAGTAATCGCTGTCCAATACCGACATCTTGATTTAAGGATCTTAAAGCTGCAAGCACATTCTCAGTATTTAACAACGGTTCCCCCATGCCCATAAATACCACATGGCTGACTCGTTGCTGAAAATCTTCTTGTACCGTCAACACCTGATCGACAATTTCATGGCGGGCTAAATTGCGCTTGTAACCACCTTTACCCGTAGCACAGAAATCACAAGCCATCGGACAACCCACCTGGGTAGAAACACAGACAGTTAACCGCTTATCGCTAGGAATCCCCACAGCTTCCACAATTTGCCCATCTGCAAGTTGCAACAGATACTTAATTGTGCCATCAGCTGCAACAGCGCGGTGGTGTATGCTGGAACGTCCAATGGGGATATCTGCGACTTCAGCACGCCATTGTTTAGGAAAGACAGAAATATCAGCTAGCGATCGCACTCCCTTGTGATATATCCAATCATGTAGCTGCTTACCTCGATAAGCTGGTTGTCCTTGCTGCTGTACCCAAGCAGTTAATTCAGCTACAGAAGCGCCTAATAATGGAGAAGTCAAGTCAACAGAAGAAATTAGCGGTATAACAGACATAAGCGATCGCGATTTGATGCTAGGATCTCTATCCTATATCTTCTGGTTCAATACCGGAGTAGACTCAGTAGTTTTCTGGGTAATAGGAATTTCGATGACAAACTCTGTTCCTTCATCGGGTAGGGAAATACAGTCTATTTGTCCACCATGCTTATCAACTACAATTTGATAACTGATAGATAATCCTAAGCCAGTACCTTCACCTACAGGCTTAGTAGTAAAAAATGGATCAAAAATGCGCGGTTGAATATTCTTCGGGATACCAAGACCATTGTCTTTAATAGAGATGCGCACCCAATCGCTATTAATAACTTGAGTGTAAATAGTAATTGTACTAGTATAATTTTGCATTTTTGAGAGCGATCGCTGTTGATGACTTCCATGCAAAGCATCAATTGCATTAGTAATAATATTGAGAAATACCTGATTTAACTGCGCAGTGTAGCAGGTAATTAAAGGCAATTGACCGTAATTTTTTACTATAGTAATTGCTGGATATTTTGGGTTAGCAACTAAGCGTGTCTGCAACAGCATTAATGTATTATCTATCCCTTCATGAATATCTACAGACTTAACATCTGCTTCATCCAACCGCGAAAAGTTACGCAACCCTAAAACAATATTCCGAATTCGGTTAGCTCCCATCTTCATCGAATCGAGAATTTTTTGCAAATCATCTATTAAAAATTCCAAATCTATATTTTCTTGAGTTTGCTCAACTAAAGGTGTCAACTGCGGATATTCTTGTTGATAAACTTCAATCAAGTGCAGCAAAGATAAAATATATTCTTTAGCAGGTTCAATATTAGCGTAAATAAAGTTAATCGGATTATTAATTTCATGAGCCACACCAGCCACTAATTGTCCCAAACCAGACATTTTTTCCGATTGGATAAGTTTGCTTTGCATAATTTTCAGTTCGCTTAGTGTTTCTTGCAAACGCAGATTTTTTGTATTTAATTCCTGGGTTCTAGCCGCAACTTTATTTTCTAGATTTGCATATAGCTGAGCATTTTCTAAAGATATAGCTGCTTGAGAAGCCAGAAGTTTGAGAATTTGTAATCTATCTTGAGTAAACGCATCAACTATCAAACTATTTTCTAAATAAAGAATACCAATCAGCTTACCTTGGTTGATTATAGGAGTACATAATATAGATTTTGGTTGATATTCAACTATATAAGAATCTGCGGCAAAGTTGTGATTTCTAGTAGCATCATGAAATAAGATATATTCCTGAGTATGGGACACATAATTAATTAAACTTACGGGAATTTTTTGAGTTTTATCAACAGGTATATTGCATATTTCGCAAGGCTGATGATTTTGATATAGTGCAACCAAATTTAATTGTTCGTCAGCTTGCAAAATTAGCGCAGATTTATTCCCTCCCACATTTTCTAACATTACCTGCATCAGAATTTCAATTAAATTATTTAACTGAATTTCTGAGCCAATTGCTAAAGAAGCTTTAGTCACAGTTTCTAAATCTAAAAGTGCTGTCACACTCGTACTATTAGAGTCAAGAGATAGATGGTTTGTAAGAGTATTGTTGTCACCTTGATTAACTAGCAACTGTCTTTGATTAAGTATGGGTACCAATAACTGTGCAAAGGATTTTTCTAAATCTTCAACCTTAGCTTTAGCGCCCCAACGGCTATAACAATAGTAAGCATCACTTAAATATATTTGGGCAATTTTTTCTTTACCAGCAGCTAAATAAAATTCTGCCGCCAGTTCATTTGCAAGTGCTTCTTCATGTATATATTGATTTTCTTTTGCACCCTTAATCGCTTGATCGTACAATTCCATAGCCTGCCAATTTTCGCCTAAAACTCGTGCCTTTTCTGCTGCTACCAAATCGTACTTATGCTGATAATTCATCGGTGCATGAAATGCCCAATTTGCCATTTGCTGCTGATTCGCTAAAACTTGTTGCATATATTGCTCTTGTTCAAGATTAGACTGGTTATTATATTCAGCTAACAAAGCTAGAGAATAGTAAAAATTATGTTGACTAACTGTTACTTGTCCAGCAACAGATTCTAGATATTGTTTGCTGATAATTGCACTATCAACAGCATCTTTGCTGCGTTTAAATAAATAAGATAGGATAGTTTTTGCTAAATACAGACAAAACAGAGAATTATAATTATTTGATTCTAAAAATAATGGCAATATCTCCGCTTCCTTACAAAAGCTGCCATTCAATTCAAATTTATTCACTGTTGCTTCTACAATATTAGAAATAAATTGCAACCAAACTTTTTGTGTATCAACAGTCCACTGTTGTTTAAGTTTGTGCATTAAAGTCTGATATTGTTCTAATTGTTGAAATACAGATTCTAAATTTTCTCCGACGAATAACATGTGTAGGTAATGATTTATCGAAGAATAACCTACATATTCTATATCTCCATTTTCTAACCCAAATTGTACAGCTTCAACTAAAGGTTCTATTGTTGTTCTTAAATGCTGCTTCCAAAATTTAATATTAGCATTCCACACTAGGAATATTCTACATTTAAGTTCTTTAGCATTAAATCTATCTAATAAATTTAAAGCAACTTCACCATAACGATATCCAGCATCAATTTCCGATAACATTCCGCAGAGTAGCAAGCCATATAAAACATATCCATAAGTAGAAGCAGCAGAATTTCCATAGCTTACAGACAGATGTATCATTGTAAATACAATCGACGGTAATAATGCTGGATTAGCAAAATAAGCCGCAGAAATCATGTTAATTAATATCCGCATGGCTGCGAGTTTATTTGGATCGGTCATTTTTGGTAAATGAATTAAATCCTCTACATCCAAATTTTGCGGTGGTGCTGACTCCAAACTAACTGTCAACATCTCCAATAATTGCAATCCAGTATCAATAGCTAATTGCATCTTTATTTCCGCCATATACATCTGCATTAAAGCTTCATAAGCTTTAACTTTATCTAGTAATGTATTGGCATTTTGCTTAATAACATCAGCATAGCTGGCTGCTTTTTCAAAGTTGATATTTAAATATTCAGCCTTCATTAATTCGATATAAAGATTTAATATCAAATGATACTCACTTTGCCAACTATCCGTTTCTAAAAGTTGTAAGCCAGTTTGCAAATATCTAATAGCATCTTCATGAGCAGTGGCTAATTTAGCTTTACTTCCTGCGATCAAATTAAGTTGAGCTAGTTCCAGTTTTTCGGTTCTTCAGTAGCTATTATGCCAAATTATTAGTTATAGCACTCATATAAACACAAAAAAAGCATCTTTATTTTGCCAAAAGCCTTATATGTATTGACATC
>NZ_JACJRE010000165.1 GCF_014697075.1 Tolypothrix sp. FACHB-123 | reverse complement strand
AGGGACTTCCAGAAAATAAACTATTCCATTAACAAGAATGATAATCATTTTAAGGGGGGAATGAAGGGGCTGCCGTCGGCAGCCCCTTCATTCCCCTTTTGTAGTAATTTGAATAATGATGTTTGTTTTTGAGTGTGGTAACTGGTGGCTATAGTATTAACTGATTCTCTCAAAAAGTTGTTGATTGAAACTGCATCTCAATTAAAAGGTGCAGCAAAACGTAAATTTATGGCTTCGACAGTTCAGGGCTTAGGTTTAGGAGGGCAAAGACTTGCACAATCAGAATTAGGATGGAATCGAGATACTATTAGGAAAGGGATGAGAGAATTAGAAAGTGGTATTACTTGCGTTGATAACATGAGTGGCAAAGGGCGTTATAAAGCAGAAGAACATTTGCCAAATCTTTTAGAAGATATAAAAAATATAGTAGATTCGCAAAGTCAGACTGATCCTAGTTTTAAAAGTCAAAGACTATATAGCAGACTCAGTGCAGCCGAAGTCAGAAAGCAATTAATTGAAAAATATGGTTATAGTGATGAAAATTTACATACATCAGAAACAATTCGAGTCAAATTAAATAATTTAGGTTATAAGCTCAGAAGGGTAAAGAAAGTTCAACCTCAAAAAAAATCCCACAAACTGATGCCATCTTTGAGCAATTAGACCTAGTTAATATTGATGCTTCGGAAGATAAAAGTATTTTACGTCTAAGCATGGATGCAAAAGCTCGCGTTAAGATTGGCTCATTTGATCGCGGGGGTAAAAGCAGGGATGGAGCGAAAGCTGATGACCATGATTATAATCCAAAAACAACTGTAACTCCTTATGGTATATTCCTTCCAGAGTTTGATGAATTATTTTTATACTTTACGGAATCGAAAGTTACAAGCGATTTTATTGTTGATATTTTAGAAGATTTTTGGTTATCAGAAAAGCATCGTTTTTCTGATATTCAAACCCTACTTCTCAATCAAGATAATGGGCCGCAGAATAGTTCACGACGTACCCAATTTATGAAACGTATAGTAGAGTTTGCCCACAAGCATCAAGTAAATATACGTTTAGCTTACTATCCACCTTATCATAGTAAATATAATCCGATAGAAAGGACATGGGCAATACTAGAGAATCATTGGAATGGCAGCATTTTAGATGAAGTGGAGACGGCTTTAAAGTTTGCTAGTACTATGAAATGGAAAGGTTCTCATCCAGTAGTTAAGCTAGTACACAAAACTTATGAGAATGGGGTAAAACTTACAAAAAAAGCTATGGCTCAAATTGAAAAACAGATTGAGCGGCTAACCGATTCTACTCATGAAGTCTTCCCAAATTTAGGTAATTGGTTTATTGATATTTGTTGTAATAAAACAAAAGTTATTTGATTTTAATAACAGCATTTATTTAGCTACAAAACATCCCTTATTTACACTGTTTAACTTCAAAGCAGACGACAAGTGTATAGATTCTTCATGCATAGATGAGGGGGAGAAAAGGGGTTGC
>NZ_JACJRE010000164.1 GCF_014697075.1 Tolypothrix sp. FACHB-123 | reverse complement strand
CAGGGCAAACGCATCTAAATAGAGAAAAGTGCTAAGTAGAGGTGTGTTTTGAGTAGTACAAGAGAACTATATATAACTGGTGAAGAGAGCGATCGCTAAAAATGATATTGTCATTCTCAAAGTAGAACTAAGCCAGAGCCTGTGAAACTCAAGCCCAAAATCACGATTGCTGATCACTTTAGTGTAATAGAAGATCCACGCATAGATCGTACTAAAAGACACAAGTTAATCGATATTATGACCATTGCCGTATGTGCGGTAATTTGTGGGGCAGATGGATGGGTCGCAATAGAGACTTATGGTTGTGCTAAGTATGAGTGGTTACAAACATTTTTAGAGTTACCAAATGGCATTCCGTCTCACGATACTTTTGCGAGAGTATTTGCACAAATAAATCCCCAACAGTTTCAATCATGTTTTCTTGATTGGATGAAATCAATACAGAAGATAACCTCAGGTGAAGTGGTAGCAATTGACGGAAAAACCTTACGTGGTTCTTATAATAAAAGTAGTGACCAAAGCGCAATTCAAATGGTAAGCGCCTGGGCAACTACAAATAGATTGGTGTTGGGACAAGTGAAGGTGGATGAAAAATCGAATGAAATTACAGCAATTCCAGAGTTGTTAAAAGTATTAGAACTCTCTGGGTGTATCGTGACAATTGATGCAATCGGTTGTCAAAAAGAGATTGTTAAGTTAATTACACAACAAAATGCAGATTATGTAATTACATTAAAAAAGAACCAAGGAAATCTTTATGATGAGGTAGAAAAACTATTTAAATCAGGGATAAATACAGGTTTTGAGGGGATTGAGCATAGCACATATAAAACAGAAGAAGCCGGGCATGGTCGTGATGAAATCCGCCACTATGTAATGTTATCTCAAATTCAGTCTCGGCTTAACCCAGATTCAGTTTGGTCAAACTTTAATAGTGTTGGAATGGTAGAATCCGTCCGTTCATTAAATGGTGAAACAACGGTTGAAACCCATTATTTTATCAGTAGCCTTGAGTCAAATGCTAAACAGTTTGGTAATTCTATTCGCAGTCATTGGGGAATAGAAAATTCATTACATTGGATATTGGATATCGCCTTGAGGGAAGATAACTGTCGGATTAGAAAAGATAATGCTCCACAGAATTTTGCAATTCTCAGACATATTGCAGTCAACCTTTTAGGTCAAGAAAAGCGTGTTAAACGTGGAATAAAAAATAAACAGTTTCTCGCTGGATGGGATAACAATTATTTAACAAGAGTTTTAGCATTAGTATAAATTATTATATCAGGAATTGAATTTAAATCCTTAGGGAAAGGTCTCCCTTTTTCTCTATGTAAATATACTTTTATAAACTCAAATTTGGAGTTTTTTAGTATCAATAAATAATTATTCAGCTTCAGATAAGCTAATTCAGATTTTTCTGAATATTTTTATTTGTTTTATTTATCATTGCCGGAATTTTTACAATTATCAATGTCATTTTGAAATCTCTCTTAGTTTTTATTAGGAAATAAGATGCGTTTCCCCTA
>NZ_JACJRE010000163.1 GCF_014697075.1 Tolypothrix sp. FACHB-123 | reverse complement strand
AGTGGAACGCTCTTTTACAATCAAAATGGAGTTGCATCTGGCTTTGGTACTGGAGCAGAGTTTGCCATCTTTACAGGTAACCCCTCACTGACTGCATCAGATTTCACGATCCAAATTTGATGAGGATTGAGATAGTCTTTCTCGCCAACTGCTAAATTTCTCTACCACATACAAGCTCCGGCGCAGCCCGCCTTTGGGATCGCAGGTTTGACATACTGGGTGCTAACTTGAGTATTACTTGCGATCGCCTTTTTACTCCGGGGACTTAATTTAATGACTTCTATTAATGAAGACATCTCTAAAGACTGCTCATCACCACGCGATCATAAATATGCTGTTTATCTCTCCCCAGGATATGAAGAAAATGTTAAATGGGGTGGTTACCATGTGACTATTACTGGATTTAGTAATTCTCATGCTTGCCAAAAAAGCCAGAAAACCATTTTGAATAATATCTGGAAGGAGATTCATAATGCTCATCCATATAGCTTTCGTAAAAAGGTTGAGGGCAAAGATTACTGGATTGAAACAAAGCATGATAAAAATGGTAATGACTTAGGCTATAGAGTCTCTTTCAACAGTGACCTTTTAGATAAATTCGCTGCTAAATTAAAACAACAGAAATTTGAGAGAATAAAAGGTAAAAAGCACAGTAAATCTTGGCATATTACCTTAAACATTTCCAGTAATGAGAATAGTGAATTAGCCAGAGCGCAGTTTGATGCTCTTAGAAAGAAAGATTGGAAACTCTGGCTTGTCAGAGAACCGTCCAAAGCTTGCCAATGCAAAGGAGAACAATGTGATTCAAATTATTGGCAAGAAATTTAGTTTGAAAGCAATCCGTTTTAATCTAAGTCCCGTTATGAGCACTCTTCAAGTATTTGAGTTAACTAGCAACTTAAGTTTATTGAAACATACAAGGGTGCAGCCTACTCAACTAACTCTTGTAAGGTAGTGTTAAGATCAGGAATCTCAGGTAAGGTCAAACAGAATACTTGCTCCAGTACGGTACGTAAATCACTCACAGTATTGAGTACAAGCGACTGCTTTTGACCATCGAGATGATACGTTGTAAATTTATTGTTTTGTAATGCATATCGACAATTTATATCTGGTCGAGCAACTATCAGTGTGCTCACAAAACGTGAGTTTGGATGAGTTGAGACATACCAATTGCTGACCTCATAATCAGCGAGTTGTTGCTCTTGCAGATCAAAACTATAAAGCGATTTCCACTCCTGACCAATGTATGCTTGCATAATGTAGGTGTAGCCAGCCATTATCAATCGAAACATTTCATGCGGTGTAATCTGTTCAATGTTTGGGATCATAGACAAAGGAGCGGTGAGTGTTAATCCCCCAAATCCTACATCTGCAACATATTCGCGTTCGTCAATCTCTACTAAAAGCAGCATATGAGAGCGGGGAGTAATCGTTCCTTGTGGAAGATTCCACAGTACACGGGCTGCTAAATTTTTGACCTTAAAGCCAAGGGCGAGCAAGACTGAGCGTAGCAATAAGTTTTGCTCAAAACAGTAGCCGCCACGTCTTTCAT
>NZ_JACJRE010000162.1 GCF_014697075.1 Tolypothrix sp. FACHB-123 | reverse complement strand
GAGAACGGATCATGGATGATCAAAATCAATCATGGATTGAAACACATATATTTAATTAAACGTCAACCCTAATTGTGCCAGTTTAAGGTGCGTTTGCCCTGGGTGGTGATTAGCTCAATCTCTTGCGAGGTCAATTCCACAAGATAGTCTTGTTTAATCAGCTCATACTCTTGTGCCACACTCAGATAGTCCTGCCAAGTACACCCAGGCTTAGACAACACAGCCCGAATATCGCTAACAGCTTGAGGCAGTAGTTGCAATTGTTCTACACGATATGCGATCGCAATCGGTGTTGGTTCACTCCCCAAAATTAACGCCGCAGCTTGCAGGGCTTGGGTATTGTTCATAGCGCTGGCCAGATTGCCCAACGCTATACCCATCAGCCGTAAGCACTCTTGGGCATTCTCCTTTGGTGGTTCAAGAGCAAGCGATCGCAGATCAATTGTTTGGTCTAAGGCTGGCTTGACCTGCTTGTTCAGGGCTTTAGTTGCTTGTTTAGTCAGAGTGTTGCCCCATTCTTGAGCAGGCCGTTGTTGTACAGCGTTTTCTAGTTCCTGAATACGTTGTTTTAGTTGCTGGTTTTCAAACTCCAACTGCCTCAATTCTTCCAACTCATCAAGTCGTTGCTGTAACTGGATGTTTTCTTCTTTGTTCTGCTGAAACAGATTTTGTAAAGCGGTCAGTTGTTCTTGTACTTGTTGTTCTGCTTTAGCTGTAGCCTCAGCTTGTAGTCCAATCCTCAACTCCTGCTCTAGCCGTTCTAATTCCTGCTGATGCTGTTGCTTGAGTTGTGCGATTGCTTCAACGTATTGAGATGGATATGTTCTCTCTGGAGCTAAAGGGACAGTCGAAGCATCCAAATCAGTATTATTAACTAATTCTCTGGTGCCATCAGCCCATATAACAATTTGCTGCAAAGCATTGGGTGCATCTGTCTCAATAGTTCCTTCTTCTTCATACCTGGGGTGAGTTGGTGATGTAACTTTGACTTTGTTGGTTTTGGGAACCAATGGTTCCTGAATTTTTTTCCGTGGAGGACGAGGAAGAACTTTATTAGCCGCAGCAGCAAAGTCTGATTCACTGGGAGAAGGGTTTTCTTCTAGTGCGATCGCTACAGCAGCTTTAAGTTTCTCTGGTTCCTTGACCAAACGCAGTAATGGACGGGCTTGGCGTTCATTCTTGATGTGTTCGCTTAACTTATCAGCTGCATCAATTACTTTTTTCGCCCCTAGCAGTTGATTGATTCTCCGGTAGCCACCCCAGGCTGATAATTCAGCTTGGCAGTATTCCTCAAAAGTCTTGTAGCCAGCTTCACGATAAATCTGATTCTCTCGCATTTGCAGAATCTCATCGACAACTTGCCATTCAAATCGGTCAATGGCAGCGAAGGTTTCTTTAATGCTGTTGTTGAGAACGCTGTAAGGGAGGGCTGATGTTTTTTTGCGGTCTAGTGTAAGCATATCTTTCTGACTTTTCACGGGATGTGGAAAAGGAAATTGGTTCGCGATAGGTGGTCGCGAACCAATCCTCTGGACTTAAGATAATTTGCGTCCTCTAATATAAGGTGCTTGTAGTATCGTATTTTGGGGTGCAAATGAAACTATTAGAAGCA
>NZ_JACJRE010000161.1 GCF_014697075.1 Tolypothrix sp. FACHB-123 | reverse complement strand
CATCGGTGAGAGGTTAAGGTAATTCCACATTTGTCAATCAGTTAAAATACTCAAAAAGGCTAAATGAAAATGATAATCGTGTGCGGGGGGATTGGGAAGGAGGCGAGCGTTGCTCGCCTCCTTCCCACTCTATTTGATTATCATTATCAAACAAGGTTTTAGTAGCTAAAATGTCCAATAAAAAAGTATTGTAACGAGAGAATAACTTAATAAAAATTGGGCAACCTTCGCAAGCTAAATTCAATTATCAAATAGGTAACGAATAGTTTGGTCTACTACGATGCCCAAGCGACAAAAACAAAACTCTGACCACGTACACCGACATAATACTCCTACTGTAGATAATGAAGCGATCGCTAAACACTTAGAAGCCTTATTAACCCCAGCGGTTTTTGCTCAACAAAAATATTATAAGCAGTTAGGATGTCGAGATAGGATTCTTAATTTATCTTTAATGGTAGCAGCAGTATTGACACTGTTGTGGCGACAAGTTCCTGGCGTTCAAGAGTTGAATCGTCTGTTAGCACGAGAAGGTTTCTTATGGTGTCAAGTTACCAAAGTTGCCCAACAATCACTCTCAGAAAGATTTTTAGTTTTTCCTTCTGAATTATTTGAGCGAGTGTTTAAAGATTTATTGCCTAAATTGCAATTTAATTGGCAAAAAAGACTTAGGCGACCATTGCCAGATAGTGTGAAGTTGGCGCTCTGTAATTTTGAACGAATATGGATAGCTGATGGGTCTACCTTAGAGGCTCTGTTTCGGAAGCTAAAAAGCCTGGAAGATATAAAAACAGGGCAACTAGCAGGTAAAATTTGTACAGTTATTGATTTAGTTACTCGTTTACCTGTCGAAGTTTGGTTTCACACTAATCCTGCTGCTTCTGACACAAATTTTGAATCTGCGTTACTAAATTTAGTGACTGAATCGACTTTAATTTTACTTGACAGAGGTTTCTATCATTTCCAGTTTTTACAACAACTAATTAATCAAAAAGTCCATTTTATTACTCGTTTAAAAGCCAAAGCATCTATTAAATATCTCAAGATTTTTAGCTATGACCATTCTCTTAAAGACCGATTGATTCAACTTGGTACTGGTCGTGGTGGCGCACCAGTACTGACTTTACGTTTAATCGAGATGAAAGTTGGTAAAACTAGCTATTCTTACATTACTTCTGTCCTTGAACCAAAAATTTTACCTCCTTATGTTGTCGCAGATTTATACCGCAGAAGATGGAGAGTTGAAGAAGCTTTCTACACAGTAAAACGCTTGCTGGGGCTATCTTATTTATGGACTGGTTCTATTAATGGTATCAAGCTACAAATCTGGGCTACTTGGTTATTTTATTCTGTTTTAGTTGACTTGGGAGATGCGGTTGCAGACGAATTATCTCTGCCATTTGACCGCATTTCTTTGGAGATGATATTTCGCGGTTTGTACCATTTTAGTGTCGCAAATGACAAAGGCAAAGCCGATGACCCGATTAAATATTTCGCAGCAAGAGAGAATCAAGACTTAGGCGTGGTTAAATATCTCCGAAAGCCAGTCTCCAAGATGGATTTGTCCCCTTTCCCTGCACCCTCTTGACAAAAGTGCAATTACCTTAACCTCTCACCGATG